>NZ_NPKT01000010.1 GCF_008329565.1 Mycolicibacterium sp. P1-5
ATCAAGGCCCAGTCTTCCAAGGAGATCACCCATCCAATCTGATTGGGTGGCCTACTTTTCAACCGTCGCGACTGGCCGGGTTCTCAACCGTCGTCAACAATCGCGAACCCCGACACGCCTTACCTGTACACACATCTCGGAGATCAAACCCAGGTGCTTACCGTCCGCCCGGCTCCCGGGACGGCTGATTTCAGCATCACGACGTCCAAGGGTGACTATCTCGCGAATGGCGACATCATCCCTGATCATGCCTATAGCCTTTCGCAGTTCACGCCCAACGCCGACGGCACCTACACCATCGTCATGAGCCCGACCGAACAGGCCGGAAACTGGATCAATACCTCCGGAGACCACTCGATGCTCCTTCGGAATACGACCGGCGATTGGGGCCTTTTACGGGATACCGTGTCCATTCATCCCCTGAATCAGTACGAATCCATCCTTCCGCCCAATTTGTCGAACGACCAGATCCGCGGATTGCTGGATACGATCGCGACCACTTTTCCGTCCGTGAACCACAGTCGTTTCCTGCTTGGACTGCAAACGATTCAGGGCACACTACCGAACAACACATTTACTCCTATCACCTTGACCAGCAATGCCGTCGGCGCCTCAAATACTTTTCAGCTGAGTAGTTTTGGACACTATTCACTGGCGGCAGACGAAGCGCTCATCATCAAGGTGCCGAATATCGACGCAGGGTATACGGGTTTTCAGACCAATGATGCGTGGACGTACGCGCTGCCCTATGCGACCGCGACACGCACCCTCAACAACACTCAGACGTTCGAGGATCCTGATGGCTTCACGTATTACGTCATCAGCAGCAAGGATCCCGGAGTGGCGAACTGGATCGATGCGAGCAACAACCCCGATGGAAATGTTTTCCTACGGTGGCAGGCCCTGGCGGGTAATACGGCTCCAGCTACCGGAATACAGACCCGGGTCGTGAATATCTCCGAAGTTCAAGGGGCGCTCCCGACCGATACCCCGATCGTGACTCCCGCGCAACGGGCTGTCGAACTCCACGATCGCCTACTCGAATGGGGCTATTCGCTGCACCAGAACAACAAGTTCGGATGGATCACCAGCAATCTTGAGTTTGATCAGATCAAGGCTGCCGTCGGCGATGAGCAGTTCAACAGGATATTCGGTACTCAGCAGAGCGTGCCCTCATTGTTCGACCGTATGACGTCACCGTCGCTGAGCCCTGACCTGCCAACTGTCGCTCGCGCCATCTTCGCCAATCCGGTCGGTAGCCTGGCCGCTGTCGTCAACAACATTCCGCTGTTGGTCAAAGATATTGGGTTGCCTACGCTTTTGGCGGTGGCGCGGCTATACGAAGCCGTCCGCACGGGGACCGGACTTTCAGGACTTGCGAACGCGGTGGTCCGAACGCTCACCGATCCCGCGACGGGTATCCCTGCGGGCTTCCTCAACGCGCGCGATGATCTGGCGGTCGCCTTGGTGAATTCGCACAACTACTCCCCGTTGTCAGCCGGCGACGTGAGGTCCGTTGTCGGTCAACTCGCCCAGTTCGGGCAATCGACATCGCAACTCCTGTCAGAGATGTTTGTCGGCCAATCACACACGGCCGGCGCAAACATGGTGCCGAGTACTCCGGCCCCGACCTCCGCACTGACGGCACCGGTGGATGAGCGCGCTGCAACTCCGTTGGCTACCACCGTCATCCCGATCGCGACACCCGCCCCGAACAAAACCGCGCACGTCACCACCCCGACCACCACGTCGGCTAATGATCAGGTATCCGGGGCCGCACGCGACGACGCCGGTGCCGGCGCGCCGGACGACAGCAAGGCCGGCAAGCCGGCCAAGCTCGCCAAATCGCCGCGCAAGGTGCCCACGGGTACCGCAACTGAAACAGATGCACCGACGGTGACCACTCGACACCAGGCGGAACACACCAATCAAGCGGACAGCGACCAGCCGGCCCGCTCCAACCACAAAGAGACGAAGTCCGCCAGGTGATTCGGGCTGCCCCGAAGTGCGCCGGCGATCCCCGACTGCCGGTCAACAGATGCGCGGGAGTTGCTCCCCGAGTTCGCGATCGATCACCCGAGTGGTGCCGAACGGTGTCTTGGCAACCGCCATGCCGGGATGCTCGGCGACGACACGGCCGATGACCGCCGCGTTCGCCCCTTCAGGCTGGCCCCGCATCGCCGCGAGCACCGCATCACTGTGCGACGGTTCCACGAAAGCCACCAACTTGCCCTCGTTGGCGACCTGAAGGGGATCTAGCCCCAGAAACGAGCATGCCGACGAGACCGTCTCCGGCACAGGGATTTCGGCCTCGTCCAGCTCCACCCCGACCTGTGCGGTTCTGGCGATCTCGACGACCGAGGCGATCAGCCCGCCGCGCGTCGGGTCGCGCAGAGCGTGCACGGCGTCGGGTGCACCCGACGCCGCGCAGGCGGCGAGCATCGCCGCGACGAGTCGGTGCATCGGCGCGCTGTCGGTGGTGACCACCGTGCCGAAGTCCATGCCTTCGCGCGCGCTCATAATCGCCACGCCGTGCTCGCCGAGGTTTCCGGACACGATGATGCGGTCACCCGGGCGCGCCTTCTCCGGTCCGATGTCGACACCCGGTGGTACGACGCCGACGCCGGCGGTGTTGACGAAAAGTTGGTCGGCACTGCCCTTCCCGACAACCTTGGTATCTCCGGTGACGATGGCGACGCCGGCGTTCGACGCGGCCTTGCCCATGGTCTGTGCCACGGCTGCCAGCACCTCCAGCTGCAGCCCCTCTTCGAGGATGAAAGCCGCAGTGAGTCCGATCGGCTGGGCCCCGCTGCACGCCAGGTCGTTGATCGTGCCGTTGACGGCGAGGTCGCCGATGTTCCCGCCGGGAAAGAACAACGGCTGCACGACATAAGAATCGGTGGTCATCGCGATCCGGCCGGCAGGGACATCCAGCAGCGCCGAGTCGCGTCCCGCACCAACCATGGAACCGAAGGCGGGCAGGAATAGGTTTTCGATCAGCTCTTCGGAGAGCACACCGCCGCCGCCGTGCCCGAGCACGATGCGCTTGGTCTCCCGCAGCGGCAGCGGGCACACCCAGTCTGCCGGGTCGACGGTCACGTGCGATTCAGGCATGTGCCGGCGCCTCCAACCGACGGAACTGGTAATACGCTGCGCAGGCGCCCTCACTGGACACCATCGTCGCGCCCAGCGGAGTACGTGGCGTGCAGGACTTTCCGAACGCCGGGCACTCGTTGGGCTTGAGCAATCCCTGGAGCACCTCACCGCTGTGGCATTCGGCGGACTCCTCGACCTGCAGGTGTCCGACGCCGAACTCGAGCTCCGCGTCGAACGCCGCGTACCGTGGTGAGAGCGTCCAGCCCGATTTCGGGATCATCCCGATACCGCGCCAGGGTCGGTCGGTGACGACGAAAACGTCTTCGAGGGTCTGCTGCGCGACCACATTGCCCGCGTCGTTCACCGCACGTGGATACGCGTTGCGGAGTTCGGCCTTACCGTCCTCAAGCAGGTCGACAAGTTGGCGCACTCCTTCGAGCAGATCCAGCGGCTCGAAGCCCGATACCACGATCGGCACGCCGTACTCCTGCACCAGCGGACCGTATGCCGAGGTACCCATCACCGTGCACACATGGCCCGCCCCGAGGAAACCCTGCACGCGGTTGGTCGGCGAACTCAGAATCGCCGTCATGGCGGGCGGCACCAGGACATGGGAGACGAGGAGGTAGAAGTTCGTCAGGCCGAGTCGCTGCGCGTGTACGACAGACATCGCGTTGGCCGGTGCGGTGGTCTCGAACCCGACGCCGAAGAACACCACTTTCTTGTCGGGGTTGTCGGCGGCAATCCTGGTGGCATCCAACGGCGAATAGACGATGCGCACATCACCTCCGCGCGCCCGTACGCTGAACAGGTCCTGATGGCTGCCGGGCACCCGGAGCATGTCGCCGAACGAGCAGAAGATCACGTCGGGGCGGGCCGCGATCTCCATCGCCCGGTCGATCATCTCCAACGGTGTGACGCAGACGGGGCAGCCGGGGCCGTGGATGAACTCGACGGCATCGCCGAGCAGCTGGTCGATGCCGTTGCGAATGATCGAATGAGTCTGTCCACCACACACTTCCATGATTGTCCAGGTCCGAGTGGCGCGGCGATTGATCTGCTCGACCAATGTCCGTGCGGCCACTGGGTCGCGGAATTCGTCCAGATATTTCATGCCGGATCCTTCCTGCTCTGTCCGTCTGTACCGGCGAGTTCCTGCTGGAGCACTCCGAGGTTCTCGAACATCTTGAGCGTCTCGTTGGCGGACGCCTCGTCGAGGCGGGTGATCGCGAAACCCGCATGCACAATTGCGTATTCATCGACCCGCATATCCGGCAGATAAGCCAGGCACACTGTTTTGGTGGTGCCGCCGAAGTCGACGGTCGACATTCGGGTACCAGCCTCTTCCCAGATGTCGATCACCTTGCCGGGGATTCCTAGACACATGCGCTGATCCCTTTCTGCTCTGAGCTCGATGTCGCCGCGATAACGGCTTGTCCCAACGCCAACCCACCGTCGTTGCACGGCAGGACGGCATGCGTCAGCACCTCGAACCCGTTGCCGGTCAGTGCCTTCCTAAGTCCGTCAAGCAGCAGGCGGTTGACGAACACGCCACCGGTCAGGCCGACGGTGCCGATATCGGCTCGCCCCGCGCACTCGGTCACTGCCCTGGCGGTGGCCCGGATCACCGCGTCGTGGAAGCCGGCGGCGAGATCGGTCACCTCGGCTCCCCCACGGAGGCCGTCGACGAGACCGGAGATGACCGGAGCCGGGTCGAGTACACCCGCTTCCGCGCCGAACTCCAAAGCCACGGGCCGGCCGCCGCGGGCCACCTGTTCGAGTTGGACGGCGGCCTGACCTTCATACGTCACCTGCTGGCAGACGCCGAGCAGGCTGGCCACAGCGTCGAATAGTCGTCCCATGCTGCTGGTCGGCACACATCCCAGTCCTCGTGGAAGCTGTTGCCGGAGAACATGAATACCGTGCCGACCGACCGCGGCCACCGCGGGCAGTCGGGAATCCCAGTCGATCCCCGCGCGGTGCAGCAGGTCCAGCGCGATCCGTGCGGGGTGGCGAACGGCCTCGTCACCGCCGGGCAACGCGAATGGCTTGACGTGCCCGACCCTGGTGAATAACGACGGCTCCAAAATCGCGAGAAGCTCACCGCCCCAGATTGTCCCGTCCGTACCGTAACCCGTGCCGTCGTAGGCGACGGCCACGATGGGCGTGGCGAGGCGGTCATGTTCGGCGAGCAGTGATACCGCATGAGCGTGGTGGTGCTGCACCCGTACGGTGGGACTCCGCTGTCGCAATGCCCACTTCGTGGTCGCATAGGAGGGATGCAGGTCACAGGCGATCAGGTCGGGCCGACGGTCGATCATGAACGCCAGATGCTGATAGGCCGACTCGAAGCAGGACTGCGTGCGCGGATCGGCCATGTCGCCGAGGTGGGACGACAGGTGTGCGCGACCGTCAGCTGACATCAGACAGAAGGTGGTTTTGAGGTCTCCCCCGGTCGCCAGCACCATGGCTGGCGACCGGACACCGCGCACCGTCAGGGGCAGCGGCGCATAGCCGCGCGAACGCCGAATCGGGACCACCGATCCGTCACCTGCCAACGCCACCACGGAGTCCTCGCACGGTACGTGGATCGGGCGGTCGTGGGCGAGAACACCGTCGGCCAACCCGTCGATCCAGCCGATATCGCTGTCGCGGTACACGATCGGCGACCCACCGACATTGGCTGAGGTCATCACGAGAGGCCTGGGACCGAGTCGGTCGAACAGCAGGTGGTGCACCGGCGAATAGGCCAGCATCAGCCCGATGTCGCGCAACCCGGGTGCGACGGCCGCCAGCACTGACCGGTCGCGTCCGGGCAGCAGCACGATCGGCGCGGAAGGCGACGACAATTGCCGCTCCGCAGCAGCATTGACCTTCGCGATGCGTCTGGCCGCCGCAATGTCAGCGACCATCACCGCGAACGGCTTGGTGGGCCGGTATTTTCGCCCGCGTAGCGTCGCGACGGCGTCCGCATCGTCAGCGCGGCAGGCCAGGTGATAGCCGCCGATACCCTTGACCGCGACGATCAGGCCGTCATCGAGGGCCGCCGCCGCGGCGGCCAGCGGGTCGTCGACCCGGCCGCCCGAGTCGGGTCCCGACCACGACAGCGTCGGACCGCAGTCGTGGCAGGCGATCGTCTGGGCGTGGAACCGGCGGTCGGCGGG
Organism: Mycolicibacterium sp. P1-5; assembly: GCF_008329565.1. Classification (GTDB taxonomy): domain Bacteria; phylum Actinomycetota; class Actinomycetes; order Mycobacteriales; family Mycobacteriaceae; genus Mycobacterium. The sequence goes on from NZ_NPKT01000010.1 coordinate 6,261, forward strand.
GTCGTGGTACTCGGCGGCGCAGGTTGCGCACATGTCGAATTTGGCCATGGTCGTGGTCGGCCGGTCATACGGCAAGTCGGTGATCACGGTGTAGCGCGGCCCGCAGTTGGTGCACGTGATGAAGGGGTGGCCGTACCGGCGGTCGAGGGGTGCGCGCAGCTCGCGCAAGCAGTCGGCGCAGATCGCGAGATCGGGTGGCACCAACGTGCGCCGCTGCTCGCCGGGATCGCGGCGGCTGTCGATGATCGCGAAGCCGGTCTCGCCGTTCGGCTCGATCGCCGTCACGGTGACGTCGTCGACGCGCGCCATGGGTGGTGGCCGGCTGCGGATCGCGGTCACGACGGCGTCGACCGCATCGGCCGCGCCCTCCAACTCGCAGTGCACCGAACCCGCATCGTTGTAGACGAATCCGTGCACGCCGTGCTCGATCGCGGCGCGGGCGACTGCGGGCCGGAACCCGACGCCCTGCACGACGCCGGTAATGGCGAGCCGCAATCGCACGCTCGCCACAGACACACTCCAACTGCTCCTCATGTACCTCCCTGAGTAGCGTTGACCGCCTGCGTCAGGTGGACTGACCCGGGCCGGTCAACTCAGGCTAGACCCGACAAACTGTGACGACAATCGCCATTTCGGCCACAATGAGGGCAGCATGGCGGTGTGCACGAACTCTCGCTGTGTCAGGCCATCGCCGGTGTGGTCAGGCCGCACGCCGTCGGCAGGCACGTCGAGATTGTCCGGGTCCAGGTCGGGGCCCTGCGCCAAGTGGTGCCGGAATCACTGGAATTCTGCTGGTCGCTGCTGCGGGAACACGAAGGCATGCCCGATGCCGAACTCGAACTCGAGTTCGTCCCGGCCGAGGTGGTCTGCCGGTCCTGCGGACAACGCTGTGAGATCACGTCGAAATGGTCGGTGCTGTGTCCGCTGTGCGACAGCGCCGATGTCGAGATCGTGCGCGGCAAGGAATTTCAGGTGACGTCACTGGACGTCACCTGATCGAGCGAAAGGTCTCACGGTGGGCAGATTCCATCGTCACGAGGACGGCACGACCCACAGCCACGAGCACGCCGATGACAGCCACGGCCACGGCGACCACAGCGGCTACTCGACCGGCTCTCAGCGGATCCACGTGCTGGAGTCGATCTTCGCCGAGAACGACTTCAGGGCCGGCTTCAACCGGGAAGCATTCGAGACCAACGGCATTCGAGCACTGAACTTGATGAGCTCACCCGGTTCTGGCAAGACCACCATCCTGGGTGCGACACTCGACGAACTCGCCGGGCAGCTCGCGGTCGGGATCATCGAAGGTGATATCGCCACCGACCTGGACGCCGAGAAGCTAGCCGGCCGGGGCGCGCAGATCTCGTTGTTGAACACCAACAACGGCTTTGGTGGCGAGTGCCACCTCGACGCGCCGATGGTCAATCGGGCACTCCAGGGCCTCACCCTGCCGATCCTGGACCTGGTGATCATCGAGAACGTCGGCAATCTCGTCTGCCCTGCCGAGTTCGATGTGGGCGAGCACGCCAAGGCGATGGTCTACTCCGTCACCGAAGGTGAGGACAAACCGCTCAAATACCCGGTGATGTTCCGATCGGTGGACGTGGTCCTGCTCAACAAGATCGATCTCTTGCCCTACCTCGACGCCGACGTCGACCAGTACATCGCGCACGTCCGCGAGGTCAATCCGACAGCCGCCATCCTGCCCGTCAGCGCCCGTACCGGGGCGGGTATGCAGGCGTGGTTCGACTGGCTGCGACGGTTCGTTGCCGGCACCCGGTTTTAGCGAAATCGCTTGCCTCCCTTGCTGAAGACCCGATAGACGGGCGCTCCGCGAAGTGATTCCCACGTCAATATCAGGCGGCGGCTGGTGAGAGGTCGGATAGACCTTCTGACATGTCCCAAGGATTTCATTGACAACGATGTGTGACCGGGGCCACTCTGGATCTTAGCGACGCGCAAGTGGGCCGAAGGGCGACTCCTGCGCCGTAGGGACCACAGCCCGGTCCCGGGAAGCTTCAGCATGCTCACCGAAGCAGCAGTCAAAGCCGAACAGACATTGATCCACGTGCTCTGGATCAACGCCGGACTGAGTTGTGACGGCGATTCGGTCGCGCTGACCGCCGCCACCCAGCCCAGCATCGAGGAGATCGCGCTCGGGGCGCTCCCCGGTCTCCCCCAGATCGCCGTGCACTGGCCACTGATCGACTTCGAATGTGGGCCCAACGGCGGAGCCGACGATTTCCTCGAATGGTTCTTCAAGGCCGACCGCGGGGAGCTTGAGCCATTTGTGCTGGTCGTCGAGGGTTCGATACCGAACGAACAACTCCACAAGGAAGGCTACTGGTGCGGATTCGGCAACGACCCCGCCACCGGCCAACCGATGACCACCAGTGAGTGGCTGGATCGGCTGGCGCCGAAGGCCACGGCGATCGTCGCGGTCGGCACCTGCGCCACCTACGGCGGGATTCACGCCATGGCAGGCAACCCGACCGGTGCGATGGGTGTCCCCGATTACCTCGGCTGGGACTGGAAGAGCAAGGCGGACATACCGATTGTCTGCGTGCCTGGCTGCCCGGCCCATCCGGACAATATGGCCGAGACACTGACCTACCTGCTGTACATGGCCACCGGCCAGGCGCCGATGATCCCGCTCGACGAGGCTCTGCGCCCCAAGTGGTTGTTCGGGAACACCGTTCACGAAGGGTGTGACCGGGCCGGCTACTACGAGCAGGGCGATTTCGCGACCGAGTATGGCTCACCGAAATGCATCGTCAAGCTGGGCTGCTGGGGTCCGGTGGTCAAATGCAATGTGCCCAAACGTGGTTGGATCAACGGTATCGGGGGCTGCCCCAACGTCGGCGGTATCTGCATCGGTTGCACCATGCCCGGTTTCCCGGACAAGTTCATGCCTTTCATGGATGAGCCGCCGGGAGGCAAGATCTCCACCACCGCGTCGGGACTGTACGGGTCGGTGATCCGCAACTTGCGCCAGGTGACGGGGCGGACGGTGGACAAAGAGCCCAAATGGCGTCATAAAGGCCGTGAACTCACCACCGGTGCGCACCGCACCTGGTAGTCGGTGTCATGAGAAGCACTGTGCGCTTACGGTATTGCAGTAGTCAATTAGAGAGCGAAGTCTGATGACAACGATCATCCCCGAACCGTCGCACGTGAAGCGGGATCCCGGCTCCCTGGTCGAAATGGCGTGGGATCCGATCACCCGGATCGTCGGCAGCCTCGGCATCTACACCAAGATCGATTTCGAGAACCGAGAAGTGGTCGAGTGTCACAGCACTTCCTCGATTTTTCGCGGCTATTCGATCTTCATGAAGGGTAAGGATCCGCGCGACGCCCACTTCATCACCAGCCGTATCTGCGGGATTTGCGGTGACAACCACGCCACCTGCTCGTGTTACACGCAGAACATGGCCTACGGCGTCAAGCCCCCGCACCTCGGCGAATGGATCGTCAACCTCGGCGAGGCCGCGGAATACATGTTCGACCACAACATCTTTCAGGAGAATTTGGTCGGCGTGGACTACTGCGAGAAGATGGTCTCCGAGACCAACCCCGGTGTCCTGGCAAAAGCCGAGAACACCTTGGCGCCCAACTCCGAGGCGCACGGGTACCGGACCATCGCCGACATCATGCGCTCCCTCAACCCATTCACCGGTGAGTTCTATCGTGAAGCGCTTCAGGTCAGCCGTTTGACCCGAGAGATGTTCTGCCTTATGGAGGGCAGGCACGTTCATCCCTCAACGCTCTATCCCGGCGGAGTCGGCACCGTGGCAACGATTCAGCTGATGACGGACTACATGACCCGGTTGATGCGTTACGTCGAGTTCATGAAGAAGGTCGTGCCGATGCACGATGACCTCTTCGATTTTTTCTACGAGGCGCTGCCGGGTTACGAGGAGGTCGGACTGCGACGCACCCTGCTTGGCTGCTGGGGCTCCTTCCAGGATCCTGAGGTGTGCAATTTCGCGTACAAGGACATGGAGAAGTGGGGTAACGCCATGTTCGTCACCCCCGGTGTCGTCGTCGACGGCAAGCTGGTGACACACTCCCTGGTGGACATCAACCTCGGTATCCGGATCCTCTTGGGCAGTTCGTATTACGACGACTGGACAGATCAGGAGATGTTCGTCAAAGCGGATCCGCTCGGCAACCCGATCGACCGCAGACATCCCTGGAATCAGCACACCAACCCCAGGCCGCAGAAACGCGACATGGACGACAAGTACAGCTGGGTGATGTCACCGCGTTGGTTCGACGGCACCGACCACCTGGCGCTCGACACCGGCGGCGGACCGCTGGCCCGGTTGTGGTCGACCGCGCTGGCGGGGCTGGTGGACATCGGCTACGTACAGGCCACCGGTCACAGCGTCAAGATCAACCTGCCGAAGACCATCCTCAAAGGTCCGGTCGAGCTGGAATGGAAGATCCCCGAGCACGGAAGCAACACATTGGAACGCAACCGCGCCCGCACGTACTTCCAGGCCTATGCGGCGGCCTGCGCGTTGCATTTCGCCGAGAAGGCGTTGGTGGAGATCCGCGCCGGACGGACCAAGACGTGGGAGAAGTTCGATGTTCCCGACGAGGCGATCGGCTGCGGATTCACCGAGGCGGTCCGCGGTGTCCTGAGCCATCACATGGTGATCAGAGACGGCAAGATCGCGAACTACCACCCGTATCCGCCGACTCCGTGGAATGCCAATCCGCGCGACACCTACGGCACACCAGGACCGTACGAGGATGCGGTGCAAGGCCAGCCGATCTTCGAGGAGAACGACAGGGAGAACTTCAAGGGCATCGACATCATGCGCACGGTGCGCAGTTTCGATCCCTGCCTGCCATGCGGTGTGCACATGTACCTCGGGGACGGCAAGTCGCTCGAGAGGCTGCATTCGCCGACCCAGTCAGTCACCGGGGAGTGAACGACGACGCGCGCTGGCGCACCGCGGGCGATCGCATCCAGACCCTCCTGGACGCCAGCGCCGCAGGGGGCCCAGTCGCGCGTGAGCGCGCCGAACACCTGGTCCGCGAGGTCGTCGACCTGTACGGCGCCGCGCTGGCACGGGTGCTGGAACTCGTGGCAGAACACGACCCCGCTGCGGTGGAACGCTGTGCCACCGACGATCTCGTCGCCAGCCTGCTACTCGTCCACGGCCTGCACCCGCACGACGTGCACCGCCGGGTCGCCGATGCCCTCGACAGCGTCCGGCCCTATCTTGGTTCGCACGGCGGCGACATCGAGTTGCTCGAGATCACCGGGGAGACGGCGCGGCTGAGATTCAGCGGCAGCTGCAAGAGCTGCCCGTCGTCGGCGGTGACGCTGGAGCTGACAGTGGAAGATGCTGTCCGCTGCGCCGCCCCTGAGATCACTGAGATCGAAGTCGTTGCGGCCGAACCGAGCCCGGTATCGACGGTGATCCCAGCCGAATCCCTGCTCAGCCGGGTGCGCGCGGAGGGCCATGCTGGCGCAAGCTGGCACCCGGTACCCGATCTGGCGGACCTACACAGTGGCGAAGTCGGCGGGTTCATGGTCGCGGGGACCACCGTTCTCGCCTGCCGGATCGACGACGAACTCTTCGCTTATCACGACCGGTGCGGTAGCTGCGAAGCTTCGTTGGCCGGCACCGCGTTGCACCGGCGAATGGGCGCGGCCATCAGTGGACCGGTGCTGAGATGCCCCCGCTGCCGCGCGCATTTCGACGTCGTCCACGCGGGCGCCGGTATCGACGCCGACGCGGGCCCCGAGGTGCATCTTGACCCCATCCCGCTGCTGGTGCGCGACGGCGTTCTGTCGATCGCCGTCCAGCCGACCCCCTCAGCGGTGCTGTGATGGACAGCGCGTACGACGTGCTCGCCCGCATCCGGGCCGCCAAGGCGCCACAGCCGCCCGGGCAACACTGCGAGATGTGTTCAGAAGATATCGCTGACGAACATCAGCACGTGGTGAACGTCGAAGGCAGACAGCTGATGTGCGTCTGTCGAGGCTGCTATCTGTTGTTCACCGACAGCACCACCCAGCTGCGGTACCGGTCGGTGCCCGATCGCTACCTGCACTTCCCCGATCTTGCACTGGGACGACTGCAGTGGGAGGCCCTGCAGATTCCTGTCGGGCTGGCGTTCTTCTTCCGTAACTCGGCTCTGGACAAGACCGTCGGGTTCTATCCCGGCCCGGCCGGTGCCACCGAATCGGAGTTGGATCTCGACGCGTGGGCGGTGATCACCACCGCGGACACCAGGCTGGCGATGATGGCCGATGACGTCGAGGCGCTGCTGGTCCGCGTGCCCGACAATCGTGAGCCGGAGTGTTATCTGGTCCCGATTGACGCCTGTTACGAGTTCGTCGGCAGGTTGCGGATGCTGTGGCGTGGTTTCGACGGCGGGCAACAGGCCGGTGCCTATATCGACGATTTCTTCGACCAGATCACTGCGCGCTGCAGGGAAGTCAGCAGGGAACGCGCGTCATGACAGTGGTGACGTTCGCCGTACTCGACGTGGCCCCGGAACCATACGCGGTGAGCCCGCAGCTCACCGCGCAGATCGCCGTGGTGGCAGACGATCCCGTGCAGGCCATCGCCTTGCGCTGCCAGGTGCGCATCGAACCGCTTCGCCGGCCATACAGCGACGACGAGGCCGCCGGACTCGCCGACCTGTTCGGCCCGCGCGAACGGTGGGCCAACACCCAGCGGACATTTCTGTGGCAGCACACCGCGGCGATGGTGCAGGGTTTCACCGGAAGCACCCAGGTGGCTCTGCCGCTGGAATGCACCTACGACTTCGAGGTGACCGGTTCGAAGTACCTGCACGCGCTGCGCGAGGGCTCCATCCCGCTCCAATTCCTGTTCAGCGGCACCATATTCCGCCCACCACTGGCGAGCGGGCAGCGCGGCTTCGCTGTCCAGCAGGTACCGTGGGACCAGGAAGATCAATACGACATGCCGGTCAATGTCTGGCACGACCTCATCGGCCAGCACTACCCCAACAGCGGCTGGGTGCGTCTCGGCCATGACACGGTGACCGCGCTGGCGGCCTACAAATCCGAGCGGGGCCTGCTGGATATCGACGAAGCGGTCACCTCGCTGTTGACGGGCGCGCGGGCCGGGGATCTCCGATGACCACGGGCTGGGACCGGGCCCGCACCATCGCCGACGCGGTGCTGTACGAGGGCTATCTGCTCTACCCCTATCGCGCGTCATCGGCCAAGAACCAGTCCCGTTGGCAGTTTGGAGTTTTAGGCCCACAGGGGGCGGCCGAGGCCGCGTTCGGTGAGGACGGCACCCTCTCGGCGCAGTTCCTGGTCGACGGCGACGCGACGATCACGCTGGTGGTCAGGTTCCTGCACCTTCAGCGGCGTGCGGTCGAGAAGCGCACCGACGACGGGCGTTACGAACCGGTCGATGAACTGAGCAGTACTGGAAGCTCGTGGCTGACCTGGGATGAGGCGGTGGAGTCGGAGCTCACCTTCGGACCGCTCGATCTCGCCGGCAGCGGACTGCCGGCCACGTTCCAGGTGGCCGCCCCGGCGTCCAATGCCATGGAGGAGGTCGACGGCGGCCGGCTCGTCCGTTCTCGTCGTGCCGTGCACGGAAGCCTCACGGTGACAAGCGAGCCCGACGACGGCCTATGGCGGGTCACCGCCCTGCTGCGCAACACGACCACGGTCGCGACCGATCTCGCCTGCGATAAGGAAGCGACTATCGCCGCGTCGATGATCGGCACCCATCTCATCGCCGAAGTGATAGGCGGGCAACTGGTCTCACTGCTCGACCCACCGGACCCGGCGGCAGCCGCGGTCGCCAGGTGCCACCAGCATCGCTGCTTCCCTGTGCTGGCTGGACCGCCGGGTGACCATGCGCTGCTGCTGATCTCGCCGATCATTCTCTACGACCATCCCCAGATCGCCGAACAGAGCGAGGGTGCGCTCTACGACTCGACCGAGATCGACGAGATCCTCACGCTGCGGGTGATGACGATGACCGACGAGGAAAAGGCACAGGCCCGCGCCACCGACCCGCTGGCCGCCCAGATCATCGACCGCTGCGATGGGATGTCACCCGAGGCGATGCAACGGTTGCACGGTGTCCTTCGCGACCCGCACGCCGGCCTGATCCCCGAGATCCCCGACGGGGTCGACTGGTGGGATCCGGTCGCCGACAACGCGGTTGCCCCCGATATCGACGCCGTCCTGGTCAGCGGGGTCCGGGTGACGCGCGGTAGCAAGGTACGGCTGCGACCGTCCCGGCGGGCCGACGCCCAGGACATGTTCTTCGCCGGCCGCGTCGCCACCGTCACCTCGGTGCACGAAACCGTCGACGGCGATCAGCAGGTCGGGGTGACGGTCGATGATGACCCGGCGGCCGATCTCCACGACTGGTACGGGCGTTATCTGTACTTCGCACCCGACGAACTCGAGCCGTTGGAGTCGAGCCTCGAGTCACACAGTGAGAGGAGTCCGACATGGCAACAATTGGGTGGATAGCGACCATCGCGGTCGGCGCCGTCATCGTCGGCGGCGTGGTGGTGGGCGTCAGTTCTGTCCCTGACATCCGCCGCTACCTCAAGATGCGGAGCATGTAGCCCACGTCCGGCATCCTGGTCGCCGGCATCGGCAACATCTTCCTCGGAGACGATGGCTTCGGCCCCGAGGTGCTCAGGCATGTGGTGGCTCACCCAGCCGACGAGCGGGTCCGGGTTACCGATTACGGCATCCGCGGTCTCCACCTGGCCTATGACCTGCTCGATGACTGGGACGCGTTGGTCCTGGTCGACGCCATCCCGGACCGCGGTGCGCCGGGAACTGTCCGGGTTTTCGAGGCCGATCACGAAACTTTCTCCACCCCGGGTGGTTTCGATGCCCACAGCATGGACCCCAGCGCGGTGTTCGCCAGTCTGGCCGCGCTCGGCGGCACCGCGCCCCTCACGGTGGTGATTGGTTGCGAAGTGCAGAATGTCGCTGACGGAATCGGGTTGAGCGACGCGGTGAACGCCGCCGTGCCCGAGGCCGTGCTGGCAGTGCAGACAGTGGTGACGATGCTGCGGGAGCGCTGAGCGATGTGCCTCGGAATTCCCGGTCAGGTGATCCGGATGCTGGACGGCTACGGCGATCAACTGGCACTGGTCGATGTCGCAGGCGAGAACCGCAAGGTCAACATCGGCATGCTGCCCGAAGAGACGTTCCGCCCAGGCGACTGGGTGATCATCCACATGGGTTTCGTGGTCGAGAAGACCGACCAGGCCGGCGCCGACGAGGCAATGGGCGGGCTGCGGCTGATGGGGTCGGGCCTCGACGAACCTGGTCAGGGGCAGCCGTGACCGCCCTCTCCGAAACACCACTGCCTGGCCGGAAGTTGTTCGCCAGCTACGCCTTTCCGCCCAACGAGCTGGGCTACTGCGGGCCACCTGATTCGTCGGTGCTGCTCAACGGTCACGGCCCGGCCGCCATCGACCGGCACGCCAAGGGTTTCGACGGCGCGTGGCCCTATCTCGAGGAGATCGCGGCAGCTGCAGGCGTCGACGACCCGCTGGACTCCGAGGTGGTTCGTGCCTACTGGGTTGGCGGTCCACTGCTTAAGCGGGTCGACGGTCATCGGTTGCTGAGGCGGTTGCGCATGGCGCTGCCCGGCCAGCCCACCGGCCTGCTGGATGATATCGACAATCGGTCAGAGGTGTTGGCCCACCATAGCTTCCACGTGTTCGCGGTATATCCCTGGGTGCGTTTCCTTGACACCGATCCCGGTCATCCTCTGCGAATCCTGCAGTCCTGCCGGATCCGCTGGGGGGTCGTCGATGCGGTGGATGATGACCATGTCGTCATCACGTCACCGCTCGTCCGGTACGACGGTGGCCTGCTCGTGCTCAGCGACCCGGTGCGGGAGCGGGTGCGGTGGCGCCGCGACGACGGGGTGTCGCTGGTGCCGCGACCGGTACCGGGCGCGACGGTGGCTGCGCACTGGGACTGGATCTGCGGCACGCTCGACGGACCCGGGCGTGAAGCACTGGCCGCTGCCACCCTCTCGACCCTTAACCTGGTTAACCGGGCGCGCAGCTAGCGGCCGTGCGACATTGACCAGCCGGCCCGGCCGACACACTCCACCTTCGGACGCGGCGCGCACTACTGTCGGGGCAACAGCCTCCGCCTACCCCGCGCACGCGAGCGTTCGGTAGTTTGCGGTCAACCAGGCGGGCCCGTTACAGAATCCGTGGTCGATCCACCACACGAGCAAGCCCAGCGCGGCTGAGGTGTAGAACTCAGCAGCGACGTCGGCGGTCAAATCGCTGCCGCTGCCGGTGGCACTGGGTTGCGACCGCAAGTGTTCTCGGAGCAGATCGCCGATGAGCCGACGCAGATGGCGCTGGACCACGTCCCCTCCTTGATGTCCGCACAGGGCGCCGTAGACGCGCTGATGTCGGTAGGCGTGCTCGTAGAGCAATGCCGCTGGCAGCGCGACGTCGGTCGCCCGGGCGGCGGCAGCGTCAGCGAGTTGATGTTCGAGTTGTTCGCGCATGTCGTCGAAGCTCGCCGTTAGCAGCGCTGCCTTGTCCTGGTAATGGTCATAGAAGGTCGATCGTCCGACGTCGGCCCGATCGAGGATGTCCTGGATGGTCGTCTTCTCGTAGCCCTTCTCGATGGCGAGTGAAAGCAATGCGTCGTGGAGCCGCTTGCGCGTGCGCCGCACCCGCCGATCCGGTGCCGTCACTCCAGAATTCTCGTTATTGCGGTCAATTCGTCGACCGTGTTCAGTAACGGACATTTCGCCCTCATTGATCATTGACGGACTGATGTTCCGCCATTTGTATTGAACATGATGTTCGAAAACATACTGAGTGTGCGGCACTCACACGACTGAACAGAGATTTCCATGAGCACACTGGGGCGCTTGTTGAATGGGTCGGTGCGGATGAACTCGATCCAACGTCGAAGACATAAAGCAAGGAGCCGACATGAATGACACCGCGATCGCTGCGCAGTACTCGACCGGCCTCTCGCGGCACCACATCGCGCAGACCCTAGTCACCGCCGGAAAGGATGTCGATCACCTTCAACCCGAAGACCTTTCGATGCTCGAGGACTTTCACACGATGGGTCGCCTGGCTACCAGCGCGCTAGTAGACCTGACCGGGCTCACCCCCGAGCAGCGGGTGCTCGACGCCGGCAGCGGGATCGGCGGCACCGCTCGCTTCGTCGCCGACCGGTGTCGGTGTCGGGTAACGGCGGTGGACCTGACCGAAGAATATTGCGAAACAGCCCGATGGCTCAACAGGCTGGTCGGGCTCGGCGATCTGATCTCAGTCGTACAAGCCGATGTCACCGAACTGCCGTTCCCCGATGAGAGCTTCCAAGTGGTATTCAGCCAGCACGTTCAGATGAACGTGGCCGACAAGATCGGCCTCTACCGCGAGGCACGGCGGGTACTGGTCGACGGTGGCCGGCTCGCGTTGTGGGACATCACTTCTGGCGGACGACGCGATCCCGACTACCCACTTCCATGGGCCGACCAATCCGACCTCACCCATCTGGCAACTCCCAGCCAATTGCACGCCCTGCTGGAGGACTCCGGGTTCGAAGTCGAACACTGGAACGACCTCACCGACGAGGCGGCCTCGGTGATGCAGATGTTCCTGACGCTGCCAGACAACCCGCTGGGGCTACATGCGTTCGTCCCTGACTTCACCGAGAAGGCCAAAAATCTCGCCGCCGCCCTAGCCGATGGACGACTCCGAGCCATCCAAGCCATCGCACGCCGCCCCGACGACGCTCAGACCGCCATGGCTTAACTCCCCCGCGCGACGGGCAACGCTGGGATACCCCGGTCGCGTTCCGCGCCCGATCAATAGTGTTGTGGATTTCGCTTAGGAGTTCACGCTCCGGCTTCGGCGCGCAGCGGCGTCTTGTAGAAAGGCGCGGATTCCACGATCGGTCGTCAGCTCGATCGCGCGCTGGTAGGCCGCCGCCGCGGCCTCCGACCGGTTCGCTCGCCCGAGCAGATGTGCACGTGTCGTCCACGCCGGCTGAAAGCGCGTGACCGACGGGTCGGTAATCGCGTCGAGTGCCCGCAAACCCGCCTCGGGACCCTCGATCTCGCCTTCGATCAAGGCGAGCGCGACCAATACACCCAGTGACGGCGCCAGCCGGTATACCGCCCGGTGCAGCTTACGTAGCGTCGTCCAGTCGATCAGCCCATCGGCGGCGTGGCAGTGCATTGACTGGATCGCCGCCTCGTATTGATAGCGACCCGGGCAACCGAGCGCGTGAGCCCGTTGCAAGAGCCCCTCTCCCCTTGCTATCAGCTCACGGTCCCACAGCCCGACATCCTGAGCGTCGAGTGAGATGAAGCTGCCTGCCGACGTGCGACGAGCGGACCGACGGGCCTGCGAAAGACACACCATCGCCGCCAGGCCCAACACCTCGGGGTCGGATGGCAGCAGCTCGGCCAGCACCAAGGCCAGACGTAGGGCCTCAGCGGCCAGGGCGTCGATCGGCGCGCCGGCCAGGGTGCGCTGCCAGTCGATCGCGTAGGCCCCGTAGACGGCTTCGAGTACGGCGGGCAGACGCTGCGTCAGATCGGAGCGCTGCGGCAGCACGAAAGGGATGCGCGCGTCGCGGATGCGGCGCTTTGCGCGGACCAGCCGCTGGGCCATCGCCGCCTTTGGCATGGCGAACGCCTCGGCAATCGCGGCCGCATCGACGCCGAGAACGGTCTGCAGCATGAGCGGGGTGCGGATGTCTGCGGCAATCGCAGGATGCGCACACACCAGCATCAACTCGAGGCGCCGATCCGGAATGTCGGACACTTGTTCGTCGAATTGCTCAGTGTCACCATGTGTTTCATCAAGTGAGGCGCACTTGCTGTAGGGATGCGACTTCCATCGGTCCCGCAGCCGGTTGCGCGCAACGGTGAGAATCCAGGCCCGCGGGTTGTCGGGCACGCCGTCGACAGGCCAGCGCCGCAGCGCCTGTTCCAGCGCGTCGGCGATGGCATCCTCGGCCGCCGGGATGTCACCGGTCGGTGCGGCGAGGACACTGATCAGCCGGCCGTGGGAGTCACGGCTGATCTCGGCGATCAGGGCTGATACCACCCCTGCCCCTTCGCGTACGTCACTGCTACGGGCCGAATCTCGACGGTGCCCCAGGCGGCGGCGGGGCACTGCTTCGCCCAGGCCAGCGCAGCGTCGAGGTCAGGAACGTCGATGACGAACACCCCGCCAAGACGCTCCTTGGTGTCGGCGAACGGTCCGTCCTGGATCTCGGGCACGCCTGTGCGCGCACTGTATGTCGTCGACGCACTTGCCGCCTGCAACACCTGGGTTCCGATCAACACCCCGGCGGCATCAAGATCGTCGGCATACGCAGCGAACGCAGCCCGAGCCGGCGCCATGTCTGTTTCGGTCAGGCCGGCCTCGGGGCCTTCTTGGTAATGCATCAGTAGGCAGTACTGCATGGTGGTGTGCCTCCTCGAATCGATGGTCTCACCGTTATGACGACTGAGACCATCCTCGATCGACACCTGTGACTTAATGGCTCGCAGTCTCGAAAACGAGAAACGGAGTCACCAAGACCAGACGTGGAGGCCCGACAATCAGTGAGCGCCTCTGATGCCAGGTGCGGCCTTCTCCACCGGCAGCACATCAGTTGGCGTCGTCTCGGTGACCGTGCCGCCCATGTTCATGCCTGGAATGGTCGGCGGCGCAAAAGTCTTGTTGTGATTGCCACCCGCCACGACGACACTGCCGCCGCTGGGAACGGCGGGTCCCCCGAGACTCGCGTCGTGGTGGATCACGCTGTAAGACGCAGCGGCCAGTACAGCGCTCGTACCCGCGATCATCCCCAACACCTTCAGGCGCGAATAGCGATCCCGATTCGGGATTGTGCCGTCAGCTCTCATCGTCGGTACCTCTACTGTTCAGGTTCGGTAGCGATCCCGGCTGGGATGACCGGGCTCAGAACCAGTAGGCCGCAGTGTTATTTGAGCGTCCAAATTTTCTGGCTGCCGTCCCCACCAAGTCGACAGCTGCCGTTCAGCTTCTCATAAGCAAGCACTCATAGCCTTCACGCCGTGGTGCAGGCCGACAGACGCACTATGTTGCGCGCCATCGCAATTGGTGTCCTGGCTGCTGCCGCGACGAGTCGAGAGACGGCGCGGGCCGACATCACACATCCAGCCAACGCACAGGTTCCCGCGCCGCACGGCATCTTGACCCGCCTGCCCGGCGAGGGCAACCAGTTAGCCCTGACCGTCGACGACGGCACCAACTCGGCGGTCGTGGCCGCCTACGCTCAGTTCTGCCGGGACAGCGGTGTGCGACTGACGTTCTTTCCCAACGGCGTGAACAAGTCGTGGTCGGTCAACGCGCCGCTGCTGGCGCCCATGGTGGAGTCCGGACAAATCCAGGTGGGCAATCACACGTGGAGCCATCCCAACATCACTCGGATCAGGCTGGATGCAGTGGCCGATCAGATCCGACGAAATGCCGATTTTCTCCGCAACACTTTCGGCACTGATGGCACTCCCTATTTTCGTCCGCCGTACGGAGCCCACACCGCCGACACCGACCGCGTTGCCGCCGACCTGGGCTACACGACGATCACGCTCTGGAGCGGCACCATTGGCGACTCGAGACCGGTTGACGAGCGCCAACTCGTAGGCTTCGCCGAACAATCATTCCAGCCGCAGCAGATCATCCTGAGCCACGCCAACCTGCCGCCCGTTATACATACCTACCCGCAGCTGCTCGACATCATCAACAGCCGGGGTCTCCAGACGGTCACACTCAACGACGTCTTCAGCTGAGATGCCGCTCGCAGTCTCTCACCCACTGACCGTAGACTCCGGCGAATGTTGCGCATCGTGTCGACCCTGGTTCTCGGTGTCGCACCGCTAGTCCTCGTGTCCTGCAGCGGCCACGAGTCCGCAGCGCCGTCACCGAGGCCGGTGGCCGCGTCGAGCGCAGTCGCTCAGGTGACCTCCGACGCGCCAACGTCAGGACAGCCATGCCACCTCGTGGCCGTGCGCGATCTCATCGAGTGGCACAGATCCAGCCACCCGCCTAGTTCCGATGGCTCGACAGGGCCGCTAGCCTCGGCCGTCAAGTTCGGCAACGTTAACCTCGTGGGCTGCAAAAGTTCGCTCGATGGGTGGGTAGAAGATCATTCGGAGAGCGAAGCCGCCACCCACGCGGGGTTTCGCGACTGCTTCGAAATTGCCTGGGCGGACGACAATCCCGGTTACGACGTCCACGCCTTGCCCGCACCGCGCTTGAAAAATGTGCTCTTGCAGGCAGGCAACGACTGCTGACCAGATTGGTCAACTCATCTGTCCGGTTGTCGTTTGGCGGTGTCCGACGATCTACAGTCGGCCGCGCAGTCGGTCGCGGTACGAGCGCCCGTCTGGGTCATAGATCAACCGGTACAGGGGTTCGGCCCATACGCGGGTTCGCCGGCGCAGACGCTCTGGCTTGTGCGGCCGCAGGCGGCCCGGCGGCCTGTCTCCCTGGCAGCCCGTCATGTGCCACTCATCCAGCGCTTCCGCGGTGGCAGTGATGTCACGTATCGCTGCGATCGGGTCCACCAGATTTCCGTCCTCGCTACCATCGGCCGGTCGGTCCAGATGTTCGCGTAGCAGTCGCAGCCTCAGGTCGCGAGCGAAGAGTCCATCAGAATCGAGTACAGCGCAGGATAATTCGCTGTCGTGAGTCCATGACCGTCGATTGAGGTTGTCGCTGCCGACGCATGCCCAGATGTCATCGATGACGCAGACTTTCGCGTGCACGTATACCGGTGTGCCGCGATGGTTCTCGACGTCGAAGATGTGGACACGCTCAGGACTTGCGGCCTGGCATGTCGCAATGGCCTGCCAGCGACCAACCAGGTTCGGTGGCAATTGCAGTCGACCGTCGACGTCGGGATAGCGCGGAATCACTGCCACGAGATGGAGTTCGGGGTTGTCGCGCAAGGCTTCGGCGAACAAGTTGGCCACCCGGGAGGACCACAGATACTGATCCTCGACGTAGATCAGTCGACGGGCGCGGGGCACCACCTTGTTGTATGCACGCGCGATGCTGCGCTCACCGTGCGGCGCAAAGTCGTACTGAAAGTGCGCGTCCGGGTAGGTGCGCAATACCTGGACGGCATGAGGGCCGCACACCGGTGGATCCGGTGGTTGTCCCGGAAGCCGACCAGCCGACAGATCCGCGCCCCGCACCTTGTCCATCACCCAGGCAATCGGCGACAACGTGTCCAGCGGTGCTGGATCATTCCAGCGTTCTCGGAAAGCGGTGTCGAGCACACCGACCGCCGGGCCGCGGATCTGCAGCTGCACGTCATGCCAAGGCGGACGGTTCCCGTAACACTTGGCCATCTGCACCGCCTGCGGGTCACCGTTATGCGACTCGTCATCGCGGCGGGAATGGCACAGGTCGATGCCGCCGGCGAACGCGATATCTCGTTGAGGTTCCCCCGGATGGCGGATCACGACCAATTTCTGGTGATGCGAGCCGCCCACGCGCACGCGCTGATCCAACAGCACCTCGCCGCCTGCCTCTTCAATGGCCGCGCCGAGGTGCTGGTTCTCCTCCTCGCTGTACTGAAGTTTGTCCAGATGGGACCGCCAGACCAGCCCCTTCACGACCACGCCGCGCTGTGCCGCGTGACAGAACAACTCGCGGATCGTGGGTCCGCCATCACGCAACAGTTCGTCGGGATCGCCGCGCCAATCGGTGAAGAAGACGTAGTCCCCTCTGCCTAGCACCCCCACTTCGGCAGCGAGTCGCTCAAAGTAGTTGGACCCGTGGATCAGCGGCTCGGCACGATTGCCTTCCGACCAAGCTGGTATGCGGGCCGCGAGGTTGCCTCGCTCATCGCCCGTCAGGAACCAGTCGGCCAAATTCACCACTGTGAAGTGCCCGTTCCGCATTCGAACTACACCGGGGCGCCGTCGTTGACCAGCAACTGTTCCGTGGCAGGATCGATGTCGTGACCGAACGCATCGAGGTGCAACGCATCATCCCCGCGCCGGCCGCGGACATCTTTGCGGTGCTGTGCGATCCGCAGGGTCACGTCGCGATCGACGCCACGGGCATGCTCCAGGACGCCGATGGGCAGTCCGTTCGTGCCGTCGGCGAGACCTTCGTCGTGCACATGGACCGCGAATCGCTCAATGATTATCCGCTGGGTAAGTACGACGTCACCGTGTCGATCACCCAGTTCGAACAGGACCGGCTGATCGCCTGGACGATCTTCGGGCAACTGAAACCGGACATCGGCCACGTGTACGGCTACCGATTGGATCCCACAGACGGCGGTACGGCGGTTACGTCGTTCTATGACTGGTCTGAGATCGATCAGCATTGGCGCGACGCCAACATCTTCCCCATCGTCGGCGAACCGGCATTGCGCGCGACATTGGGCATCCTCGACCGCGCCGTGCGACGAGGCTATCCGCGGACGTCAACCTAAGCGCCTTCACCGCTCCACAAGGATTTACGACGGCTCCGTCGCCAAGGGTGCAGATTCGATGGTGACCAGCTCGGTCAGACCGCTGACGGCGAAGATGTCCATCAGGTGTGGGTGGGCAACGATGGCGATGCGGTCGGCTTCGCTGAACAGTGCCGTGATGGCAGTGCTGTCCAAATACGTGACAGCACTGAGATCCAAAGTGAGCGTCTCTCCGCTGCCGGCCGACTCAGTGATCGCGGCCGCAAGGCCCTGATTGAACGCCGCGATATTGCTCATGTCGATTTCTCCCGCTGCTATCAAGACGTGTGTCCCATCGTTGCGGCACGCGTTGTCGAGGGTGAGCAATGTGGCCATCAAATGATCCTCACGGATAGGTGGATTGCTGTTCCCCCGGTACTGCGGGTGATGACGACATCGTCCATCAGCTCGCGCATGAGTGCGATCCCCCGACCGCGGTTGGAATCACCATCGGATTGGACGGGCTTCCATGACCCGTGGTCGATGATCGCCACCTGAACCTGGTCGGCCAGTGCGGTTGCGGTTAAACGGATTGTGCCCGCAGGACCCTGCCGGTAGCCGTGCTCGATGCCGTTGGCGACGGCCTCCCCTGTCGCGATGAGCACGTTCATCGCCTGCCGGGCCTTCATCCCGGCTCGAGACAGCCAGTCGCGCAGAGCAATACGATTCTCGGCCAGTTGCTCAGGGTCGGCTGGAAACTCCAGCTCGAGCGCGGCTGGTTGGCGGTACAGCAACAGCACAACATCATCTTGGTAGCCCTCGCCGGGCGAAAGGCTGGCCATCACGTGGTCCGCCAGATCGTTGAGCTCCGAGGTTTGGCCGTCGTGAATGAGGCCGGCGGCACAGGAAATACCGCGCTCCAGCGGGCTGTTGCGGCGTTCGACCAGCCCGTCGGTGTACAGCGCCAGGGTGGCGCGAGCAGGCACCATGACGTGCGCTTCGGGACGGGGCCAATCGGGTCGAATTCCCAACGCGATGGTGTGGCCACCGTCAAGCGTCTCGATGGTGCCGTCGGGCGCGACCAGGATCGGTGGCGGGTGCCCGGCACTGGAGTAGACCAACTCGCCGGTGTCGGGATTGAGCACCGCGCATACTGCGGTCGTGCATTGAGCACCGTGCAGTCGAGCAGCGAAGCGGTCCAGTCCCGCCAGCGCGACAGCGGGACTGGGATTTTCGAACAGCAATGCGCGGCAGGCGCTGCGAATCTGCCCCATCACTGTGGCGGCAGGCAAACCGTGACCGACGCAGTCGCCGACCACCAACGCGATGCGCCCATCGTCGAGAGTGACGATGTCGTACCAGTCACCGCCGACCTCGAGGGGACGGCTGGCAGCTTCGTAACGGACCGCGAAACCGCTTGGCAAGTCGGAAGGTCCGAGGATCGCGTGCTGCAGCGCTAATGCGGTTTCACGCTGCTGATCCACCCGATGTACGCGCTGCAGCCCCTGGCCGAGCCGGCCTGCGAGCACCGTCAACAACGTCTGGTCCTCAAGGGTGAACGGCCGCTGCTCACTGAGGTCGATCCAGACGACGAGCACCCCGTCAGGGTGCTGCAGCGCGATACCCGCCGATCCGGGTTCGGCAGCATTCGGCGTCAGAAAGTCCCCGTCACGCAGCGACAGCAGGACCTGCCGGGTCTCCGCGGGAAGGTCCGCCCACCGCGCTGACTCTCCAGCCGACGCTATGTGTGGCTCGCCATTTACCGTCGCCGATGATGAACCGTAAGTCGGGAAGGTGACCGTCAGAACGCGACGCGCCCGCCACAGTCGACGCAATTCCTCGGCGGCGGCACGCAACGCCCCCTCGACAGTGTCGGCCTGGGCCAGCTGCTGATTGAGCGCGTGCTCACGACCCGCCGCCAGCGCCAGCGCTATCGCCGCATGCCGGGCGAAATCAGAGACGAGATCGAGGTATTCATCGTCGAAGGCCGTCTGATGCGGGCGGCGGGCCACTGCGATGACACCGAGCACCGCATCATCAGCGGTAAGGGGCATGACGATTGCAGAGCGTTCACCGACATCGGTGAAGCCCTCAATCGGATACTGGAACGAGTCAGTGATGAGCGGCACGCCCCGACGGGCGACGCTGCCGGTGGTGGAACCGGCCATCGGTACTTGCCGACCAATCACCTCCGAGGAGTACCGACCCGCTGTAGCCGCCACGACAAGGGTCGCGACCTCATCGGTGGGCAGATCAGGTTCGCCCGGAACCAACAAAATCGCCTGCTCGGCATCGGCCAACTCCAACGCCCGGCTGACGATGAGCTGCAGCGGCCTCGTCTGCGGATCGCCGGACAGTAGCGCGGCCGTGATCTCGCGGCTGGCCTTGGTCCATTTCGCCGATTCGCGTTCCCGCTCGAAGAGCCTCGCATTGTCTATGGCGGCCGCCGCTGCTGAGGCCAGTGCGCGCACCGCAGCCTCTTGGAAGGGAGCGAATACTCGGTCCGGCCGGTCATCGATCAGATACAGGCTGCCGAAATCGTTGTCGCGCACCGTGATCGGTAACGCCAAAAACGCCCGCATCGAAGGTTCAAGCGCGGGTATCTGGGCCGCCAAGGGGTGCGCCTGCAGATCATCGACGCGCAGACCTTGGCCTACCGACAGATCCCCCAGCCGACGTGCCGTCTCAGCGTCGAGGCCCTCGATCACGAATGAGGACATGCTCCCATCAGGGGCCCGCATACCGAGCGCGCCGTATTTCGCATCGGTGAGCTCCATCGCCGCGCTGACGATCCGCCGCAATGTGACGTCTAGGTCGAGATCGGACCCGATCTCGACAATGAGCCGAACCAGCTGCTCCATGCGATCGCGAGCCGCCACCAGTTCGTCGAGTTCGGCGTGCACGCGCCCAACCAGCTCGCGCCAGCCCTGGCCGGTGAACGCAGGCCCTTCCCCATCATCGACCACGAATAAGAACCTATCGGGCCTGCGGCGACAAGATGAACTCCTCGGCTGAACCGGCGATTCCGACACACGGCACACTTTCAGCCATACCACCTTGTAACCGCCAGCCGCTCGGTTAAACATCGAATTACCGCGGGTGTGTGTGGCGTTTGCTTCCTGTGCGTGGCTATGCGCGAGCTGTGACTTGCTAAGAGTCCCGCGGCGAAGTGGAAGGGTCCAATGGGCCTGGGTAAGTTTTAGATGTGCTTGGTAAACCTGGCGGGTCGGGGCCGACAAGCGCCTGAGCATCAACAATCGCGTGGTCGGGAGCGACGCAATTACGGCTAACGGTCGTTGTCAGGAGGCCGCCATGACGACTCTCAGTCCCCCACCAGTTCGCGAGAACATGCTTCAGTTCGCCGGACCGGAGCCCGAGCCGCCGTCACGGCGGCGCTGGTTCCTTCCCCAATCGCGACGTGGCAAGACGGTCGTCGCGTGCGGCGTTTCCGTGTTACTCGTCGCGGGACTCCTCGGCGCGACGTATGAGACGGCCCCAGGCGGCACGCTCTGGGGTGTCGAGAAGACGATCTTTCCCGAGCATTCTCAGGATGTCGCTCTCGCGGCCGTCGTCAGCGATCTGAAACAGGCACAGGAGATCCTCGGCAGCGGCCAGCAACCCACGCCTGATCAACTGACCGCCGCACGCGATTCGCTCAATCAGGCCAAACGGGACTTGGACCACCTGTCGGCATCGCCGCAGCGAACCAGCCTGCAGAATCTGTATCTGCAACTGACACAACAACTTCTGCAGGCCACGCCCGAATCCGCGCAACAACTCCCCCCGTTGCCGGCCCCGCTCCCTGCGCCGCCGGCAACCGACTCGAGCGGCTCCTCGCAGTCACCGGACGTGGCGCTGATGGACGCGAGCGCGCCCAGCTGGGGATATCCGATCACCGAGGAGTCGGCGACCCTTGCGCCGCTGCCCGGCGTTCCCGATGCTCCCCTAGGTGACTGGCCACAGCCCTACGATCCCCCACTGACCCCGAACCTGGGCGACGTCGGGTATTACGACCCGTCATGGCGCCAGCTCTACGGCTACGACGCAGGTGACTGGTACAACTACGACCTCAGCGGTTACAACCGCTATGGGTATGACTTCTTGGGCTTCGACCGGTGGGGCTACGACCGCTGGGGTTATGACCGATGGGGCTATGACCGGTGGGGCTACAACTGGGCGGGTTACAACTGGGCCGGCTACGACCGCGACGGGTGGGACCGCGACGGTCATAACGACTGGGGCCAACGCCGCGACCATCCCGGAGACCCACGCAATCAGGATTGGTACAACCGCCACCACCCGTACGTGCAGTACTACCAGTGGAAGTTCCAGGACCGCGACCCTGTCTACCGCCGCACCTTGTGGGACCAAGCACACGGCTTCAACCGAAATCTGTACCGGGACTGGAACCTGAACCGGGACTGGCACCACCCGCGGAACCGCGACTGGGCACCGCTGCCCGCAGCGCGAGCCGCCGCCGACGTCAACCTCCACGTGTCGTCTCCGGTAGTGAACTTGAATGCTTCACTGACGCAGTTAATTTCGGCTGGCAAAGCCGTCGACCCGAGGCCTCTGATGCACGATCTCGCGGACAAACCCGCACGTGAGTTCACCAACGAGCTCAACCCGCGGATCACCATCCCGATCGGACCGCAGCCGGCGTCGACGCTAGGGAAGCTGACCTTGGCCCCACCCGCACTGACTGCGCCCGCCCCGGCTCCAGCAGCGTCTAAGGTGGCGCCGGGATTCACCACGCCCAAGCTCTCGCCGGCGCCGGTCTACACACCTCCGAAAGCGGTTGCGCCGCCATCGGAACCGGCATCGGCAACTCGACCGGATCCGCTTAGAGTTCCCTCCCCCGAGGGCTCGACGCCGCGGCAGGCCGATCCGATGCCACCGGCTCCAGACTCGGAATCGGATGTGCGCTCGGCGGCACCGGAAGTCCACGCGCAGGAGCCTCCGGATCCGAAGGTCCAGGTGCCCGCACCTGAAGTCCCGGCGAGGCAGGTGCCCATCCGCCGAACACCCGCTCCTCGGGAGCAGGAGGCAGCGCCTGAGCAGCCCGTCAAGCAGGCACCGCCGCCCCACGAGGCACCGGCACCCGCCCCGCGGCCTGCTCCCGAAGAGCGCTCGGCGCCAGCTCCCGAGCAGCATGCGGCACCCAAGTGTTCGCTGCCCGCGATGTGTTGATCTGAGGCGATATTTTGGATTGCTGGTGGCGAAAGTTCCGGCTTGGAATGCTGTCACGGTGACAACGTCATCAGGGCGTGCTTCATGAGAATCGCCGTCAGCGGCTCGCACAGCATGGGCAAGTCGACGTTGGTGCGCGACTTCCATACGGCGCGTCCTGATTTTCGCATCGAAGACGAGCCGTACCGCTATCTGGCAGCTCGGGGCGAACGTATCCACTTTGCCGAGCGGGCGAGCCAGCGCTGCAACACCCTGATGACACAGCACTCCATCGATCGCATCCGTCAGGCGCGCGATACACAGCCCGATGCCAATGTCATCTGCGACCGGAGCTGCCTCGACTTCATCCCCTACTCGCAGTACGCCCGGGCAATGGGTGGCCGGGAAGGCGTTCCGCACAGCGAAAGGCGAAGAACGCTGGAGGTTCGTCCTGACATGCGGGCGAAGGACGACGTGGAGTTCCCGTCAGACATCACCGCTGCCTATATCGAGGAGCTCTGGACGACCGTCCTGAAATGCAAAGCGCTTGAGTGCTATGACCTGATCGTCTTTCTACCGCTCACTGGCGATCCTTCGATCGACCCCGCGATGGAAGACGACGGCGTCCGCTCGGTCGAATACTTCTACCGCGACTGGATCGATCGGGCCTTCAAGACCTTGTACCGCGAGGAATTGCCTCGCCGCGCCCCTCACTCGTGCCGAGTGGTCGAAATTTCCGGCAACAGACAACAGCGGGTCAATGCGCTTGCGGCGATGATCGACGTCAACCTGAGCAGCTGACACGCCGCTGCGCAGGTATCCATCGTGCACCGAACCGGACACGATCAGCGTGGTTAACCGATTATCAGCAGTCACATCGTTAACATCGCGCAGTGCACGATTTGCCCGATACCCGCCGTGCGGTTACCCGGCGTGACGCGTTGCGTTACGCCGGTGCGTTGGCCGGTCTTGGCGCCGCATCTTTAGGTTTCGGCGCGCCGACGGCAGCCGCCGCGGCGCCCACACTGATCGATTTCGCCGCCAAACAGATCCCTGCCGAACACATCCGCGCCGCCGGCCACGCAGGCGTGGTCAACTACGTCTCGACGTCGCGACCCGGCTCGTCATTCGGCGCGAAGCCGATCACCCTGCCTTACGCCCAGTCGCTGACCGCGGCAGGTCTGGCAATCGTCAGCAACTATCAGTACGGAAAGCCGGGCGGCACCGCGCCATCGGACTTCTTGCGGGGCTACGCCGGCGGTGTCTCCGACGCGCGTACCGCCTGGCAATTGCACACCGCGGCGGGTGGCGGGCAGAGCGCACCCGTCTTCTTCACCATCGATGAGGACATCAACCGCGACACGTGGAATCGTGTTGCACTGCAGTGGTTTCGGGGCATCAATTCAGTTCTCGGGGTCCAGCGCACCGGTGTTTACGGCGGTATCGACGTGTGTCAGTGGGCGCTGGCCGACGGCGTCATCGGACGATCGAGCACGCCGGGCCGCGTGTGGGCCTGGCAGACCAAAGCGTGGTCGGGCAACCGGGTGCACCCCGCGGCCGTGCTCTACCAGCGTGTCGTGAGCACCGCGTCGAATCCTGGTCCGCTGGTCGGCGGCCTTGAAGTCGATGTGAACGACGCCTTGGCCTCCGATGTCGGCCAGTGGAACCTTCACCGCTGAGTTTTCGCCCGTACCCAGTCCAGGAATCGCCCAACCGCGTCGGCCGCGAAGTGCCCGTGCGGCGAACCGAAGAAGTCGAACGCATGCTGCGCGTGCGGTATCTCCGAATAGATCACGGGGTTGGCCGATACCGCCTTGAGTGCGGCGGCGAACTCGCGTGCCTCCCGGACCGGGATGATCGAGTCATCTCGGCCGTGCAGAATATAGAACGGTGGTGCGTCGGCCCGCACCTTCGCGATCGGCGAAGCATCAAGGTAGAGCTGGTAATTGGTCGAAAGCGGCTTCTTCACGATGAAGCGCTGCAGGATTGAGATGAACTCCGGTCTTCCGGAGCCCTCTTGGGTGAACCAGTCGTAGCGGCCGTAGATCGGCACCGCGCACACGACCGAGGTGTCGGTGTCCTCGAATCCCGGTTGCCATTGCGGCTCATTGGGAGTCAATGCGGCAAGCGCACACAGATGGCCGCCCGCCGATCCGCCGGTGATCGAAATTGCGTCGGGGTCACCGCCGTAGTCGGCGATGTTCTCCTTGATCCACGCCAATGCCCGCTTGACATCCACGATGTGGGCGGGCCAGGTATCACGGGGACTGATCCGGTACGCCATCGACACGCAGATCCAACCGTGTTCGGCCAGGTGGCTCATCAGTGGATACGCCTGCGGGCGGCGCATCCCGATCGCCCAGGCCCCACCCGGCACCTGCAACAGCACCGGGGCGCTTCCGTCTCGCGGCAGATCGGCGCGATGCCAGACGTCAGCGACGTTGGCGCGGTGGGGGCCGTATCGCACGGTGTCGGCCTTCTTCACGTACGTACGCCGCGACCATGACGTCCGGAGCACACCGCCCCGGCGCCGCCGGCGCTCCTGCTCGGCGACGGCACCGAAGGCTTCGCCAAGCTCGTCGCGCAACGGGTCTTCGAACGCCGGCCGCGACTGGGTGGCCCGCCAGTACACAAATCCGAGCAGCGCCCACGACAAGGCAGTGAGTCCCAACGCGATCCGGCCCTCGACACCGCGGAAACTCCCCCGCTTCGCGCGTCGCAGAGCGTCGAGCACGGAAGCTGCGGCCACGACCGGGGCGGCTTCGCCGGTCGGCCATCCCAGGAAAAATACCGGGATAGTCAGGTAGCCTTCACGTCCCAGCGGCTTGATGGCATTAACGGCGTTCAAGACCTCCGCCGCAGCGCGGAGCAACTGAAAACGGTTCCTCAGGCGGCGGATCCCCGGCCGGATCAGGCGGCCTCTTGGCTCGTGGGGATCGTGCACGACGCGCAGTCGGGGCTGTCGATGTCGAGTCGCCCGCAGGTCGGGCAGATGAACGGAATCATGCGGTTTCCTTCGTCTCACGGTCCGACGTCGGCTTCCCTCGACGTTGGCGCACTGTTACCCCGAGCCGTCGTGCTCGAAACGTTATCGCCGGGGCCGGCTACCCCAGACTGTTGCGGAATCGGCGCATCCCGGCGAGCCAGCGCTCGTAGTCGGCGCCCTTCTGCCGGTACATGGTCAGTACCTCGGGGTGTGGCAACACCAGAAACGTGCCGTCGGCGATGGCCGCAACGACGAGGGCGGCGACGGCATCCGGATCGACCACGGCGCCCGCACTGGTGACGGAGGCACCTGCCATCCGAGTCTCCTCGTCCGGCGATTCGGCCATGGCGCGCAACAGTGGCGTGTCCACCCCCATCGGGCATACGCAGCTCACGCCAATTCCCTTGTCTCCGTAGCTGATAGATAACCACTCGGCGAACCCGACGGCGGCGTGCTTGGTCACGCTGTAGGGCGCCGCGCCGAGCTGCGTGAGCAGACCGGCAGCCGACGCGACGACGACAAAGTGTCCACTGCCACGCTCGAGCCATTCCGGCACAACAGCTTTCGCTGCCCGGATGTGGGCGCGCAGGTTGACGTCGATGATCCGATCCCACGCCGCTTCGTCATCGCCGAGCCCGGATTCCCCTGCGATGCCGGCATTGGCGACGAAGATGTCTACGCGTCCGAACGCGTTGTGTGCGGCGTCGAGGAGAGCTGCGACACCGTCCGCGCTCGCGGCGTCCCCCGCTACCGTGAGGCCACCGATCGTCGCGGCGGTCTCGGCGACCGCCTCGGCATGGATGTCGCCGACCACCACCGAGGAGCCGGCCGCTGCCAGCGCCACCGCAATGGCCCTGCCGATACCCGAGCCGGCTCCGGTTATCACTGCCACTGATCCGTCGATGCGCACGGGCACATGTCTAGCGGACAGGCCAGGATCGCGCGCCCATTTTCCCGATCGCGTGCCTTAGTGAAAATTGCTGAACGCACCATCCATGGTAGTTTGTCGTGCATCTGACCGGTGGTTCACTTCTGTTCTTCTTTGCGCATCCGCTATTCTCACTGAGGCTTCAGTTGTCCCGGAGAGTTGTGCCACCGGACGGTGCAGGAGGGGGCCGCGATGCCCAGGACCGGCCGTGTCGCGATCGGTGCTTCGGTGATCTTCGCTGCGTTCGTGGCCTGGATTTCAAGTGGCTGGTCGCAGGGCGCTTCGCTGAAGGCGGTCGACGACGTCGTGTTCGTTTTGCTGAGCGTCCCCGCGGCTGTCTTCACCGCATTGGCGGCGCGGGCGGTGCACGGCCGCATGCGCGCCGCGTGGACCGCCATGACGATCGGAATGGTGGGCTGGGCACTCGGCGAGGTGCTGTGGGCCTACTACGAGCTCGCTCTCGAGGAGCCCCCGTTCCCCTCCCTGGCCGATGTGGCGTATTTGGTCATGCCGATCGGCTTCTGCGTGGGCCTACTGCTTTTCCCGGCGAACACCGGCCAGTCCCGGGTTCGCACGCTGCTCGACGGGGTGATCGTGGCAGGGTCGCTCTTCCTCGTGAGCTGGGTAACCATCCTGAGCGCCATCTACGCGGCTGGGTCGGAGACCGCGTCGGCCATGATCATTTCGCTGGCGTATCCGCTCTCAGATGTAGTAGTCCTGACCATTGCGGCGATCGCGTGGCTGCGAGCGGCCAATGACCAGCGCCGGGTGTTGAACACACTGACCATCGCCGTGGTCTTCATCGCGCTGTCCGACAGCGGCTTTGCCTACCTGACAGCGAAGAACGGGTACTCCAGCGGAGGCCTCATCGACGTCGGATGGGTCGCCGGTTTACTACTCATCATGGTGGCGGCCACAGCCAGCCGTGACGAGGTCCGCCTACCGAAGCCGCGAGCCGACGTGACGAGTTGGGCTTCGGTCTGGTTTCCCTATGCCCCGCTGCTGCTGGCCGGCCTCGTCGCGGCTGCCGAACCGGCGACTGTCTTTCAGACCCCGATGGTAGGGACCGTGGGAACGCTGCTGATGCTTGCGGTGCTGGGTCGCCAGTATTTGGCGGTGACGGAGAACCGTCGGCTGTTGGCGACGGTGGCCGAACAGGCGCTGCGAGACCCGTTGACGGGCCTGGCCAACCGTGCGATGTTTTCCGACCGTCTTGAGGAGGCGATGCAGCGCCGTGAGCGCGACGGGGGGACGGTGGCGTTGATCATCCTGGACCTCAACGATTTCAAGCTCGTCAACGACGCCCTGGGCCACCCAGCCGGCGACGAAGTGTTGAGCCGGGCCGGCGAGCGGATTCTCGGTTGCGTCCGCAACAGTGACACGGTAGCCCGTCTGGGCGGCGACGAATTCGTCGTACTCGTCGACGATGACACCTTGCGTGAGCACGCCGACCAGATCGCGAAGCGCGTGGCGGAGTCCTTCGACAAACCGTTCATCATCGAGGGACACGAGCTATTCATCAGGCCCAGCGTCGGGTTGGCGGTGGCGGGCGCCGACGAACCAGAGGTGTCAGCCGAAGATTTGGTCAAGCGGGCCGACACGGCAATGTATGCGGCCAAGAAGACACGCACCGCCGGTGTGCAGAGGTACACCCATGATCTGCAGCTGGCCAAGTCGCCGGACACCAGCCTGATTCACCGGTTGCAGAGCACCCCCTCGGCTGAGGATGTTGCCGCGATGCAGCTACTTGGTGAATTGCGCCAAGCCATCGATTCCGTTGAGCTCACGTTGGCCTACCAGCCGAAGTTCAACCTGATCACCGGTCAGATGGTGGGCGTCGAAGCCTTGATCCGTTGGCCACACCACCGGCGAGGCCTGCTTAGTCCTGACGAATTCCTACCCTTGGTTCGACACCACGGTCTGATGCGCCCGATCACCGACCTGGTGATCAATACCGCACTCGACGCCGCGCTGGGGTGGCATCAGGCGGCAGTGCATTTGCCTGTGGCGGTGAACATGTCGGCACCGCTGCTGGCTGACCCGCACCTGCCCGCGCACATCCGTCGCGCCTTGGCCGATCGCAATCTGCCGGCCAGCGCGCTGACCGTCGAGATCACCGAGGATCTGGTGCTCGGCAATATGGAGGGCACCCGAGATGTCCTCAACCAACTGCGCCGCAACGGCATTCGCATTTCCGTTGATGACTTTGGCACCGGCTACTCCACCTTGTCCTACCTGTGCGAGCTGCCCGTCGACGAGGTGAAGCTGGACCGGCGGCTCGTCGTGCAAATCATGGACGATGTGCGAGTGGCGACCGTGGTCCGCGCGCTGATTGCGCTCGCCCACGAACTGGGCTTGATCGTCGTGGCTGAGGGAGTCGAAGATGCCGAAATCACCGCGTGCCTCATCGAGTTCGGATGCGACGTGGCGCAGGGCTTCCATTTCAGCGTCCCGTTGTCGGCCGACGAGGTGCTGCGGTTGACTGCCGGGGCTGCTGCCGACACGGCGGACGACAGCCCTGTGACTCTGGGAACACAAGCTGTCCGATCCGGGCTTGATTTGTGATGATGAACGGGCGTTGACTGCTTCGGGCGAGGAGGTCGCGATGACGCCGACTCAGAATCCGCCGAGCGCGCCTGTTCTGTTGTACGACGGGGTGTGCGGCGTATGCAACAGCGCGGTGCGCACCATTCTTCGATACGACGATCACGGAACCCTACGGTTCGCCGCTCTGGACAGTGACTTCGCGCGCGAGACGATCTCGCGACACCCCGAGATCGCGGGTCTCGATACCGCCGTATTCGTCCGCGACCCCGGGCAATCCAGCGAGACGGTGTATCTGCGGTCTGCCGCACTGCTGCAGGTCGCGGGATACCTCGGTGGCTGGTGGCGATTGGCCTGGGCGGCATACGTCATCCCGCCGCCGGCACGCGATTGGCTCTACGGTCGGTTCGCCGCCGTGCGATATCGGGTCGGGGGCCGATACGACACCTGCCCCATTCCGACAGCCGATGTACGCACACGTTTCCTCGACACCGCCTACGGTTGAGCCCCCTCGTTGACCGCCGATGAGCCTTCGCTAGCGTCATTTGCACATACGAACGGAGGTTCACATGGCCGAGCGCATACCGATGGTCGACTACCTGGTGCTCGACGACGGTGAGCCCCACCTCGTGGCCCATGAATGCACCGCCTGCGGTGCTCGGTTCTTCGACCGGCGCAATGCGTGTGCGAAGTGTTTCACCACCGATTTCACTCTCGCCCCGGTCGCCACCGAAGGCACGGTGCGCACGTTCACCATCGTCACCTTCGCCGCACCGGGCGTGCCTGTCCCCTTCGTCGCATCCGTCGTCGACTGTGATGGCACTCAGGTACGTGCCAACCTCCTCAATGTCGAGCCCGACCCGGAACACGTCCACGACGGCATGAGGGTGCGCCTGAGCACCTACTCGCTCGGCGCCGACACGAACGGAACCGAGGCCATCGGCTTCGGTTTCGAGCCCGTCGCCTGACTCCCCTACCACTGACCGTTCAAGGAGAAGCCATGAGTGCCAGCGACGAGATCTGGATCCTCGGTATTCGGATGACGAAGTTCGGCAAGCATGCCGACAAGGACACCGTCGACTTGGCCGCCGAGGCGGCTATGGCGGCACTCGACGATGCCGGCGTGAGCATGGCTGACATCGGCGTACTGGCCGCCGGCAACCTGATGAACGCCAGCGCCGGCGTCGGCCAGCAGCTGCAGAAGCAGGTCGGCCAGACCGGGATTCCGGTGTACAACGTGGCCAACGCCTGCGCCACCGGAGCCACCGCAATACGCACCGCGATCATGGCAGTCAAAGCCGGTGAGGTGCGCTACGGCATGGCCGTTGGAGTGGAAAAGCTTTCTGGTGCAGGGCTTCTCGGCGCCGGGGGCCGGAAGAAGGATGGCTCCGGCGTATGGGAGCCGTCGGGCCGGTTCGGCGCCGTCGCGCCGATCGACGGGCGCATCGGCACCGAGGCGATGCCAGGGGTTTTCGCCCAAATCGGCACCGAATACGGGCACAAGTACGGCGGCACAAGCTTCGAATTGTTCGCCAAGATCAGCGAAAAGAACCATGCGCATTCGACGTTGAATCCCCTGGCGGCCTACCAGAAGCGGTTCACGCTTGAGCAGATCATGAACGACGTCATGATTGCTTACCCCAACACCCGGCCGATGTGCTCCGCCAACTGCGACGGTGCGGCAGCGGCGATCGTGTGCAACGGTGAAACACTCAAAACGCTGTCGCCCGAACAACGTCGGCGAGCGGTGAAGGTATCGGCATCCGTGCTGACCACAGACCCTTACGAAGACGGCTGCCAGGTCCTGCCGAATGTCAATACATTGACGCGCAACGCTGCCGCCACCGCCTACGATCAGGCCGGCATCGGACCGAAGGATCTAGACCTGGTCGAACTGCATGACTGCTTCGCCACCGCGGAGTTGGTCCACTACGACAACCTGATGTTGTGCGACGAAGGCGGCGCGGCCGACTTCTTCAATTCCGGCGCCACCTGGCGCGACGGTTCGACGCCGGTCAATGTCTCCGGCGGTCTGCAGTCCAAGGGCCACCCGATCGCCGCGACCGGGATCGCCAACATCTGGGAAATCTGTCACCACCTGCGCGGTGAGGCCGGAGACCGGCAGATCGAAAACGCCAAGGTGGGGCTGGCTCACGTCATCGGCCTCGGATCAGCGTGTGGTGTGCACATCCTGGAGAAGTCGGCAGCCTGAATCTGGTGATCCCGTACGGACTCCTGCGCCGCGAGACCGTCACCTCGCGGTCGACGGCACCCCGATATCGGTGAGCGCTGTTGCGCGACCGAACAGGTGGCCCTGCGCGAGTCCGCATCCGGCCATGAAAATCGTCTCTGCCTGATCCGCGGTTTCGATGCCTTCGGCAATCACGTTGAGATGCAAAGCTTGACACAGTCCGATGACCGACCGGTAGAGGGTGAGATTCCGTGCTGGGTCGACTCCCAGAGCGAGGCCGCGGTCCAATTTCACGATCTGCACCGGCAACTCGTGCAAGTAGGTCAACGAGTTGTAACCGGCGCCGAAATCGTCCAGAGCCACCCTGATCCCAAGGTCATTCAAGCGCCTGATGGCGGCCGCTCCCTCAACCAGGTCGACGATCGGAACCGTCTCGGTGATCTCCAGGACCAGCCGGGCCGCGGATAAACCATGCCGTGCGAGTGTGCGTGCGATGACACCTTCGAACTCCGGGTTACCAAGTCGTGCCGCACCGATGTTGACGTGGACGTCCATGTCCATGTCCGCTGCTTGAATCTCCGCGCAGGCCTGGTCGAGCACCAACGCGTCCAGTTGCGCGCCCATGCCGTTGGCCTCCGCAAGCGCGACGAACGTCTGCGGGGGGATCTGCATTCCGCTCGGCGTCGTCCACCTCGCGAGCGCCTCGACCGCGACGGGAGTGCCCTGCGGGAGCGCGACGATCGGCTGATACTTCAGCCGGAAGCCCTGCGGGATGCCACCTTTCGCCTGCCGCAGTGCGGTCGGAAAGTCCTCCGACACACTGAACGCCGGGCGGTAGACGACCGCGGTGTCCTTGCCCAGCCGCTTTCCCGTGTACATCGAGATGTCGGCCTGCCGGAGCAAATCGTCCGATGTCGGGGGAAGCCCGTGGTGTCCGGGACTGACCAGACCCATGCTCGCCCGTACCCGAATGGACGTCCCGTGCACCGAGAACGGACTTCGCAGCGCGACGCGTAGTTGGTCGGCGATGATCTCGGGTGCTCCGACTTCACCGGCGACGAGGATGGCGAACTCGTCTCCCCCGATGCGCGCCAACGTGTCATCCCGTCCGAGGCAACTGCGAAGGCGGCCGCTGATCGCGCATAACAGCTCGTCGCCGGCCGCATGGCCGAATCGGTCGTTGACATCTTTGAAGTCGTCGATGTCAACGAAGATCAGAACGAATGGGCCCGCGCGTATCGCGTCGTCGAGCCGCTGTGCCAGTAGCAACCGGTTGGGCAGGTTGGTCAATGCGTCGTGGTGGGCCTGGTGCGCGAGCCGACGCTTGGCATCGACAAGCTGTTCGGTCAGCATCCGCTGTATTCGCATCGCCACCAGGTAGCGGGTGGCGACAAGTAACGCCAACGCCAGATATGTCGCGGCGAAGAACACGTCGATCCCCCGCCCGATGATCACCTGGAACGTGAGGAGGGCGGTACTGCCCATGAATCCCACGTAGGGCAGGGTCAATTGGGCCCAGTTGGTCGGCAATTCGTTCTGCGGGCGCGGCCGTGGGGGCAGCTCTGGCAGGCTCCAGGCGATCAATACCGGTGCGAAGATGAACCCCGTGCCGATCCACAGATCCAGCCCCGACACGTCGATGCTCCGAAAGTAGGCCAGCATCCGGTCGGAGGAAACGAGGATGATCACCGCGGTCGCCAGCAGCATGTAGTTCGCCCGGCCCAGCCGGTAGGGCGGATACCACATAGCAACGAGAATCGCGATCATGACCACGACGAGTTCGACCCCGGCGATGCTGATTACGACCGCGGTATTGGTCGACCGCGGCAGTGATGCGGTATCCATGGCGCCCGACCGAGCGAGGTAGACCAGGTGCGTGAACGCCAGCGCGCTGATCAGCCCGTCGAGCACTGTGGTGATGACCCGCGGCCAGGCCAGCACTCGGGCCGGGACAGCGTGATCACGGCCGGCGCGGATGAGTAGGAACATCGCTGTGCTGAAGAAGAACGCCCCGACGAAGTAGGCGACGACGCTCTGCCACGGCGCGGTTGCATGCTGGTCGGCAGAACCACCCAGCTGCCACAGGAGCTCGGCTGCCAGGAAAATGGCCACCGCCGCGAGTAGCGACATTCGCCACCACCGCGACAGGCCGGTCACTCGCGGTAGGACGACGAGTCCGATGGCCAGTGCGGCGACACAGACCATTGCTTCGATCGCGAATTGCACCCGTAACGCGGTCGCCACGCCCCACAGCCCGAGCGCGTTGAACGCTGCCGCCGCAACGACGACGGCAGTTAGCCCGCAATGCAGCCGGCGACTCCCAAACGACAACGCGCCCCCTCCGCCCTGCGACGTTGACCGCAGATATCCTGGCAGAATAGTGCGGCGGCTGGACCGTTATCGCTCAACTGAGTACGCCCCGACGCTCAACCGGCAAATCGATCGAGCGGCCGGTATGTATCGCTTCCCGAACGGGTACTTCAACGCGGATGAGGTTCATTCGAGATGAGTAACGAGCGCCCTAAAGTTCTGATCATCGGCGGCGGCTTCGGTGGCCTGTTCTGCGCGCGCAGGCTCGGGCGCGTCGGCGTCGATGTGACGCTGCTGGACCGCGCGGCCTGCCACGTGTTCCAGCCGTTGCTCTACCAATGCGCTACCGGGACGCTGAGCATCGGTCAGATCAGCCGGTCGCTGCGCGAGGAATTGGCGCACCACCGTAACGTCACGACGCTGCTCGGTGAGGCGATCCGACTCGACGCCGACGCACGTCGGGTCACGGCTCGTCGCCCCGACGAATCGATGTTTGAGCTCGACTACGACTACTTGGTGATCGCCGCAGGCATGCGCCAGTCCTATTTCGGCAAGGAGGAGTTCGCCACCTGGGCGCCCGGCATGAAGACGCTCGACGATGCGCTGAGCATCCGCCGCAGGGTCTTCGCGGCGTTCGAGATCGCCGAGACCTTGCCATCGGGCCCCGAGCGGGACGAGTGGCTTACCTTCGCGGTCGCCGGCGCCGGCCCTACCGGGGTGGAATTGGCCGGTCAGATCAGGGAACTGGCAACCCGTGCGCTGGCCAATGAGTTCCACAGCATCGAGCCGGAGGAAGCCCGGGTGTTGCTGTTCGACGGTGGCGATCGAGTGCTCAAGACATTCGCCCCGGCCCTGACCGACAGTGCCGCGCGCGAACTCGAGAAGTTGGGCGTGGAAATGCACTTGGGTGTGCACGTCTCCGACGTTCGTCGCGACGGGGTCACTGTGAGTTCGAAAGACGGTGGCCCCGATAGGGATTACGCGACCCGAACTGTGCTGTGGACCGCCGGTGTCGAGGCCGTGCCATTCGCGCGGCATGCCGCTGAAGTAATGGGTGCCAAGACCGACCGATCGGGACGCATTTCGGTCGACGCCGACCTGTCGGTGCCCGGGCTTCCGAAAGTCTTCGTCATCGGCGATCTCGCCGGCCGCGACGGACTGCCCGGTGTCGCGGAGAACGCCATGCAGGGCGGTCTGCACGTCGCGGCGTGTGTCAAGCGCGACCTCGGCGGAAGCGCGCGTAAGGACTTCCGCTACCGCGACCTCGGGTCGGCGGCGTACATCAGTCGCGGCCACGCCCTGTTGCAGGCTGGTCCGATCAAGCTCACCGGCATCATCGGATGGCTCGGGTGGGGCTTCATCCACATCGCCTTCCTCACCGGCGTCCGCAACCGATTCAGCACGGTCGCAACCTGGATGGCGTCCATCGCCCGGGCCAACCGCAGCGACCGCACGTTCATCCTGGGTGGGTCAGGCCACCCCGAGGAGCCCTACACCTGGGAGTCGCCGGTACATCAGGGCAATCACGAGACGCAGGAGAACTCGCGCCGCGATCGGAACACCGGCTAGACCTGGCCGAGCGGTCGGCAGACATTGGAAACGGGATTCCAGTACTGGCCATCTCCGCAGTTCAACGGCACCAACGGCGGCTTGCAACTGTTACTGACCGGATCCCACCAGTCGCCGTTCTGGCAGCCAAGTGGAACAGGTCCGACCGGCGCCTGACACACGTTGGCGACCGGATCCCACCACTGTCCGTTCTGGCAATCGAGCGGTTCCGCGGACGCCGTCGGAGCCAGTAACGCCATTGCGGCGATTGGCGCACAAGCGGCCGTCAGGATGGTTGAACGACTCACGATCTTTCTCATTGCATCAGCCTGCCCCGTCACCGTGACCTCCAAACGGGGTTTGTCCGAGGTGGCGGGCAAGAAACCGTGCCGAGCCGTCGCGGAGGTGTTCGGGCGTCGGATAGTAGCGGCCCGGGTATGCGTGCAGGGTCTTCTCGATCGAGGCAAAGGCGTCGAATAACGCCATCCCCGATGCGCGGTCGAATTCCGGATCACCCCAAGGTATTTGGTAGTCGACCGGGATAGTGACATGTCGGGCCGCCCGGATCAGAGCGTCGTCGACGAAGACGCCGCCGAAACTCGCGGCGAGGATCCGGGATTCGGCTGCCGCCAACATCACTCCGGTCACCACACCCAGCGTGACACCGGCGTAGCCGACCCGTGCGTCGCTGCCGATCTCGGGTAGTGATTGCAAGGCGTCGAGGGTCTGTTGCCACTCCGGCACCGCCCGCTCAGCCAGCGACGTGCTGTAGTCGATGACGATCGGGGCGATCGACTTGCAGGCCGCACGGGCTTGCTGGATTGCCTCGGCCCACTGCTGGTCCCGCTTGTTTCGCGGGCGGTCACCATGACCGGGCGCGTCGATGGCGGCGACGCTGAAACCGTAGGTGGCCACGACGTGTCGTGCGGTGGCTTCCAGGCCTGGCGCCTTCTTGTGCATGCCGCCACTGTGCCCTGCCAGCAGCAGTGGTGCGCCCACGGTGCCGGATTCCGGTGACCATAAGACACCGGTGATTTCATCCAGCGTGAAGTCGCGTTCGATGACACCGGATGACGATGTCGCAGAGGTGAATTGCATGGTGGTGCCTTTCGGGATGCGTTGTTCGGACGCTCCCGGCGACACCTACGACTGTCGCTCGACCGTGAACGCGCGTGGGAGCACCCACATGGTTCGTCCGTTCATGGGTCTCACCTCCTCGCGTGATGTCACGGTCTGGCGCAGACTATCAATCGGTGCCGGATGACGTCCACGCATTTTTCCGTGGCGCCTCTCAAACCGTGCCGGCCGGGCGGCCGTTGCGTAACGCGTCAAGAGATTCGCTGAATTGAGATGCGTGCGTTGATGTGCCACACCGAATTGTTCTCGTTCACCTGTAGGTAGAGGCCTTTTACATCCGCCCCGACCTGGTGCTCGACAACCACTTTGGCTTCGTCGGCGACTTTCACGAACGTCTCCATGAAGCTCGGCAGAGCATTGGCGTCGCTGCCTGTGCCGACCGAAAGCGCCCTGGAATTGCTGGCGTTGATCACATCGGCAGTCGGCACGGTGTCCGGCGGCAGAGCATCCTTGAGATATCGCAGACGCGCATAGCCCGCCGGTGGTGCCAGAACCGTCGGAATGATGGTCGGGTTGGCCGGGTCGGCGTAGTTGACGAGCGACATCGCGGTGATGCGATACGTGCCGGGTTTGAGGGTCACGACGCCGGTCTGGCCGTCGAGGCTGATCTTGTTGCCCACTTCGACTTCCCGCTTGTTGAAGACCCGGGTGTTCCAGCCGGCCAGCATCGGCTTGCTGGTCAGTGAGTATTCGGCGTAAACCGCATAGTCGGCCGCCGCAGGCTCTTGAGCTCGGCCGCATGCCCCCACAGCGGTGACGCTCGACGCCAGCGCAACAACCGTGACGACTGGCGACAGTGCGCGAGTTCGGATCATGGCGGCCATTGTGGCGCAAAAACCGACGGCCGGATGCGGTCCTTTCGGACTGGCATCCGGCCGTCGGGGAAGAGGGTCAGTTGCCCGCGTCGACCTGGGCGGCGGTCTGGACCAGCGTCGCCGACGGAGCCGCACCGCCGAGCTTGCCTGCCACGAAGTCGGCGGCCTGATCGGCCATGCCGTTGGTCTTGTACGAACTGTGAGCCGCGCGGTTCAGCCCACCCGGGTAGCACACCGGATCACCCGTAGCGCACAGCTGAATCATCTTGCCGGCGTACAGATCACCGACTGTGATCGGGGGTGCGTTGCGGTCCGCCAAACCCAGGAAGAAATCGTCGGGAGTGCCGAACAAGGCGACCGCGGCAACATGGGAAGCGACGGACCCGGGCAGCGGGCCAGAGATGCTGGCGGGTAATGCGATCCCAGCCGGGACGGTGCTGGACGTTGTGTACCCCGCCACCGCGGCCCCCTGCGAATAGCCGCCCAGCACGATCTTGGTCGACGGGCAATCTGTCGCAACAGACTGAATCCTATTGGCCGCGTCGGCAACTCCGTCGACTGCCTGCCCGAAGTTGAGCGATGCCGGGTAGTTCACGCCATACGCCTCGACCGTCTTGCCGGGAAGCCGGGCGGTCAGGGCGTCGATGAATGCCTGCCCGGTGGCGCCCACGCCGGGTGCCTCAAAGGTGCCTCGGGCGAAGACGACCTCGACCGCGGCACACGAGTCCTCAGCGGCACTGGCGGTTGCGGTGGGACCGCCGACCACGCCGGCGACGACTGCAAGCAATGCGAATGCGCCCAGGGCTGCCGTTCGAGTGGCATTCACCGTGCGGGTCAGTGTTGTGATCATGGTGAGGATCCCCGTCCTTGCAGTGGCTTCTGCCTGCTACAAGCCGAGATCCGTCACCGGCGATTCCGCGGATGTCAAGTGATCTATCTCACCGGTGGAAAATCGGTGTGCCGGGATGGTCCGCGGTCTCTGCGGCGTTGTGACCGGCCCCGATCAGCGCGAGCGCAGTTGCCTAGCCGTCGTAGGCGCGCAGTAGTGCCCGTGTTCGAGCCCGGCCCTCGGAAGAGGGATCGAACGGCGCGGCGACGTACTCGTCGACTCCTGCCCCGGCCAGTTCATCGAGACGGCCACGGACGGTGTCCTCGTCACCGATGATCGCGGCGTCCTCCGGACCGGTGTAGCCCTCACGGTCGAGCATCGCCCGATACGACGGCAGGTGACCGTACATGGCGAACTGCTCGGCGGCTTGCTTGCGCGCTGCGTCGACGTCGTCGGTGACGCTGATCGGCAATGACGCAGCGACCCGGACCGCGTCGGCGCGCTCGGCGTCGGCGGCCGCTTGCCGCAGTGCCGGCCCGACGTGCTCGGCAAGCGTCTTGGGTCCGGTCATCCAGGTGCAGGTGCCGGCCGTGCGTTTCCCGGCGATCTTGAGCAGTTGCGGGCCGAGAGCCGCTATGTAGACATCCGGTCGCGGTGCGCCCGAGATCATCAGAGCCCCTCGGGTGGTCGCCGTCTCCCCCGCCGCGTCCGCGGGTTGGCCGGCCAGGAGGGGCAACAGTCCGTCGAGGTATTCGTTGAGCCGGCGCACCGGCTTGTCCCACGGGATGCCCCACATACCCTCGGTGACCGCTTGATGGGTCATTCCCAACCCGAGCGTGAAGCGGCCACCTGATGCGAGGCTCAGCGTGAGCGCACGCTGGGCCATCAACATCGGATGCAGGTTCTGGATCGGCACCACGCCGCTGGCCACCTCGATGGTGTCGACCTCACGCATGGCGATCGCCAAAACTGTGAGAAGGTCTGGCTCGTAGGGCAATTGACTCATCCACACCCGTTTGAATCCCTCATCGCGCAGCATTGCGAGGTTGGCGATCGTCGCGTCGATCGGAGATCCGGTGCCCGATCCGCTGAGTTGCCCGAACATGGAAATCTGCATGCCCCAAGCATGCATGGTGCCGATTCATTCGTGGTGATTTTGGTGCGGGGAGCTGCCTGGAAGCGGCATGCCGGTGAAGAAACATCTGAATGTTGACTCCACATGCTATGTTCCACGCCGCCGCCGACGGGCGGTAACCAGCGCGAAGTGGCGGTGACGACGGGAATGGGCAAAGGCGAGGTGAGTCGGCGCCGATTGTTGGTGCTCGCCGCGACGGTGGTCGCCGGCGCCACGGTTACCGCCGCAGACTGGATGTACGACCGGCCGCAGCGACCGCCTGGCGGTCCCCCGCGACCGGTCGCGCCGGCTACACCGCCCGTCCTGGCGGCGGCCACGCCGGCGCCCGCGGTGCCGCCACGGGTGCTTCCGCCGCCCGATCCGCGCGATCGAGTCCGACTGCCCGGCGATCATGTGCTCAGCCGCCTACCCGCAAACGACGACACAATGGCCTTCACACTCGACGATGGCGTGAGCAGCGAGGTGGTACGGGATTATGTGCGCTTCGCCCGCGACACCGGCGTTCGTCTGACGTTCTTTCTGAACGGGGTGTACGGGTCCTGGGTGGACAACCGCGACGAGTTGCGCCCCCTGGTCGAGTCAGGACAGGTCCAGCTGGCGAACCACACCTGGTCGCACCCCGACCTCACCGCGGTGTCGACGTCAAGAGTTCGAGATGAGCTCAGCCGAAACGACCGCTTTGTGAAGAACAGCTACGGCGTCGACCCCGCGCCGTATTTCCGGCCGCCTTACGGCAAGCACAACGCGACGGTCGACGCCGTTGCTGCCGACCTCGGCTACACCGTCCCTACCCTGTGGTCGGGCTCCCTCGCCGACTCAAGCGTCATCACCGAGGACTACATCGTCAAGATGGCCAACCGATGCTTCACGCCCCAGACGATCGTGCTCGGTCACCTCAACCACCTGCCGGTGACCCACGTCTACGGCCAGCTCGTCGAAATCATCCGCGCGCGACACCTGCGCACAGTCACGCTCAACGACGTGTTCTTGCCTTATCGCTGAGTCTCAGTGTTCGGCCAGCCACGGCAGTGCCGCCGTGAAAGCTCGCCCCGCGAACGGCCAATCATGCTTGCCGGGGTGAGCGGCGACCTCGCACGAGACGTTCTGTTTGCGCCCGAGGTCACATAGCTTGTTGGCGACGGCGCGTTCGGCCTCGTTGGCGCCGATGACCCGACCATTGCTGTCGACGCGGGCACCCGACACCACAAACAAGCCTGAAACACCCTCGTAGCGGCCATGTTTCGATATCACCATGCCGGGGTCGAAGGCCTCCCACGCCGCTGTGCTACCGCCGAACAGGCGTGCTACGGTTTGCGCCTTGTCGCCGGCATTCGGACCCATATCACCCGCAATATCGACGAAGGTTCTGAATAGTTCCGGATGCATCACGGTCAGATCGATCGCACATGTGCCGCCAGCCGAGAATCCCACTACCGCCCAGTCGGCTGGATCGGAGCTGACACCGAACTGTGACGCCATCAACGGCGGCACCTCTTTGGTCAAATGCGTTGCGGCATCGCCTCGTGGACCGTTGACACATTCGGTATCGATGTTGAATGCGCCGCCCGAATCGACGAACACGGCGACGGGC
This sequence comes from Mycolicibacterium sp. P1-5, assembly GCF_008329565.1. Taxonomy (GTDB): domain Bacteria; phylum Actinomycetota; class Actinomycetes; order Mycobacteriales; family Mycobacteriaceae; genus Mycobacterium. Next base: position 46,869 of record NZ_NPKT01000010.1, read on the forward strand.
GCGTTGCCGCGGTGACGTGCCGCGTGGGCATCGAGCGTGGCGATCGCGTCACCGGCAACCAGCCAATCGGTCGGGGTGTTGAATTCTCCGCCGATCATCATGACCGCCGGAAGGCGTGGGGGTGGGTTACTGGCGAACCAGGCCGGCGGGAGGTACACCAACTCGTTGCGGTGCTTGAATTTCACAGTTCCGGTGTCGATCGTCACCGACACCACAACGCCTTTGGCGGGTAACGTGCCCGCGCGTTGCATGGCGCTGATCGTGGCCGCGTCGGTTTGGCCGGGCAGTGTGTCGGCGAACAGCTCGGTCCATGCCGCACCGACGGTGGGAACGTAGCCCAGCCACGAGTTCAACGACTGCGCCGCGCACAGGGCCGCCAACGGCACCGCGAGTAGGGAAACCGCGCGGCGCCACCAGTGAGTGCCTTGCCAGCCGGCCAGCAGAACCAGGGTGGCCGCACCGGTGATCGCGAGCCAACCCCAGAATGTCGCGGGCGCAGGCTCCCCGGCGACGCCCTCGCTCGAGATCAACGCATACGCCCACAGCGCCAGCAACGAACCGCACAAGACTGCGGCCGGACCCCACAGCAGCCACCACTTGCGTGACCTCATGCCGATCGTGACGATCAGAGCGCCTGCGGCAGCGATTTGTAGCAGTATCGGAACCGGGCCGTGCATCAGCGATATGTGTACCAAGCCAAGACTCGAGCCCCACCCTGCCGGGCCGTCTGCAAGAAACACCGCACGCCTCCGCGTTGAAGCTGGTCATCCGGCGTTCACACGTCGGAGTCGGATATATCTCCACGCGGTCCCATGACGGGCCGGTGAACATCGGACCACGTCACCGTTGCGACGCGCCGAACAATGCAGAAGTGTGTCGACATTCGGCTAGACGAGGCCGAGGCGCGCCGCCTGCGCGACCGCGGCCGTCCGCGACGTGGCGCCCAATTTACGGCGGATGTTGGCCACATGGCGGTGCACGGTGTGCGGGCTGAGCTGGAGTTGCTCGGCGATCTCGCGATCGCCGAGACCGTGTGCGACGCAACTGAGAATTTCGCGCTCACGTCGCGACAGCAGGACGGGGTCGAGGGGGCCGGCATCCGGTGCCGCAGCGTCATGCGATCCCAGTCCCTGCCGACATGCACGGACAACGGAGTCGACATCACCATGCCAGGGAAAGTGCGATTGTCCCGGCAGCGGAATGAATGTCGCGCCGGGAATCGCAGCTGCAACCTCACGCCCGAGCGGGTAGGGCACCGCCCGGTCGTCTCGGCGATGCACGACGGTCGCCGGCTGCCGGACGCGCGGAAGATGCTCGCGGACATCGGATCGGTAGACGAGGCTCAACAGATCGGCGGCCGCATCAGCGGTCGCCGAGTCACGCTGCAGTCGCGCGAAGCGCTCGTGGTCTGCCGCATCGGCGCTGCCGAGGAAGATGTCGCTGAGCATCCGCGAGCCGAGCCCCCAGTGCGCGCGCACCGCAGCCACGATCGCGTCCCCCACCCCAGGGGCGGTCAACGCCTCGCCGTGCGGATACGAGCCATAGAGCACCAGCCGCTCGACGCGGTCAGGAAACGCCGCGGCGAAGGCGGTGGCGGTGCAGCTGGCCGACGAGCCGCCGATCAGCGACACACGACTCAGGTCGAGCTCGTCGAGCAGCGCGTGCAATATCCCGACTTCGCCGTCGAGGCTCAGGTCGGTGTCATGCATGGCGCGGTCCGACATCCCCACACCGAGCCGGTCATAGCGAATCAGGGTGTAGCCCTGCGCAACGCCCTCCCAGAACCGACGCACGCCGGGGTTCTGCCAGTCCAGTTCAAGGTGACTCACCCACCACGCCGGCGCGACAAGGGGCGGCCCGTACCCACGCACCTCATACGCCAGTCGGCGCGCGCCGACCGGCAAGAAGCGGATCTCCGATTTGTCCAGCATTGCCCTGAGGGTACGACTCTCAGGTGGCTGTGCGTAACGTCACGGCGGACAATCGGATGACCAGCCGCCGTGACGTTACTGTCGTGAGCGCCGGCGCGCGGTTTGGTCCCGTTGTGGTCCAACCACTTACGACTGCATCTGCCCCAGAGTGACCTGGACGGTGCGGGAAGCTCCCGACGGGTCGTCGTAGGTCAGTGTGACGTTGTCGCCGGGCGCCCTGGAATGAATGGCGGCGACAAGCGACTCCGGGCCGTCGATCACTTTGTTGTCCACCTTGGTGATGACCGCACCCTTCGGCAGGCCCGCCGTGGCCGCCGGGCTGCCGTCCGCGACTCCGGCGATCATTGCACCCGGCGCGCGGTCGTCGGAGCTGAGTTGTACCCCGAGCGAGGCGTGCTGCACCGTCCCGGTTGAAATCAGTTCATCGGCAATGCGTTTGGCCTGGTCCACCGGGATGGCGAAGCCCAGGCCGATCGACCCACTCTGCGCCGCCTGCGAATCCTGCCCGCCGCCAAGGGAAGCGATGGCCGAGTTGACCCCGATCAGATCACCGCTCATATCCACCAGGGCGCCACCGGAATTACCCGGGTTGATCGCTGCGTCGGTTTGGATGGCGCTCATCACCGAATGCTGACCGGACTGCTCATCGCCGGTCGCGACCGGACGGTCCAGCGCGCTGATGATGCCGGTCGTCACCGTGCCCTGCAGACCCAGCGGTGAGCCGATGGCCACGACGTTCTGTCCGACCTTCAGATCCTTGGACGACCCGATGGTGATCGGGGTGAGACCCGAGACGTTCTGCGCCTGAACAACCGCGATATCGTCGGCCGGATCGGTGCCGACGACGGTGAACGGCACCGTCCGGCCGTCGGAGAAGGTCACGGTCGCTTCCAATCCACCGCCACTCTGACCGGAAGGCCGGAGGCTGCGACCATCGGGCAGCTGACCGCCGAGCGCTCCGTCAGCGGCCATCGGCCCGGCGCCCTGGGCCTGCGCGGCTGCGGCCACGACATGGTTGTTCGTCAAGATCAGCCCATTGGAGCTGAGGATGATTCCGGAGCCTTCCTCACGCCCCTGACCGCTGGTCAGCTGCAGTTTCACGACGCTGGGCAGAACCTTGTCGGACACCTGCTCAACGGAACCGGCAGGCGCCGCGCTGGCGGGCTGGCCGGCAACAGCAGGCGCCTTCGGCGTCGGCGCGCCTGGGACGACCGGTGCGTGCGCAGTAGCCATCGGTTGTCCGGAATGGTCGACGACGGCAACCGCTCCAGCGGCGCCCGCGATCATAGCGACCACAGCGGTACCGCCGACCAGAACCGCGACACGAGGCTTCATTCGTTGCCGCAACTTTTGCTGTGACGCACGTCTCTCGTAGACCGGGCGGCCCCCGTGAGCCGACGGGTACATCTGCGTGGTGTCGGTGGCGCCGTAACCGTATTGATACCCGCTCTGGCTCCACTGCGTTGAATTAGAATGTTCCACAGAATCTTTCGGCTGCCACTGGTGCTGGCTTCCCTGCGGTGAGTTTCCTGACCTGTAGTCCATTGCGTTCGGCTTCTCTTTCTTGTGAACACGACCTCAATGCGCCTTCGGGCGCCTGCAAGCAGTTTGCCTGAGCCATCTGAGGCTTTGCTGAGAATGAGTTCGGTGCTGGCCAAGACTTTGGGCGATTGAACTCGCTGTAGCGTGACGAGCGTGAACTTCTCGCGTCTGCCCTCCGCTGTTGCTCTCGGTGCCTGCACCGCCGCGTTTGCCGTGACACTTGCTGCCTGCAGTTCCGATACCGGCAACCCGTCGGCGAGTAAGTCCTCGACCGTCCCGCCGGTCGCGTCCGCTGTCACTCAAGCGGCCGGTCCGGACGCCACGTGCCCGACCGCGCCGCCGACCAGCCCAGGCAACCCGGAGTGGACTTTGCCGGGTACGACGGGCAGCGTCGCCGTGACCGGATCCACCGATACCGCGGCTCCCGTCGTCAAGGTGACCCCGCCCTTCAGCGTGAACGCAACCGAAGTGCACACCCTGCAGGCAGGTACCGGACCGGTCGTCGCGCCGACCGCCACCGTCTCGGTCTGCTACGAGGGTGTCAACGGCCGCGACGGCAGCGTGTTCGACAGTAGTTATCAGCGCGGTGAGCCGGCCGAATTCTCGCTCGACGGCGTCGTTCCCGGTTTCCAGAAGGCCATCGCCGGTCAGAAGGTCGGATCCACCGTCGCCGTCGCGATGGTCTCGGCCGACGGCTACCCACAGGGACAGCCCAGGGCTGGCATCCTGCCCGGTGACACGTTGGTCTTCGCGATCAAGATTCTCAGCGCCTCGTAGCGGCTACGGCACGCAGGTGCCGTGCAGACCGTTCACCAGCGTGTAGATGTCGTCCTTCTTCTGGTCGGCATAGTCGATCGCCGTCCACGTCGACGGCTGCGGCCAGGCGTTGGACACCGTCGGCCCGTAGCTGCCGTAGCCGTAGCCGTACCCGTAATTGGATGAGACGACGAAAAGTGCGCTCACGGCGTCTCGCATGTCGTCGCCGGCCCGGCGCAGGTCGACGAGCGCCGACGCGAGCCCGGGAACGACGCCCGGACCGTTGACGTCTTCCATGTAGTGAATGCCGTGACTGATCATCGCGAGCTTCACGTTGGTGTCTCGCTGTTGCGCGGCGCCACTCGCATATGGCGAGCTGATGACCGTCCGCACTCCGCCGATGCCGGCGTTGATGTCGTTGTCGAGGCTCTCATGGATCTGGTCGAGCGGCCCACAGGGCACCCGCGCGGGTTCGGCAGCGGCCGGCGGCGCCAAGCCGATCGAAGTGCAGGCCACAGCCGTCGCGACGGCGTATGCGACACGCGGGGTTCGGAGCGGAAATAGTGTTTGCTTCATCGTCCACCATGTATCCGAGCATCATCTTTGATGCCGGTATATCGATGGAATTGACGGCGGCGTTACCGCCGCGCGATATCTAGCCGGAGGCTAGCGTGCGACGGGCCAGTCCCAGATGGACATGTCACCGCGGGGGTAGTTCATGCAGACGTCGGTGGCCTTGGCGACGACGCCCTTGTTGTTGAAGAACAGCTTGGCCCAGTTACCCCAGCGGGTTGCGACGAACTCGTAGTAGACGTTGGTCGCAGTGTCCTCGGAGTACTGCCTGCGCGCGACCGGGTCGAGCGAGAAGAACCAGTGAATCCGGTCGAAGGCGATCTGCTGCACGTCGGCGGGCCGGTTGCTGCGGTCGATCATGTAGCGCTCGAAGTACACCGGGCTGGTGTCGCGCGCTGCGGCCATGTACTGCTCGACATCGCACTGCGTGATGATGATCCGGTGCGGGATCGGATAGTCGTCGCTCGCGTCCGCCGCGGCCGGACCGGCAGCGATGACTCCGACAGCCGCCATCGCACTCAGCGCAAGGCTCGCCAGCTTCGCGCGACTCTTCACACCAGCCATCGTTTTTCTGCCCCATTCCCTAAAACCTTAAGCGGACTAACTATATAGCGGTCCACATCGCAGTATCCACCCTAGGTGGACATTCGACGGCGAATGTGACGAGTGAGACTCGTTACCAGGAACGGCTCAGCCGCCGTTGGTCACCGGGTTGGACGACAGCGTGATGAACTGATCGTTGATCCAGACGCCCCACCGACCGCCCCACATGTGAGTCCACACCACAGGATGGCCGGCCCACACCTCGGCCGGCTTGCGCGGCGCCCAGTCCGGCGCAGGTTCTCCGACGTTCTGGTCCGGGGGCGGCGGGTCCGCGCTCGCCAGAGGTGCGGCGCCCATGGTCAGCCCTACCGCTAGTGCGGCCACGCTCAGCGCGGTTTTGATCCCAGCCATGTGCAGACTCCAACGTTCAGACGTCATCCGGATACTTAGCATATGTAACCAGCAGACGGCGCGGGTAATCCCCCCACCCCCAAACTTGCGCGTCGCGCCACTACGGAGTCGGTGCCGGTGTGGCAGTGATCGGGGCCGGCTGGCCGGACGTGTTGTACTCGTACCCGGGCGGCGGGGGGCCGGTCAGCGAGTAGTAACCGGGGGGCAGGGCAGGAGTCCCGGGCGGCGGCGGTTTACCCGGGCCAGACTCACTCGGCGGCGCCTCCGAGCCCGGAGCGGTATACGACTTGAATCCCGGCGGCAGCGGCGGCGGCGCTCCCGCCCCCGGCGGCGGCGCGACCGAGCCGTCGGCAGTCGGGTCGTCCTGAGGCGCGTAATACGGATCGCGGACCTGATGCCACATGTCTCGGAGCGTCCCCAGGGGGCCGCTGCCGTAGTTGCTGTTGTTCGAGCCGTACTTCGGATTGGCGATTTCAGGGACCGTTGGCGGCGCCCCCGGTGGCGGAAGTGCGGGTGCCGGCGCAGCCGCAGGATCGACGGGCACCGAAACCGGCTGGCCCGCTGGAATCGCGGCAGGATCCGACGGGACCGGAACGGGCGTCGGCGTCATCGGGTCGGCCACGGCGGTGGAGGCCCCGGTGACCATGGCGCCCATGGCGAAACCCGCGAGCAGGATTACGCGCGCGATCCGTGCTGCGCGGTGGCCTTCAGTCATGAATCCGGCGGTCCTCTCTAGAGCCCCTGGCGTAGGGGCATCGTCGCACATATCGGCGATGGGTGTACCAGGGCGAACCCCGCGTGCTGACCCCTTATCGCCGGTGCGACGCGCGCCGTTTCAGCGTTCCTCCTGGTGCCCGCGCATTCCGCCGGGCACCGGGGGCTGCAGGTCAGACGTTGTTGATTTCGGGGTTGGCCTCGGGGCTGCCGGTCGCCGATCCGGTGCGATAGCGGGTGACGAAGCCGAGTGACACGACCGCGGCAGCTACACCGGTGACTGCCCACAGCACGATCGGGAACACCAGCGAGCCGAAGATGAAGTTGTAGGTCACCGCCAAGTAAATCGACCACAGGACCCGGTAGATCGACCAGAACGCGAGCAGGCCGGTGCTGATGCCGATGTACAGGCTGTGCTGGCGATCGATGCGATCGATCTGCGCAGCGATGGGAGCCGGCAGGAGTTTCATGGGTTCTTCCTCTCGTTGTGCGTCGCCTGGTGGCGTCGATGCGAGAAGTGAAGAACTCGGAATCGCCTACCGATCCCAACTGAACCCAGGGCCCCCCATCGACCCGCAGGATCGCGCCGGTGACGTGGCTGCCGCATGCCGCCGCGATCGTGACGTCGGTGAGTGCAACCTTGCCCGCCGGGTCTTCCTGGGACCACCGGTGCAGGGCCGCCGCCTGTACGGGGTATATGCAGCGGCAGTAGCGAATTCGCCGAGCTCTGGGAGTCTCGTGATGTCGTGTCACACCCTATGCTGTGCAAGACATTCCACCACCCGGTGGTGGGTCCGGTTGCGGTGAACTGCGACGCGCTCGACGTGGACGACCTGGGTCAGCGGATGGTCATCTGCACCACCGAGCCCGGGTCGGAACGCAGCGCCTCGACGTCCCCGGCTGACGCGACCGGCTACAACTCGTCAGAAAAGTCGGCCGTCAGCCACCGGTCCGGGCGGAAGGTGAACAACACGTTGGCGTGTCCCTCCATGGACTTGATGAACTGCCGTCCGCCCTCCTCACCGAGATAGCGCACCGCGGTTTCTTCCAAGACCTCCGGCGGCGTGGGGTCGGCGGTGTCGACCAGGGTGCCTTCGACGACCACGTACCGATACGGCGGCTCCTCGTCCTGCACCACCAGCGTCACCGCGCCGGCCTGGGCGATCAGCCGGGCCTTGCGCGACGACGGACCGGTGGAAATCAGAATGTTGCCGCCGGGGGCGTATTGGTACCAGATCGGAATACTGGCCGGGGGCCGGCCATCGGCGGTGGCGACGGACAGGACCGCCACATGCTTGGCGGCGAGGTAGTCCTGGCGCTCGGTCTCGGTCAATTCTCTGGGCATATAGCGCCAAACTCCTCGATCTGCCGGGCTATTCCTGGCGACGCCTAGCGCTGGGGAACGCCGGTGTATTCGGGATTAGGCGGTACCGCCAGCGCGATGCCGATCCGGTTGGTGGCACCGATGAACGCGGCGATCGAGATGGCCTCCAGGATCAGGTGGTCGTCGAGTCCCAACCGGCGCAGCCCGTCGATGTCGTCGTCCCGGATCGCTTGCGGGTTGTTGTTGACCGTGATCGCGAGATCGGCCAGCGCCCGTTCGCGGTCGGTCAACTCGTGCACCTGGTGATGGTCGATCGCGACGCGCTGGCCGAACGACCAGTCGCCGGCCACCTTGCCCAGCTTGTTGGCGTGATTGGTGTGGCAGTACGCGCACCGGTTCTCCCCCGACACGACCGTCGCGATCACCTCCCGTTCCCGCGCGGTCAGCCCGGCTCGGCCGTCGGTGCCCAATAGGGGAAGCAGATAGGCGTTGAGGCGGCCGAGGTCGTCCTCGTTCAGCGCCAGCGCACGGAACCAGTTCGAGGTCAGCCCCTCTTCCCGCTGCTGGTGAGTGAAGAAGCCTTTCACCGACTGGTTGCTCAGCTCGTCCACCCCGGGCACATCGAGCCGTGAGATCCGGATCGGAGTGCGGCTGGGTGCTGGCTCAGTGGTCGTTGTCATTGATCGACTGTGTCGTCAATGACCTCGTCGGCCAATCCTTTTGCGAATGCAGAGTCGAACTCTTGCAACACCCCCGGGATGGGTTCGCGGGATTGTCGGGGACGTTCGGTAGGGTCTCCGCGTGACTTCAAGCCCAACCGTCAAATCTGTAAATGCCCGTCTTGCTGCGGAACTCGCCGTTGCAGAGGTACAGGTGGCCGCCGCGGTCCGGTTGCTCGACGAGGGCTCGACCGTCCCGTTCATCGCCCGCTACCGCAAGGAAGTCACCGGCAGCCTCGACGACGGCCAACTGCGAGACCTCGAAGAGCGGCTCCGCTATCTGCGCGAGCTCGACGAACGGCGCGCCGCGGTGTTGGCCTCGATCGAAGAACAGGGCAAGCTGACCGACGAGCTGAAAACCGCGCTGCTCACTGCCGATACCAAGTCCCGGGTCGAGGACATCTACCTGCCCTACAAACCCAAGCGGCGCACCAAGGCCCAGATCGCCCGTGAAGCGGGCCTCGAGCCACTCGCCGACCGGCTGCTCGCCGACCCGACGGTCAACCCGCAGGACGCCGCGGCGGAGTTTCTCAACCCTGAGGTCGCCGACGTCGCTGCGGCGCTCGACGGTGCGCGGCACATCCTCGTCGAGCGGGCCGCCGAGGACGCCGAACTTGTCGGCGCAGTTCGGACCAAATTCTGGGCCGAGGGCGCGCTGCGGACTGCGCCCTTCTCCGAGGAAGTCGCGAAAAGCCAGCCGGCGCAGAAGTTTCGGGACTACTTTGAGTTCAGCGAGCGGCTGGAGGACATGCCGTCGCATCGGGTCCTGGCGGTGATGCGCGGGGAGAAGGAGCAAGCCCTCGCCTTGCGCTTCGACGGCGGCAGCGACGACGCATACGAAGTGATGGTCGCTCAGGCACTCGGGGTCGAGTTGGGCGCGAAGGCGACGGCAACCCCATGGCTGGCCACCACCGTACGATTGGCCTGGCGCACGCGGCTGATGATCTCAGGTGCAGTCGACGCGCGGATGCGGCTGCGTCAGCGCGCCGAGGAGGACGCGGTCAACGTATTCGCCAAGAACCTCAAGGATCTGCTGCTGGCGGCGCCGGCGGGTACCCGCACGACACTCGGACTCGATCCGGGTTTCCGCACCGGCGTCAAAGTCGCCGTCGTCGATGCCACCGGGAAAGTGCTCGACACCTGTGCGATCTTCCCGCATCAACCTCAGCGCCAATGGGATTCGGCGAAGGCGACGTTGGCCGCACTCGTCGCCCGGCACGGCGTCGAGTTGATCGCGATCGGCAACGGCACCGCTTCGCGGGAGACCGACGCGCTGGCTACCGAGCTCATCGCCGACATCCGCGGTGCCGGTGCGAATGCCCCGGCCAAGGGGATCGTCAGCGAGGCCGGAGCATCGGTGTACTCGGCGTCGGCCTACGCCGCACGCGAGCTGCCGAGCCTGGATGTGACGGTGCGCGGCGCGGTGTCGATCGCACGGCGCCTGCAGGATCCACTGGCCGAACTGGTGAAGATCGAGCCGAAGTCCATCGGAGTCGGCCAATACCAGCACGACGTCACCCCGGGCACGCTGGCACGAAGCCTCGCCACAGTGGTCGAGGACGCGGTCAACGCCGTCGGGGTCGACCTGAATACGGCATCGGTCCCGCTGCTGTCACGGGTCTCAGGGGTTTCCGAGTCGCTGGCCGAGGCGATCGTCGCCTACCGGGAGAAGACCGGACCGTTCCGCAGCCGTAGCGCATTGCTCGATGTTCCGCGGCTGGGCCCCAAGGCATTTGAACAGTGCGCGGGCTTTCTCCGGATTCGCGGCGGTGACGACGCACTCGATGCATCGGGTGTGCACCCGGAGGCGTACCCGGTGGTCCGGCGAATCCTGGACCGCTCGGGCATCACGTTGGCCGAACTCATCGGCAATGAACGCTCGCTGCGCTCGCTGCGGCCCGCCGACTTCGCCGACGATCGATTCGGTGTGCCGACGGTGACCGACATCCTCGCCGAACTCGAGAAACCAGGCCGCGATCCGCGGCCGGCGTTCTCCACCGCGACCTTCGCTGCCGGAGTGGAGAAGGTGGCCGATCTCAAAGTCGGCATGGTGCTGGAAGGTGTCGTCACCAATGTTGCGGCGTTCGGGGCATTCGTCGACGTCGGTGTCCACCAGGACGGTCTGGTGCATGTCTCGGCGATGTCGGACCGGTTCGTGTCCGACCCGCACGAGGTGGTGCGATCCGGTCAGGTGGTGCGGGTGAAGGTCCTCGAGGTCGACGTCGACCGCCAGCGGATCGGGCTCACTCTGCGCCTCGGCGATGCCCCGAAGCGCGATCAGCCCAACCGGTCAGCCCGCCCGGCGCCCAACCGGTCAGCAGGTGAGCGCCGTCGTCCGTCCCGCGGCGGCGGCGACGCGGGACGGCCGGATGCCAACCGGTCCTCGGGCTCGATGGCGCAGGCACTGCGCGACGCGGGCTTCGGCCGGTAGACCTGCCGCCTGCTGCTGAATTCACATCCAGGAGCGGCAGGACGGACGGCCTGTCCTTCGATGCCGCACGAAATCGGGTTCACAATGGTTCGCCCGTGCCGCGTATTCACAGCACTCGCACAGTCCATGTGCAATTGAATATCAGAAACGGACGCATTTCTGGGAATTCTAAGCGGTCCTTTATGAATTACTTTCCTGCGCTTAATAAAAGAGACGTTGAACTGCGGTTATACCGACGTAACCACGGTATTTCACTCACCTGTGCGATATTTCACCGAGGGCTGTTGAATGGAATTCAATTGGTAGCCCCGACGCGTTATAGCGCGCATGACAGATACCGCATTCTCCAGATTCGAAAACCCAACCGCGATCCACCGGCATGGTGACCCGCGCGTCGCAGGCACCGCGATGGCCTTCACCGAGCATCGCTACAACCAGGACGAGGTGGCAGCGGCGCTCACCACGTTCGCAGAGCCCGGATTCGCCCGCTTCGCCCGTACCAGCGGAGTCGACTACCGCAATCTGGCGTTGCCGCTGGAACGCTACCCACAGCTGACCGGCTTCACCGAGGCCAACGCGGCATACCTCGAGGTGGCCGTCGAACTCGGTGAGCGGGCAGTGCGCGACGCCCTCGAGGCCGCACATGTGCGCCCTGACGAGGTCGACGCCATCGTGACGGTGTCGAGCACGGGAGTTGCCGTGCCGACCATCGACGCCCGGATCGCCTCAGCAGTGGGGTTGCGGCCCGACATCAAACGCATCCCGCTGTTCGGCCTCGGGTGCGTGGCCGGCGCGGCTGGGATGGCACGGGTTGACGATTACCTTCGTGGCTTCCCGGATCACGTCGCGGTGCTGCTGTCGGTGGAACTGTGCTCTCTGACGCTGCAACGCGACGACACGTCCATCCCGGCCCTGATCGGTGTGTGCCTGTTCGGTGACGGTGCGGCCGCCGTCGTCGCTGCCGGGGCCGATCGGTCTCCGGCCGGACTTCCCCTTCATCCGGGTCCGCGGCTACTCGCAACGCGGAGCCGGCTATTCGCCGACACCGTCGATGTCATGGGTTGGAACGTCAGCTCCAGCGGATTTCAACTGGTGATGTCGCGCGACGTCCCGAAGATGGCCGACGACCACCTGGGCGGTGAAGTCGACCGGTTCCTCGCCGACCACGGCTTGACCACAGCCGACATCACGACCTGGGTCTGCCATCCCGGCGGACCCAAAGTGCTCGAGGCGATGGGCAACGCCATCGGGATACCTCAAGATGCACTGCGGCACAGCTGGGACTCGATGCGGGACAACGGGAACATCTCCTCGGCATCGGTGCTCGACGTCCTCGACCGGACGATCGCCACCAGCCCGGCGGCGGGATCGCTGGGGCTGATGCTGGCGATGGGGCCGGGCTTCAGCTTCGAACTGTTGCTGCTCGGCTGGTGAGGGAGATCGACATGTACTACCTGTTCATTCTGCTGATTGGCATCGAGCGGCTCGTCGAGCTGGTGGTCTCGCGCCGCAATGCACGATGGTCATTTGCCCACGGCGGCAGGGAGTTCGGGGGCGGGCACTACCCGGTGATGGTGGCGATGCACACCCTGCTGCTGGCTTCGTGTGTGACCGAGGTGGCGACGACGCACCGGCCGTTCCTGCCCTGGCTGGGCTGGCCGATGCTGACCGTCGTGCTGATCAGCACGGCGGTGCGCTGGTGGTGTGTGGCCGTGCTGGGCAAGCATTGGAACCCCCGTCTGATCGTCATCAAGGGCGCTCCCCTGATTCATCGCGGACCGTATCGGTGGCTGCACCACCCGAACTACACGGCCGTCACCGCGGAGGTCGCCGCGTTGCCGTTGGTCCACTCGGCCTGGGTGACCGCCATCGTGTTCAGCATCGCCAACGCCCTGGTGCTCACAGTGCGTATCCGCGCCGAGAATGTGGCACTGGGATACGCCTGACATCAACCACTTTCGTCGGTGAACATCAGAGGTTTTTCGCCGCCCGTGGGAGTAAGCGGTGTTAGGTTGTGCCTCGTTGAAGTTGTGCAAAGCCACATTCGAGGGGCCTTCGATGAGCACTGCCGCGGAACGCGCTGACCAGCTGGCTCTAGTGGCGCGCCTCAAGTCCGCCTATCCGGAGTTGCCGGATGCTCCGACTCCGGACCTGCTCGACCATGCCAGGTTCGTGGCGTACATGAAGCCCGTGCACGACGTCGGCGGCGAGCCCGACGCCCCGATGAAGTACGAGAACAAGGACTACGAGTACTGGGAGCATATGACCTACGTCATCTGCGAGGTTCTCGCGTGGCGCGGCATCTGGCTGTCGGAGGAACGGCGGCGCATCGGCAACGTCGATGTGCAGCGCGCGGTGTACCTCGGGTTCCCGTACTACGGCCGCTGGCTATTGTCCGTCGCGCGGGTGCTGATCGAAAAACATCACATCGGCCTCACTGAACTCACCGAACGGATGGCCGAGGTCAAAGAACGCTATGCCGGTGGACTAGAGGGCAAGACGCTGGCGGCCGAGCCGAAGTTCGAGGGCGATGGGTCGCAGGTCAAGCGGAACAGCCACATCGTCCATGCCCAGGGCAAGGGTGATCCGCAGGTGTACGCGGGCCGAGCGGGAGAGCCGAGGTTCAAGGTCGGTGACCCCGTCGTCGTCCGGGAACTCCCGGTGTTGTTCTACACGCGCACACCCGAGTACGTCCGCGGCGCGAAGGGCGTGATCGACGCGGTGGCCTATGAAAGCCCGGCCGCAGAAGACGAGACCTGGGACATCCCCGACGCCAAGCCCGAATGGTTCTACGTCGTCAAATTCAGCATGTCTGAGTTGTGGAACGACTTCAACGGCCCGGAGGCCGACAGCCTACGCACCGAGATTCCCGAGCACTGGCTGCAGCCCGCCTAGTAAGAACGGACGACATGACAGATCACGGCCACGATCACGACCACGACCGCACCGTCAAGCCGATGGTCGATGAGATCACCGACTTCGAGGTACTGGAGATCGCGCTGCGCGAATTGTGCATCGAGAAAGGTATTTTCACCGCGGAGGAACACCGCCGCTTCACCGAGTTCGCCGAGCAGATCGGTCCCACGCCGGCCGCTCGCCTGGTTGCCCGCGCGTGGCTGGACCCCGAGTTCAAGACACTCGCGCTCGCCGAGCCGATGACCGCCAGCAAGGAGGTCGGCGTCGACTGGCTTGAACCGACGGGCTTCGGCACCCCAAGCGATTTCACGGCATTTCAGATTCTTGAGAACACCCCGACCCTGCACAACGTCATCGTGTGTGCGCTGTGCTCCTGCTACCCGCGCCCCATTCTGGGCAACTCGCCTGAGTGGTATCGCACGCCCAACTACCGGCGGCGGCTGGTCCGCTGGCCGCGCCAGGTGCTCTCCGAGTTCGGCCTGTACCTGGGCGACGACGTCGAGGTGCGGGTGCAGGACTCCAACCAGAAGCACCGGTTCATGGTGATGCCGATGCGCCCCGAGGGCACCGACGGCTGGAGCGAGGATCAGCTTACCGAGATCATCACCCGCGATTGCCTGATCGGTGTCGCGTTGCCGAAGCCCGGGGTCACCGCGAACGTCATCACCGAGACGCGCCCCGCCGTACACCCGGTCGGCGAATGACACCCGACCCGCTGCGACAGATCGTCGAGCGCAATCAGGTCTGGCCGGTGATGGCGGCCAAATACGGTGTGGAGAACCCAGTACCGCCGTGGAAAACCAGCCTCGACGGACTGTGTGACGCACTCGATCAGGCCGCCTGCGACTCCGACGTCCCGACATTCAAAGAACGGCGCGACGAAGAAGACGATCTCTCCTCCACCGTGTACTCCGAGCTTCCGTATCCGGAAAGCCAGCTGGTGTCGCTGGCACATTCACTGCTGGCCCGAGGCATCGTCACCGAAGACGAACTGCAGCAACGGCTTTCCGCCGTCCGCGCAAGGCTGGAGGCCTAACGCCCCTGCGGCACGTCCCCCAATCGGCGGATACCGATTCATCCGGTATTCCAGCCGATCGGTGGATAGTTCGCGAGGCCATGCGCAGTCATAGTTGCCTGGTGAGCCGTCAAGCAAGCGGCGGCTCCACTGACTTAAAGGCGGCCAGCCGTCAGGAGCCGTCCCAGTTCGCCAAGACACGCAGCTGGGACCATGGGATGTCGGCCATGTCGTAGTAGTCCCACGACAGGCCGGCCCCCGTCCACACCGCGCCTGGGTTCGTCGGCGAAATCGCGTCGGAGGCGACCTCGAAGACGAACGCCATGCGCGCACCGCCCTGGTCGCCGACATAGGCGCCATAGGTTTGAAGCGTCTTGGCGATCACCTTCTCGGCAGCCGAGAGTCCGGGGATGGCATCGACATTGACGGATGGATCCAGCTGGATCCGAGTGCCTTCCGGTATGGGAGTCGTCACCCCGGCGATGTTGGTGCCGTCCGACTTCGTCGCCGGGCCGGCGAATAGAGCGCCGGCGATGTCACTGGAAATGAACAGCGCGTGGTTGATGCCGGTGTTGGCCGCGACCGCGGCACCGAACTCCGCTGTGGTGATGACGCCGGCGTACCGCGCGATGTTCGTCGCCGTGGCCGAGCCGGAACTGTCGATACCGTTGCCGCTCAGGTCGGTCATGCCGCCCCATGCTGCCGACCAGGTGTTGGTCGTGCCGTCGTAGGAGGCTTGCCAGAGGCCGTACGCCTTACCGGTGTTGGGATCGAGGATCGCAATCTGCCGATCCGAGCCGGACGGCAGATTCAGCCCGAGCGGAATGGCCACGGTGTAGGAGCCGAACGGGTCGCTCCCCCACGGCTCGGTGAATTTGACATCATAGCGGGGCGTCGATGCCGTGATCTGGTTGGCAGACACCAGGCTGACACCGCTGTCGTAGAGGTCGGCCACATGTTGGGCGTTGGCAGCGGACAGGTACTTGACCCACGTGGCGCTGTTCGCGGCGACGATGGGATTGGCCACGATCGGCTTCCACAACCAGTCGGCGCCCTGGAAATAGGGCGGCGTCTGCGTTGAGGGCGGGGTTGCGGCCGCTATGACGGTGATCTTGTCGATACGCAGGTTGCGGTCATTGGCCGCCGACTGCCGCAGATCGTTGGTGAACGCGAGGCTGATCGTGTGGGTTCCGGCCGACAGCGACACCGGGATCGAGTAGTCGGTCCACGACGTGGACGACACCTGCGTGGTGGCGACCACGACCCCGTCGACGGACACCGTCATCACCGGAGCGCCGTTGTACTGGTCGCCTCGAGCGCGGATCACCAGTCCCGTCGCCGACGGCAGCGAAAGTGATTTGGTGGCAGTCGAATTCGTCGAAAGCAACAGCGCCTTGCGTCCGGAGGCCGCCGCGTCGGAATACATACTGCCAGCTTTCGCGGGAGCGACGGTCAGCGACTCGCCTTCGATGACGACGGTGGTGGTGCCGCTGGTGAGGGTTCCGGCGGCGGCTGCCGTCGGTTCGGTGGCCGTCGTCAACTCGGTACGTGTCGACGTAGGAAACAGCGAATCGAACTCCTTGCGTGCCCACGCCAGCAGTGACAGCAGCAGCTGTGGCGGCGGCGGCAGGGTCGGTGGCCTGGCGTTGTGCAACAGGGTTTCCAGCGCCGTTCGGGTGGCGTTGATGATCGCGTTGACCGATTCCACCGGGCTTGCCGTACTGCGCGCTACCGTGACGGTCTGCGTGACCGCAACATCGTTCGCGACGGCTGCGGCGGGGACGACGGCCGACCGCCGCGGTTCAGCGGGCGTGTCGTTTGCGGCAGGGGCAACGCCTGCGGCTGCAGTGGCCTTGCGTGTCACGGCAACGGGTTTGGCTGCCGCCGGCTGCGGGATGTCCGCTTTCGGCGAGGGACGCGATCCCGATCGCGGCGCCGAGGGGCCCGCCGCCGAGTGCCGCCCTGCACGCGCCGATCCCGCCTGTGCCGATCGGCCGGCTGCCGACTGCGCGGAATCAGAACCGGTGCTGTCGGCGTGCGCGACGCCCCCGGCCATCAGGGCCCAGCCGATTCCCAGTGCCACAGCGAGCGCGCCGATGCGGCCGACGGCACAGGGGCGACAAACCGTGAAGGAATTCGCGGGAGCTATCGACCGTCGTGAATAGGCCGGAAAGTCTTCCAATGACACGCGTGACCCCCTAAACCACCCCGGCCGTCGACGAGCAATCACCTCGGTACTGAAAGCTCTTGCCCGTCACGGGTTCTGTTGTCGCTAGCGAAAATTACCTGTTCTTCGGCCAGACGTCTCGATGTTCAAGCAAACAGAAAGTGACTTTTCCGAATGAAGATGCACAGAAGTTTGCTAACGATAGGTCCGCGACAATTGCGATACGAGAAATAGCAGCACTTTGCTGGATAAGGTTCGCGATCGTGCACACTCAGCAAACTTTTACTGCGTCACACGTTTCGGCAAATTTTCTCCGAACTAGAGTGCAGCAATGAGCCTCGTCACCTTTGAGTTGGAAGAGCACGTCGCCACCATCACCCTCAACCGGCCGGAGGCGCGCAATGCCATCAACGGTCCGCTCCGCCAGGAGATCAACGCGGCATGGGATCGATTCCGCGATGAGGAGGAGGCCTGGGTCGGGATACTGACGGCCAACGGTGACGTCTTCTGTGCCGGCGGGGACCTCAAGGACGGCGAAGGATCGGTGGGCACGTTCGGCGGCACCTTCTGGGAGAAGCCGACGATCAACTCGTTCGAGTCCGGCATGGAATTGTTCAAGCCCACCATCGCCGCTGTGCACGGCCCGTGTGTCGGCTACGGAGTCACCGGAGTCCTGTTTTGCGACTTCGTGATTGCCTCTACCGAGGCCACCTTCAGTTTCCCGGAGGTGACGCTGGGCGTTCCGACGATCGTCGGCGCCATCCGATTGCCGCATCGCGTCGGCTGGGCTAACGCCATGGAGCTTCTGCTGACCGGCAAGCCGATCAGCGCCGAACGCGCCAAGGAAATCGGGCTGGTGTGGAAGCTCGTCGAGCCCGAGGAACTGCAGGCGGAGGCTCAGGCGTGGGCGAGGACGCTCACCGAGGCCGCGCCGCTGGCACAGCGGGCCACCAAAGAAGTGGCCTGGCGAACCGCGGACATGGGCTGGATCGAGTCGGTGCGCTTCGGTGAGGTGATGCGCAAGGTGGCCGGCGCCACCGAGGACGTCGGCGAAGGCCTGCTGGCCTGGCGGGAGAAGCGCAAGCCGCAGTGGAAGGGCCGCTGACCCCGCCTAGCGCGGTGGGTCTGGCGCCGGCGTGTGCAACCAGTGCTCATAGATCCGGGCGTAGGTGCCGTCGCTGAGCACGTCGGCCAGCCAGTCGTCAGTCCGACGAGCGATCGGGCTGCCCTTTGGAAGTAGGTAGGCCTTGGCCTCCGCGGTGAACGGGTGCTCGGGGTGCTGGGCCACCAATTCCGGGTGCACCGACGACTGATAGATCGCTTCGATGGCGTCGGTGACCATGACGTCGGCACCACCGGCCGCGAGCTGATCAAAGATCGTGGTGTTGTCCGGCCAGATGATGAGCTGCGCCTCGGGAAGGTTCTTGCGGGCGAACTGCTCGTTGGTGCCGCCGCTGTTCTCGATCGCCCGCACTTCGGGACGGTTGATCTGTTCGATTGTTGCGAGTTGCCCGACGTTGGGCACAGTCACAAGCGGCGTCTTGCCACTGGCCAGGTACGGCCTGGTCACCTCGGCGACGCGCCGCCGCTCGGGGGTATCGGTGATGCCGCCCATCGCGATATCGCATTTTCCGGCTGTGAGGTCCGCGACGAGGGCCGACCAGGTCGTGGCGACGAACACCGGTTCGCGGCCTAGGTGCGCGGCCAAGTCGGTGGCCATGTCGATGTCGACCCCGCTGTACTGCCCCGTCGTCGGGTCGCGGTATGTCAGTGGCCGGTAATCGCCGGTGGTGCAGACCGTCAGGATCGCCGGCTCATCTGCCGAGGCAATGGCCGGGGCGACGGACGCGGCCACCACCGTGGCAACTGTCATGACACCAAATATCGACGGCCGCATATGTTTAACGCTTCACCAGCGCGTCGCTGAGGTATTCGGTACGGCAGGCCCGCCGGGCGAGTTTGCCGCTGGTGGTGCGAGGGATCGCACCCGCCGGCAGCAGTCGCACGTCGGCGGCGGCGACACCGTGGCGCTGCGACACCGCCGACCGGATAGCGTCAACCGCGGCGACCGGGTCGCTCCGACTGGTGCCGGCGGCACGCTCGGCGATCACCACCAGCTGCTCGGCGTTGTCATGTGTTGTCGCACCGGGTATTTCATTGGCCGGCACGGAGAACGCCGCCACGTAGCCGCGCCGGACGATGGACGAGGAATCCGCGACGGTCTTCTCGATGTCTTGCGGATACAGCGTTCGTCCCTCGAGCGTGACGATGTCGGCGAGGCGGCCGGTCACATACAGTTCACCGCCACGGTAGAAGCCGAGGTCGCCGGTTCGCAGCCAGGCCGCGTCATCGGCGACACCGTCGGCATGGCTCCCCACGTCCAGGCGGCGGGTCAGTCTGGCGCCGAAGATTCGGCGACTCTCCCCCGGCTGACCCCAATAGCCGCGCCCGATATTGTTGCCGCGCAACCAGATTTCACCAACTCGCCCGTCGGGCAGTTCGTGGCCGCTAGCCGGGTCGACGATCACCGCCCACAGGGTTCGGGCCACCTGACCGCACGACACCTGGACGACGGCGTCGGCATCGTCCGCGGCAGCTTCGCTGACCAGCCCATCGGCCAATTTCTCGCGGTCCAGCCTGATAACTGTGGGTACCGCCGTCGGTGCGATGGTCGCGACGAAGAGCGTGGCCTCGGCGATGCCATACGACGGTTTGAACGCCGTCGGTGGCAGACCGTACGGTGCGAACGCCTCGGAAAAAGCGGTGATGGCATCGACGCTTACCGGCTCGGAGCCGATTATCATCACGACGTTGCTCAGGTCGATATCGTCACCGGCATCGGGCAATCCACGCTGCGCGGTCCACTCGTATGCGAAATTCGGTGCGGCGGTGACGACATGACCTTCCCGGGACGCGTCGGACAGCGCACGGATCCAGCGCTGCGGCCGGCGGATGAAGGCGGTCGGCGACAGCAGTGTGGAGTGTCCGCCGTAAACCGTCGGAAAGCCGATCATCGACAAGCCCATGTCGTGGTAGAGCGGTAACCAGCTGACGCCGTGGGTGTTTCGATTGAGCAGATCAATCGACAGAATCATCTGAATCAGGTTGGTGCCGACGGCGCGGTGGGTGATCTCCACCCCGGCCGGAGGCCGAGTCGAGCCGGATGTGTACTGCAGATGGGAGACGTCGTCGACATCGATCGTGATCGGGACGAAGTCGTCGGCCGCCGAATCAGGGATCTCGTCGATGGTGAGGACCCGCGGCTGCCGATTCGGTGGCAGCTTCGACAAGAACCCGCGCACACCGTCGGCGGCGGCGGTGGTGGTGAGCACCAACGCGGGCTGCGAATCAGCCAGCGCGGTGTCGAGACGCTCGGTGTGCCCGGGCAATTCGGGAGCGAACAACGGCACCGCAATGGTGCCGGCCTTGATCGCGGCGAAGAACCCGGCGATGTAAGCCAAACCCTGCGGCGCGAGTATCGCGACCCGGTCACCGCGGGCGGCGCTGCGCTGGATGTGCGTCCCGATCGCCCGAAGTCGCTGGCCAAGCTGGGCCCAGGTCAGCTCGGCGATCGCCGGATCCGTCGAACGGCTGTAGTCGAGGTAGCGATAAGCAACGGAGCTACCGACATTGGCGATGTTGCGGTCGATCAACGAGATCAGCGTCACGCCTGGCGGTAATACGACGTTCCCGTCGGCGTCCAGACAATCCTCGATCCGAAGCAGGCCATCAGGTCCATCGATGTGGCCGCGATCCATGACCGAAGTCTATGCACGCTATCGTGAGTGCGATTTCGACCACGACAACGCGGGGAGAGCATGCCGAGCTGGATCGCCGACCTGGTCCACCTCGACCGCAACGGGCACACCTTCCGGGCATCGGCGTCATACGGTGCGGGTCCCCGATTGTTCGGCGGACTGATCGCCGCGCAGGCGCTGGCTGCCGCCGGCGCCACCGTGGAACCGGGCCGGCTGCCGCAGTCGCTGCACGCGTATTTCATCAAGGGTGGGCGGATCGGCGTCGACGTCGAGTTCACCGTCGAGATCACCCGTGACGGACGCTCGTTCAACACCCGGCGCGTCACCGCGATGCAGGACGGCGCCGCAATCTTCGAGATGTTGGCGTCGTTCCATCAACCGGAGACGACCACCGACTGGCAGCGGCCGCAGGAACCACGCGTACCACTTACGGATGCGACGATCCTCACCAAGCTGCCGATTGAGTGGGCCGATCACTTCGATGTCCGGATCGCGCCCGGCCAGCAGAGTCGTGTCGACTGGCCCATCCAGCCCTTCTGGTTCCGCACCCGCCAACCGGTCGAAGACGATCCCCTGCTGCGGGCGTGCACGCTGACCTTCATCTCTGACCTGGGCATGGTGTCATCGGCGCGGCCGCCGGGACCCGAGTTTCCCGGCCCGGGCGGTGCCGCCAGCCTCGACCATGCGCTGTGGCTTCATCGCCCGAGCGACCCCCACCAATGGCACCTCTACGATGCGATCGCGGTCAGCCATAGCGACGCGCGGGGGTTGGCACGCGGCTCGCTGCAGCGAGATGACGGTACCCTGATCGCCAGCGTCGTCCAGGAATCACTCTGGCGAACCTGAACGGCGTCATCTACGTACTAGATGACGTGCGAAAACCGCAGGCCACAGCCAGGCAGTAGCCAGCACAACGACAGCCCGCAACAACGGTGTTTAGCCGAGACCGGCTACGGGAACAAACTCGCATTCGACCGCGTTGACGCGACGTCGAATGCGGAAGGAAATGAAAGGCACGGACCATGACGGTTGATTATGACGCCCCCCGCCGTACCCAGGCCGAGCCTGAGGACGAGTCGCTTGAAGACCTGGCGGGACGGCGCAAGGACACGGCCACGGCCGTGATTGATGTTGACGAGGCGGAAGCCGCCGATTCCTTTGAGTTGCCCGGCGCCGACTTGTCCGACGAAGAGCTCACGGTGCGGGTGGTTCCCAAGCAGGCAGACGAGTTCACGTGCACCAGCTGCTTTCTGGTGCACCACCGCAGCCGGCTGGCCGACGCCACCAGCATGGTGTGCTCCGACTGCGCATAGCTCGCACAGCGGCGGTCTGATTCGACCACAATGGTCGGATGCCGAGTGCGGCTAGCCGACTGGTTCCGCTGATACTGCGCGCCACCGGACGCGGGAAGCCGTTGTCCGATGCAGCCGCCGCGCGTCAGCGGGTGGCCGACAGGGCCTTGCGGCCCCGGCCTTTCGGGCCCCCACGGCTTCGAGACGATGTCGAGGTGACCGTTGTCCACGACGGATGGCCGGTTTATACGGTGTCCCCCGCCGGCGGGCGTGCGCGTCGTCATGCGGTGTATCTGCACGGCGGCGGCTGGCTCAACGAGATCGAGCCGGCGCACTGGCGGCTGATTGCCGCGCTGGCCGCCGAGACCCAGACCGCAGTGCGCGTGCCCATCTATCCGCTGGTGCCGTGGGGCACCGCCGGCGAGGTCGTACCCCGCGTCGCTGAACTCGTCCTCGCCGAGGTTGCCCGGACGGGGCCCCGGCAGACCGTCCTGCTTGGCGATTCGGCCGGCGGACAAATCGCACTATCATCAGCAATCTGGTTGCGCGACAAGGGGTTTGATCAGCCAGACCGGATATTCCTGATTGCGCCGGTGCTCGACGCCGCGATGACCAATCCCGCGATCGCCGCCCTTGAGCGGCGGGATCCGTGGCTGTCCCGTCCTGGCATCGGTGAGTACGTTGAGTACTGGCGGGGCGACCTGAGCATCGACGATCCCCTGGTCAGCCCGTTGTCGGCCGCGCTCGAGGGTTTGACGGGGCTCACAGTGTTCACCGGAACCCGCGACATTCTCAACCCTGACGCGCACCTGTTGGCCGGTCGCGCTTCGGCGGCCGGAGTCGATGTGGATTTCGTGCAGGGCGAGGGCATGGTGCACGTCTACCCCCTGCTGCCGATCCCGGAAGGGCGTGCCGCGCGCCGACGAATCGTCGACACGATCAACGGCACGCCCCCCGGCTCGCTCAGGCGATGACGCGGACCAGATACGGCGCCATGTCTTTGGCGCGAACCGCCGATACCGCGACGACGGTGTCGGTGACCTCGAGCATCTGGTTGTTGCCCAGGAACATCGCGACGCTCTGGGTGCCGTCCGGGCCGTAGAAGACCAGGTCGCCGGGCAGCGCCTGCTCGGCGGTTACGTGCTGGCCGACCTTGTACATGTCACCCGAGGAGCGCGGCAGCTTGGCGCCGACGCCGGCGTAGATGTACTGGATCAGACCGGACGAGTCGAAACCGACGACAGCCGCGCTCGGCCCTTTGCCCAGGGTGGGTCCGTTGATGTCACCGCCGGCCCATGCGTAAGGCACGCCGCGCTGGGCGAGCCCACGCTGGATCACCACGTTGACGTATTGATCCCGGCCCACCGGGGCGGCGGTAGCTGTCGGCGCCAGCAGGCCGGGGATCGCGAACAGCATCAGCAGGCTGATCGCCAGGGCATACAAACGTTTCTTCATCATTTCCACCTTCCGGGGCGCCTCTGAGCAAAGCTCCGTCCTCGTCACAGAGGTCACTTCTGACACTTTCTACCGCAAATAACCGACAGGTGCTTGCTGTGGTTAGCGGCTGACCTGGGCCTTTAGCCAAACCGTGATGGAATGGTGTCCAAAGCGGTGTGCATCCTTGCCCGATTGGTTGCGATCCCCGACCTGCGGTCAGCAACGGTGCAGAGCCAAGGGACCGGCCCGCTCAGCGACGCCGGTCGCGCACCCGATAGGTCGACAGCCAAGACTTGCGGGAGTCGTCTCCGGTGAGGGCCATGCCCATCCCGCCGACCTTGACGTCGTAGGCCTCCCTGCCGGCACCGACTTCGCGGTTGGCGTGCTCTTGGGCGAGGTAATACAACTCGTCGATCGCCGCTTCGCTGTAGGCGACGAAGGACGTCTCGCGAACGACGTCGTCACCGAGGACCATGGTGTCGGGCAGGATGCGCGAGGCGATCGCGGCCAGACCCAACAGCGCGAACGGGATGACCCAGTAGCACAGGAACGACAGGGGGGTCGCGGTGTCGAGGATGGTCGAATCCCTCTGCACGATCGGCGGGATCGCCGAAGACACCGTCATACCGGCGAAAGCGGCAATCCAAATCCAGGTCAGCAGCGACGTGATCCGGGTGAACAGCTCGCTGTTGATGATTTCGTCGGAGCGGCCGGCAGCGGCGAACTCCCGCACGAAGGGCTTGCCGGCAAGTGCGCCAACGAGGGCGATCAAGAAGATGCCCGCGTTGCTCAGCGGCTGCATCCACTGCTCCATGAATGACTGGCTCGTCACGAAGGTCAGCACTGTGAGCACGAAGAATATTGCGACAGCGCCGATTTCAAAAGTCAGGTTGGCCGACTTCCGGGTGCGGCTCATCACCAGGCCGATGACGGCGATAGCGAGAGCGACCAGCACGGCCGTCTTGAACGGGACGTTGCCGACCAGTACCCAATAGACGATCCACGGCGCGAAGCCAACGAGAATGCCCACGGTCGCAGTGTATTGGTGGGCGTTGAGCAACTGCTCAGCGGCTTTCCGTGTTGAGCTCGAAGTCAGTGGGTACACCGCATCGTGAGTTCAACGAGCCAGCGCCAACTGGGCGATTCCGACAGTCCGATCGAGGACGAACTCGAAGCCGCGTTCAACCGGATGGTGGACGAGGGCAGTCAGCGTCTACATCGCGGCTGGCGTGAAGTGCTTGTCACCGGGTTCTTCGGCGGCACCGAAGTGGCGATAGGTGTGCTCGCGTACCTGTCCGTGCTGCACGAGACCCACAATCAACTGCTGGCCGGGCTGGCGTTCGCGATCGGCTTCCTGGCATTGCTGCTCGGACGCAGCGAGTTGTTCACCGAAGGCTTCCTGGTTCCCGTCACCACGGTGGCGGCCAAGCGGGCCAGCGTGAGCCAGCTGGCCAGATTGTGGAGCGGCACCCTCGTCGCCAACCTGGTCGGCGGCTGGGTGATCATGGCGCTGATCATTGCGGCGTTCCCCAAGCTGAAGGATCAAACGATCGAGTCCGCAAAGCATTTCGTGGAGGCGCCGCTCTCAGCGCAGACCCTGGCGCTCGCGGTGCTCGGCGGCATGGCGATCACGTTGATGACGCGCATGCAGCACGGCACAGACTCGGTGCCCGGCAAGATCGCCGCTGCCGTTGCCGGGGCGTTCGTGTTGGCCGGATTGCAGCTGTTCCACTCGATATTGGACTCGCTGCTGATTTTTGGCGCGCTGTCGACCGGCGAGGCGCCCTTCGGCTACCTCGACTGGCTGGGATGGTTCTGGTACACCCTCCTCGGCAACATCGTCGGTGGACTGGTGTTGGTGACGTTGCTGCGGCTATTGCGGAGCAAGGAGCGGCTGAAGGACGAGCGTCGCGACGCCGAGGACCCAGCGGAGGCGTGACGCGGCGCTACTCCCCTGCCGCGCTGAGAATCAGCATCGCCACATGCAGGGACGTTCTGGACTCTGCGGCGTCCAGGTCGAGTCCGACGATACGTTCCAGTGCGTCCAACCGTGCGTACAGTGTCGGCCGGGACATGTGCAGCGTCCTGGCCAGCTCGGCCTTGTTGCCGCCGGCCTCCAGGAGATGCCGCAGCAGCTCGAACGCCTCGTCGCCATGCTTGGCGCGATGTGCCAACAATCCCGCCAGCTCGGTCTCGGCGAACGCCTGCACCCGGGGATCGGTCCGGATGAGCGACAGCAAGCCGCGCAACCGGACATCCGATACCCGGTGGAACGGCTTGTCCTGCATGGGCATCGACATCGCCACCTCGGCGACGTGGGCGGCCTCGCGCAAACCACCCACGGCGTCGACCAGGCGGCTGGACTCGGGCCCGAGCCCGATCGCCCATCCCCGCACCCCGTCCAGGCGGGCGACCGCGTCGCGAATCGCCGTGCACACCTGCTCGAGAGTGCCGGTGCGCTGCGGTGCCAACACGATGTCGATCTGCCCGTCGTCGCGGGTGGCCGCAAGACCGGTATGACCGGCCGCCCGCACGGTGTGCATGATCGCGTCCAGCGTGCGCACCCGCCGCTGGGCGATCGCGACCTGATCGGCGCCCGCACTCTCCCCCAGGCGTACCACCATGGGCACATAGGTCAGCGCCGGGCGCAGGCCCAGTGCATGCGCGCGGGCAGTCGCCTCAGCCTCGTCGGTAATCCGGCCGCGGCGCACGTCGTCGACAAGGCCGCTCTGTGCGCGCAGTTCCAAGGAGCTGCGGTTCTGCTCGACCATCCGATTCAAGGCCAGAGCCTGGGCCGCACGTTCCAAGGTCATCACCGCGCGCGCCTCGGCTGTGATCCGCGGCGCGATCAGCCGGCCCCACTCCTCGCGATGTGGCCCGACCGGACAGGCGGTCCACGCATCGCCGCCCGCCAACCGCGACCGCCGCTCCCAATCGGCCAGCAGGACAGCAGCAGACACGCCCCTGCCGTCGAACGCCAGCGCCTGCCGGTTGAGGTCCTCCAGCACCACCGGGGTGTCGAGCATTTCCGCTGCAGCACTGATGATCTGGTCCACTGAGGCGCGGCGCATGCTCAACGCCGTGAACGCTTCGTGCACCCGCTGCGCATACGCCACTTCGGCGTACTGGTCGGCGACAATTCTGCGGTGCACCTCTTCGGTGACATCGATGAAGCGCACCGGCCGGTGCAGCACAATTACCGGCAGCGACAGCTCAGAACCGATGGCGCGCACCGACTCCGGAAGCCGGTCGATGTGCAAGCCGAGTTCGATCACCACCCCGACGGCGCCGGCGTCGGCGAGTCCCGGCAGATATGCGTCTCGCTGGACAGGGTCGGCAAGCGCCTGCCCGGTGGTGAGCACCAATTCCCCGCCGGTCAGCAGACCGGACAGATCGGCGAGATCGCTGACGTGTACCCAACGCACCGGGTGATCCATCGGTCCGGCGCACACCACTTCCGGCTCACCCCGGTGCATCGGCGGCAGTTCGAGGATTTCAGCGAGGGTCAACTGCATTGACAGAGTGTAATGCTCCGCCCTTATTTACTTACATCCTGTCGCCCCTCAACGACGCCAACCGCCCGCAGAATCGCAGGTATGACCCTCACTGTGCCCAACACTTGCGTCCGCACTATCGCCCACTGGGCGCACGGCAAGAATTTCGCCGGCAGCAGCGACCGGACGGCCGCGGTCACCAACCCGGCCACCGGTCAGGTCACCGGCCAGGTGGCGCTGGCCGACGTCGCCGACGCCCGCGCGGTCATCGATGCCGCCGTCGCCGCGTTCCCGGCCTGGCGCGACACCTCGCTGGCCAAGCGGGTCACGGTGCTCTTCAACTTCAGGGAGCTGCTCAACGCCCGCAAGGAGGAACTGGCCGCGATCATCACCGCCGAGCACGGCAAGGTGCTCTCCGACGCCCTCGGCGAGGTCGCACGCGGTCAGGAAGTCGTCGAATTCGCCTGCGGTATACAGCATCTACTCAAGGGTGGCATGACCGAGAACGCCTCGACCAACGTCGACGTCGCCTCGATCCGCCAGCCGCTGGGCCCGGTCGCCGTCATCAGCCCGTTCAACTTCCCCGCCATGGTGCCGATGTGGTTCTTCCCCATCGCCATCGCGGCGGGAAACACCGTGGTGCTCAAGCCTTCTGAGAAGGATCCGTCAGCAGCGCTGTGGATCGCCAACCTGTGGGCCGAAGCAGGTCTGCCGGCCGGTGTCTTCAACGTCCTGCAGGGCGATAAGGTCGCGGTCGACGAGCTCCTGACCAACAAGGCCATCAAGGCGGTCTCGTTCGTCGGCTCCACGCCGATCGCCCAGTACGTCTACTCCACGGGCACCCTGCACGGCAAGCGGGTGCAGGCCCTCGGCGGTGCCAAGAACCACGCGGTGATCCTCCCCGACGCCGACCTCGACCTCGCCGCCGACGCGATGATCAACGCGGGCTTCGGCTCGGCCGGTGAACGCTGCATGGCCGTCTCGGCCGCCGTCGCCGTCGGCCCGATCGCCGATGAGCTGGTGGCCAAGATCGCGCAGCGCGCGACGTCATTGAAGATCGGTGACGGCACGCGCAATGCCGACATGGGTCCGCTGGTGACCAAGGCGCACCGCGACAAGGTCGCTTCCTACATCGAGGCAGGCGAGGCCGACGGCGCCACCGTCGTCGTCGACGGCCGGGGCACCCGGGTCGACGGAGATGAGGACGGCTTCTGGCTGGGCCCCACCCTGATCGACAACGTCACTCCCGAGATGAGTGTCTACACCGACGAAATCTTCGGCCCGGTGCTGTCGGTGGTAAGGGTGGACACCTACGAAGACGCAATGGCGTTGATCAACTCCAACCCCTACGGCAATGGCACCGCGATCTTCACCAATGACGGTGGCGCGGCCCGGCGTTTCCAGAACGAGGTCGAGGTCGGCATGGTCGGCATCAACGTTCCGATCCCGGTGCCGACGGCCTATTACAGCTTCGGCGGCTGGAAGAGCTCGCTGTTCGGCGACACCCACGCCCACGGCACCGAAGGCGTGCACTTCTTCACGCGTGGCAAAGTGGTCACCACGCGGTGGCTCGATCCCTCCCATGGCGGCATCAACCTCGGCTTCCCGCAGAACTCCTGAGCTCGAAAGAGGCATTCATGACGAGTATCGATTCCCACATCCTGCCCAATGGTCAGGACCTCGACACCGCCCGCGCCGAAGCCGCACGGGCGTACGAGCTGGACCGCGCGCATGTTTTCCACTCCTGGTCGGCGCAAGCCCAGATCAAGCCGATGACGATCGTCGCGTCCGAGGGTTCCTATGTCTGGGACGGCGATGGCAACAAGCTGCTCGACTTCTCCTCTCAGTTGGTGTTCACCAACATCGGGCATCAGCATCCGAAGGTCGTTGCCGCAATCGCCGAGCAGGCCGCGAAGCTCTGCACGATTGCGCCGCAGCACGCCAACGCTGCCCGGTCCGAGGCGGCGCGGCTGATCGCCGAGCGCACCCCCGGCGATCTCAATCGGGTGTTCTTCACCAACGCCGGCGCCGATGCCGTCGAGCACGCCGTGCGGATGGCCCGTCTGCACACCGGGCGCTACAAGGTGCTCGCCCGCTACCGCTCCTACCACGGCGGCACCGACACCGCGGTCAACCTGACCGGCGACCCGCGGCGCTATCCGAACGACTACGCCAGCTCCGGCGTCGTGCACTTCAACGGCCCGTTCCTGTATCGCTCCTCGTTCTTCGCCGAGAGCGAGCAGCAGGAGTCCGAGCGCGCGCTGGGCTACCTGGAGCGGCTGATCCAGCATGAGGGTCCGGCTTCGATCGCCGCAATCATTCTGGAATCGGTCCCCGGCACCGCGGGCATCATGGTGCCGCCGCCCGGATACCTGGCCGGTGTGCGGGAGATCTGCGATCGCCATGGCATCGTGTTCATCGCCGACGAGGTGATGGCCGGCTTCGGGCGGACCGGAAAGTGGTTCGCAATCCAGAACTTTGATGTGGTTCCCGACCTCATCACGTTTGCCAAGGGCGTGACGTCGGGATATGTGCCGCTCGGCGGGGTGGCCATCAATGACGCGATCTACTCGACGTTCGCCGACAGCGCCTACCCGGGCGGGCTGACCTACTCAGGGCACCCACTGGCCTGCGGTGCGGCAGTCGCAACGATCAACGCCATGGAGGACGAGGGCATGGTGGCCAATGCCGCCCGGCTCGGTGAGCAGGTGCTCGGCCCGGGTCTGCGCGAGTTGGCGGCCCGTCACCCTTCGGTGGGCGAGGTCCGGGGGCTCGGTGTGTTCTGGGCGCTCGAGTTGGTGGCCAACCAGCAGACCCGGGAACCGCTGGCGCCCTACGGCGGTTCCAGCCCCGCGATGAACGAGGTGCTGGCGGCCTGCAAGTCCGGCGGCCTGCTGCCGTTCGCCAACTACAACCGGATCCACGCGGTGCCGGCCTGCAACATCAGCGACGCCGAGGTGGCCGAGGGTCTGGCCATTCTGGACAAGGCACTCGACGTCGCCGACGGATACGTGACCGGCTGAGAATTCCAGGCCGGGCGACCTAATCAGGAGTGGTGTGCTGGGTCAGGACGAACAGCAGCAACCCCAGGCACATCAGGACGTTGATCGCGATCAGGATTGCGACGAAAACGATGGCGCCGCGCACGCAACTCCGTTGGGCCCGGGTGACTTTCGACCTGCGCTGCTCACTGCGCAGCGCAGTCGCGGTCAGCGCGAACGTCACGTCGACGATCTCGTCCTCGGTGGCCTTCTGACCCATGGCGATCTGTTGCAGACGTTCGGGCGGGATCCCGACGCCCACGCCCGCGAAGTTGCGGCTCAGCCGTTTGAGCTGACGCGGGCTAGAAGTCTGATTGGTCGGCAGCCGCGGATCGGACCAGTCGGTCATAACTCTTTGACACTAGTGCGGCACCTCGCGCTCCGCGAGAAAACTGCGGGGCCGTCACAACCCCGGTTGATCTTCGATGATGCCGAGCCAGATCTGGGCCACGTCGATGGCAACCTTCTCGCTGATGAACGCGTGCTGGGTGCCGGTGTAGATGTCACGGAACGCGCGCTCGAGGCGGCTGCCCTCCCGGATTGAGGTGGTCCCCGCGGCGAGGTGTGCCCACTCGGCGGCCTCTCGTGCCACATCGGTGGCGTACACCGCAGCCACCCGCATGTCGGCGCGCAGCCTGGGGGTGAGCTCCTGGCCGGCGGCCACCGCGGACTCGGCAGTGCCGAACGCATCCAGCACCAGCAGCCGCGCCGCACGCCAGGCCGCGACGTGGTGGGCCAGGCCCTTCTGGAAGGTTGGCCGGCTGGCGAGGGAGGCCATGTCGCTCATCCGGAACTTGGTGGCCGCCAGCTCCTCGACATCGTCGAGCATGCTTTTGGCGACCCCTAGCGCCCACGACGCGTGACCGGCGGCGGTCACCGGCATCAGCCCCATCCGGGTCGCCGGCGAGCTGCCCCGAAACGGCGAACTGGAGAACAGTGCGAAGGTCCGGCTCACCGGAACGAACACGTCCTCGACGCCATAGTCGTAGGAGCCGGTTCCCTTGAGGCCCTGGACATGCCAGCCGTCCTTGAAGACCACCTCGTCGCGTGGGATCACAGCCACCTGCATGTCGGGCAGCCCACCGGGTCCCATCACCGGCTGGCCGTCCACCATCGGGAAGAACCCGGCACAGACGTATTCGGAATGGCCGGTGCCCGACCCGAAACTCCATGAGCCGGTCAGTCGGTAGCCGCCGTCGACGGACACGCCCGAGCCGTTGGGAAAGAACTGGCCGCCCATCGTGACGCGGTTGTGGTTCGCCGTGAACACCTCCGCGAAGCCCTCGTTGGGCAGATAGGCCGCGGCCGCGAACGACGACGGCAAATTGGCAATCCCGACCCAGCCGAACGACCCGTCCTGCCAAGCCATCTCGATCCACGTCTCGATCATCTCGGCGAACGACGGCTCCACGCCGCCCGCCGCGACCGGATTGAACGACGACATCAGCCCGCTGGCCCACATCTCCTCGACGACCGCGGGGGCGATGGTGCGCAGCCGTTCGGACTCACCGGCCTGCGCCACCACCAGGTCACGCATTCCACGGGCCAGCCCGAGCGGGCGACTCTCCGATTGAACTGTCGACGTCACTGTCTGTTCCGATCTGCTCGTGCGGTACATCCACGCTAGTGAACAACTTCGCGCAGTGAACACTTTTGAAGAAATGTATAGCGCCGCGGCGCCCACCGGGGCAACAGTTCACGACGCGGACCACATCAACCTTCGACTGCCGCCGCGAAAGCTAGGGCTCCAGCACAACCTTGATGGCTCCGCTCCGCCGGTCGCCCGCAACCCGAAACGCCTCCGCGGCGTCGGCCAGCGGGAAGCGGTGGGTGATGACCGTGGCGGCGATCTCTGGATCCGCCGCCAATGCGGCTGCCGCATAGACGAATTCACGACCGCCGCGCTTGCGGCCATAGCACAGCGATGCGGTCAGCGTCAGCTCCTTGAGCATCCACGGGATGCCGGGAACCGCTCGGTCGCCGTGTGAGACACCGACTACGGCGATCCGGCCGCCCGGAACGGCACGCCGGACGCAGTCGGCCAGCGCTTCGTCGGAGCCCACTGCCTCCACGACGATGTCGTACTCCCCTTCCGGAGTCCCGGCGCCGAGGCGCTCGGCCGCTTGGCTCTGATGCGGATGACGGCCTTGCAGGTCGACATCGAGGCCCATGGCATGCGCCGCCGCGACGGCCAGGAGCCCCACGCTTCCCCCACCGATGACCAGGACACGATCGGTTACCTCGGCGCCGACCTTGCGTAATGCATGCCATGACACCGCGAGCGGTTCAACCAAGCAGGCCTCGGTCACCGGCAGGCCCTCTGGCAGCGGAACAAGGCACTCGGTCGGCACCCGGACCCGATCGGCGAGCCCGCCGTCGAACGCAACCCCGAGCAGGCCGTGCTGCGCGCTTCCCCGGCACCGTTGGGGCGCCCCGCGACGACATTGGCCGCATTCGCCGCAGCCCACCGTCGGTTCGACGCAATACGACCGTCCATCCACCGTGCCGGCGATCTCGTGGCCGATCGTGACCGGCAGGCCGAACGACAGCATGCCGAGGTCGCTGCCGCAGATGCTGGCCGATCCGACGTCGAGGATCGGCCAGTCACCGGAGGGCTCCTCCACCTGCACGAGGGTGGGTGACCCGTGGATCGAGCGGACGGCGCGCATCACATGATTGTGCAGACAGCGCCGCCGCCCGCGCTCACGGACCCGGTGGGGACCAGTGCACCACCTTCATCGCGGTCATCTCGTCGAGCAGTTCTGGGCCGAACCCGAAACCGTTGCCGCTGGCGCGTCGCGGCTCCGACGCGCCACCGGGCGCACCACCGAACGCCGCGTTGATCTTCACGGTGCCCACCGGCAAACTGCGCCAGGCCTTTTGGGCGTGACCCATGTCGGTGGTCAACACGGTGGCCGCCAATCCGTACCGGTCATCGGCGGCCTCCACTACGGCACTGTCGAAGTCGGCGACGGTGCGGACCGGCGCGACCGGCCCGAAGGTCTCCTCGGTCATCACCAGCATGTTCGGGGTGCAGTCGGCCAGCACGGTCGGCGGATAGAACGTGCCCGCGCCCGGTCGTGGTGCACCGCCGGTGAGGATCGTCGCGCCGCCCTTCACCGCGTCTGTGACGTGGCGGTGCACGAGTTCGCGCTGCCGTTCGTCGACCAGTGGGCCGATCCGCCCGCCCCAGGCCTCGGCCTGCGCGACCACCGCGTCGAGGAACGCATCCGCCACCGACTCGACCACGAACACCCGCTCCACCGATACGCATATCTGGCCGGCGTTGGCGAATGCGCCCTGCGCGGTTTGCTCAGCCGCCCAGCCGACGTCCACCCCGGCGTCGACGATCAGCGCGTCGTTACCCCCGTTTTCCAGCAGCGCCTTGGCGCCGCGCTCTGCGCACATCCGCGCGATCGCGCGACCGGTGACGCTACTGCCGACATGGACGACGACGTCGACGTCCTGGGCCCCGGCCAGCTCCGCGCCCACTGTCCCGTCGCCGTCGACGATCTGCAGCACGCCGTCCGGCAGCTGGGCCGCGATCAACTCGGCGAACCGCCGGCCGGTCGCGGGACATCGCTCACTTGGCTTGTGCACGACGGTGTTCCCGGTAACCAGCGCGGCGCCCAGCAGGCCGGCCGCGACCGCCACCGGATCATTCCACGGGGTCAGCACCGCCACGACTCCGCGCGGCTCGGGGATCATCAGGTCGGTGGCGGTCCACCGGCCCTGCAAGCTGCGACCGCCGTGCAGCGGGCCGAGCTCGGCGTACTGCACCAACGTGCCGATGCCGGCGTCGACTCCGCCGCGGGCGTCGTCGCGGGGCTTCCCGGTCTCGCGCTCATTGAGCCCGGCCAGCTCGTCGGCGACCTCCCGGACAGCGTTCGCCGCTGCGTGCAGTGCCGCGGCGCGCTCGGCGGCCGGTGTCCGCGCCCAGCCCGGCGCGGCGGCGCGGGCCCGGCGTACCGCCTCGGCACAGCCGGCGGGTTCGGTCATGGCGAGTTCGGTGACCAGCTCGCCGGTGCGGGGATCGAGAACGTTCAGTGTCGTCGGCACGCGTCCGGGTACCCCGATGACAGTCGTCGACACGTCCCAACCATGCAACCGCGGTACCTTGATCTGCGATCGAATGACGAGGAGTACGTGTGGGCGCAGTGGCGGAGGACGCTCCCCCGGCTGGGTTCCGGCGCATTCCGCTGGAAATCCGCAAAGTCGCCACCGTCCTGGCCATCGCAATCGTGCTGGCGTCGAGCTTCGCGGCCGCCTACACCGTTGCACTCGGGCGGCCTTCCCCGCGCAACCTGCCCGTCGGCGTCGTCGGGTCGACTTCGGCCACCGCCCCATTCGTGAATGCGTTGCACAGCAACAAGAATGAATTCGACATCCACGAATACCCGACGCGGGAAGCAGCGGTCGCCGCGATCAACCAGCAGCGCATCACCGCCGCCATCGATGCAGGAGCAAGTCCGCCGCAGTTGTTGTTGTCCAGCGCCAGTGACCCCTCGGGCACCCGCGCCCTGACCCAGCTGGACCAGACCCAGCCCGGACAATTTATCCTGCCGATCGTCGACCTGCATTCGCTGCCGCCGTCGGACCCGGCCGGGCTGGCCACGTTCTATCTCGTCATCGCGGCCACGATATTGGGCTTCATCACGATGTTTCAGCTGCGGGCCAACGTCAAGACGCTCACCCTGCGGCGCTGGCTGCTGTGCATGCTGGTGCTCGCCGTTCTCGGCGGAGCCGCGTTGGCGGTGGTCACCGGTCCGGTGCTCAAGGCGCTCAACACACCGTTCCCCCAGCTTTGGCTGCTGATCTCGCTGCAGATCGCGGTCGCCGCCGCGTTCAACTCGACCATGTTGGTGCTGATCCAGCGGTGGGCCATCATCCCGACCTGGCTGGTCTTCATCCTGCTGGGCAACACGTCGTCGGGAGGGGCGGTGTCGGCGTCGCTGCTGCCGCAGCCGTTCGCGTTCCTCAACCACGCGCTGCCCAGCGGTGCGGCGGTGTCA
Source organism: Mycolicibacterium sp. P1-5 (assembly GCF_008329565.1). Lineage (GTDB taxonomy): Bacteria > Actinomycetota > Actinomycetes > Mycobacteriales > Mycobacteriaceae > Mycobacterium. The sequence goes on from NZ_NPKT01000010.1 coordinate 81,945, forward strand.
GCGATCCACGCGGCGACGTACTTCCCACACAATCAGCGACCACTGCCGATCCTCGTGCTCGGCCTCTGGCTGGTGATCAGCCTGGGCGCGCTGATCGTCGCTTCGCGCACACTTCGCCGCTCGCCGGCGGAGTGACGATCTACGCTGAGTGAGTGATTACTGTCGGCCGCATCACTTCCATCTGGCGCTATCCGGTGAAGTCGATGCAGGGCGAGCGCGTGGCCGAGGCCGCGATCGGCGAGCTGGGCCTGCACGCTGACCGCACCTGGGCTGTGCGCGACGTCGAACTCAACGCAACCACCAGCGCCAAACGACTGCCCGGCCTGCTGTTGTTGACGGCGCGCTACGCGCAGGCACCAGGGCCGGACGCCGGGCCGGGACGTGCCCCCGAGGTGCTGATCGGGTTCCCCGACGGCACTGAAGTATCCAGCTCGGATCCCGATGTGCACCAGACACTCTCGCGATATCTCGACCGCGACGTCGAGCTTCGGCCGCTGCCGCCGCTCGACCGCCGCGACCAATACCGCGGCCCCATGGCCACCAAGACCGATTTGCGCACGATCTTCGGTCTCGAGGACGACGACCCGCTGCCCGACCTGTCGATGTTCCCGGTGCGCAAGCTCGCCGAGATCAGCCGCTACGCCACGCCGGTCGGCAGCTATGTAGACGCCTACCCGGTCCACATCATCACCGAACAGAGCCTGGCCACCCTCGGATCGCTGGCTCCCGATTCGGATTTCGACGTCCGGCGGTTCCGCCCGACGATCGTCGTCGACTCCCCCAGCACGGCGGCCCATCCGGAATGGGATTGGTGTGGCGGACGACTGCACTCCTCGCATGCCGAGCTGCAGCCGCTGATCCCCACCATCCGCTGCGTGATGCCCTCGCACGAGCAGCCCGAGCTCAAGCGCGACAAGGAGATCACCCGCACCATTGCCGCACACACCCGCCGCTGCTTCGGCGTCTACGGCAATGTCACGCGTGCCGGCCGGCTCGCTGAAGGCGATGTGCTGCAATTGAATCCGCCGAATCGAACGGCGCTGAGCACAACCGCCGGCTCAGGTGCGGCGGCAGTGAAGCGGGCCGTCATGCGCGCGGTGTCCGCGGCCATGCCAAGCGGGAAGAGAGGTTGACCATGCGTCATGTCATCGGTGGTCTCGGCGTGCTTGTCGCCCTGTTCGGATTGTTGTTCACGCTCCAAGGCTTCGGAGCGGTTCAAGGCAGCCCGATGAGCAACACCACGACGTGGTCGGTGCTGGGTCCCATCGTGGTCTTGGTCGGCCTGTTCCTTGCCTTCGTGGTTTGGCGACCACGCCGTTGAGCGGCGCGTCTACCGGACGATGGTGACGGTGGTTCGCCTTGCTTACAGAAGTTCGCGGGCGGTCTGCAACCGCTCGCGCCACCACGCGATGCGATCGGCGTCGTCGACGGCGAAGTCCGCGACGCGGCGCGGGTCGGGTGCAGGGGCAGATGGAGCCACAGGCAGGAAACCGTCGTCGGAAATCAACACGCGCCCGGCGGGAACGATGTCACCGGCCAGCGTCGCCGCGGTGCCCAGCCCGCTGGCGAACGGGAGCTCGGGCAGCGCCCCGGCCAACGCCAGGCCGCTGGCCAGCCCCATGCTGGTCCGTCCGGCTCCCGACACCACAACCGGAAGCTCACACTTCTCGGCGAACCGGAGAGCCCGACGTACTCCGCCAAGCGAGGCGACGTCGAGGACCAGGATGTCGGCGACCTCAGACAACGCCAACCCGTCACTTCCGAGGTCGGATACGTCAGCCGCAACCCGCACGTCGACCTGGCGGCGCACGATGGCCAGCTCACCCGCGCTCGCGCATGGCTGCTGGACGAACTCCAGACCACCGGCCGCCGCGTCCAACCGCGGGATCACTGCAGCGGCAGTCTCGGCGTCCCACGCTTCGGCGACCACGCAGCGGACCGCCCCGTCCGGTCCGAGCGCCGCGCGTACCGCCTCGAGTCGCGCGGCATCGTCGGGCTGACCGGTGACCACCACGTCAGCCGCCCGGCAGCCGCTCTCGGCAGCGATCGCACCCGCCTGCTCGGCGTTCACCGCGGGTACCGCCACGGCCACTGCCACCCGGCCGCGGATCGGGTCGGGCCAACCGACGGTGCCGCCTTCGATGGCTGAGGTCAGCCATCGGGCCGCCGCGAGATCACTACTGCTGCGGGGTGGGCAGAACTCACCCCACCCTTGCGGACCCTCGACGAGCATTCCCTCGCAGCCGCCGAAGCCGCGATAGCCGTCGCGGGCCGGGATCGCGAAAACCGGTGCGCCGCCGAAGTCGATCAGTGCCTTCATTTGCGGCGCTCAGGAGGCGGCCGGCGACCAGTAGGCCAGCATCTCCGCGAAAGTGTCGAAGGCCGGACGGGACATGCCGTAGGTGGCTTCGAAGTGGATGCTCAAGGGAAACCCGAGGTCGGCAACGCCGTCGACGACGCGCTTGTAGAGGTCGACCAGCAGCTGCCGCTTGACGGCCGGGTCGCTCTCGGCGAGCGAGCGCACGAAGTCCTGTTCAGCCTCGACGGCGGCATTGCCCGGGTCCTGGATCAGCCAGTTGATCAGGCCGATCCGGGTCTCGACCTTCGGCACGAACCCGAAGGACAGCAGGATCTCCGGGCGGTAGTCGGTGCTCGCGGCGAACTCGGTCAAGAAGCCGACGATCGCGTCGGAGTAGAGCAGCTGCGTCATGCCGTACGTGGCGCCCCGGCCGCACTTGAAACCGAACCGGCCGGCTTCCTCGGCTCGGGTCGGAATCAGGATCGCGCCTCGATTCGGGACGAGTTCGGAAAAGATCGTCAACGCGTCGGTTGGTGCCACGCCGACGCCTTCGCCATCGTTCATGGTCCGCGGAACACCAACGAAGGCAACACCTTCCATGCCGGCGTCGAGCAGAGCGGTCAGTCGGCTGACCAGTGTCGGCTCGTCCATGAAAGCCGTCACCTGGGTGCACAAGCCGCGGACACCGGGTAATTCCGGAGAGATGCGCGACCAGTAGTCCAGGACATCCAGCTTGGGCTTCATCTCGATCGGACGGTCACTGTCCTCTTCGATCATCCCGGGGATCATCACGTGCCCGATCCGAAGGCCGGTCTCGGCCGACAGCTGCACGACCTTGCGCGCCTCCTCCAACATCTCGTCCGGGGTGCGGTCGGTGTTGGGCGGCACGAGTTCGAGCGCGACGGTGTTGAGGGGCACGAAACTGCTCCTGACGAGACGACTGGTTCCGGGGTGCGGTTCGGGTTGGCCGCCGGACGCGATCCGCCGATCACCATACAGATAGCCCGGTCGCGGCCTTAATTCGCCCGAAACGCGGTAGCTTTCTCCGGTGCAGGATCGGAGTCGACGGATCTGGCTGGCGGCGCTGGCCGGCATCGGCGTCGTCGCGTTCACGGCGTGCGGGTCCGAGGACAGCGCGCCGGTTCGCACGCCCTCGAGCGCCTCGGTACAGCCCACCAGCAAGGCCACAATTCCGGGACCCAACAGCTTCAGCCCGGCGCCGATCCCGCCGCTGAGCCCAACAGCCCATCCGGGTAATGCGCCCACCCAACAACCCTGACCTGGGCCGTGGAATTCATCTGCGATGCACTCTTGACTGATTCCAGAAAAGAGACGACTATCAAAACGTGACCTCCGTCTCGGACCTTTCCGACCAGCTGCGGGCAGCGCAGCTGCGGGCAGCGCAGCTGCGGGTCACCCGCCCCCGGATCGCGGTGCTCGACGCCGTGCATTCGCACCCGCACGCCGATACCGACACCATCTTCGGAGCCGTTCGCACCGGCCTGCCGGACGTTTCTCGACAAGCGGTCTACGACGTCCTGCACGCGCTGACCGCCGCCGGGCTGGTGCGGCGCATCCAGCCGTCCGGCTCGGTGGCCCGCTACGAGGCGCGCGTCGGCGACAATCACCACCACATGGTGTGCCGATCGTGCGGTGTCATCGGCGACGTCGACTGCGCCGTCGGCGACGCGCCGTGTTTGACGCCTTCTGAGCACAACGGTTTCGTGTTGGACGAAGCCGAGGTCATCTACTGGGGGCTGTGTCCCGACTGCTCACCGAATGAACCTTCTGCGATCACATAAGTGATCACAGCCCAATCAGATATGAAAGGGAAATCAGTGTCCTCTGATACGTCCGAAAGCCACCCGCCGGCCCCGAACCAGGGCGGTTCGACCAGCGAGAGCGAAAACCCGGCGATCAAGTCCCCGGAGCCGAAAGCACATGGGCCGCGGACCAACCAGGACTGGTGGCCGAATCAGGTCGACGTCACCAAGCTGCACCCGCATTCGCCGTATTCCAATCCGCTCGGCGACGACTTCGACTACGCAACCGAGTTCGCCAAGCTCGATACCGCGGCGCTGAAAGCCGATGTGCTGTCGGTCATCACCACCTCGCAGGACTGGTGGCCCGCCGACTATGGCAGCTACGCCGGCCTGTTCATTCGCATGAGCTGGCACGCCGCCGGTACCTACCGCATCCACGACGGTCGCGGAGGCGCCGGGCAGGGCATGCAGCGCTTCGCCCCGATCAACAGCTGGCCCGACAACGCCAACCTGGACAAGGCCCGCCGGCTGCTGTGGCCGGTCAAGAAGAAGTACGGCAACAAGCTTTCCTGGGCCGACCTCCTGGTGTTGGCCGGCAACGTCGCGCTGGAGTCGGCCGGCTTCCAGACGTTCGGCTTCGCCTTCGGCCGCCCCGACGTATGGGAGCCCGAAGAGATTCTCTTCGGCGAAGAAGACGAATGGTTGGGCACCGACAAACGCTACTCCGGCGAGCGTGAACTGGCGGAGCCCTACGGCGCCACCACCATGGGCCTGATCTATGTCAATCCTGAAGGGCCAGAAGGCAATCCGGACCCGCTGAAGGCCGCTATCGACATCAAGGAAACTTTCGGCCGGATGGCGATGGACGTCGAGGAGACCGCGGCGCTGATCGTCGGTGGCCACACCCTGGGCAAGACTCACGGCGCCGGCGACGGCGACCTGGTCGGCCCGGAGCCCGAGGGCGCTCCGATCGAACAGCAAGGCCTGGGCTGGAAGTGCCCGTTCGGTTCCGGTAACGCCGGCGACACCATCACCAGTGGTCTCGAGGTGGTGTGGACCACCACACCGACCAAGTGGAGCAATTCCTACCTGGAGCTTCTCTACGGCTACGAGTGGGAGCTGACCAAGAGCCCGGCGGGCGCCTGGCAGTTCCAGGCCAAGGACGCCGAGGCGATCATCCCGGATCCGTTCGGCGGCCCGAACCGCAAGCCCACGATGCTGGTCACCGACATCTCGATGCGGGTCGACCCGGAGTTCGGCGCGATCACCCGGCGCTGGCTCGATCACCCCGAGGAGCTCAACGAGGCGTTCGCCAAGGCCTGGTACAAGCTGCTGCACCGCGATATGGGTCCAATCAGCCGCTACCTGGGCCCGTGGGTCGCCGAGCCGCAGCTGTGGCAGGACCCGGTGCCGCCCGTGCAGGGTGCGCTGATCGACGAGTCCGACGCCGCGACGCTGAAGGCCAAGATCTTGGATTCCGGGCTCACGGTGCCGCAGCTGGTCAAAACCGCGTGGTCGTCGGCGTCGAGCTACCGCAACACCGACAAGCGCGGCGGCGCCAACGGTGCCCGGCTACGGCTTGAGCCGCAGCGCAATTGGGAGGTCAACGAGCCGGCCGAGTTGGCCAAGGTGCTCCCGGTCCTGGAGCGGATCCAGCAGGAGTTCAACGCCGCGGGAGGCAAGACCGTCTCGCTCGCCGATGTGATCGTGCTCGGCGGTAACGCCGCGATCGAGAAAGCGGCCAAGGAGGCCGGTTACGCGATCGGCGTGCACTTCGCACCGGGCCGCACCGACGCCAGCCAGGAGCAGACCGATGTGGAGTCGTTCGCGGTCCTCGAACCGCGGGCCGACGGGTTCCGCAACTATGCGCGTCCCGGGGAGAAGGCTCCGCTGGAGCAGTTGCTGGTGGAGAAGGCCCAACTGTTGGACGTGACCGCTCCGGAGCTGACCGTTCTGCTCGGCGGCCTGCGGGTGCTCGGCGCCAACCACGGCGGCACCAAGCACGGCGTGTTCACCGATCGGGTCGGCGTGCTATCGAATGACTTCTTCACCAACCTGCTCGACATGGGCACGCAGTGGAAGACGTCGTCCAACGCCGAGAACGTCTACGAGGGCACCGACCGCACCACCGGTGCGCTCAAGTGGACGGCGACCGCGGCCGACCTGGTGTTCGGCTCGAACTCGATACTGCGCGCCGTGGTCGAGGTCTACGCGCAGGACGACAACGCAGGCAAGTTCGTCGAGGACTTCGTCGCGGCGTGGGTCAAGGTCACCAACAACGACCGGTTCGACCTGTCCTGATCGACAAGCGGTAAGCGAAACCCCGCGGGCACTGCCCGCGGGGTTTCGTCATTGTGGCGCAGTAGTTTTCGCGAGTGTGCGGGTTCGTACGCGACGCGCCGCGCGCCGCGTACTGGAGCGCACCCTCGGGGTGGAGAAGCTAGCGGCAGCCGCCGGCGCTGACCCAGCGTCCGTTGTAGCCGACGCACCCGGACACCGGCGGGGGCGGCGGCGGATGTGGCGGATAGTCCTCGGGCAGCGGCGCGTAGTACGACGGCGGCGGCACATAGGGCGCCATCACGTCGGACAGATCCGCGCAGCCGCTGACCGAGACTCGCCGACCGGCGCTGGCGCAGACATCGGCATTGGCCTGACCGCTTGGCAGGATCGTCACGATCGCCGCGGGGACCCCCGTCAGTGCCAGCACAGCCGCCGCGGCCGTACACCAGGTTCGCATCACGGGAGTATATCCGCGCGCTCCGCGTGATACACCGAGATCAGTGCCGGTGCTGGCGGCTACGTCGCAACCTGATCAATACCGACACCACGACCAGCACCGCCAGCATCGCGACCCATGTCCACCCACTGGTCTGGTAGACCCAGCCGGCCACCCCGCGCTGCAGTCGGCCGGCCGCGCCGATCACCGGATCAGCGGCGTTTCCCTGCGCGCTGAACAACCTGATCTCGTAGCGGCCGTAGTAGCTGACGTAGAGTCCGACCGCGACCAGCACGATGCCGCCGATCCGGTTGACGTAGGGCAGCAGCCGGCGCATCCGATCCACCAAAGCTGTACTGGTCAAGGCGATTCCGACCGCCAGCACGCCGACCACCAACGCCAGTCCAGCGGCGTAGGCGGCGTAGACCAACACTGCATGGACAGTAGAACCGGTGCGCAGCGCACTGCCGGTGACGGCCAGGAACGGGCCGATCGTGCACGACAGCGACGCGACGGCGTAGCCGACCCCGTAGCCGAACATCGATCCCAGCCGGGCCGTCGGCGCCGATCGCCACTTCGGGCCGATCGGCCCCGAGGTCAGCTCCCGGCCGGACAGTAGCGAAATGCCCAGCGCGACAAGGACTATGCCGATCACGATCGTGGCGTACGGGAGGTAATGCTGGACGGCGGAGGCGACCGGAACCGTCAGTAAGCCGAACAGGCCGAACACCGCGAGAAAGCCCAGCGCCATCGCAGCGGTGGCTCCAACGGCACGTCCCACCGCGGCGGTGCGGGCGGGATCAACGCCATCGCCGCGCACGACCAGCGTCAAGTAGGCCGGAAGCATGGCGAATCCGCACGGGTTGAGCGCAGCCACCATCCCGGCGGCCAGTGCCAGGCCGATCAGGTTTGCGTCCACGGGGCGCTCAGGACGCCAGCGCGCGCACCCGGTCGGTGAGCTCCTGCTCCGACATGGCCGATGTCGGATTGTTGACGAACGTCGACGACCCATCGGGGCGGACAAACACATACGCGGGCTGCCAGGGCACCTTGAACCGGGCCCAGATGGATCCGTCGGCGTCGTTGAGATTGGTGAAGTTCAGGTTGTACTTCGACACGAAGGCCTGCATCTGCCCGACGTCGGATCGCGCGGCGACACCGACGAACGTGACCTTTGGATTCGCCGCGGCGACCTGGCCGACGTTGGGGGCCTCCTGATTGCAGAACGGGCACCACGGCGTCCAGAACCACAGGACCGCCGGCTTGCCCTGCAGGCTCGCGCCGTTGAACGACGCCCCGCTCAGGGTGGTGCCGGTGAACGCCAGTTGGTCGTCGGCGAGGGCCGTCGGGGGCGTCGCGACGCCGATCGTCAATGCGGCCATCGCGACGGCCAGTGCGCGGAGCAGAAATTTCATGACACGACCTCCCGGCTCGGGGCAGACTGCTCTCCTTGTCACGATTTCCTGCCGCATCCGGTTCAATCAGGCCGTTGACAGTTTACGTGACGTAACGGAACATAATTTCTGTGAGCGCGCCGAACCGCGAAGGGACGACGGACCCCGAACCGGTCCGAGGCCGGCCGCGGGATCCGCGCACCGACTCCGCGATCATGGCGGCCACCCGCCGATTGCTCACCGACGTCGGCTACGACCAGGTGTCCATGGAGTCGATCGCCCGCGCCGCCGGAGTCAGCCGCCCCACCGTCTACCGGCGCTGGCCGTCCAAAGCTCATGTGGTGTTCGAGGCGGCATTCGGAACCGACGCCGGCACCACCGGATTACCGAGGTCCGGTGACTTCGAAGTCGACCTGCGTGAGTTCGTCCGCGGCGCTGTCGCGTTCTGGCGTGAACCGGTGGTCGAAGCCGCGACGATGGGCATCCTCGCCGAGCGTCATCGCGACTCCGAATTGCACATTCGCACACAGCAATTGCTCGATGACAGGATTCGCGGCGAACTGGCCGACCTGGTCCGCGCCGGGGCGACCCAAGGGGTGGTGCGCGCCGACGTCGATACCGACACCCTGTTCAACGTGCTGGTCGGCACCACCTTCTACGGCGCGCTCGTCGACGGGCGCGACGACACCGACCGGCTCGTCGACACGCTCTGCTCCCTGATCATGCAAGGCGCGCAGGCGCGAGGAAAGGAATGACGATGGCAGGCGACGAACTATCCACCGCTTTTCACGAACTGCTCGACGAACTCGGCGCGATCGAACGCAAGTTTCTGGCGAGCGATCCCCCGCTGTCCGAGGCCGACATCCTCGACGGGTATCGGCTGACGTTCAGCCTGCTGCGGGTGGCGGTCGACGCCTATGTCTGGGGAGATAAGGACAATCCGCGATTCGTCGACGTCATCAGTCCCTACCAGCGGTGGGGCGGTGACAACTCGGACGCCTTCTATCAACTGGCCCCGATCGACCCCGGCCGCACCTATCGGGTGACCGGCAATCGCGGTGACTCGGTCTACCTGTCGATCACCGTCTACGGCGGTCCCGACGACGGGCACTACAGCAATCGCATCGTCGGAACCATGAATGACCGGTCACTGCAGTTCGACGCCGACGGCAACTTCGAGTTCACGATCAGCCCCGACCCGCAGCCCGGCCCGTGGCTCAAGCTCGAGGACGACGCCGTCGTCGCGCTGACCCGCGACTACCTGAACGACCCCGAGACCGATCGCCGGGTGCAGTGGAAGATCGAGGCGCTCGACCCTCCGGCCCGCAAGCGCGACGACCGGGCCGACCTCATCCGTCGCCTACGAGCCGCACGGACGTGGCTCACCGAGCAGTACTCGTTCGTCCCCACGAAAGTAGAGCCGGCGAACGAGATCGCCGAGCCCTACCCGGTTCCGCAGCAGACCTACGGCTGGGCCGCCGGTGACGCCGCCTACGCGATGGGAGCCTACGAACTGCAGCCCGGTCAGGCACTGATCATCGAGGGCACCTCACCGCCGTGCGTGTTCTGGAACCTGTGCCTGTGGAACCCCTTCCTGCACACCTACGACTACACCTACGAGCGGGTCACGATCAACGGCGCGCATGTCACTTACGAGCCCGACGGATCGTGGCGAATCGTGGTGAGCGACACCGATCCCGGCCACCCCAACTGGGTGTCGACGGCGGGGCGCACCAAGGGCCTGATCTGGCTGCGCTGGTTCCTGCCCGAGGAGACCCCGAAGCGGCCGGCGTGCCGGGTCGTGGACATCGCCGAGGTGTCAGCGTGACCGCCGGCGTGCAGCGGCCCGCGCCGATCAGGTTCACCGACCTCGCGCATCCGGTGTTCCCCGAGGCCGCCCAGCCGATACGCGAGGCGCTCGCGGGTTATGGATCGATCCTGGAACTGACCTCAGAAGCGTTGCTGGCGACCGCAACCGAACGCACCGGGCTGCACGGCTGGGGTGACGACAGCTTCCGGATGCGCCTCGATGTGTTGACCGCGTCGCTGCGCGAGGAGGCCGGCCTGTCGGACGTCGGGGTGGCCGTGGTCTTCGAGCAACTCGCAGGCAACTTGGTCAACCGGCTGCGACTGGAGGCGCTGATCGCCGAGCACCCCGAGATCGAGGACATCGAGATCACCCGGCCGATCATCATCTGCGGCCTGCCCCGTACCGGGACCACCCACCTGCACAACCTGATCGCCGCCGACCCGAACATTCGCTACCTGCCGTACTGGGAGAGCCTCGAGCCCTTCCCCGGCCCCGATGAGCTTCATCATTTCCCCGGGTCGCTTCGCTCCTGCCCGCCGGATCAGGCGCGCCGCGACCGCTGCACGGCCGGACTCGACTTGGTCGACACGACAATGCCGGAATTCAAGCGGATGCACGATATGACCGTCGACCATGCGCACGAGGAAATTCAGCTGCTGGCCAACGACATCTCCGGCATGCTGTTCGAAACCACCTACTATCTGCCATCTTTCGCGGCGCACTACAAGTCCCACGACCAGCGCCCGTCGTACGCCTATCTCAAACGTCAACTGCAGGCCATGCAGTGGTTGCGTGGCGGCACTCGCTGGGTGTTGAAATCCCCGCAGCACCTCGAACAGTTCCCCACCCTGTTTGCCACCTTCCCCGACGCGACTTTCGTTGTGACTCATCGCGATCCGGTCGAGGTGACCCGCTCGATGCTCACCATGATCGCGTACGCGTCCCGAATGGCCTGTGCGCAGCCCGATCCGGCCAACATCGGCGCGTACTGGCTCGAGCGGGCCGACGACCTCTTCAGCGGCTGCCTGCGCGACCGCGATGTGCTCCCGCCCGAGCAGTCGATCGACGTACGGTTCACCGACTTCATGGCCGACGAACAGGGCACCCTGTCGGCGATCTACGCGCTGGCCGATCAGCCGTTCGGTGACGACGTGCGAGCCGCGATGGCCGACTTCATCACCGAGCACCCTCGCGGCCGTTACGGCGAGGTGATCTACGACCTTGCCGATGTGGGACTCGACGCCGGCGAGGTGGCCGAGCGCCTGCGCGCCTACCGGGACCGGTTCGTGGCCAGGTGATCGTGCAGTTCGGCGTAGGCCGCCACGAGCGCCCCGAGCGTGAAGCGACGATTGCGACCGCTGGGGTTGGGTAGGACCCACGCGGCGGAGCCCGCGACGCTGTCGCGTTGAAGACCCCAATCCACCGCGCTGGTCCCGAGCACCACGGAAATCGCCGGCTTGCCCAGGAATGCCAGCACGCGTGGCGAGACGGCGCGCATCCTGGCTTCGAACGCCGCGAGCGACTGCCGGATCTCAAGAGCCGACACCTCGTCTGCGCCCGACGTCGGGCGTGTCACGACGGCGGTGATCCCGCACCCGTAATCGAGAAGGCTTCGCTCCTCGGACGGGGCCAACTGCCGGTCGGTGAACCCGGCGCGGTGGATCGCGGTCCAGAAGCGGTTGGTGGGGCTGGAGAAGTTGTATCCGTCAGCCTGCGCCGTCAACGCCGGATTGATGCCGCAGAAAACGACGTCCAAATGCCTGGCCAGGACGTCTGGCTGATATGTCCGCATCACGAAGAGTCTGACTCCAAATATGGACAGGCCCAAGCGCGGGTGCCACGCTCGAGGTGGATCCCGCCGACGACGAACGGAGGACCATGACAAACGCGGCAGCAGCCGGCAGCATCGCCATCGGTGATCTGACCGTGAACCGGCTCGGGTTCGGATCGATGCGACTCACCGGCAAAGGCGTCTGGGGTCCGCCAGAAGATCACGACGAATCCATTCGCGTCCTGCGTCGCGCGGTCGAACTGGGCGTCAACTTCATCGACACCGCCGACTCCTACGGCCCCTACGTCGCCGAAGAGTTGATCCACGAGGCCCTGCATCCCTACCCGGACGACCTCGTGATCGCCACCAAGGCAGGGCTACTCCGCACCGGGCCCGACGTCTGGATCCCGCTCGGCAACCCCAGCTACCTACGCCAAGAAGTGGAACTGAGCCTGCGCCGGCTCGGCGTCGATCGCATCGACTTGCACCAGCTGCACCGCGTCGACCCCAACTTTCCGCTCGAGGACCAGGTCGGAGAGCTCGCGAAGTTGCAACAGGAGGGCAAGATCCGGCACATCGGACTCTCCGAGGTGGACGCCGACCAACTCAAGGCCGCGCAGAAAATCGCACCCATCGTCTCGGTTCAGAACCTCTACAACTTGACGACCCGCACGGCCGAACCGCTGCTCGAGGAGGCCGAGGCCCAAGGCATCGCCTTCATCCCGTGGTTCCCGCTCGCAGCCGGTCCACTCGCCGAAACAGACGGTCCCCTCGGTTCGTTGGCCTCCGAGCATGGGGCCAGCCCGTCCCAACTCGCGCTGGCCTGGTTGCTGAAGCGCTCGCCGGTGATGGTGCCTATCCCCGGAACCTCACGCGTCGACCACCTCGAACCGAATGTCGCCGCTGCGGCGATCGAACTGACCGACGAGGAGTTCAGGTCCATCGACGCGGCGACCGCTGGCGCATAGCGCCACGCCTTCAGCGGCGAACCCGCGACAGTCGCGCAAGCCGCGTTCGGTCGACCAGGACACAACTGTGCACACCGGCAAGCTGTTCGGCGGCCCTGGTGTAACGGTGGTTGGACACCACCATCGTCGCCACGCAGTCATGGACGGCGGCACCAGCAACCACCTGCTGAATAGCGGAGCCGTTGACCACCCGGCTCTGCCGCTTACACTGCACAGCGGTGCGGATGCCATCTTTGGTCGCGATCAGGTCGACACCGAAATCTCCTGTCGCCCTTGTGACTTCGACGGTATAGCCGATTCCCCGCAACACTGCCGCGACATAGTGCTCGAACTCGACACCGGTCATGGCGTCGACAGCGGCCTGGCCGGTGGCCCGGTATAGCGCGTCGCGCCGCAGGTTTCGGCGGTGGTCGAGCCAGGCCAGCAGTGCGCGCCAGGCGCACACCACCACCGCCACCGCACTCAGTGCGGCGAGCGCCCACACCGCCTTGTTCAAGACGCCGATAAACGTCAGCAGCGCGGTGGTGGCCACCCACAACCCCAGCCACTGCAGCGCCGTCGTCACCGCGGCCGAGCCCTCGCGCACGCCGTCACCGTAGCGGCGGGCGCTGACAGGGATTCCGGACAGGGAGGCACAGCGGCCAAATCGTGACCCGTTCGCATCAAGTTTGGCGTAATCACACCCATACAGTGCTCAGATGCTCGCAATTCTCCGCTTCAACTTCGCTTCTCCAGGAGGAGATCCCAGCGTTCAGGGTGAATTGCTTTCCGCTGCACTGGAGTTGGCGCAATTCGGTGATCGGCACGGTATCGCGGCAATCAGCGTCGACGAACATCACGTCACCGGCCACGGTTGGAGCTGCAACCCGGTGATGATCGCGGGGATGTTCCTGGCCCGCACCGCCAACATCTTCGCCAGCATCGACTGCGCGCTGGGGCCGCTGTGGAACCCCATCCGGATGGCCGAGGATATCGCGCTCGTCGACGCGATGAGCCGAGGCCGGCTACACACCACCGTCGGCCTGGGTTACCGGGAAGAGGAATACCGGGTTCTCGGTGTGGATTTCGCCCGCCGCGGCGAACTGATGGACCAGCTCCTGGAGACCATGCTGGCCGCATGGGCCGGTGACACCGGCGTCGTCTCGGGTACCTGGACGAAACCGCACCCGCCGCTCTACGTCGGCGGCGGCGTGAAAGCCACCGTCCGCCGGGCGGTGCGGTTCGGCCTGCCCCTGAGCCTGCCCAACCACCGGCCCGATCTCGCGGAGTACTACTCGCAGCTGTGCCGCGAGGCGGGCCTGCAGCCCTTCGTCCTGATGCCGCCCGCCGTCAACCGCGGAATGATCTATCTACACGAGGACCCCGAGCGTGCGTGGGCCGAACTCGGTAGCCACATTTTGTGGGAGGCGGTCACTTATGGAGCGTGGTCGGATGACCCGTCACGGTCGTCCATGCACCTGCCCGGAGTGCAAACCCTCGAGGAAGTGCGGGCCTCGGGCCGCTACCGATTCCTCACCCCCGACCAGTTGATCGACGAGGTGCGCGGGAGCGCAAACTACGGCCCGATCGTGATGCATCCGCTGGTCGGAGGTATGCCGGTCGAGGAAGCATGGAAGTCCGTAACTCTGCTTACAGACGAGGTTCTGCCTGCCCTGCGTTAGCCATTCCGGTGACCGACGTTGCCCACTGCGGGTGCTTGCTCGCCAAAGTTGGGTTCTTAACAAGGATTTAGCCGCTGCTCCCGGTGACCTTAGATTTGCGGCATAACGTTTGGGTCAAGTTGAGGTGGCCGTCCAGCCGCCACACACGCAACAGGACCGAAATGAGGCACCCAATGACGAGCTTCACGTCGCGATACGGAAACCCCGCTGTCGACTATGAGGGCGCCCATATCCGAGCACACTCGCGCCACATGGCAACGGTTGTCGCGGTCAGTGGACGCATCGATTCCCTCAACGTCGACCGGGTGACTGAATGCGCGAAGCGATTGGTGCTCGCCGAGAAGCCGTTCGTTCTTGACCTGTCCGGGGTCAGCTCGTTTACTCCTCAGGCCATCCGGTTGCTGTGCGACATCGACGACGTCTGCACCGCAGCCGGTGTTGAATGGGCCGTGGTCGGTAGCGACGCGGTGGACCGCCGCCTGCGCCGCGACAGCGATGTCGTATTCCCGGTCGTGGGTTCGGTCGCCGAGGCCGAGCACGAGTTCGACGACGCGGTTCTGAGCCGCCGCCGGTTGCTGCTTCCCCTGCTGAGCAAGACCGCCTGATCCGAACGCTCACCCGTGTGTGGGTAGCAGCTCCCCTAGGGCGCGCATATGCGCGTCCGTCGTGCCACAACATCCGCCGACGACGGGAACGTCGTAATTGCGTCGTAGGTAGTCCATGGCCGTGGCGAACTCGCCCGGTGGATCGCTCTCCGCATGGTCAAGCGCGACCAGTTCGGCGGGACTCAGCCTGGAACCGTTGGCCTTCACCTCTCGAATCCGGCTGACTGCTTCGCCGCAGCGATCCAGTGCGCGTGCGGCTACCGTCGGATGGATGCACGACAGCGAGAAGTAAGTCGGCGCTGCTTCGTCGTCCACACGATGGATGGCCTCGGCCAGCGCGGTTCCGTCCAAGACCCGGGTATCCGCGTCGAGCACCCAGGACACGACGAACGGCAAGCCGGTTCGCGCCATCGCCCGGGCTACTCCGATGGCTTCGCCGACCGCGGGGAATGTGGCCGCGAACAGGAAGTCCACCCCGGCCTCGGCGAGGGATTCGATCTGCGCCCGGTGGTACTCGGCGGCAGCCGTTGCCGAGGGTGCCTCGGCAGGCCGGTAAGCATCGCCGGCCGGCCCGAGCACCCCGCCGATCCACGCCGGCGGGCCGGTGTGACCGTCGAGTAACTGCCGGTGAAAGGCGACCGCCGCGCTGTTGAGCCGCTGCACGGCCTCAACGTCGCCGAGACCGGCGAGCCGGGTGAAGTTGACGCTCGCCCGGAAGGTGGGCGTGCCGATCACCACCGGCACTCCGGTCGAACTCGCGGCGTCGAGATAGCTCTGGTAGATCGCGCGCAGCGCGGGCTCACCCTTCGGGTCCCCGACCAATCCGGCGACCTGGATTTCGGGATTCATCGTGATCGACGTCTCGAACATCACGCGCGTCTCGATGCCGCCGTCGGTGAGCACCGGAATTCCATTCGCTACCGCGTCGGTGAAGCTGGGCATCCGCCGACGTTAGCTCACTCCGGTCCGGGTGGGCGCAGCGCCGAGTTACCCTAGTTGACGTGGGTCGACTAACGAACGTGATCGCAATCAGCGCGCTGGCGGTGACCGCCGGCGTCCTCGGCGGGGGTATGGCGACCGCCGATCCGACCACCACGCCGGCGCCCACACCGTCACCAACCGGGCCCGCGCCCGGTCCGGTCAACGCCGCAGCCCCGTCCGCGACACAGAACCCCGTACCTGCCGGTGCACCCAAGACCAGCATCGACAGCGACGGCACCTACAAGGTCGGCGTCGACATCGTTGCGGGCACGTACGCATCGGCTGGCCCGGTCGAGGGGGGCGCCTGCTACTGGAAGCGGACCGGCGGCCCGGACGGCCAGACCAACGTGGACAACGCGCTGACCAAGAAGCCCTCGGTGGTGCAGATCGACCCGGGCGACGTCTCGTTCAAGACCGACGGTTGCCAACCCTGGACGCTGACCGATCAGCAGCCACCGGCCCCGGCCGGGCCGCTGCTATCGCAATTTCAGCTGCGCCATTCCCTCGACATCCTGAACGGGATGGCCGGGGCCTCCGGCCAGGGGCAACTGCCGCCGTACTGAATCAACGGTTGTGCGGCGCTACTCCACGATGGGGAAGAAGGATTCACCGTCTTCCGGAGCGCCGTCAATTTGGCCGCGGTGGGTCTTGGAGTCCTCGACGATGACGCCCTCGACGATGTCGACATCCTTGACCGACCCGGCCGCCGACGGCACGCCTTCCGCGGGGAAGGGGATGGTCCGGTGTGGGGTGTCAGGGGTGATATCGGGTTCCTCGCTTGACAGACGCTCCTCGAGGGTCGCGTCATCGGAGGGATCCAGCCAAGCATCTGGCGGGTCCACCACTGTGTCGCCGTCGTCATTGCGCACGTCGTCGGAATCCAGCGATTCGCTGGGGCTCAGTGTGTTATCCGGACCACCGGAATCAGCCATGCCATCGTTTGCCCGGACCCATGTTCGACCAAACACGATGTTCAACCAAACACGCCACGGCACTTCACCGATTTCGGATGCCCCACCGACTGCTCATCGATTGACCCGGTTCGAGCCGGACCACGTCATCGCCGGTGCGAAATGCATTGGGCGGGGCGGTCATCGGCTCGACACCCAAGCCAGTTCGCCAATGCGGTTCGGGCTGGGTATGGGAGGTGTAGATCTCGATGTAGGGATAGTGCTGATCAACCCAGACCGCGATGGAATGGCCTTCTGCATCAGTGACGTTCACCCACGCCAGGCCGTCGGAATCGCGGGTGAGATCTGTGAAGGTGTAGTCGATGTCTTGGCTGCCGATCACCCGACGGTCGCGAAAGTCCACCGGCGAGCCGGCGACGTCGGCGGTGCCGATCGGTAGGCCGCGCTCATCGGTGGGAAGCCATTGCGCGGCGTCGAGTTGCAGAGTCATCGTGTCCACGCGTGCGGCCTGGGCTGCGAGGTATGGGTGTTGCCCGGCCGCGTAGGGGCATGGCGCATCGCCCATATTGGTCGCGGTGGTCTGCACCGTGAGCCCCTGTGGCCCCAGCCGGTATTCGACTTCAACGTCGAGCGTGAAGGGGTAGCCCATCATGGGACGCAGCACAGTTCCCATGGCAACGTGGTCTGTCCCGCGGGCCCGACAGGACCAGTTGCGCCACCGCACCAGTCCGTGGATGGCGTTGTGCTTGTCCGGCTCGGTGAGTGGTAGTTGATAATCGCTGCCATCGAAGCGGTATTTGCCGTCGGCGATTCGGTTAGGCCACGGCACCAGTGGCAGCCCGCGCGCGCCGGTACAACGCTCGTCGGGGCCATAGCCATCAAGAATCTCGCGGTCGCCGCTTCGGTATTGGCGCAGGCCGCCGCCCACCTCTACCACCGTGGCGTGCTGGTCGCCATGAGAAATCTCGAACTGGGCACCGGAGGACGCTGGACGGGTCATGCGTGGTGGATTCCCCGTGCGGCGGTTGCTACTCCCTGCCCGCCGTGGATGAGTGACGCCGTTTCCACAGCAGCGCCAGACAAACGGCGAGCGCCGCAGATGCCGCAGCCCATTGCCACAGCGACGCCTGCGGGGAAACCCCGCCGGCTTGTCGATCCGGTTGACCGACACGGCCCTGCCTGTTCGATGCAATGATCGTGCCCCCGCTGCCACCATCCTCGGGTACGTCACCGTGATCATCACCGCGGTGCACCGGATGCCTTGAATCATCCCCGGCGGGAGGCCACGGGTATGTCCAGTTGCTATGGGCCGCCGCTTCCTCAGCCGCTTCCGCCCTGACCTGCCGCTGCTGTCGCTGTTGCGGATCCAGTTCCACCTCGCCCTCCTCGTCTGTGTCGCACTCGATCACAGCCGCGGGTGTGCTGGGCCAACGCCTTCGGCCAAGAGGTGCGTGGTGCCGGCGGGCACCACCAACGGCTGATAGTGGATGCCCCCAATAGCACCCGCCCATACTTGAGCCGCAGAATCTCTGACATCCACGAGACCCATAACGGTGCCGCCGACTGAGGTTCTACGTGGCGCCCACGCCCCAGTGCAGTACCCGCGAGGTGAACAAGACCAGGCCGAGCGACACCACGGCCACCACGACCAGACCGATGACGGCCACGACCAGCGGCCGCCATCCAGTGCGTGCGAGTTCGCGGAAGTTGGTGTTCAGCCCGACTCCGGCAAACGTCAGCAGGAACGCCCACTTCGAGACGTTGCCCAGGTTTGCGATCTGTCCCTTACTGAACAGATGCGCCGTGGCGAGCGCCGACACCGCCAGAAAACCCAGCACGAACTTTGGGAACTTCTCCCACACGAACTTCGCCTTGGCCGTGATTCCGGGGGCGAGCTCGTCGGCCTGGCCCCTCGACGACCAGTACAGCGCGAAGCCCAGCACGACGAACCCGATCAGCGCGTTGCGCACCGACTTCACCAGCACGGCCAACTTGCCGGCCTCTTCGGAATACAGGTATCCGGTCGCGGTGGTCTCGGCGGTGTTGTCGACGGCCAGACCAGCCCACAACCCGAATTCGTGGCTGGAGAGCCCCAGCGCGTGACCGATGACCGGCAGCGTGAACAGGGCGACGGCGCCCAAGGCCAGGATCGCCGCGATCGCGTAGCTGACATCGGAGTTGCGCGCCCGGATGGCGCCCTTGGACGCCACAATGGCCGACACCCCGCAGATCGAGGTGCCGATGGCCAATAGCGACCCCAACTTGCCGGACAACCCGAAAGCCTTGGCAGCCAACAGGATGATGGTGCCTGCGATCGCCATGTCCAGCAGGATCTGCACCAGCGAGATACCGCCCAGCTTGATGATGTCGCCCAGGACGAACCGCGCACCGAGCGCCACGATGCCGATCTTCAGCCAGAACTCATAGGTCTGTACACCGGGTCGGAAAATGCGGTGCACCCCAATGGTATTGGTGATCAGCAGACCGATCACGATCGCCCACAGCACGTACTCGATATCGGGAACGGTCCAGTGTTCTTTCTTGGCAAGCGCATTCCACCAGATCTGGGCGTATTTGCCGAGCAGGCCGATGCCGATGAGCAGCAGCACGCCCGGGACGTAGTCCAGCAGGTTGCGGCTGGTGAAGATCGGGTGTTCTTCGGAAGTCTGTGCGACGTCAGTTGTGGTCACGGGTCACCACGGAATCTTGGGGAGGACACCTGCGACGGCGAGCACGACGAAGACGCCCGCGACGATGGTCGCCCACCAGTCGACGCCGATGCTGAAACGACCCCGGCTCGCTTCGCTCGCGCCGGGCAATTTGGATTCGGTCACGGTCACCTTCTCGCTCGCGCCACTGTTCTCACGTCGCCGATGATGACGACCGGACGCGGCCCTGCCCAGCAATGCGCTCGCGATGATTCCAGAGGCGCGCCGGCTATTTGGCGGTGGCCGGAGTTGCAGGCAACGGTGATGGGCAGGCGTGGTGATCCTGGAGCTCCTCGCCACCGGCTTCGGACACATCGTCTGCGCGGTCGGCCAGGACGACGAAACCGGCTCTGGGGGTGGCGGTACCGACGACCACCAACGTGTACTCCCCCATGTCGTCGCGCGCACCCTCGAGGCCGTCGGCGAGTAGCCGGAACGGGTCCGCGTCCAAATCGGTACCGTCGACGGCCATCGCCCAATACGTGTGGCCGGTCAGCGGAACCGGCAGAGGAGCCCACACCGGCCCGATCGCACCGGCCGCCGAGCGCAGCGCGTCATGGACGTCGGCACGCAGGCAGTCGACATGGATGTGCAGCTGATTCTGGGACCGCGCCACCGCCGAGTTGACCGCGAGGCTCATCCAGTCCCGGGGGATCGTTCCGCCGGCCCGCTGCTCGACGAACGACCGAGCCTGCCAGGCCGCGCCGAAGTAGTTGGTGGCGTGGGGATCGCGCAGTTCGGGGCTTTCGATCCCGGTGATGCGCGCGGTCGGGATCACCAGGTACTGCCGGTCGCCGACGATGTCCTTGAGGACGGCGTAGCCGCCGTCTTCGCCGTGGCTGAGATCGACGCGGGAACACGGCGCCGGGTCGCGATGCTGCTGCACATCGACGACGCACTGATCGTGGACGATTCGCCACAGGGTATCCGGAGCGGCATAAGCGGTTGCCGGGGCGAGAAGGCACAGCGCCAGTGCCGCCGCCAGCGGCACGCTGCCGCACGTGTGTCGCACGGCCACACCCTACGTGCGATGAAAACTGATCGGGTACCCGTCATCTCTTCCGCATTTGCGGCTTCGACCGGGCAGATTCACCGCGGTTGCGGTGTCGTCGGCTACCATTCGGCCGTGCCCATGCTGCGTGTCCGGGAGGCCGCCGAGTTGCTCGGTGTCAGCGATGACACCATCCGGCGCTGGATCGACGACGGCCGCCTGCCCACGGGCCGCGACCAGTCCGGCCGCAAGACCGTCGACGGAGCCGCGTTGGCCGCCTACTCCCGCCGGACCGCAGCGGCGGGCCCGAAAGACCCGCTGTCGGTCGCCAGTTCGGCCCGCAATCGGTTCGCCGGGCTGGTCACCAAGGTGGTCACGGACACCGTGATGGCGCAGGTGGAGATGCAGTGTGGGCCGTTCACTGTCGTGTCGCTGATGAGCAGCGAGGCCGTGCGGGAACTCAACCTCGAACCGGGAAGTGTCGCGGTGGCCGTCGTAAAGGCCACCACCGTCATCGTCGAAACCTCAGGAGCGTTGTGAAACGTCTGATGCCGGTGCTGGCAGCCGGTCTACTGCTCATCGCCGGTTGTAGTTCTTCGTCGCAGCAGTCCTCATCGACGGGACAACAAAAGATTGTCGTGTTCGCCGCCGCATCGCTGAAGGCGACCTTCACCGCGCTCGGCGATCAATTCAGCAGAGACAACCCCGGTGCCTCCGTGGAGTTCTCGTTCGCGGGGACCTCGGATCTGGTGACCCAGTTGACCCAGGGCGCGCATGCCGACGTCTTCGCGTCCGCCGACACCAAGAACATGGACAAGGCCGCCAAGGCCGGCCTGCTCGCGGGCACGCCGGTCAACTTCGCCACCAACATGCTGACCATCGCCGTCGCGCCGGCGAACCCCAAGGGCATCAAGACATTCCAAGACCTGACCAGGCCCGGCCTCAACGTCGTGGTGTGCGCGCCGCAGGTGCCGTGCGGAACGGCCACCCAGACGGTGGAAACCACGTCCGGGGTGAAGCTAACCCCGGTCAGCGAGGAGTCCTCGGTCACCGACGTACTGAACAAGGTCACCAGCGGCCAGGCCGACGCCGGGCTCGTCTATGTCTCCGATACCGCAGGCGCGGGGGAGAAAGTCCTCGCGGTGTCGTTCCCCGAAGCGGCCGGCGCGGTCAACACCTACCCGATCGCGACGCTGCGGCAGTCCGGGAACTCCGCTCTGGCAGGCGCGTTCGTCGACCTGGTGACCAGCCCCGTCGGGCAGGCGACCCTGACGAAAGCCGGTTTCGGCAAGCCCTGAGGTTCTGGCAGGCTCGAAGCCGTGAACCTGCCGCGCGTGGACACTGCCACTCCGCATCTGGCCGACGTGGTGCCCTCGGTATTGGCCGCGATGGGAGTGGCCGGTTTCGAGCCGCGGATCGACCTGGCACAACCTGTCGCCGGAGCCTGTGTGCTGTTGATCGACGGCCTAGGTGCCGAGTTGCTCGATACCTACGCCGGCGATGCCCCCGTCCTGGCCGGACTGCGCGGACGCACCCTGCACGTCGGGTTTCCTTCGACGACCGCGGCCGGTCTGGCGGCGGTCGGCACCGGGCGGCAGTCGGGGGGCCACGGACTCGTCGGGCTGTCCTTCCGGCTACCCGAGGTAGGCGTCATCAACGCATTGCGCTGGCGTCCGCATCCATGGGGCGACGACGCGCGCGAGCTGGCGGTTCCCGAGGAAATCCAGCCTTTGCCAACGACTTTCGAGCGCGCGGCGTCGGCGGGCATGGCGGTCAGCGTGGTGTCCGGTGCGAAGTTCACCGGTTCCGGGCTGACCCGGGCGGTGCTGCGCGGGGGCCGCTACATCGGCGTTATCGGTCTCGGTGATCTGGGCGCCGAAGTCAGCGCCACGATCGCCGGCGGCGGCTTCTGTTACGGCTATCACGCTGATCTCGACCTGATGGGTCACCTCTACGGGCCCGGTTCACCGGCCTGGCGGTTGGAACTGCGTCAGGTGGACCGGCTGGTGGAGTCGGTCGTCGAAAGCCTGCCGGCTGGTGGCCTGCTCGCGGTGGTGGCCGATCACGGCATGGTGGCCGTCGACGGTGCAGCCACCGTCGACCTCGACCGCGCCTCGGACCTGCTCGCGGGTGTGGCAGCGATCGGTGGCGAGGCGCGGGCACGCCATGTCTACGTCCGCGACGGCGCTGTCGCTGACGTTCTGGCCACGTGGCGCGAGACATTGTCCGACCATGCCTGGGTGGTTTCACGGGACGAGGCGATCGCCGCCGGCTGGTTCGGTGAGACCGTCGACGACCGCGTGCGGCCCCGCATCGGTGACGTGGTGGCCGCCACCCGCGATCGCGCCGCACTGGTACGGCGGACTGCCGAGCCGATGGAGTCGTCGCTGATCGGCCAGCACGGCTCGCTGACCAGCGCCGAACAACGGGTGCCGCTACTGCTGGCCTACGGCTGAGCGTCGATATCACTCAGACGTTCGGGTCGCTTTGAACAGCCGACTCGCCGAGCCGGGACTTGTGCCGGTACATGTCAATGTCGGCCTTGCGGATGAGTTCCTCGGCATTGTCCTCGTGACCCCACGTCCACCCCACCGACGCAGTGAGGTTGAACTCGCTGGCGGCGGCGATGTAGCGGCCGGTCAGCGCAGAGCCGACGGCCGCCGACAGCTCGCCCACCTCGGTTTCCCGCCCGGCCTCCGGTACCAGGACAACGAATTCGTCACCACCGAGGCGGTATGCCGAATTCGGTTCGGACACAGCGTTACTCAATCGGCGTGCAACTTCGGCGAGAACGACGTCGCCGGTGGCGTGCCCGCGTGAGTCGTTGACATGCTTGAATCCATCGAGGTCGATGAAGATCAGGCCGACCGGGGCGCCCGGCCTGGCGGTGTGGTGTTCTACGACGCGGCTGACCAGGGCGCGACGGTTGTACAAACCGGTGAGCTGGTCGGTGACGGCCAGCCGGGCCAACGCGGCTTCGGCGTGCCGCCGGGCGGTGACGTCCTGAAATTGAGCGATGACGAGGTCTTCGGCCTCCGGTAACCGTCCGGGCACGAGCACCGCGCTGCGCTGCATCCAGATCACATTGCCGTCGCGGCGGATGTAGCGGCGCTCGGACGAGACCTGCGTGACGGTCCCGGCGAGCAGCGACGCCATCTCCTGCTCGCCAGCGGCCACGTCGTCCGGATGGACGAATTCGCGGTAGTCGCGGCCGACGAGTTCGTCTGCGCTGTACCCGATCAGCGAGCACAACGCCGGGTTGGCGAGCAGCATCTCGCCGGTGGTGGTCACCACGGCCTTACCGTAGGGCGCATTGGCCATGCTGATCTCGAACAGTCGTCGCCCATCATCGAGTGTGCGCTCGACTGCGGCTTCCTCGGCCAGATCGGTGCCCTGGATGTAGAAACCCTGCACCTCGCCGTCGACGACATCGGGGATGTAGGACAGCAGCGTGCGCCGCGGAACTCCGCCGAGGCCGGTCAGCTCACGCTCGAAGAGCTGCGTGCGACCGGCGAGCGCCCCCATGATGTAGGGCAGGTTCAACGCGTAGACAGTCTCCCCCAGCACCTGACGGATATGCCGGCCGTGCACCTGCTGCGGCGTCATCGCGAAGTAACTGAGATACGCATCGTTGGCAATGACGTTGCGCAGATTGCGATCCCAGTACCCGACGATCCCCGGCAGGTGGTTGATCAGTTGCCGAAGTTGCCGTAGCTCGTCTTCAAGGTTCGGTTGTTCGGCCGGCTCCACCTTTGCCCCTCGGTGTGCAGCTGTGCGAATCCGTGTCCTGTTGAGTCAAAACACGCCAGCGCCAAACTTATCAGCGTCGGGTCGGGGCTCGGAACAGGCTTGCCGCACCGGCCGCTAGCGTCTGGGGCGTGATCGTTCTGCTTCCGCCGTCGGAGACCAAGCGCACCGGCGGTGACCGATCCCCGCTGCGGCTGGATGATCTCAGCAATCCAGCGCTGGGTCCGCTGCGCCGGATCCTGGTCGACGAACTCGTCTCGCTGGCCGCCGAACCGGAGGCATGCCGGCTGGCACTGGGCATCTCGCCGGCACAGCATGCCGAGATCGAACGCAATGCCACACTGCTGAGTTCACCGACTCTGCCGGCCATCACCCGCTACACCGGTGTGCTCTACGACGCCCTGGACGTGGAGTCCCTTCGAGGTGCAGCGGGCGCACGGGCACGCGCCCGCCTGGCTGTTGGCTCGGCCCTCTTCGGCGTGCTCCGGGCCGACGACCCGATTCCGGCCTATCGGCTGTCGGCCTCCTCGAAACTTCCGGGCAGCTCGACGCTCGCCGCTCGATGGCGGCCCGTTCTGGAGCCGGTCCTGGCCGAGATGGCCGCCGCCGAGCTGATTGTCGACCTGCGGTCGGGTTCCTACGCGGCGCTGGGCCGCGTTCCGCACGCGGTGCGCGTCGACGTCCTTGCCGAACACTCCGATGGTCGCCGCACCGTCGTCACCCACTTCAACAAGGCCCACAAGGGCCGGTTCGCCCGGGCGCTCGCGACGACCCGGTCCGAACCGAATGACGCAGCCGCGGTCGCCGCCGTGGCGCGCCGGGCCGGGATGCACGTCGAACGGACCGGCAATGAGCTGACGGTCGTCGTCCCAGCCTGACCGATTTCGAGCATTCGCCACACCGTTGAAATTGTCGCAGGGGCAGAAAACCAGGGTGGCCAGCGCAGAAAGGGTTCGCTAGGCTCGTTACCCGGCACCGGTAGCGCATGCGTGAGACCGTTGCTGGCGAATCGTGCAGCAGCGGTGCGATCACGAAGGGTGGATTGATGCGACTGTCGTTGTCGATCCGTTCCGCGAATCAGTACTACACCCTGACCGCGCTGCTCGCGGCTCGCGGAGCGCAAACCTACACGTCCCGGGTGATTGCCGGAAGTGTCTTCACGCTGGGCCTGATCACACTGTCGACGATCGGTAGCTCTGCGACGCTGCAGTGGCCGATCAGCCGCCCGCTGCTGATCGGCGTGTCCGTCCTGTGCTTCGCGTCCACGTTCATCTGGTTACGACACCGCTGGCCGACCCGCAACGAGTCGGCGTTGCTGGTCGCCATCGCAGCGGTTGCCATTCCGGTCGGGATCGTCGTTCCGGTGATCCCGCTTTACGGGCTGATCGGTGCGTCGTCGTTCGCGTTGATCATCGGCTACACCGCGCTCTTCCATGGCCCGCGACTGCTTGCGACGGTCCTGACAATCGCCGTGGGGACGCTCATCTACCTGACTGTGCGGATGGCCGAAGTCGACCTGCCGCTGGCGCTGGCCGGTGTCGCGCTGATGCTGCTGCTGTATGTGTTCGCGGCCTTCTCCTGCCGGCTGGTGGTATGGCTGACCGGAGCCCAGGATGGTGCCGACGCCGTCGAACCGCTCACCGGCCTGCTGAACCGCGATGCGTTCTATCTTCAGACTGCGACGCTGCTGGCCTCCCGCAGCCGCGACGACGACCGCTACCTGGTGATCGCCGTCGTCAACATCGACAGCTTCGCGGCCATAGTCGCCGTCGCGGGTAACCGTGGCGGTAACCGGGCGCGGGTGGCAGCCGGTCAGGCGCTGCGTGAAACGGTGCG
Source organism: Mycolicibacterium sp. P1-5 (assembly GCF_008329565.1). GTDB lineage: Bacteria > Actinomycetota > Actinomycetes > Mycobacteriales > Mycobacteriaceae > Mycobacterium. The sequence goes on from NZ_NPKT01000010.1 coordinate 108,106, forward strand.
CCGCGACGCCATCCTCGGCCATGTCAGCGAGGCGGAATTCTTTGTCGCCGACTGCTTCACGACCCCGGACTCGTCACCGCTGATCGAGCGGATCCGGGGTGCGGTCGCGTCGTCACCGGCCGGCATGACGGCCAGCATCGGCGTGGTGAGCACCCCGCTGCAGCCACTGGTGGAGCACCCGCCCAACGAGATCCTCGACGAGATCGTGGCACTGGCGACGACGGCTATGTACGAGGCACGCCGGGCCGGCGGCAATCAGGCCCGCTACGTGGTGCGCCCGAGCCTCAGCATCTCCGACGACGAGAACGGCGGCTACGACACCCCGCTGCTCTGATGCTCAGCGGGTGACACGCCGGACATCGTCGGGCGCGCCCACCGAATCCGGGTCGACCTCCACGCCGTAGGAGGTGATCGACGCGATCTCCTCGCCCGCGAATCGGCAGAGGTGACAGCTCGAGACGATGGTGACACCGTCTGGGCGCTGGTACCGGCCCAGCACCTCGACGACGACGGTGTCGTCCTGTTCGACCGTCAAACACCGGTCCCAGGTGGCGACGGTAGCGGCGAGGCCGCCGGCGGTGTCGCGGCACGTGGTGGCGACTGCGTCGGCACCCTCCAGAACCGAGTAGCCGACGATCGTCCACACCACGTCGCGAGCCAGATGAGGGAGAGCTTCGTCGAAACGGTGCTGCGCAAAGGCGCGGGCGATCTCAACCCGATCGGTCGGTTCGCTCACTGCTCAACTCCTATCGACAGCACTGCCTTCGAGGCTAACTCCGTCGGCGCGGCGGAGGTAATGTCTGGCCATGAGTTCCGGCCACAAGGACAAGCCTGTGCGCGAACTGCCTCCCGGGATGGCCGGTCAACTGGATCTGCCTTACGCGGGCCTGGCCTCGTTCGGGCATCGCCCGTTCCTGACCGAGTCGGAGCAGTTGGACAGCTGGCAGCCGGATGTGGCGATCGTCGGGGCACCGTTCGACATCTCGACCACCAACCGCCCGGGTGCTCGATTCGGACCGCGGGCGATCAGGGCGACCGCCTACGAACCCGGCACGTATCACATGGATCTCGGGCTGGAGATCTTCGACTGGCTCGAGGTGGTCGACTTCGGTGACGCTTTTTGCCCGCACGGGTTGACCGAGGTGTCGCACGCCAACATCCGCGAACGGGTGCACACCATCGCGTCGCGCGGCATCGTGCCGGTCGTACTCGGCGGTGACCACTCCATCACCTGGCCGTCGGCCACCGCGGTCGCCGACGTACACGGCTACGGCAATGTCGGGATCGTGCATTTCGATGCCCATGCCGACACCGCCGACATCATCGACGGGAACCTTGCCAGCCACGGAACTCCGATGCGACGGCTGATCGAGTCCGGCGCCGTTCCCGGAACACATTTCGTTCAGGTCGGTCTGCGCGGATACTGGCCACCCCAGGACACTTTCGAGTGGATGCAGGAACAGGGCATGACCTGGCATACCATGCAGGAGATCTGGGAGCTGGGCTTCAAGGAAGTGATGCGGCGGGCCGTCTCCGAAGCCCTCGGCAAAGCTGAAAAGCTTTATGTATCAGTCGATATCGATGTTCTGGATCCGGCTCACGCCCCGGGCACCGGCACACCTGAGCCGGGCGGGATGACCAGCGCGGACCTGCTGCGCATGGTCCGGCAACTCTGCCACGAGCACGACGTCGTCGGCGTCGACGTGGTCGAGGTCGCCCCGGCCTATGACCACGCGGAGCTGACGGTCAACGCCGCCCACCGGGTGGTGTTCGAGGCGCTGGCCGGGATGGCGGCGCGCCGCCGCGACGCGGCGAACGTCAAGCCGGGGCCACCGTCCCCGCTGGCTCAGTAGTCGGACTCGGCGGCCAGTATCTCGGCGAGGAACGCGTCCGGGCCCGGCTGGGCCAGACGGCGCCTTGCCAGTTGCCGCACCCGCTCGCGGGCTTCTTTCGCCTCCGCCACCTCGGCCCCGACCGTGACCGCAGTTGCCGACCAGTCCTGGTCCCACGCCTTGGCGGCGGTCGCCGGGGCGTCCGCGTCGTCGACGAGTGGGAGCATCGCCCGGCCCGAAGCGTCCAGCGCGCCGGCTGCGATGAATTCCCCACAACGCAGGGCAATGGGGATACCGGCCGGCGAGCCCGGTCCGATCACCGCGGCGTGCACCGTCGCGGTGACCAGGTCGCCGTCGGCGGCCACTGCCCAGCTCACGGTGTCCTCAGCGGCGTCGAACACGCCACCGGGCACCCCGGACCAGGCGATCGACGCAGCGCCACGGGCGATCAGCCCGGCAGGCGCCGGTCCACCGTCGCGGCCCGCGGCAAGCGCATAGTCGCCTTGGTGCGCCGCCGCCTGCTGGTGCTGCGCAGTCTCGACGGCATCGGCCAATTCGGCCCACCCCGGGGCGTCGACGCCAACGTCGTCGGCCAATCGCACGGACTTGCGGACCAGGTCGACCACCCGCGGGTCACCGACCAGCAGGTGCATCGTCAGGGCCGCGGCGTTCGGGGCCAACATCGCGCCGATGTCGGCGTCGATGCTGTCCTCTCCCACGAAGTCCTCGGCGTCCGCGGTCAGCAGCGCAATCTCGGCATCCAACAGCGTCGGATCCAGGCCGCCGATGCCATCGCGCACGCTCGCCGGCCACCATCGGCGCAGCCAGTGCCCGATGGCGAGCCTGCGCAACCCGTCAAGTGCGCCGGGCCGAACTTCGACGCCGGAAAGCTCAACCCCGGCAGTCTCATCCGGTGGGGCCACGGTGGCGGATGCCAGGGCATGATGGCCGTCTTCACCGAGCACCCGCCACAGCCAGTCGGCACGGGTGGCGTCGGTCAGCGTGATCTGGGCGCCCTGACGTGGTGACTCGTCAACGGTCCAGGCCAGCACCGCTCCGTCAACCTCCAGCACTGCGGCCAGCGGCACCGCGGCCACCGGCGGCCCGACGCGCCACAACCCGGAGTCGGCAACCAATCTCATTGGACCGTCTGGACTTCCAGCATCGCCTTGATTCGCTGACGGTGATCGAGGCTCACCGAACGTGCGACACCCTCCAGCAGGGCACGCAGATCGTCGACGTCGTCGCAGGGCTCCTGCCATACGTCGCGGCCGTGCAGCCGTGCCCACAGCCGGCTCAGGTACGGCCGTGCGAAACGGGCAAGGTCCTCGACGACCTGGCGCTGCCGCGGATGTAGCGGCTGGGCTCCGGCCAGAACGCGGCGTGCGTGTAGCACGTAGGCCTCCTTGCGCAACCGTGCCTGAATGATCGACGCCAGCTGATACTCAGCCACCGCACGTTCGTCGAGGGGCGCCAGCTGGCCGGCCACCTCGATGCCCGCCACCAGTGCGGCCTGGTTGTCCTCACCGAGGAAACCCCAAGGCGCGCAAGCCCGGTCGACTTCCTCGGCACACAACAGCGGTATATCCGGCAGCTCATCGCGGTCCAGCGCCCGGCGCAGGGTTGCACGCACGCGGTCGACGACACTGCGGTCCAGCGGCCGATCCCGCTCGGGCCCACCGGACAACGACGGTGGCGCCAGCGGCAAAACCGCGGTCAGGCCGAGGTCGAGGATCGACCATGGCAGCGCCGACGGCTGAGTGCGTGCCCGGGCACCGAGGTTGTGCGGCGTTGCGTCCGCGATCAGTGCCGACCACACCCGTTGGCGGGCAACGCCGGCGCGATGTCCCTCGGCCGGACCCAGCACTGTGGTCAGGCCCGCCAGGAACGGTCCGCTGATGCTGTCGTCGGCCCGCACGTCGGCCCAGCTGCGATCCAGTTGGGCCGACAGGCGAGCAACGACCTGCGGGGAGGCCACGTGCTGGTTGAGCACTTCGACGGCCGTGCGGTCGCGATCGTCGTGAACGGCGCGCAATGCGTCTGCGGCCGTCTGCTTGGCGTCGCTGCCGGGTGCCCCGTCGGTGACCGCGAGCTCGAAACACACTGGGAAGTAGAGATCTTGGGCATTACCGGTGGTGATGCGCAGGCGGCGGCGCTCCTGCTTCATCAACTCGAACCAGGCTGCGGCCCAACGCAATCGGTTGGCATGGTCAAGAATTACATCGGTCATCTCGGCCGCCAGATCGACATCCACGAACGGCGCCGAATAGGCGGGATTGCTGCGTAACCGAAGCACGAGCGGATCGATGATGCGCTTCACCGTCCGGCGCAGCGGACCGCTATCGTCGCCGCTGAGAACCTCCACGCCCGGCCCGATCATCCGCCACGCACGATCGATCACCGCCCGCCGCGACTGCGACGTGCCGACACCTGCGACCGTATCCGAGCCGGCGCTCATCGAGACAGAATAAGGCCGGCGCAAACTTGGGTTCGGTAGCCGGTGACGGTAGCGACGCTGCTCACCATGTCTGATGCACTTCTGGGCGCCATCGCCGTCGTCTCCGCGATCGCACTCGCCTCGATCATCGTCGCCGCCGGACTGGCCGGTCAACCGCCGCGACCGTCTCGCTCCCGCAGCGCCCGCGGCGCGCGCTCGATCGGCGTCGGCACCGTCCAGATGGTGGCGGGCGTCGACGACCCGGTGATCGTCGTCGAGGTGGAAAGCGTTGCCGGCCAGCGCTTCACCGGACGCCTGCTCCACGGTCACGACGATCCTCCTCTGTCTGCCCTGCGTCCGGGGGTCATCGTGCTGGTGTCCTTCGACCCGGCCAGCCGTAAGCGTCTGTCGCTGGCCGACGACGTCATCGCCGTGCGGGCTTCCGCCGACCACACGCTGCTGCGCCAGGGCGCGCTCACCCACGACCAGCTCGATCTGATCCGGTTCGGCACCCGCTCGCGCGGTGTGGTGACCGGGATGCGCGCCACCGGCCGTGAGCGGGAGGACTATCGCGAGGTAGAACTGGACTTGATGGTCGCCCGCCCGGGCGGCGGCCAGTTCCCGGCTCAGGAGGTCACGCTGGTGCCCGAGGCGGCGCTGCCCAAGGTCTCCCCCGGCAGCATCATCGACACGTACTACCTGCCGGAGGACGAGTCGGCGATCGCGGTCTGCCTGCGTCCCGCCTGACGCGCTCACCGGGCACCCCCGACCGCGAAGGTGACCACTGCCGCCCAGTACAGCGGACTGGCCGCTGCTTCGCCGTTGCGCCACCGCCGCATCTGGTCGCGCTGCCAAAGATTCAGGCTCAGCACCGCGTCGTCGGCCTCGTGGGCGTTGTCGACGGCCATGACCACCTCCGCCATCGGGTCCCCGGTTCGCCCGGTGAACCGGCGGTAGCCGGCGGTGGTGGGCAGCGACCACAGCGTCGCGGTCACCAGTTCGCTTCCGCACAGGACCATCGCGGCGACCAGGCCGGTCGCCTCATCGAACTGATAGTCACCGCCGGAACCACACGCGAGCAGAGCCACTCGCGGGGGAACGGGCAGCTGGGCAGCCATCAGGTCGGCGGCCAGCAGCGGGCGGTGATCCCCCACCGGCTCCGCGGCGCCATCCACCGCGGACGTGCACGCCATATGCAGGGCGGCGCGGTCGGCGTAGCCGTGCGCGCGGTCGGCCGCACTGGCGTGACCGACGTACAGCAGCCGGCTCGGGGCGCGATCCAGCTGCGCGGCCAGCCAGATCCGGTCGGCATCGCTGCGGCGGAACAGTTCCACCGCCGCACCGACTTCGGGCAACACCGGCCGGTGCGCGAGGAGCTCGCCGAAATGGCGGGACAGGAGGCTCTGGCTCGACGGCCTGCCCAGCACCGAACCCAGGGCCGAATCCGGCCGCTGGCCGGGGACGCGGGGATCGACCACGAGAAGAGCCGGCGCACTTCGTCTTTCATACCAGCGCGCCGGTGTGCGCGGGGCGTGCACGATATTGGACGGCACCGCCATCACCACGTCGACCATTTCCATCAGCCGGGAACCGTCGGTGACGGTGTCGATATCGGCGAGCTGCCACGGAATGCGGGCAGCGTTGGTGCCCTTGAAAGTGACCGCCTCCGTGCGGGCGGCGACCAGTTCCTCGGGACTCGGGCCGGTCAGCGGTACCGCCAGCGCACCCCACGGGATGCGCGCCAGGCGCGCACTCGGCGAGACGAACAGCACCGGCCGCGGATCGGCGACCCCTGCCATTTCCCGGGTCGCTTCGCCCCAGCCCGCCGCTTCGGTGAGCAACTGCCAGGCCGGCTCGGCAATCAGCAGCACACCCAGGATGTAGGCCAGGGTCAGTTCACCCTGTGTGGTGGCGAAGGCGCCGCGGGTCAGTGCGCGGTCCAGAGCGTCGCCAAGGTTCTCGTCACCGTCGGGGTCGGGCAGCGCACCACGCAGTTCCTCAAGTGCGGCAAGCACAATGGGCTCGTGGACCACCCACGTCACCGTGCGACCGGGCTGGCCGACGATACGCAGGCTGGCATAGGTCGCCACGCCGACGTCAGCGAACCGCAGCACCAGTGTCGTTGTCATGGCCAGGTCGACCAGGCGGGACTGCCGGAGGTGACGGCCTGGCCATAACGGTTCTGCGCCAGGAGCCGGTAACGCGCCAGGATGGGCGAACCGTCGGGGTCCATCTGCAGCGGCGGAAGTGCACCCAGCGTCGTCTGGGTGAGGGCGTCGACCGAGTATCCGCCCGCGGCCAGCGCCTCCTGGTCAAGGGTCTCGACCGGTACCGTGACCGTTGCCGGCGCGTCCCAGCCACCCACTTCACCGCGCGGCTCGTTCGCGAAAGCACCTCGTGCACAGTGATATTCGATGAGCTCACTGAGCAGCGAGTCATTCTCCCACTCCCAGACCACCGAGAACGCGCCGGCCAGCATCCGGGCCGAAACCTGCGAGGCCCATCGCCAGCGCGCGTCGGCGTCGGTCATGGCGTAGCGCACCGAGTCGACGGCCAGGGCCGCGGGAATCTTGAGTTCCGCGGATTTTTCCAGCTTCTGACGCGCGCTGAGGTGGCGCTCGCTTCCGGCGTCGAAGCGGGTGACTCCCTGCGAGGCCACCTGGCGTTCCTTGTTGGCCTGCCAGCTGTCCGACGGATCACCGATACCGTCGAAGTTCAGGTCGGCCAACGCGTCGGCCCGCCAGATCGAACCGAGATGGTCATCGAGCCGGGCGTATTGCAGCCAACTCGATCTCGGCCAGCTGTCGAGAAACGCGCGGGCCTCGGCTACCTGTTCGACCGCCTCTGCGAATCGGCCGCGAAAGACCGAGATCCAACTGCGCTGCAACAGGATGCGGTGGACGAACAACGGGCGTCCCAGTTCTCGCCACTGCGTTTCGGCGTGGCCCCAGGACTCGTCGGCCTCTTTCAACCAGCCGACCCCCAGCCGGGTGAGCCCGAAGTACAGCCAGCAGCGGGCGACGTCGTGGGCGCGGGAGTGTTCGGCGATCACCGGATACGCGGACCCGACCAGCCGCTCGGTCGATTCGTGGTCACCGCGCATCCACTTGGCCGCAGCGGTCTCGAGTTCGGCTCTGGCCCAATACAGTTCCCACTCCCGGCGCTGCGCCCGGGCGCCGGCGCGATGCAGCCACTGCTCCCCTTCGTCCAGCCGGCCGGTCTCCACACAGAACCGGCCATAGGCGATTCCGGCGGCGACCAACAGTTGATCCGCCTCGTCGGTGCCTGCGGTCAGCCCGCCGACGATCGGAATGATGTTCTGCCACAGCTCCGCTGCCTGCACGTGCAGATCGTCGTCGCACAACGCTGTCGCGCACAGCACCCCGGCCAACGTCTCCAGGTGCCGCTGCTCGGGTTCGAGGTCGGGAAAGGTACGCGCTGCGTCGTCGTCACATAGCCCGGCGAGTTCCCGGGCAGCTTCCTCATGATCGCCTGCGGCTGCGGCCAGGCCGGTGCGCAGAAAGCGGGCCCGCAAGTGATAGCGGGCAACCATGTGGTCGGTCTCGGGTCGTGAATCCACGTACGCGGCGAGGCAGTCGGTCATCCGCTGCAGGCATTCGCGGGTGCCGTCGTAAGCCGTTCTGGTGAGGTAGATTTCGCCGAGCTGAGCAAACACCTCGAGCGCCAGGTCGTCTCGGTCGGCACGCTCGATGTCCGGCATCAGCGACAACAGGAGGTCTTTGGCCTTCTCCTCCTGAGCGGCGAGTGCGAGCTGGCGAGCCCGTTGTAGCTCGCCGGTGATGGACACGGCCAGATCATAAGTCGGCCGCACCCGCGAATGCAGATAACGGCGAGACGGCGGACGTGCTCGGCACGTCCGCCGCCCCTCGCCCGGGCTGTTGATCACGTCACTTGCAAGTGACGGAGATTTCGAACTTCTTGCTGATCATGCCGGCCATCGGGTTCTTCATGTCGGCACCGGCAGCCTCACCGGTGATTGTGAAGGTGTTGCCGTCAACCTTGACGTCCGCAGAACCGTTCTTGACGCCCATGTTGTCGCTCACCGCGAGTGCGTTGCCATCGACCACCATCCCAAGGGACTGGACTTTCGGCGGCTGGCCGTCGCTCATGACCACACCGAGGCCCTGCTGACCACCCACCGCCCCACTGGCGATATTGATCGTGCCGCCCTGCTTGACGCACGTCACCGAGTTCAGGTCCAGGCCCTGCAGATCGTTTCCCTCGACCTTCACCGACGTCTTCCCGCCGGAAGCCACCGAAACGCTGGTGGGCGCGGCGCCGGTTGCCGAGTTGGTGCCCTTGCTGCTGCCGTTGTTGTCGGAGCAGCCAACCAGCATCAAGCTGCAGCCCAATACGCCGACACCGACCGCGAGAATTCGCTTCACCTGAGTTCCCTTCGCTCGCGCGGCGCCTCGGTGGCGCCGTCACGAACCAAGTACAGAGCGCGGTCCCGGCTACCGATCCCAACCTTTTCGCCGAGATCGACGTCAGCGTGGCCCGCTCTCACACTTTCCCGCGCCAGCGTCGATCTCGATGGTTGTCGGTGGCATGGGCGACCATCCAGGAATGGATCGGGTGTTCATCGGGAGCGAGGCAGTCACAACCCAGAAGCTCACCGAGCATGAATTGCGCCGCTGGTATCGGCCCATCTACCGCGATGTGTACGTGCTGAAATCCCTCGACGCGTCGCTGCGCGACCGCACGCTGGGGGCATGGTTGTGGTCGAAGAAGCGGGCGGTGATCGCCGGGGCCGCGGCTGCGGCATTGCACGGATCGCGATGGGTCGATGCTGACGAGCCGATCGAGTTGATCGCTCCCAGCGCACGTCGGCATGACGGCCTGATCGTGCGAAACGAGAAGCTTGCCGACGACGAGGTCACCACAGTGGCCGGCCTACCGGTGACCACACCTGTGCGCACCGCTTTCGACCTAGGCCGTCACTGCGATGCGGGCAAGGCCATCGCTCGGCTCGACGCACTGAAGTGGGCGACGTTCTACTCGGTTGACGACGTTGGACAACTGGCTCAGCGACATCCGGGCGCCCGCGGAGTGCGGCAGCTCAAATCGATACTTCCGTTTGTCGACGGGGGTGCCGCGTCACCAAAGGAAACGTGGCTTCGAATGCTGTTGATTCAGGCCGGTTTTCCACGGCCGACAGCACAAATCCCGGTCATGGACGGCTGGCGGCTGCTAGCAGTCCTCGATATGGGCTGGGAAGACATCAAGGTCGCCGCCGAATATGACGGCGACCAGCACCGTACGATCCGGGCCCAGTACGTCAAGGATCAACGTCGAATACGGCGCCTCGAACAGCTGGGCTGGATTGTCATCCGAGTCGTGGCCGAGGATCTAGCAGACGACGTCATCCGGCGGGTACGCGAAGCCCTGCAGGGACGTAAGCCGCCGAGATCGACGGCAGCGTGAGGGTTACTCGTACTTTCCCACGCCAGCGTCGGTTTCGGCGCAACGGTGCTCAGGCCTTGGTGAGCTGCTTCTCGGCGTAGCGGGCGGCCCACTCTTTGCGCGACCGGATCGAGACGTCGACGTCGGCGCCCTTGGCGCGCAGGCTCTTGACCGTCGCCTCGTCCTTCGCGGTGCGGGCGAAGGGGTCCCAGCCGAAGAACCGGCAGGAGTTCTCCCAGGTGATCTTGTTGATGTCGGAATCGTCGGCGCCAGCGGCTGTCAACTCCGCGAGAACTTGCTCAGGCGCATCGGGCCAGAAGCAGTCCGAGTGCGGGTAGTCGCACTCCCAGGCGATGATGTCGATACCGATCTCGTGCCGCAGCTTCAGCGAGGTCTTGTCGGTGACGTAGCAGGCCAGCGAGTGCTCGCGGAAGACGTCGCTGGGCATCTTGTCGCCGAAGTCACGGCGCAGCCACTTCTGGTTGGTGTAGTGCCGGTCGCTGCGATCGAGATAGAACGGGATCCACCCGATGCCGCCTTCGGAGAAGGCGAATTTCAGGTCCGGGTAGTTGCGCATCGCCGGACCCCACAGCAGGTCCTGGGCGCACATCGCGGACACCTGCGTGGCCAGGATGATCAAGTTGTCGATCGGGGCGTTGGGCGCCATGCTGATCGCCCCGAATCCGGTGCCGATATGCAGGCACATCACCACGTTCTCGTCCGACAGGGTGCGGAAGACGGGTCCCCAGTAGTCCTCGTCGTGGTAGCTCGGCAGCCCCTCCAGGTGCGGCAGCTCGGGCATGGTGACCGCCCGGCAGCCCTTGGCCGCCACCCGACGGATCTCGTTGCACATCCCCTCGGGCGTCCAGGTCGGAAGGATCGCGATCGGGATGAAGCGGTCCGGGTAGGAACCGGCCCATTCGTCGATGTGCCAGTCGTTGTAGGCCGACACCATCACCAGGGTGACGTCTTCGCGCGTCATATTCAGATGGCGGGCGGAGAAGCCGGTGAACGTCGGGAAGCACATCGAGGCGAGGATGCCGTTGCGATTCATGTCGCGCACCCGCTCATGGACGTCGTAGACGCCGGGGCGCATCTCGGCGAAGCCGGCCGGGTCGCGGCCCCACTCCTCGGCGGGCCAGGACACCACGGCATTCAGCCCGCTGACGCCCTGCGGGCGGCCCTGGTACATCCACTGATCGACACCTTTGTCGTCGGTGACGACGATCGGGGCCTCGGGCTTGTACTTCGCAGGGACATGGTTGAGGAACATGTCGGGCGGCTCCACGACATGGTCATCGATGCTCACCAGGATCAGGTCGTCGACGTTCATGGGTCAGTTGTACCCTCGATATCCGTGACCGTCTCCGCACATTCGGCCAGAGACTTGGCCCGAACGGCCAAGCTTCGGCCGGGCACTCAACCGGCCAACATCGGCCAGGTGGAGCTGCGCCGGGGCGGGCGGGTGCTCGCCGGCAGCTATCTCTACGAGGGTGAGCTGCTGGTCACCGGTTGGCACTTCCACGATGTGCACCAGATCGAGTACGCGATCGGCGGCGTGGTCGAGGTCGAGACCGCGTCGGCGCACCACCTGCTGCCACCCCAGCAGGCGGCGTGGATTCCGGCCGGCCTGGAACACCAGGCGACCATGAATCCCTCCGTCAAGACGCTGGCGGTGATGTTCGACCCCGAACTCATCCCGACGGCGGGTGACCGTGCCCGGATATTGGCCGTCTCGCCGTTGATCCGCGAAATGATGCTCTATGCCCTGCGGTGGCCGATCTACCGGGCCGCCGGCGACGAAACCTCCGACGGGTTTTTCCGCACGCTGGCCAACCTGGTGGCCGAGGCACTGGATCACGAAGCGCCGCTGAGCCTTCCGAGCTCGCATGATCCCGTGGTTGCCGCAGCGATGGCCTACACCAAGGAGCACCTGCGGTCGGTGACGCTCGCCGAGGTGTGTCGGGCGGTCGCGGTCTCCGAACGGACCCTGCGCCGCCAATTCCGACTCGAGGCCGAAATGTCTTGGCGCACTTATTTGCTACACGCCAGGATGCTACGGGCGATGGCCTTGCTGGCCGCACCTACCCAGAGCGTGCAGCAGACCGCCACCGCGGTGGGCTTCGACAGCATAGGGTCGTTCACCCGGGCCTTCAGTCAGTTCTGCGGGGAAACCCCGTCGTCATATCGAAGGCGTGTCACCAGTACCGGTATGTGAGGTGAGCGCCCGCCGCTCGTGCCACCGCAGACGCAGCAACAGCACGCCGCGGTGCGCCTCGAACCCCAGCGACAACGGGTGTCGCCAGGAGCCCGATCCTGTCCGCCGTAATTGAGCCACACCACCACTGTGCCAGCCGGCCGGCACCGGCTGCCGCGACACACGGCCAAATGTGCCGCTCGTCACCTGAAGTTCGTTGTCTGTCAAGAATCCTCGCCGGTACCCTTGATCGCGGCGACCAGCGGCTCGAGTTCCCCGCCGACCGCCTCGCGGACCTCTTGGCCGGCCCGCTTGACCGACTCGTTGACGTCGCGCCGGGCGGCGATCGCGGTGGCCCGCAATTCGTCGATGTTGCGGCTCAGCACCGCACGTACGTCCTGTCCCTGGGTCGCGGCGGTTGCCACAGCGAAAGCACCATCGAGGGCCGAACCCGACACGGTGCCCTGCGCGGACGCCACGCAAGCAGCTACCTCACCGGCATATCCGAGGGCGGCCACCGGCTAGCGTGGCCTGGTGGCCCACGTAGCTCACGACCGCGGCGCGCAGCCGGCTACGGGTCTCGTCGACGACATCCTGCACGCCGGCGCCGGCGCGCTCCCAGGCTGTCGCGATGGTGTCGCCGTCCTGGATCGCGCCCGCGAAAGTGGCCGGCGCATGGGCGATGGCAGTAGTGATATCCGTTGCAGCATCGATCAATTGGCTGCCGACTGCCTGGCCGGCGGCAATCTGGCGCTCGATGATGTGGCGGAGGACGATGTTGGTTCGTCGTTGCGGCTGCTCGTCGGCGTTCAAGACGGCGTCGACTCGTTCGGACTCGATCGGGGCCTCAGTCTCAGACATGGCGTCAGTCAACCCGTCCGGCCCGACCGGCCGATATCGGCGACGTGACAGGAAGGACTCGGGCAGGCAAAAACCGGGGGTGGGTGTTTTCCGCGAGCTACCAGCATGACGCCAGCTGTCACCCAGTCAGTTGCCAGTAAGTGGTTTTATTCTCAGCTTTCGCGTCCCGGCGCCTGTGACGCTGATTTGGGGACCTGCCGTGGAGGACAATCGAAATGACGAAGTTCATCGGACTCGGAATCGGAGCCGTTTGCCTCGGTGTGATGTCGCTGACCCTCGGATCGGGTGTCGCATTCGCTGATGCCTACGCCGGGCAGTCGTATTCGGATGCGTCCAAAGCCATCAGCAGCGCCGGACAGAAGGCCGTCATCGCCACGTCCGTCGGAGACTCGCTTAGCCAGGGCGACTGCATGGTGACCCGCTCACAGAAGGCGGACTGGCTCAAAGGCGACAACTTCTCCGCAGTCAAAGACACCGTGCTCCTCTATTTGAATTGCAACGCCAAACTCGCCACGGCCGGCCAGTCCGGTAACTCGCTGGGCAGCCCGGAAGGCCGTGCAGAGAAGGCAGCGGAGGAGCAGCAGGCCGCCAAGGAGGCTGCCGCCGCCCAGCAGAGCCAATCGAGCGAACTGGCCACCCCCGGCGGCAACTGACGATCCGCGCGCCGGCTTGCCGGCGCGTTCGCCGGCGGCGAGGATCCGTGACAATGGATTCCACACTCGCCGCTGAACTCGCCGATCTCGACGCCATCGGGCAGGCGGCCCTTGCCGCTTCCGGACAGGTGTCCGCCGCCGAATTGCTCGACGCGGCGATCTCGAGACTGGAAGCCGCCCGCGGCCTCAATGCCGTGATCACCGACTTGTTCGAACGTGGGCGCGATCAAGCGGTCGCCATCGACCAGGCAGGCACGCTGCGCACCGGGGCCGCAGGGCCGGTGGCCGGAGTTCCCTTTCTGCTCAAGGATCTTGGAGCGTCGCTGGCGGGAGCCCGTGAGGCGATGGGTTCGCGCGCCCTGCGCAATCACATCGCCCCGCACACGGCGTGGATCGTCGAGCGCTATCTGGCGGCCGGCCTGGTGGTGTTCGGCAAGACCAATACCCCGGAATGGGGCAATCACTGCACTACCGAACCGACGCTGTTCGGCCGCACCGCCAACCCATGGGCGCCGGTCATAACACCGGGTGGTTCCAGCGGCGGGTCGGCTTCGGCCGTGGCCGCCGGAGTCGTGCCGGCCGCCTCGGGCGGCGACGGCACCGGGTCGATCCGGGTGCCCGCCTCGTGCTGCGGACTGGTCGGACTCAAACCACGCCGGGCGCGCACGTCGTTCGCACCGTCCGGTCAGCTGCTCGAGGGATTGGCGGTCGAGCATGCGCTGACCCGCACCGTCCGCGACAGTGCCGCGCTGCTCGATGTGGTCACCGGCGGCGCGCCGGGCGATCCGTACAACGCGCCGTTGCCTGCTCAGGGGTTACTGCAGGCACTCGGTCAACCACCGGCACCGCAGCGGATCCTGATCGCCACACAGTCCCCTTTCCCGGCGCCGCGGACCGACGCGCGTGTCGCGGCCGCTGTGGAATCCGCCGGGCGCGCACTGGAATCAGCCGGCCATCACGTCGCACCGGGAGCGCCGTCGTTCGACGCCGACGCCGTCGCCAACGCGATCGCCATCCTGCACAACGTCAGCAACGTGCAGCTGTACAACTTCGCGGAGTCCCACCTCGGCCGTGCGCCCCGCGAGGACGAGTTCGAACCCAGCAGCTGGGTGATGATGCGCGAGGGCTTCACCACCTCCGGTGTCGACTACGCCGATGCCATCGAAGCCATTCACGGCCAGACCCGCCAATTCGTCGCGGGAATGGGTGCCCACGACGTCCTGTTGGTTCCGACGTTGCTGGCGCCGCCGCCGCACTACGGCATTCTGAATCAACCCCGCGGCACCACCCGGGCGTTCTTCGATGTCGAGTTCGCACACACGGGCTGGACCACGATGGCCAACGTGACCGGCTGGGCTGCGATCTCACTACCGCTGGCGACCACCGAGGACGGGCTGCCGATCGGTGTTCAGCTGATGGCGCCCGAGGAAACCGTTCTGCTGCAGCTGGCGGCTCAGCTCGAGCGGGCGATTCCGTGGGCTCAGCGGCGCCCGCGGGGATGGTTGGGCGCGCCCGGGGCCTGAGCCCCTTTGCTGCGGCGGTCCGCCTTCGAACCGAACCGCACAGTGGCCACTCAACGGCGTGAGACACTGTGCCGATGGTTGTCTCTATCGCGCGTCCCAAGTTGGAAGGCAATATCGCCGTCTCCGAGGACCGCCAAATCGGTTTCGCCGAATTCGGCTCCGCCCGGGGCCGGGCGATTTTCTGGCTGCACGGAACGCCCGGAGCTCGGCGCCAGATCCCCGTGGAAGCGCGCGTGTTCGCCGAACAGAACCACATCCGGCTCATCGGGGTCGACCGGCCGGGAATCGGGTCCTCCACCCCGTACCAGTATGAGAACGTGTTGGCGTTTTCGAAGGACCTGGCGATCATCGCCGACACCCTCGGGGTCGACAAGATGGCGGTGGTGGGGCTGTCCGGCGGTGGCCCGTACACGCTGGCCTGCGCGACCGCGATGCCCGACCGGATCGTGGCCGCCGCCGTGCTGGGTGGGGTGGCCCCGACCGTCGGGCCCGAAGCCATCAAGGGCGGCTTGATGAAGGTGGGCGCGGCTGCGGCCCCGATCATCGAGGTCGCCGGCGCTCCATTGCGTCTCGCGGCCGTCAGCCTGATCCGGCTCATCAAGCCGGTCGCCGAGCCCGCCCTCTACATCTACGCCGGCATCTCCCCCGAGGGCGACCGCAAGATGCTGGTGCGCCCGGAATTCAAGGCGATGTTCCTCGACGACCTGCTCAACGGCAGCCGCAAGCAGCTGGCGGCGCCACTTGCCGACATCGTGGTGTTCGCCCGCGACTGGGGTTTCCGGCTCGACGAGGTGAAGGTGCCTGTTCGCTGGTGGCACGGCGACAAAGACCACATCGTCCCGTTCGCGCACGGGCAGCACGTGGTGTCCCTGCTGCCCGACGCCGAGCTTCACCCGCTGGCCGGCGAGAGCCATCTGGCGGGCCTGGGCCGCGCCGAGGATATTTTGCGCACCATGCTCGAGCTCTGGGATCGCGACGAGAAGGCTTGACCAGCAAGCTAAGTCAATGACAACGCCCGCGCCGCGCGGTTTGATCCGGCGCGACGCGGGCATCGGATGTCTGAGTCAGACGCCTAGTTGGCTCTTGATCAACCCGTCCTGCTTCTGGCCGAACTCGATCACCAGATCGTTGGGCGCCGGGTCGGCGACGGGACCCGAGAACTCCACTGAGGAAGCGGCATTGCCTTCGGTGAAATAGAGAACGCTCAGCGACCGCGTGCCATCTGGGGATGTCCCGGTGATCAGCTGTCCGCCCTGTCCGACCGGAGCGGCCACCGACTTCTGATTGGCGACCGGCGTGGCGGCCTGCGCCGAACTGATCGCACCGGCGGCGGCACCCGGATCGCCCAGCACCCATACGGTTTCCGTGATCGTGCGCCCGTCACGATGTGAGTAGACGGTCATGGCGCCGGGCTGACCGCCGGGATTGAGGGTCGGCGGGCCCGCGGTATAGGCCAGCGAGTCGGTCACCACATTCGGATCGATCAATAAGACGGTGTAATCACCGGGGTCGGCAGATGCCAGGCCGGCAAGCGACATGCTGGCCGATAACAGAGCGGCGGTCAGACCGCCGACACAACGAGAGTTCATATTCGATGTCGTCCGTTCAGGGAAGGAGTGAATGGCGGGTTATTCGTCGTAAGCGATCAGCACGGGTAGCAACCCCACCCCCGCCAGCCGTCACGCCAGAAAAAGCCCGCCCCACAACCCCTGTTACCCGTTCCCCCTTGGCAATCCAGCGCGGTGATGACCGGCGAATGCCCCGGGCCGTACGGCGAGGGATTGGTGGTTGACGCGGCACTGGCGAACTGTGCACCCGCCAATGAACCGGCAATCATGCCGGCGGCGGCAATACCCATGATGATTTTTCGCACGGAAGCTTCCCCCGATTCGGGTCGCGCTGAATAGGACCGTCATACGGTACGTGAGCTAATGCGCCAAACGCGGTAATTCCGACGGAGTCGTATATCGAGGTCTCGCGAGCTGACTCTGGTTCATGTCCTATGCCCCCATTGCCATGGGCCAGAAGTCCCTATGGGCGGACGAAATAACAGGAGAAGCTGGTCCGCAGTAATGGGGGTCGCGGGTGTATGACGGACATGTCAGTGCACCGCCGCAGAAAGGTGCAGCAATGAATGAAGTCCTTGCAGAACGCAATTACGCCTGGCGAATGATCCGCGCCGCGCGGATATCCCATGCCGACCGGGTGAGCGCCATTGCGGTTGAGAACCGCCGTATCGACGTCGGCCTGCTGATCAGCGAAGCCCTGGAAGCCGGTCTGGGTCGCGACGAGGTCATCGTCGAGCTGGCCGACCTGGGGGCGCGCATGTATGCGCTGTGCAACCCGGATGAGTTGGTCGCCGCGGACGCCGAAAGCTGTCTGGCTTAACCTAATCCGAGCAGCGTGCGGTGCAGCAGGTGCATGGCCACCGTGGTGGACCGCTCTCTGATGTCGGCGCGCTCACCGGGCAGCCGAACCGAGCGGCTCACCGTCGTCCCGTCGCCCAGCATCACGCAAAACCACACGGTGCCTACCGGTTTGGCTTCCGTTCCGCCACCGGGCCCCGCGATACCGGTAATGGCAACCGCAGTGTCTGCGCCGAAACAGCGCAACGCTCCGGTTGCCATCGCCTCGGCGACTTCCTGTGAGACCGCGCCGTGGGAGTCGATGAGCGCCCGGTCGACCCCCAGCACATCCACCTTCGCCTCATTCGCGTAGGCGACCACCGCACCCGCGACGTATGCCGAGGAACCGGCCTGATCGGTGAGGCGGGCCGCCAGCAGGCCGGCCGTACAGGACTCCGCAGTCGCGATGCGCCGCCCCACCAGCAGCCGAGCGAGAAGCTCATCGATCAGCGAACCGTCCTCGGAGAACACCACTTCGCCGTGCCGCGCTCGAATCAGGTCCATCAGCCGCGCGTAGGCCGGGGCGCTGTGCGGCTCGTAGCGAGTGACCATCTCCACCTCGCCGCGGCGCAGGCAGGTGGTGATCTCCAGCTCGGCGAAGCCCGGCAGACTCTCGGCTTCGCGCAGCGTCTCGGCCAGCCCCGACTCGGCCAGTCCGAACATCCGGACCGTCTCCTGGCGGTAGACGGTCCGCCCGGCGACGGCCTGCTGGAAAGCCTCATCTGCGATGGCGGCCGGCCACATCGCCTGCAGTTCGCGCGGCGGACCGGGAAGCACCAGCACCGTCGGCGAACCCGGGACCACGACGCCCGGCGCGGTTCCCACCGGGTCGAGGACGTGGGCACCCGCCGGAACCATCGCCTGTTTGCGGTTGGCCGCACGCACCGCGTCGAAATCGACACCGGTGAACCGGGCCATCAGATGTTTCAGGATCGCGGCGATCTTGGCTTCCAGCTCGGCGTCGAGCGTCAGCTCGCGCCCGCAAAAACGCGCGACGATCTCCACCGTCATGTCGTCGGCGGTCGGCCCGAGACCACCGGTGGTGACGATCAGGTCAACACCCTCGGCGGCGAGGAAGCGCAGCTGCGCCTCGATGTCGGCGGGCCGGTCACCACAGATCGTGATGTGGGCCAGTTCCACGCCCAGTTCCAGCAGCCGGTCAGCCACCCAGGGGCCGTTGCGATCTGCGACACGTCCTGTCAGGACCTCGGTGCCGGTGACCACGATTCCCGCGCGCACGCTCATACCGAGCGAGACTACTGAGCCCTGATCGTCTGGCTCCTCAGCGGCTCACTTCGTTGTGCCGGCCCCGTCCTCAGCGCGGTGCCGCGCCGGGAGCGCGAATCACCAGCGGCGCAGCGGGGAATGCAGCCGCCATCTCCGAGCGCGACTTCCGCAGGGCAGCGGTGCCGTAACCCTTCTTGCGGTGGTGGGGATGAATCCAGATCCGTACGTTGACCTCCCCGCCGACCAACTCTCCGAACACCAGGCCGACCTTGTCCTGACCGTCGAGGGCGACAAACCAGGCCGCCTCCTCAGCGCTCGATCGGTCACGCGCCGAGCGGATTTCGTCGTCCAGGTTTCCGGCCGGCGCTCCCGAACCGTCCCCGGCCGCACCCATCTCCTGGGTGCGGGTCGCGAAGATGTCGCGGTCGGCCTCGTCGGAGAACGGGCGCAACTGCAGGCTCTCATCGGTACTGGCCGGCCGCTCGCCCAGGATGAAGGACAGTTGGCTGTTGAGGTCACGGAGTTCGGCGGTGATGCGGTCGCGCGAATCCCGCGTCACCTGATCGAACGACAGGCCCAGGACGGCTTCGGTGCCCCGGCGTGACGTTCCGAGCAGCGCAGTGATGGCGTTGATCGCAGAGTCCCGATTGTCGGAGGCGACGATCGCGTCGAGCACCTCGTGGCGACGCTCGAGCGCGTTGAGCAGTGCATCGGCTATCTCGCGGCGGGCGGCGGCGCGGTCTTGGTCGGTCATGGCCCCAGCGTAGATCCGGCGGCCGGAGTTCGGCGGCGCTGCGCCGAAGTCCGCGGCTAACCTGGAGCCCGGATCGCTGTGCGGCGTTGCACATGAACCAGATACGGCGTTTGCCCCACCGCTCTGCCAAGATGAACCCTCGGCAGATCACCGGTTGCGCGGGGGTGTCCTGTCGCGGATCTCGACATGAGGAGTTTGGGGACGGTGGCGAAAACCTTCGGGACGCTCTCCGTCTTGCTGCTCTTGCTGCTCTGCGCGGGAGACCTACGAGTACTCGGCGGCCCGCAACCTCATCCCGCGCAGGACATCGAGCTGGCCGCCGGCTGGCGACTCACCTCGGCACAGGGCCTTGCCGCCGACGGCGCGACCATCTCGGCCAGCGGTTATGACGCCGCGGCATGGCACCCGGTGCGGCGGATGCCGGCTACCGTCCTCGAGACGCTGCAGGACGACGGCGTGTACCCGAACCTCTATTACGGCAAGAACCTGCTCCAGGAGGTCCCGCAGGACCTCTACGAACAGGATTGGTGGTACCGGACCACATTCACCGCGCCGGCTGACTATCCGACCTACCTTCTGGACTTCCCGGGTATCAACTACCGCGCCGAGGTCTGGCTCAACGGCCGTCGCGTCGCGGACAACCGGCAAGTCGTCGGCATGTACAACAGCCACGAGCTGGACGTCTCGCGCTGGATTCAGCCCGGCCGGCCCAACACCCTGGCGGTCAAGGTGACCCCCGAACGGGCTATCCAGGACGTCAGCGGCGTCGAACTCGCCGACAGCTGGTACGACTGGATCAACTGGCGATACCTGGGCTACCAGGGGCCCGACAAGAACCCGGCCAACGGCAACTCCTTTGTGCCCGACCGCAATGCCGGCATTTGGAAACCGGTGTACCTCAAGACATCCGGACGGATATCGATCGGTGAGGCCACCGTCAACACCGATCTGCCGCTGCCCGACACCGACAGCGCTCGGCTGACGGTCTATGCCCCGCTGCGCAATTACTCCACCGAGAAGGTTCGCGGCATATTGCGGGCCTCGATCACCCGGGACGGAAAGGCACCGATCCGCGTCGACGAACCAGTGACGCTGATGCCCGGCGAACAGCGTGAGGTCACGCTGAGCCCCGATCGTTTCGATGCCCTGACCGTCCACCACCCCGACCTGTGGTGGCCATACACAATGGGGCGGCCAGACCTCTACGACCTCAAGCTGGAATTCGTCCAGAACGGTGAGGCCACCGAGGTGTCGACGTTGAAGTTCGGTATCCGCACCATCACCCAGGGCCGCGACTCCGACGACAGCTTCGCCGAACTGGGCACCGGCGGCAACTTCTACCTCCAGGTGAACGGCAAGAACTTCCTGGTCCGCGGGGCCACCTACACGCCGGACCTGCTCTACAAGTACGACCCCGACCGCGACGCCGCAATCCTGAACTACGTCAAGGACCTCGGGCTGAACATGCTGCGTCTGGAGTCCAAGATCTCCTCGCAGCGTTTCGTCGAGCAGGCCGATGAACTCGGCATCCCGCTGATGTACGGATGGATGTGCTGCAACCAGTGGGAGAAGTGGCAGCAGTGGGACGACGAGGATCGCCGGGTCTCGCAGGACAGCATGCGCTCCCAGATCGAGATGCTGCGCTCGCATCCCTCGGTGTTCGTGTGGGCCAACGGCAGTGACGGCCGGCCGCCCGGGGAAGTGCTGGCCGAATATCACCAGATCCTGTCCGACCTGCACTGGCAGAACGCCACCGTCGACACGGTGTCCTCGCTCAACCGGGACGCCGACGGCCAGCAGGTCTGGGACGGAATCCAGATGGCCGGGCCCTATACCTGGCGCCCGCCGTCGTACTGGTTCGCCGGGCAGTACGGCGCGGCCCGCGGCTCGTCGGCCGAGCAGGGCGACAACGAACACATACCGCCGTTTGCGAGCCTGCAGAAGTTCATCCCGCCAGACAAGCTGTGGCCGATCAACGACACCTGGTTCTTCCACGCCGGTTCGGATCCGCAGAACTCACGGCTGGCCAACGTCCAGCGGGTCATCGACCGCCGTTACGGCCCGTCCACCAATGCGCGGATGTTCGCCGACAAGGCGCAGCTGGCGCACTACGAGGCCACCCGGGCGCAGTTCGAATCATTTGCGGCCAACGGCTGGGACGGCCACAAGATGACGATCTACTGGATGCTCAACAGCCACTGGCCGTCGTTCTTCGGCAATATCTTCGACTATTACCTGCGTCCCGGCGGCGCGTATTACGGAGCCAAGAAAGGTCTGCAGCCACTGTCGGTGGTGTTCGACTCCTACGCGACCGGTAACCACCGCCAGGCCAGGGTGTTCGTCGTCAACCAGTCGCCCGACACCCGCAAGAACCTGCGCGTCCGCGTGCGTGTCTACGACCTCAACGGCGCGCTGCGCGACGAGCGGGCCGCCGACGACATCACCGTCGACCCGGGCGGCTCGGTGCAGGCGATGACGCTGCCGCCCGGCCCGGCCGACGCCGGGGTGTTCTTCGTCCGCTGCGAGTTGCTCGATCCGTCCGGGAATGTCGTGGCCAACAACGTGTACTGGCAGTCCCGTCAGGCCGACGACGTCGGCCCGCCGGCCAACGACGCGGCCTTCAACTCCAATCAGGTCAGCTGGGCCGACATGACCGCGCTGAACACCATGCCGAAGGTGCCGCTGGACGTCAGCGCCACCGGCGGCGACGACGCGGGCCGCGACGTCACGATCAGCCTGCACAACCCGACCCCGCAGATCGGGTTCTTCGAGCGCGCCGAATTGCTGACCGGCCCGCTCGCCGACGAGATCCTGCCGATCGAATACGACGACAACTATGTGACCGTGTTCCCCGGGGAGACCGTCCAGATCAAGGGCCGGGTACCCGACACCGGACCCGCCCCGGCCTGGGTCAGGGTCACCGGGTACAACAGCACACCGGTGGTCGTGCAGGTTCACTGACGCACCTGGCGCGACGTCGGCGGATGTGTGCGTGCCCTAGATTCGGTGGTGAGACCGCCGGAGAAACACCGTGGAAGGGACGGAGATTGCTGCAGCACGCGCTCGTCGTGGCAGCCGCCCTTGCCGGTGCGGTCTTCGCGGCCATCGGCATCGTGGTCCGGCAGCGGGCCACCATGGACGTGCCCCGCGACCAAGGTGTCAGCACCATGATGGTGTCGACGCTGTTGCGCCGCCGACTGTGGTGGGCCGGTACCGCCTCCGCGGTGACGGGCTACGCGTTCCAGGCGGTCGCGCTGGCCTACGGCTCGCTACTGCTGGTTGCCCCGCTGATGGTGTCGGCGTTGCTGTTCGCGCTGCCGCTGAGCGCGCGGCTGGCACATCGCCGGGTGTCCCGCGCCGAGTGGATGTGGGCCGTGGTGCTCACCCTCGCATTGGCCGTGTTCGTGTTGCTGGCCCGCACCAAACCCGGCGACTACGACGGTGCGACACTGCCGGCCGTGGTGGTGGCCGGGGCCAGCCTGTTGTTCGTTGCGGGTTGCCTGTTGGTAGCGCTGCGGCTCTCGGACTGGCGACGGGCGATCCTGCTGGCGGTTGGCGTCGGCGTCCTGTTCGGCGTGGTGGCGGTGCTGACCAAACTCGTGATGCACATCGTGCGCGAAGGCAGCATGCTGCGGTTGTTCACCTCACCGGTGCTCTACGTCGTCCTCGCGGTCGGTGTCGTCGCAACCCTGCTGCAGCAGTCGGCTTTTCACGCCGGGTCGTTGCGCACCTCCGTCCCGGCGATGCTTGTGCTCGAGCCGGTGATCGCGGTGCTGTTCGGTGAGGTGGTGCTCGGTGAGCACCTCGCGGTCACCAAACCGGTAGCGGTCGTGCTGGCCGTCGCAGTCGGGGCGATGGCCGCTGCCACTATTGCACTCGGACGTGACGAGGGCGCCTGGGAAGAGGAGCTCGAAGCGAGCGCCGCAAAGGGCCCCCGCGGCTAGCTCGCCCAGGGCCCGATGCCGCCGACGGCGTCGATCCGGATCCGGGTCAGGTATCCCGGCGGCGCGTCCTCGGGTGGGAACACCACGCTGTCATCGGTGATCATCGTCGCGGCGAGCCCGCGCAACACTTCCGGTGCGCCGCCCTCGACGATCCGGGCGGTACCGGTGACCGCCAGATACGGACGCATGACCGAACCCGGCTCGGGCGAGACGATGGTCAAGGCGACCCGGCCGTCGCGGCGCACGTTGCGCACCTTCTTGTGCTCCGAGAGATGACCCACGACGAGCTCGTCGCCGTCCGCACCGGACTGCAACGCCACCCACACCAGCGACACCTGGGGGCTGCCGTCGGGGTTGAGGGTGACCAGCGTGGCGTCCGCACCGGAGCCGATCAGAGCGCGCGCCTCAGCGTTGAGCAACATGTGAGTGTGCAACACCACACGGCGCGAGGCATTCCCAACAACATCGGCATGATGGTGTGGTGCCGCTGTCATCGGATCCGCTGACCCAGATCGCCGGAAGCCCGCCGGGCGCGGCGGTCGGTGCGTTCTTCGACCTCGACGGCACCCTTGTTGCTGGGTTCACCGCGACCGCGCACGCCGGCGACCGGGTCCGGCGGGGACAGGCCGGGATCGGCGAGGTACTCGGGGTGATCGAGGCCTCATTGCGCTACAAGCTGGGCCGCATGCAGTTCGAGCGGCTTCTCGTCCGCGCCGCGGGCTATCTTCGCGGCGAATCACTGGCAGAGCTCGACGACATCGGTGAGCGGCTCTACGCCGAACAGATCGCGGCCCGGGTGTATCCGCTGATGCGCGATATCGTCGCCGCACACCGGGCGCGCGGACACACGGTCGTGTTGAGCTCGTCGGCCCTGACCATCCACGCCGAGCCGGTGGCCCGCGCGCTGGGCATCACCGACGTCGTCTGCAACACCTTCGAACTCGACGGCGACGGCCGGCTGACCGGGACCATCACCAAGCCCATCGTGTGGGGGCGGCAGAAAGCCGCTGCGGTGCAACGGTTTTGCGAGTCGAATGGGATCGAGCTGGCGCGCAGCTACTTCTACGCCGACGGCGACGAGGACGCTGCGCTGATGACGCTGGTCGGCCATCCGCGCCCGGTCAATCCGCGGCCGGGCCTGGCGGCAAAGGCCGCGGCGAACGACTGGCCGGTGCTGCGGTTGTCGATCCCCGGCGCTCGCAGCAGCGCGGCCAATGCGATGGGTCACTTCCCCGCGCTGGGGCGCGCGGCGCTGGGCGCGGTGTTCGGGTCTCCCGCGCTGCGGACGCGGCGGAGCCCGAAAGACTGAGGACTAAGGCATCGCCCGGTGCGGGACGTCGGTGATCAGACCGCCATCGACGACATACTCCGAGCCCGTGGAGAACGACGACTCGTCGCTGGCCAGGAACACGATGAAGGTGGCCACTTCCTCGGGCTTGCCCGGTCGGCCCAGTGGGGCCTGCACCATGTCCTCGGGCAGATGCTTGGTCATCGGTGTGCGGATGAAGCCCGGATGCACCGAGTTGACCCGGATGTTGTCCGAGGCCAGTTCCAGCGCAGCCGATTTCGTCAGGCCGCGCAGGCCCCACTTGGAAGCCACATAGCTGTGCACCCACGAGGCGCCGCGCATGCCCTCGATGGACGACACATTGATGATCGAGCCGCCGCCGGCGGCCTTCATCGGCTCGAGCACCGCCTTGATGCCCAGCAGCGCGCCGGTGAGGTTGACGTCGAGAACCTTTTTCCACCGTTCGACGTCGAGCGACTTCAGCGGCGCGACCTGGACGATGCCCGCGTTGTTGACCAGCACGTTGACCTTGCCGAACTCGGTGACGGTGGTCTCGACGGCGGCCGCCCACTGGTCGGCGTCGCTGACGTCGAGGTGCACGTAGCGCGCCGCGTCGCCGAGCTCGTCGGCGAGTTCTTTGCCCTTGTCGTCGAGGATGTCGCCGATCACGACCTTGGCGCCCTCGGCAACCAGCATCCGCGCGTCAGCCGCGCCCATCCCCTGTGCGCCCCCGGTGATGATCGCTACCTTGTCGTCTACGCGTCCCATGAGCCGACAGGCTACCGCAGCGAATTTGTCGAAGTAGAACTTGTTCCAGTCTCGCGTTCGAGTGCGCATACTGATCGCAGGAGCACACCCGAGCATGAGGAGAAGTCATGGCCATCCGCGTTGCCCATATCGGCACCGGAAACGTCGGACGCATAGCGCTATCCGAGTTGATCGACAACCCGGGATTCGAGCTGACCGGCCTGTGCGTTTCGGCCGACGAGAAGGTGGGCAAGGACGCGGGTGAGCTGGCCGGCTTGGACGTCCGGACCGGCATCCTGGCCACCAAAGACCTCGATGCGGTACTGGCCACCGAACCCGAATGCGCGGTGTACTGCGCGATGGGCGACAACCGCATGCCGCAGGCCATGGAGGATGTCCGCAAGATTCTGGCCGCCGGCATCAACGTCGTCGGCTCAGCGCCGGTGGTATTGCAGTTCCCGTGGCACGTGATGCCCGACAAGTACATCGAACCGCTGGAAGCGGCTGGCCGCCAAGGTAATTCGAGCATCTACATCAACGGCGTCGACCCCGGCTTCGTCACCGACCTGATCCCGCTCGCGTTCGCCAGCACCTGCCAGAGCATCGAGCAGGTGCGCTGTATGGAGGTCGCCGACTACGCCACCTATGACGGCGCGATCGTGATGTTCGACGTCATGGGGTTCGGCAAGCCACTCGACGAGGTTCCGATGTTGTTCCAGCCCGGGGTGCTCGGCATCGCCTGGGGCTGCGGCATCCGCCAGTTGGCGGCGGGGCTGAACATCTCCCTCGATTCGATCACCGAAAGTTACGAACGTGAGCCCGCCCCAGAGGCTTTCGAGGTCGCCGCCGGCCACATTCCCAAGGGCGGCGTGGCCGCGGTGCGCTTCGAGATCAAGGGAATGGTCGGCGACCACGCAGCGATCGTCGTCGAGCACGTCACGCGCTTGCGCGAGGATTTGCGACCGGACTGGGCGCAGCCGGCCCAGCCCGGCGGGTCTTACCGGGTCGAGATCACCGGCGAGCCGTCGTACCGCGTCGACATCTGCCCGACGAGCAAGAAGGGCGACCACAACTATGCCGCGATCGCGGCCGGGGCCGGCCGCATCGTCAACGCGATCCCAGCGGTGATCGCCGCCCCGCCGGGCATCCGCACCACACTGAACCTGCCGCTGGTCTCCGAGGTCGAGTTGTTCGCCAAGCCCTAGGGTCACGTTTGGCCGAATCGCAGCACGGGTATTTACCGCGCACCGATTTCACGGATGCGTAAGGAGGCTCGACATGGCGGTTCGTCGTGTGGTTCTGCTGGTCGGCGCTGTGCTGCTGGTTGCTGGAGTGATCGCGCTTCTGGTGCCGGTGTCGACCTCGGACGGCAATGGCGGCAGCATCGGCTGCGGCAATGCGGTTTCGGCTGATCTGTCGGCGGCACGCGCCGCCAACGACAAGAACGTCATCGCAAATGTGCCGATCCTCAACCAGATCGTCCAGCATCCCGACTTCGTCGCGCAGTGCCAGTCCGCGGTGTCCACGCGGCGGGCGTGGTCGATCCCGCTGACGGTGATCGGTGTTTTGGTGGCCGGCGGATCGCTGGTGGTCGGCGGCCGGCGTGGAGCCGGCTCGACCACGTAGGGGCAGTCAATCAAGCGGGACTGCTGACGGGCGTAGCCGCCATGGGTTTGCTCATCGGCCGGTTGACCGGCAGATAGGCATTCGTCCGTCCCCTAATGGTGGATACCTGCAACTGACGCGCGAACGGCGTATTAAACTAGAACACGTTTCAGTCTGCTTACGCCCCCCGCTTGAAGGAGCCGGTCCATGCGCACTCCCCTCTGCGATGACCTTCAGATCGAGTATCCGATCTTCGCGTTCACCCACTGCCGCGACGTGGTCGTGGCCGTCAGCAAGGCCGGCGGCTTCGGCGTGCTGGGTGCGGTCGGATTCTCGCCCGAACAGCTCGAGATCGAACTCAAGTGGATCGACGAGAACATCGGCGACCACCACTACGGTGTCGACATCGTGATTCCGAACAAGTACGAGGGCATGGACTCGACGGACCTGTCCCCCGAGGTGCTGAAGAAGACGCTCAACGACCTGGTTCCGCAGGAGCACATCGATTTCGCGAAGAAGGTTCTCGCCGACCACGGTGTGCCGGTCGAGCACAGCGACGACGACGCCATGGGGCTGCTGGGCTGGACCGAGGCGACCGCGACCCCGCAGGTCGAGGTGGCGCTCCAGCATCCGAAGTGCACGCTGATCGCCAACGCCCTCGGCACTCCGCCCGCGGAGATGATCAAGCACATCCATGACGAGGGCCGTAAGGTCGCCGCGCTGTGCGGGTCGCCGTCGCAGGCGAAGAAGCACGCCGAAGCCGGCGTGGACATCATCATCGCCCAGGGTGGCGAGGCCGGCGGGCACTGCGGCGAGATCGGCTCGATCGTGCTGTGGCCGCAGGTCGTCAAGGCGGTGGCACCGGTGCCGGTGTTGGCGGCCGGCGGTATCGGCAGCGGCCAGCAGATCGCCGCGGCGCTGGCGCTGGGGGCGCAGGGCGCATGGACCGGTTCGCAGTGGGTCATGGTCGAAGAGTCCGAGCACACCGACGTGCAGCACGCCGCGTACGCGAAGGCCGAAAGCCGCGACACCGTGCGCAGCCGGTCCTTCACCGGCAAGCCCGCACGCATGCTGCGCAACGAGTGGACCGAGGCGTGGGAGAAGGAGGGCAATCCCAAGCCGCTCGGAATGCCGTTGCAGTACATGGTTTCCGGCATGGCCGTCGCCGCCACCCACAAGTACCCGAACGAAAGTGTGGACGTCGCGTTCAACCCGATCGGACAGGTTGTCGGTCAGTTCAACAAGGTCGAGAAGACGGCCACAGTGATCGAGCGCTGGGTGCAGGAGTACCTCGAGGCCACCACCCGTCTCGACGAGCTCAACGAAGCCGCGTCGGTCTAGGACTCATCTAGACCGCAATCAGGGCGAGCACATCCTCGTGATGTCTCGCCCTGATTGCGTTCTCGACGATCAGCTGGCCGGGTAGAAGTCGTTCCCGTTGCCCCAGTCGCCGGAGTGCATGGATCCCGGCTGCCACCCCTGCGCGCCGAGGCACAGCATCGGCAACCCGTCAGGAGACTGCGCCGCGGCCTGCGAGCCCGGGCACGGCGAGCCGACGGCCTGCACGCCGTAGATCTTGGGCGAGAGCACCCAGAAGCCGACACCCTCCGGCGGGCGGTCCATCCCGATCGGCGACTGGCCGGGAATCCATCGGCAGAGCAGCGGTTCGCCACCTGGTCCGCGACCGAATGCGAACCGATCCCACTGATAGCACGGTGCGCTCAGGTAGGCCTCGTAGCTCATGCCCGGCGGATCACCCGGAAACGGGCCGTGGGGTTCGTCGGCTGCGGCACTTGGTGCCACAGCCAGCGCCGTGCCGGCGACGGCTGCTGCGATGACGAGTTCGCGGAGCATCTATCCACCCTCTAGGTCTCTACCCGCAGGGCCCTTTGCCCCCGGCAACCCTCTTGGCTGAGCCTAACTGCTGTTGCGGGTGTGTCTGCGGTGAACTCCCAAAGGCGCCTGAGGAAACCTCGGAGGCGACGGCTGGGTAAGTTTGCCTTGGCTCACAGCTCGCGCGCATCGCAGCTTGCTAAGCTGCGCGGCGATTACGTCGTCGGGGGTGGAGATGACGACGGGAGAACTGGTGGGTTCAGCGCACGGCCCGGTATCGGTTGCTGCGCCCGGTCAGACGGGATGTTCGGGCCTAGCATGGTGTGGACAGTCCGATCCGCAGTCGGTGGTGACCGGCTGCGGATTGCGATTTGGCGACACCTGCTGGAACCATCCGCAACAATCGCTGAGTAACTGCCGTTACGGTTCGTGCGTCGGAACCACCACCGAGACACTCAAGGAGTTGTGCTGATGGCAGAGGCCCAGTTCCGGGTCACGGTGGGCTCCGACGTGGAGTCACCGCATGTGGTTGCCGACGGCGAGATCGATCTGGCCAATGTCAGCCAGTTTCAGGACGTCATGGCCAAGGCCACCACGGGATCTGCCACGCTGACTGTCGACCTGTCTCAGGTCAGCTATTGCGACAGCGCGGCGGTGCGAGCTCTGTTCGCCGTCGCCGCCTCGACCGACCTCACGATGATCGTCGCGGCCGAGGGGCCGATCAAGACCCTGCTCGGTATCTCCGGTCTGGACCGGGTGGCCACCGTCGTCACCGAGGAGTGAGTCGCACACCATGCCTGTGCCTGAGTTCCACCCGCGTGAGGAGTCCCAGCAGCGCGAGTTGTTCGAGCGGATCCTTGAACGTGTCCATCTCGACCTCCCCGACGCCGTCGGACTGGCGATCACTGTGCATGACCGGCGCCTCGATGAGGACGAGGTGACGGTGCTGGCCGCCCGTGGCTACGGCGGCGAGATCGTCGAAGCCCAGTTGGGCGGCCTCGGCGGGCCGGTCATCGACGCTTTCGTCTATCAGATGCCGGTGCTGAGCCTGGATCTGTGGGCCGATGAACGCTGGCCTGAGCTGAGTCTGCAGGCCATGGAGAACCGGGTGCCCGAGCACAGCGCGGCATGGCGGCAGGTGCATGGCGCGGTCGCGGTGCCCGGCGTGTGGAAGGCCGACAGCACGGTCGTGTTGTCCTGTGCGCTGCATCGGCCATCCACGGCGACCACCGTGACCACCCTCATCGGCTACGAGCAGCTGGTCTCTGCGGCCATGGTGTCGGCTGGCGCCGAGGACGAGACCGCGACCGCCGACATGCTGGCGGTATTGCAGTCGCGCGGCGCCATCGAGCAGGCCAAGGGCGCGATCATGGGGCGGCTGATGTGCGACGCGGACACCGCGTGGGCGACGCTGCGCCGCGCCAGCCACGAGTCCAACGTGAAGCTGCGATCACTGGCAGTGGCGTTGGTCGAACACATCAGCGGTGCGCCGGCCGAACAACCCGTGGCGGGCTCGCCGATCGTGCCCAACGACCAGGCTCGGCAGGCCGCCCACCTGTTGTGGGCGGTGCTTACCCATGAGTCGACGCCGGCCGAGCCGGCCGGTGACGCGCATCTCGTCGATTAGTCCGGAGAAACGCCGCTGCACCAGCGCCGGAATTGCCTCGTGAGGTGGTTCCCTTAGGCCATGTCAGCTCACTTGTTGCCGTGGCTCGGGGTCAGTGGTGTCGTCGCTGCGGTCGGACTGGTAGTCGGGACGACCGTGACAACCGGCTCCTCGGACGCTCTGCCTGTCGCCCAGGCCGCGCCCACGACCTTGTCATCGACGACCGCCACGACGACGGCGACAACGTCGGCCTCGGCTTCGACCTCGACCTCCAGCGCCCCGGCGTCATTCAAAGCCGACTCGCGGGGCTATGTCGACACCGGTGCGCGATGCGACGAAAACCAGACCCTGATGGCCTACGGCCGCACCTCGAAGTCCCTGGTGGTCATCTGCGTAAAGGCCGACGGCGGCCTTGAATACCGCGGCGTGCGCCTGTCGGACAACGCTCCGCTGCACCTGCCGATCACCCGCAGCTCCGACGGAACGCTGGTCGCCTCGAAGGAGGGTGTCACCTACGCGGTTTCGCCCACCCAGATCCTGGTGTCCTCGGGTGACGACGTGATCTATAAGGACTCGTGGATCGAGTTCAAGGAGGCGAGCTTCTCGCCGACCAGCACCTCGGCCAGTACGAGCACCTCGGCGAGCGCGACGACGACAGTGAGCACCACCACCGTTACGGTGACGTCCACCCCGACGCCGACAAACCCCAGGGGTTAGGTGTTGCGGCCACCGTTGACGCCGAGGATCTGGCCGGTGATGTAGCCGGCTTCCTCGGAGATGAAGAAGGCACATGCCGCGGCGATGTCTTCGGGCTGGCCCATCCGTCGCACCGGTGTCGCATCAATCGTGGCCTGGATATCGCCCATATAGCCTCGGGACTCGGCGTTACGCAGCATCGGGGTGTCGATGAAACCTGGCGGCACGGCGTTCACGGTGATACCGGCCGGACCGTATTCCAGCGCAAGGCTTTTCGTCAGGCCGTTGACGCCGGACTTGGCTGCGACGTAGGCCGACATGTAGGGCACACCGGAATGCGTGCTCGACGAGGAGATGTTGACGATCCGACCCCATCCCGCCTCGATCATGTCGGGCAGGACCGCCTGGATGGTGTGGAAGACCCCGTGCAGATTGATGTCGACGATGTTCTTCCACTGCTCGAAGGACAGGTCGAGGAACCGGCGGAAGCTGTCCTTGCCGGCAGCGTTCACCAGGATCGTGACCGGCCCGAGGGCGGCCTGGATCTCGGCCAGCGCGGCGTCGATCTGTGCGCGGTCGGTGACATCGGCGACGTAGGAGTGCTCGGCCTCGGAAGGATTGAGATCGACGATGGCCACGTTGTAGCCGTCGGCGCGCAGCCTATTGACCACCGCCGCTCCGATTCCCGAACCGCCACCGGTCACCAACGCCGTCTTCGAGGTGGACACAGGTTTCCCCTTTCCGGCGGCAGCACCGCCTGGTGATCGAAAGTTCTTGCAAATTCAGGAGGTTCGCCGGGGCATACGCAGCCCCAGCGCTCGTCGGCCGGCGTCGACGAGTTGGCCGTGCAGCCACGCGTCGTCGGCCTCGCGTTTCGGATCGGCCGAGCCGGCGATGCCTGCGAACACGAACTGTGCCCGCATGAAACCACCCGGGCCGGGGTGGACATCGGCGAGCAGCGTCATCTGACGCGAAATCATGTGCGTCCAGTCGCGGTTGGCCTTGAGCACGGTGTGCACGCTCGGATCGGCTGCGAGCACCGAGACCAGCATCGGGTTCTCCACCGCCAGCCGGGCATAGCCGTTGAGCATCCGCTCGGCCCGGGCGTGAATGCCACGCTGCTTCTCCGCGTCGTCGACCACCGCAGACAGCTTGTCGATGATCGGCTCGAGGATCGCGGTCAGCAATTGCTCGCGGGTCCGAAAGTGGTGGTAGATAGCGGCTTTGGTGAAGCCGAGCTCGTCGGCGATCATCTGCAGCGACGTTCCGGCGAAGCTGTGCCGGATGAATAATGCGGTAGCAGCGTCGATCAGCCGCTGTCTGGTGTCAGGAGTCGGGGTGGCCACGGCGACTGCGCTCATCGTCGGCTCCCTTCTGAAAACAGCTTTACGATCGGCTAGTAAACTACCATACGATCGGCTAGCATCCTCCTTGCCGATCGTATGGCAGCGCCGTGTAGTGAAGGGACTTTTAGTGACCGACGTAGACGCCGTCAACTTCTTCACGGATCGCGGCCTGGTGGCCGATCCGTATCCCTATCTGGAGGCGTTGCAGGCGCGTTGCCCGGTCTCGAAGGAACCACACCACGGCGTGTGGATGGTCACCGGCTGGGAAGAGGCCACCGAGGTTGCCGGTGACGCCGACCGATTCTCGTCCTGCATCGCGGTGACCGGTCCCTTCCCCGGTTTCCCGGTTCCCGTCGAGGGCCGCGACGACGTCGCCGAACTCATTGCCCGACACCGCGACGAGCTCCCCTTCTACGACCAGCTGCCCGCCCTGGACCCGCCGGTGCACACCGATCACCGCGCCCTGCTCATGCGGCTGATCACGCCCAAGCGCCTCAAACAGAACGAGGACGCGATGGAGACGATGGTTGACCGCGCGCTTGACGACTACCTCGTCGGCAACGGTGGTGAGCTGATTTCGGGCTTCGCCCAACCCTTTACGTTGATGATCATCGCCGATCTGCTGGGCGTTCCCGATGCCGATCGCGACGAGTTCGTCAAAGAGATGGCCAGCGGCGCCCACCACGGCGGCGGCATCGGCAGCGTCAAGGGCGAGAGCCTGGCCAAGTCTCCGCTGGAGTACCTCTACGACAAGTTCAGCGCCTACATCGAAGACCGCCGGGCCAACCCCCGCGGGGACGTGCTGTCCGAGATGGCCGCGGCGACCTTCCCCGACGGTTCGGTGCCGGATCCCGGTGACGTCGCCCGGGTGGCGGCCAACCTGTACTCGGCCGGCCAGGAGACCACTGTTCGGCTGCTCAGCGCGGCCCTGCAGATTCTCGGCGACAACCCCGAGTTTCAGGCGCAGCTGCGCGCGGACCCGTCAGGAGTGGGCAACTTCATCGAGGAGGCGCTGCGCTTCGAGAGCCCGGTCAAGGGTGACTTCCGGTTGTCGAAGGAGCCGGTCACCCTCGGCGGTGTGGACGTGCCCTCGGGCTCCACGCTGATGGTCGTCCAGGCCGCGGCCAACCGCGACCCGCGTCGCTTCACCGATCCGAACACTTTCGACCCGACGCGATCAAATGCCCGGCAGCACATCGCCTTTGGCCGCGGCATCCACACCTGCCCGGGTGCCCCGTTGGCCCGGGCCGAGGCGCGGGTGGCGCTCGAGAGGCTACTCGATCGCACCACCGACATCCGCATCAGCGAGGAGCACCACGGCCCCGCCGATGCGCGCAGGTACAACTACGTGCCTACCTACATCCTGCGTGGGCTCACCGAATTGCATCTGGAGTTTGATCTCGCATGAAGGCCAGGATCGATGACGGCCGCTGTCGCGGCCACGGCGTGTGCACGACCGTCTGCCCGGACGTGTTCACGATGACCGACGACGGGTACGCCGAGGCGATCGTCGACGAGGTGCCCGCCGGGCTCGAGGACAGTGCCCGCGAGGCCGCCGACGGCTGCCCAGAGAACGCGGTCATCCTCGACTAGTCGTGATTTCGGCGCGCGAACCGCCGCTGAGCGAACGGTTCCGCGCCGAAGTCGCTAGTAGTTCACGATCGAGCGCCAATAGTCCTCGGGTATCTCGGCATTCGAACGCATGACCATCGCCAGCCCGGTGGCCATCGCGACCCCGAGCAGGCCGAGCCAGAGCCCGAACAGCCCGACCACCGCCCAGATCACGACGGTCAGCCCGGGCCACGGCGACACCAGGGCCAGCAGGGGTGCAAGAAAGAAGCCGGCCCCGACGAACCATGCCGAGCCGGCGCGGTCGGACCGCAGTACGAAGCCGAGCCACCGCGGAACCGGGTGCGGATCACTGTGCGTCGTCATGGACTCAACGCTCCCCCGGCGAGGTAAGCGGCGCAATTACCCCGGAGGTAATGGCCCACCGTCCCGACATGGGCGATGCTGGCGGGATGGGCACGGCTTTCGGTGAATTACTGCGTGACTGGCGCCGCCTGCGTCGGCTCAGCCAGCTCGACCTCGCGCTGGAGGCCGACGTATCGGCCCGCCATGTCAGCTTCGTCGAGAGCGGGCGCTCGACGCCGAGCCGCGCCATGGTGCTCCGGCTGGCGGACGCCTTGGCGGTGCCGGCACGAGAGCAGAACAATCTGCTGCTGGCCGCCGGCCTGGCGCCGGCATATGCCGAGCGGGGCCTTGACGATCCGGGGATGGCGGCCGTGCGCGCCGGCGTCGACCGGGTGTTCGCCGCCTACGACCCGTATCCCTGCCTGGCGGTGGGCCGGAATTGGGATGTGCTGCAGATCAATCCGGGTGCCACCGTGCTACTGGACGGGGTCGCGGCGCATCTGCTCGACGCCCCGAATGCCCTGCGGATCGCGCTGCACCCCGACGGCCTGGCGCCGCGGATCCGCAATCTGGCGCAGTGGCGTCACCACCTGCTGAGCCGGCTGCGCCGTGAAGCCGGCGCCGGAGGCTCGGCCGAGTTACTCGCCGAACTCGAGTCCTACCCCGGCGGCGAGGACGCGACGATCGACCTCGGCGGCGTCGCCGTGCCGCTGGAACTCGACCGGATCGACGGGGTCCCGCTGACTTTCATCTCGATGGTGACGACGTTCGGGACCGCGCTCGATCTGACCGCCGCGGAGCTGAGCATCGAGGCGTTCCTGCCCGCCGACGAGGCCACTGCCGCCGCGCTTGCGCCGGCGTCGAGACGCAAATAGAACACGTTTCAGTTATCAGTTTCCGAAAGCCCTACCGAGGCCTCCGTGCGTGGTGTAGGCATGCATTACCGGGCACTAGATGACGTCGTATGGAGGTGCGCTTTTTATGCCCAGTCCGAACCTGCCCCCCGGTTTCGACTTCACTGATCCTGATCTGAACAACGAGCGACTGCCCGTCGAGGAGCTCGCCGAGCTGCGCCGCACAGCGCCGATCTGGTGGAACGAACAACCACCAGGGATCGGCGGTTTCGATGACGACGGCTACTGGGTCGTCAGCAAGCACAAGGACGTCAAGGAGATCTCCCGGCGCAGTGACGTGTTCTCCAGCCTGGAGAACACCGCCCTGCCGCGCTATCCGGACAACGCGGCGGTGTCACACAAGGACACCGGCCAGTTCATCTTGCTCAACATGGACGCGCCGCGGCATACCCATCTGCGCCAGATCGTCTCCCGTGCGTTCACGCCCCGCGCGGTCGAGACGTTGCGGGAAAACCTGCGGGAGCGTGCCCAGGCGATCGCCAAGGCCGCCGCAGCAGAAGGTTCCGGCGACTTCGTCGAACAGGTCTCGTGCGAGCTGCCACTGCAGGCGATCGCCGACCTCATGGGTGTCCCCCAGGACGAACGCAAGAAGCTGTTCGACTGGTCGAATCAGATGGTGGGCGAAGCGGACCCCGAGTTCCACCGCAACGACCCGCAGGGGGCCGCGGGCGAGCTGATCATGTACGGCATGCAGATGGCCGCCGACCGGACGGCCAACCCCGGCGATGATCTGGTGACCAAGCTGGTGCAGGCCGACGTCGACGGCCACAAGCTCTCCGACGACGAGTTCGGCTTCTTCGTGATCCTGCTGGCGGTGGCGGGCAACGAGACCACCCGCAACTCGATCACCCACGGCATGACCGCATTCACCGATTTTCCGGACCAGTGGGAGCTGTACAAAGCGCAGCGCCCGGTGACCGCGGTGGACGAGATCGTCCGGTGGGCCACCCCGGTGACCTCGTTCCAGCGGACCGCCCTGGAAGACGTCGAGCTCTCCGGTGTACAGATCAAGAAGGGTCAGCGGGTGGTGATGTCGTACCG
Source organism: Mycolicibacterium sp. P1-5 (assembly GCF_008329565.1). Lineage (GTDB taxonomy): Bacteria > Actinomycetota > Actinomycetes > Mycobacteriales > Mycobacteriaceae > Mycobacterium. The sequence continues at coordinate 144,353 of NZ_NPKT01000010.1, forward strand.
CTCCGCCAACTTCGACGAAGAGGTGTTCACCGATCCGTTCAGCTTCAACATCTTCCGCGATCCCAATCCACACGTCGGCTTCGGCGGTACCGGCGCGCACTATTGCCTCGGCGCCAACCTGGCCAGGATGACGATCGAGCTGATGTTCAACGCGATCGCCGACCACCTTCCGGATCTGACCGCGCTGTCGAAGCCCGAGCGGTTGCGGTCGGGCTGGCTCAACGGCATCAAACACTGGCAGGTGGACTACACGGGAGCCGGTGCGGGCAAGTAGCTTGTGGCACAGGCCGATACAGTCGAGGCGTGACGGAGACCTCCTGGACACTGACCGCCGCCGAAGGTGAGTTGCAGATACTTACCGGTGTCGCGGGACCTGCCGCCAAGATGGGGCATCGCCTGACCATCGCCTTCGCATCCTGGCAGGCCGAGGTCCAGTGGCGCGGGGATGAGCCGGCGACGGCCCGGCTGGTGGTCGACGTCGACTCGCTGCAGGTCCTCAAGGGCGAGGGTGGCATGACGCCCTTGACCGGACCGGAGAAAGGCGTGGTCCGCTCTAACGCCTTGAAGTCCCTCGGCGCCAAGAAGTTTCCGGCTATCACGTTCGTCGCCGACGAGATCAGCACGATCCCGGCCGGCTACCGCCTGAACGGCACCGTCGAAATCCACGGCGTGACGCGGCCGCAATCGGTGGATCTGAAGGTCGAGGAATCCGGCGATGGATGGGTGGTGTCGACGGAGGCGGCGGTGGTCCAGAGCCAGTTCAAGGTCGCGCCGTACTCGCTGTTCATGGGGACGCTGAAGGTGGCCGACGAGGTCACGCTGCGGTTCACAGCCCGCCACCCCACGTAGTTTCACTCGCGAGATTGAAGTGGCGCAGAGAAGGTGCGAGTAGCGCGCGGCGCGAGTTCAATCTCCGGGTAGCGCCACCGCACTGGTCTGACCACTTGACCTCTGGCCGCTCAGTCGGCATGCTGGGGTCATGGCACTGCAGCCGATCAACCGGCGTTCCGTTCCCGAGGACGTCTTCGAGCAGATCCTTGCCGATGTGCTCAGCGGCGAGATGCAGCCCGGTGAGTCGCTTCCCAGTGAGCGCAGGCTGGCCGAGGTGCTCGGCGTTTCCCGTCCCGCGGTCCGTGAGGCGCTCAAACGGGTCGCGGCCGCGGGTTTGGTCGAGGTCCGCCAGGGCGATGCCACCACAGTCCGCGACTTCCGTCGGCACGCCGGACTGGACCTGCTCCCCCAATTGCTCCTGCGCGGCGGGCAACTCGATGTGTCGGTCGCCCGCAGCATCCTCGAAGCACGCCTGCACAACGGGCCCAAAGTCGCGGAGTTGGCCGCGCAACGTCAGCCCGCCGGCCTGGCCGATGTGCTCGAGGTTTCGATCACGGCACTGGAATCCGCCGAGGACCCACTCGAGCAGCAGCGGCATGCGCTGGCGTTCTGGGATCACGTTGTCGACGCCGCCGACTCCATCGCATTTCGATTGATGTTCAACACTTTACGGACCGCGTACGAGCCCGCACTGCCCGCGCTGGCGACACTGATGGCCGCCGAAGTAGGGCAGATCCAGTCTTACCGCACCGTGGCGCACGCCATCGTGGCCGGCAAGCCCGACGAGGCGGCAGCCGCCGCCCGTGAACTGCTGGAGCCCGCCACCACCGCACTGGTCGCGGCCCTGTCCGCGCTGGAGGATCAACAATGAGTGCAGCGCCCAATACCCGCCGCGGCGTCACGCTGGCCGACGCCGGTCGTGAATTCTGGCACCATCCCACCCCGTGGCTGTTCGTCGTGGCGCTGACCGCGGCCGCGATCGCCCGGATCGCTGTTGGTGACTGGCAGGTCACCGATGTCGTGGTGCCGTTCGCGGTAGCCGCGGCATTTCCGTTCCTGGAGTGGACGATTCACGTCCTCATCCTGCACTGGCGACCGCGCCGGGTCGGCAGGGTCACCCTCGATTCACTGCTCGCCCGCAAGCACCGCGCGCATCACATCTCCCCGCGCGACGTGAACCTGGTGTTCATCCCGCTGCAGTCCGCGATCGGCGCGGTGGTCTCGGCGGTCGCGATCGCGCTGCTGCTGTTCCCCCGCACCGGCCCGGGGTTGACGTTTCTCGTGGTAATGATGATCTGCGGGCTGCTCTACGAGTGGTGCCACTACCTGGTGCACACCGATTACAAGCCGAAAACCTCTGCCTACCGGGCGATCTGGCGGGATCATCGGCTGCATCACTTCAAGAACGAGCACTACTGGTTCGGCGTCACCACACCCGGCACCGCCGATCGGGTGTTGCGAACCTACCCCGATCCCGCTACGGTGCCCGCCTCCCCGACTGCCAAGAACCTCCACGCGATCGACGCGGAAAGCCCTGCGGCGGTTAGGCGTTGATGGTGATCGGGTCCCCCACGTGGACCTGGTTGAAATACCACGAGGCGTTGTCCGGGCTCAGGTTGATGCAACCGTGGCTGACGTTCGAGTAGCCCTGTTGGCCGACCGACCACGGCGCGGAGTGGACGTACACCCCACCCCAGGTGACGCGGACGGCGTCGTTCACGGTGAGCTTGTAACCCTCCGGGTCACTGAGCGGGATGCCGATGGTGCGGGAGTCCATCACCACTGAGGACTGCTTTTCCAAGACGCTGAAACTCCCCACCGGAGTCGGGTGCTTGGGCTTGCCCATCGATGCGGGCATCTGACGCGCCACCTGGCCGTCGATGCTGACGGTGAACGTGTGCGCGGAGATGTCTGCAACGCCCAGAACGATGGAGCCAGTGCCGAATTTACGTGGGATGCCGCCGGCCATCATGGTGATCTCGGAGTGTGCCGGCCAGTACTGGTCGGGCACGAACTGAACCGTCTTGTCGTCGGTCCAGTCGAACCGTCCCGCCACCTTGGCAGGCGTCGTCACGGTGATCGACTGCTGAGCCGCCCAGCGATCGGTGACCGGCTTGGTGAACGTCACGGTGATCGGCATGGCGACCCCGACCACCTGCCCGTTGGTGGGTGCAACGGACGCAACGGTCGCTCCGTTGACGGAAGGGGCGACGGCGGCCGTGCTGGTCTGCACAGAAGCCGCCATTGAGAGCACCGCGATTCCCGCGGCGGCGATTACTCGTCGAACTGCTTTGGCCATGGCTTCCGTCCTTAGGTGGGCGATCAGCAAAGTGACAGTCTAGATGTTCCGCGTCGCTGCACTGCTCAAACATGGGGTGACATGCCGAAACTGCGCGGCGACGGCCCGTGGAATGCGTGCGATGGCCGAACCTCAGCGAAAGCCGGGTGTCATCCGCCGTGCAGGCGTTCCCAGATGCGCTGCCGAAGTGACTGCTTGGGCTGGCTCACCGGGGGCACGGTGGCGGCCGGTACCGGCATCGGTGGCGGTGCTGCGGCCACGGCCGGCGGAAGGGAGTCTGGCCGGGCGCCCACGTCGGCGGGCGGCGCCTCGGGCGGCGGTGCGGGCACATTCATCGTCATCGCCACGACCGGAGCGCTGTCGAAAGTCCGCTCGGTGGCCGGTTTCGGCGCCTGAGTTTCGGACTGCTCGTCGGCACCCGGGACCGCCTCGGGTGTGGGTGCCGGAGCCGTGACCGGCCGCAGCGGTGGAGTCTCGGCGGTGTTGACCACGTCGCGATGCTCGGGGCCCGCTCCGCGGTCGGGCAGTAGCTCGAGAGCGACTGCAACCGAGGCGGACACCACGAACGCCACCACACCACCGGCCAGCAGCACCGTCGCCGCACGCAGCGCGGTCGAGTCCTGCCTGGGCGGCGCCGGCTGAATCGGGAGGTCGCACAGCTGATCGTCGGCCACACCGATGCCGTTCACCGAGGCCAGCGCCGCGCCGCGGGCCAGAGCCAACTCAGCCTCGGCCGGCGCGAACACCGGGATGCCCAGGATCTGCTCGAGGCGGCGGGCGATCGACTCCAACCCCTCGCCCGAACCCAGCAGGACCAGGCCGTCGGGCTCCCACTCACTGGCGCCCAGCATCTCGGAGAGCCATTCGATCAGGTCCTGGTCGGTTTCCAGGGCGTAGCTGACAGCGGTCTGGACTGCGCCCTCGTGTGCGTCGACGATCAGCGCGACGATGGCCTCGGGCTCGACGACGCACACCGCGGTGACATCAGAACCGATGACCTGTCCGATGCCCCGGGCGAATGCCTCGGTCGCCTCCGGCAGGCGGACGGGGATCACGTTGGCGAACCCGCAGTCGGCGAGCGAGTCGAGTAATAGCGAGGCCTCGACGGAGGCGTCGTCGCTCCAAGTCACGCCGATGGACTGCAGCCGCTGTCCGTCCGCGATGGCCTGTGTGCGTGACAGTGCCTCGGCGACGAACTCCGACGTCGTCACGGGGCTGAACCCGCCGCGGCGAACTTCGAACGCGTCATGGCCCTTCGTGGCACCTTCGACGCCGTCGCCGTCGACCAGGACGAGACCGACGGTGGTCGGGGTCATCGACAGTCCCAGGACGGTCTCCAACTTCAAGCACTCCTCTCCGGTGCGGACCTCGCCGGCCTCACACAGCGCGCAGAGGCACCAAGGAGCCTGATGCGGTACTTCGCTGGAAGCGCCGGAAGCGAACCGGGACAGCGTGGTCGTCTTCGATCTCCGTGGAGCCTACCCGCAGCGGCGTACACCCGCGAACGAGCACCGTGGGCACCCCCCGCCGACGAGGATTCGGTGGTGCGGGTCAGCCCCGGTGCTGCGGCAGCGCGGCGACCATCGGCGTATCCACCCCGGCCGGGCCGAGCTCGCAGGCCCCGCCCGGATTGCCGATCGGGGCGTCGCGACCCGGCAGCACCTCGGTGAAGAAGGCGGCGTTGTCGGCCAGGAACCTCTTCTCCTCGTCGGGCAGATCGGTCTCGAAGTAGATCGCGTCCGCTTCACAGAGAATCCGGCACGCACCGCATTCGACGCACTCGACGGGGTTGATGTACATGGTCCGGTCGCCCTCGTAGATGCAGTCGACCGGGCATTCCTGCATGCAGGCCTTGTGCTTGACGTCGACACACGCACTGCTGATCACGTAGGTCATGATGCCGATTCTATCTGTAACTCGTCGTATCACGTACGGGCAGAAGGGCCGTGAAGTCGGGGACGAAAGTCCCCTACTCTCGGGATTCTCCCAGCTCAGCGCGTTAACGCCGCGGTGACGTCCACCCATCCCGTGGTGTCCCTGCGGTGATCGGTGATGTCGCGGCATTCGCCGTAAATCTGCATCGTGGCCCGGTTGCTGTTGTCGTCGTTGCGGAAGTAGATGACGGTGACGCCATCGCGGGTAAAGGTGCGCCCACCCGGATGCCGGTTGGGCGGCATCGCCTCGGTCCAGCGGCGGGACGTCATTGCCGTTGCGAGCGAGTCGAAGTACTTCGGTGTCGCCAGGACGTCCGGCACGTCGAAGTTGAGGTATATCGCACCCTGATAAGGCGGCTCATCGGCGTTCTTGCACGACATGAGCAGGTAACTTGCGCTCTCGTTCTTGAGTTGGCCGGCGCCGACGACCTCCCGGGCCGGCCCGAGCACCTGCGATTTGGCCTGCTCGTCGGTCAGCGGCTGTGCCACCGGGTCGACCGCAGCGCCGCGCATGTCCCGAAGTTGGTGCAGCGCAATAAAAGTCAGGCCCAGAATCAAGCTGACCAACAGGGCGGCCGCGATGAGCAACACTGCGGGCCGAGAGCGAAGGGCGGTCGCGGCGGGCATGACCTCAACATAGTGACACCGAACAAGGGACCAATGGCCCTAAGAGTTGCGGGCCTTCTACCCGCGACGACGACCCGGTCCGGCCAATAACGTCAAAGTTGTCATCGCGATGCGGCGTACGCCGGGGGATACGTCTCGATGGTCCTACCCAGAGGCCAGGGCTGACGGAGTGTCAGCCCTTGGCCAGGGTGAACTGGCAGATGTCGGTGTAGCCGTCACGGAACAACTCGGCACAGCCGGTCAGATACTTCATGTACCGGTCGTACACCTCGCGGGACTGAAGGGCGACGGCCTCGTCCTCGTTTGCCTCCAGCGCGGCGGCCCAGAGGTCCAGAGTGCGGGCGTAATGCAACCGCAGCGCATGCACCCGGTTGATGTTGAATCCGGCGCGGGTCGCGTGCTCCTTGACGTCGGTCACCTTGGGCAACCGGCCGCCGGGAAAGATCTCGTCCATGATGAATTTGAAGAACTTCAGGTGCCGCATGGTGATTGGCATGCCACGCGAAGCGAAGTCTTCATCGCTCGGCAAGACGATGGAGTGCAACAGCATCACGCCGTCGGCGGGCAGCGCGTCGTAGGCCATCTTGAAGAAGGCCTCGTAACGGTCGTAGCCGAAGTGTTCGAAGGCGCCGATCGAGACGATCCGATCGACCTGCTCGTCGAACTGCTCCCAGCCTTCGAGCAGAACCCGCTTGGACCGTGAGCTCTTCGATTCGTCGAACAGATGCTGGACATGCAGCGCCTGATTCTTGCTCAGCGTCAAGCCGACGACATTGACGTCGTACTTCTCCAGGGCGCGCATCATCGTCGCTCCCCATCCGCAGCCGATGTCGAGCATCGTCATGCCCGGTTCCAGCCCGAGCTTCCCCAGCGACAAATCGATCTTCGCGATCTGCGCCTCTTCCAGCGTCAGGTCATCGCGCTCGAAGTAGGCGCAGCTGTAGGTCTGGGTCCGGTCCAGGAACAGTCGATAGAAATCGTCCGACAGGTCGTAATGGTGTTGCACATCATCGAAGTGCGGCTCCAACTGCGGCGTCTTCGCAGGTGTATTCAAAGCTCGATTTCCTGTTCTTGCGTCTGCACTCCGGTCCACCCCCGCGAGACCATCACACTCCCCTGGTCACGTATCCCGGGTAGCCTACGCGACGGCGCTCAAAACTCCCCACTTGAGCAAACTGGAAGGCGGCTGGGTGCCAGCTGTCATGAAGATGTTTCGGCGTCACCCTCATTGCCGAATTTCGGCTGTCCTTCCTCGTCAAGCCAGTCGTTGACCGCCGTCCCCGTGACGGTGTTGTCGGAACCGGGCAACACCGCGGTGGGCCGGTCCTCATAAGCCGTCATCATTTCTTTAGCTTTGGCCTTCGCGCCGTCGTCCGGCTCGGGCTTCTCGCTCGCCGGCGGCCGCTGGCCGGTGCTCTCGGAGCGTTCCGGGCTGCTCACGATGGGGCTCCTTCGCGTTCGGTTCCGGGCGGAAGTGATGCTTGGATGGGACTGCCCATTAATGTGACGCGCGAAACAGCGCCCTTGTCGTCAGCAACCGCCGCGAGCGGCGAAAACGCCATCCGAATGTTATGCGCGCCGCTTTTCGGGCAAAGTTGAGTCATGGACGCAACGCCATCTCGTCATCGGCGCCGGCTATTGACCGTGCTGGCCGCCCTTCTGCTGGTGCCTGGTCTGCTCTCCGGACCGGCCCACGCCGCACCTTTGCATGGTGCGCCGGCTCCCCTGGCACCGCTGGACCAGTCCGCGGTGATGGGTCGGGTCACTCCCGGCCTGGTCGATATCAACACGACCCTCAACTATCAGAGCGCTGTCGGCGCGGGCACCGGCATTGTGCTCGATCCCAGCGGCGAGGTGCTGACCAACAACCACGTCATCGAGGGCGCCACCAGCATCACGGCGACCAGCCTGGCCAACGGGCGCACCTACCCAGTCGATGTCATCGGCTTCGACCGGGCCAATGACATCGCCCTGGTGCGCTTGCGTGGTGCCGGGGACCTGCCCGTCGCGTCGCTGGGCACCTCGTCGGCGGTGGCGGTTGGTGACGCCATCGCGGCGATCGGCAATGCCGGTGGAGCCGGCGGCGCACCGAGCTTCTCGCCGGGCAATATCACCCAACTCGGTGCTTCGGTGCGGGCGTCCGACGAATCCGGCGGTGGCTCACGGGAGCTCACCGATCTGATCCGGGTGGCGGCCGATGTCCGGCCCGGTGATTCAGGTGGCCCGCTGGTCAACTCTGCCGGGCAGGTGGTCGGCGTCAACGTCGCGGCGACCCTGACCTACCGGATGGGCAACGTGCGCGGCGGCGAGGGCTTCGCCATCCCGATCGACCGTGCGATCGGGGTCGCGGGGGCGATCCGGTCCGGCGGCGGTCCCGGCGTTCACATCGGGGACACCGCCTTCATCGGCGTCGGGATCGCTGACCCGGCCGCTGGCGGGCCGGCGGGAGCCGTTGTGCGCCAAGTCCTTCCGGACACCGCCGCGCGTGGGGCCGGTCTTGCGGCGGGTGACGTCATCACCTCGGCGGACGGGGTTGCGATCAACACCGCAACGGACCTCTCCAATTTCATGGACGCCCACCACCCCGGTGACACCGTCACATTGAGCTGGGTGGACCGCGAGGGCAACCCCCGCAGCGCACCCATCGTCCTCGGCTCGGGGCCGGTCGGCTGACTTCAGGCTCGCAACTCAGCCCGCAGCTGCATGAACCGGAAGAGACCGGGACGGCCGACCACCGGCAGGTAGGCGCCGACCATGTCGTCGACGAATGCGGCGCGGTCAGCCTCGGGTAGGCGGTCGGTCCACGCGGTCGAACCCACCCTGCACCATCCGGTGAACTCTTCGGCAGTTCCGAAATCCCATTGACGGTCGCGCACCGTCATCGCATCCATCCGCAAACCGCAGCGTTCGGCCAGTTCGCGCAGCGCCGTCGGATCGGGATGATTGAAGGGTGCGCGGAACCCGGCGAAGTAGGACGTCCAGCGGTCACTGGCGGCGACCAGCATGGCAGTGGACTCGATGCTGGGTCGCGTTCCCCCGCACACCATTTGGATCACCGCCCGGCCCCGCGGGCGCAACACCGCAGCGATGCCGGCGAGCGCGTCACCCAACTGAAGCACCCAGTGCAGGGCATTGAACGAGACGACCATGTCGAAGCTCCTGCCGAACGGCAGTTGTCGCGCGTCGGCGCACACAAACGCCGGCCCGGCCGGCGCCGACGGGCCAAAATGCCCTGCGGTAGCCACCATCCGGGGCGAGGCGTCGACTCCGACGATGTAGCCGCGAGGCAGGCGCGCACCGATCTCGCGAGTGAGGAAACCGTCGCCACACCCGATGTCGAGCACCCACTCGCCACCATCGACGACGAGTTCGGCCAGAGTCTCGGCGGCGACCGTGCGCTGCAGGCTGCTGACCCGGCTGTAGTCCCGGCCACTCCAGTCGACCACCAACACAGTTAACGTCAATGCCGGGTTTGACGGCAATCGTCGTCAAGGATGGATGTCATGACGACTGCCCTGGCGCGCGGCGCCGCAGCGATGATGGCGATGGCGGCGCTCGCGACGGCCGCACCGGCATTGGCCGATTCGCCGGGACCGTTGTACGAACTCGTCGACGCATCGGCGCAGCGCTTGCAGACCGCTGACGCAGTCGCCGCCAACAAATGGTTGACCGGCGGACCGATCACCGACCCCGCCCGCGCCCAGCAGGTACTGGCCGCGGTGTCGAAGGATGCCGAATCGCATGGTGTGGCAACCGATTACGTCACTACCATCTTCACAAACCAGATCAATGCCACCGAGGCGATCGAATACGCCAGGTTCGCCGGCTGGAAGTTCGACCCGGCCGGCGCGCCGACGACCGCTCCCGACCTCGCGTCCTCCCGCTCGGTGATCGACACGCTGAATCGCCAGATGGTCGCTCAGATCGACGTGCAGGGGCCGGTGTTGCACTCACCGGGATGCGGCGTCGCACTGGACACGGCCAAGAACGCCGTCGTCGCGCAGCGGCAGTTCGACGATCTCTACCGCACGGCGCTGGACGCCGCAACCCGGTCGTACTGCGGGTCCTAACCCGCGGGGTGCGGGTTGCCCAGATACGGAAATGCGTCCAAAGTGTCGGTGTGCGGGGCGAGACCGCTGGGCGGGCAGTCGCCCTTGGTCAGGAACGCCAGCCGGTAGTCGATGACGTCGTCTTTGAACGTCCGCCCGTTCGGGTACTTCGCCGGTTTGGCCGGGTCGAAGGTCAGCATGTCCGGCAGGGTGCCCTCGGTGTCGATCGCCTCGATGGCCTCGTCGTCGGTGTAGCCGCCGGTGTGTCCCATCAAGTGGATGAATTGCCCGATCCAGCGCTCGCGGTCATGGATCGGCTCGCTGGCGTTGTATTCCTCTTTGGTGTCGTCGGTGTTGAAGAAACTGCTAACCGACGGGTGACCGGCGCGGTCAACGTGCAGTAGTTCACCGTCTCGCCTGAGGCTGCAACGCCCCCAGATCCGGATGTCGGGATCGGGACCGAGTTCGGTAGTCGGCAGCTCGATGGCGATCGAGAACACGTTGGCGCTTCTGTTGGAGTCGACCCCGGTCCACGGGGACTGGCCGCCGAGATGCGGCGCGGTGAAGTTGCGCCCGCCGGTGATGTCGAACAAGTTCTTGATGCCGTCGAAGTCGAAGAAGAACGCGTCGCTGCGGGCACCGGCGGCGAACGTGTAGCCGTCCGACTGGACCACGTTGGCGGCCGATCCGAACGACACGTCGACGGACTCGAAAATCTTCTCACCCAACGGAATCGGCGACTCGGCCTCGTCGCCGACGGCCTTGAAGACGTCGACGGTCTGGCGGCCGTCCTCGGGAACCGAGAATACGAAGCTGAAGGCGATGTCATTGCGGAGGTCGCCGTTGCTGTCAACGGCCAGCCGATAGATCGCGTCGGGATGCAGCGCGTCGGCGTTCGGGTTGGCGTTCAAGATGAGCACCGTGCGGCCTGCGTCGGCCGGCGACTGAAAGGCATACAGATCACACAGATCCAACCGCTGATCGCCCAGTGGGGGGCCGAGGCTCAGACCGGTGAAATGGTTCGACATCAGCGGTACTTTGCCCGATCAGTTCTGCCGGGGCAACAACTCATCGATGAAACGGTCGATGAACTCGTCCACCGGCGTCTCGCCGACCGGCCGGATGACGAATTTGCTCAGCCCCGCGTCGATCAGCCCGTCGAGCTGCCGGTGCAGCTGCGGCCAGTCCCCAGCAATCAATTCGGCCGGATCGACGTCGGACCGCCTGGATCGGACAGCGGCGGCGATCTCGTCGGGCAGCTGACCGTCCGCGACCGCCAGGCTCAGCCCGTAGTGGTCCGGTTCGACCGTGCGCCCCGCCTCGGCTGCGGCCCGCTCGATGCTCTCCCGCGCCGCCTGCGCCTCGCCCGGAGTGAGGAAACTACCCAGCCAGCCGTCGGCCAGCCGCCCGATCCGGCGAAACGCGGCCGGCGCCGAACCCCCGAGCCAGATGTCGACCGGAACCTGCGGGCGGATGCCCAACGAGACGCCGGCGAGCTGAAAGTACCGGCCGGCGAACGTAACCTCGTCGCGAGTTAGCAAGGCGCGCAACACTTCCAGCGCCTCGTCGAACACCGCGGCGCGCTGCCCGTCGGGTACCGGGAACAAGTCCCATTCCGCTTTCGACGCCTTGCGCAGACCGAATGCCGGCAACACCCGCTTGGGACCGAGGGCGGCCAGCGACGCCAGCTGCTTGGCGACCAGCACCGGGTTGCGGCCGGGCAGTACCGCCACCGAGGTGCCGACTTTCAGCCGGCTGGCGCGGCCCAGGGCGTACGCCATTCCGGCGAACGGGTCCACGGCCGGGGTGTAGACCAACTCCGAGAACCACAGTGAGTCGACACCGGCGGACTCGAGCCGATCGACGATGCGCGGCAGTTCCTCGACGCCGGTGTTGAACCCCAAACTGACCCCGAACCGGATCTTCACTGCGCTCACCCTGTCACGGTATCCCGGTTGCCCAGGCGACACAGTGACGGATGTACCACGTTTGGGCGGTCGCGGAGCTTAGCCTATGGGTGTGACGGGTGTTACGGATGTGGTTTCAGAACGCGGGATCGTGACGTGCCAGAGGTAACCCGCCGCCAGTTCGTGATCGGGCTGTTTGCCTCGGCCGGACTTGTCGGCGCATCCAGTGCGATCGCCATGTCGCAGACCACTCCACCGTTGGCCGCCAAGGCTCCCCCGCCGCCGATCGGGGCGGCGCCGCTGCTGCCCCCGCCGCCGACGACGGCGCGGATCCCGTTGCCCGGCGGTGGTGAGCTGACCAGGATCCCCGGCAAGGGCGACCTGTTGGCGCTCACCGTCGATGACGGCGTGAACTCCGACGTGGTCCGCCTCTACACACAATTGGCCAAGGACACCGGGATTCGGCTGACATTCTTCGTCAACGGGGTCTACGACTCCTGGCGGGACAACGCCGCTCTGCTACGACCGCTGGTGGATTCCGGGCAGATTCAGCTCGGCAACCACACCTGGTCGCATCCCGACCTGACCACGCTGACCAAGGAACAGGTCGCCGACCAATTGCAGCGGAACGACCGATTTCTGCGCAACACGTTCGGCACCGACGCCACCCCGTACTTCCGCCCGCCATACGGCAATCACAACGATGCCGTCGATGCCGTTGCCGCCGACCTGGGTTACCGCGTTCCGACGCTGTGGGCGGGCTCGCTGGCCGACTCGACGGTGGTGACCGAGGACTTCATCGTGAAGATGGCCGGCCAGTACTTCATTCAGCAGAACATCGTCATCGGGCACCTCAATCACCCGCCGGTCACCCACGTCTTTCCCGCGCTGGTCGACGTCATCCGATCTCGCAACCTGCGCACGGTCACCCTCAACGACGTGTTCCTGCAGCCGGAGATACCGCACGTCACGTCCGCATAGCGGCCAGACTCGATGCGAGGCAACAAAATCGGGCACACCACGGTAAGCGGCACCGCTACGCCTCTAGGATCACGGTCATGGAAGGCTCCGAAACTGTGCACATGGCCGCACCGGCCGACAAGATCTGGAATGTCATCTCCGACATCACCAGGACTGGCGAGTTCTCGCCGGAGGTGTTCGAGTCGGAGTGGCTCGGCGGCGCCACCGGGCCGGCGCTTGGCGCGAAGTTCCGCGGCCACGTGCGTCGCAACGAGATCGGCCCGGTCTACTGGACCACCTGCCGCGTCACCGCGTGCGAACCCGGTCGCGAATTCGGCTTCGCGGTCCTGGCCGGCGACAAGGCACTCAACAACTGGCACTACCGGCTGGAACCTCGCGGCGACGGCACCGACGTGACGGAGTCGTTCCGGCTGGCCAAGTCCGCGCCGATGCGGGTGTTCTGGTTGTTCGGCGGATATCTGCGCGGGCGGCGCAACAAACGAGACATGCGCACCACACTGGAACGGATCAAGAAGGTCGTCGAGAACGACTGAATCCTCGCCCCGCCCGCCCGTCGGTTTGATACAACCGGTGCATGGGTCGTTGGTCACACGAAGAAATCGCCTCGGCGTTCGAGGAACACAAGCAGGTCGTCGTCGGAATTGCGGACAGCTGGGATTGGTCGCGATTCGCCGACCAGTTCACCGAGGACGCCACCTACGTCGAGCATTCATACGGGACGTTCCATGGCCGCGAAGCGATCCGCACGTGGATCGTCAACACCATGAACACTTTTCCCGGCACCGAGATGCCGTGGTTTCCCTCGACCTGGCATTCGATCGATGTGGACAAGGGTTGGGTGATCTGCGAGTTCCAGAACCGGATGCGCGACCCCGGTGACGGCAGCATCCACGAGGAGCCGAACATCTCGGTGCTCAAGTACGCCGGCGACGGGCTGTGGAGCTATGAGGAAGACGCCTACAACCCGATGAACTTCATGCCGATGGTGCGCGGCTACATCGAGGCGTCGAAGAAGCTGGGCACCATTTCCGATGATGCGGTGGTATTCGCCCGCAACATGGGTTGGGATCCGACCTGAGTCAGTCCGGGCTGCCTTCGGTGTCGTCGAAGAAGCTCCACTCGCCGTCGTGCTCTACTTCCATCCGCCAGCCGAGTTCGGAGTTGTCGGCTTTGGCGTCGACGAACCAGGCGTGGGCGTCGTCGGCGCTCTCGATGTCCTTCGTGTCGACGACATCGCCCTTGGGGTTGATCACGCGATAGGTTGCCATGCTTCATTGCTTCCCCGCGCAGATGCAGTTCAATCGCCCGGATGCTTGAGACCCGCGCCGCACAGGGGTATCACCACGTCGCCTAACGCCAAGAAATAGTTGAGCCGCCGCCAATTCGGCCCCGATCGGCCTGGCGCGGCGGCGGCCGCGGCATAGCAGACAGCCGCCGTCGGCTCGACGAACAAGCCCTCACGCGCCAGCTCATGACGCGCCGCGACGATCGCGTCGTCGTCGACGCTCACGATCGTCCCGCCGCTGGTCCGCACGGCCGCCAGGATCTGTTCGGCGCGCGGCGGTGCGGTGATCGCGATGCCCTCGGCCACCGTCGGCGCCTCGGGACAATCCTGGCCCGCCCACGCTGCCGCCAGCGGTGCGCAGTTGGTCGCCTGGACCGCGAACAGCGCGGGCATCCGGTCGGCGAGCCCGGACGCGACCAGTTCGGTGAACGCCAGATAGCAGCCCAGCAGCAGAGTGCCATTGCCGACGGGGACCAGCACCGCCGAAGGCAGGCTGCGTCCGCTCTGCTGCCAGATCTCGTAGCCGTAGGTCTTCACGCCATGCATGAAGTACGGGTGGTACACGTGGCTCGCGTAGAACACGCCGGGGAGTTCGGCGATGTCTGATGCCGCAGCGGCGGTATCGGCGCGGCTGCCTGGCACCAGGGTGAGGGTGGCGCCGTGGGCCCGGATCTGGGCGAGCTTTTCCGGCGAGGTCGACGCCGGAACCAGCACCTCGCAGTCGATACCTGCCCTGGCGAAATACGCCGCGACCGCCGTGCCGGCATTGCCGCTGCTGTCCACCACCGCCCTGCCGACGCGCAGCTCCGCGGCCAGCGCGGCCAGCACCACCGCTCCGCGGTCCTTGAAAGACAATGTGGGACTTAGAAATTCGAGCTTGAACCGAACATTCGGCAGGGTCCGCGACGGGACCAGCGGGGTGTTTCCCTCACCCATCGTGATCGATCTACCGACCGGCACCGGCAACACCGAGTGTGTAGTGTGCCGCCACGTGTGAGTCACGTCGAGCAATCCGCCACACGCACATCGCCACACCAGCTCCGCGACGTCGAATTCGCGACCACACGAGCGGCATTGCAGCGGCGGCAGATTCACGGTTCGACCCCGTTGCGCTCATCGACGACGAAGAGGATCAGCGTCACGAACAGCACCGCTGCCGGGATCCAGATCGCGTGAACGCCCCAGGCGCGGGTGGCGAACGCACCGATCAATGCCCCGCCGGTGAAAACACTTGTGAGGGCCGCATAGGTCCCGAAGGCGCGTCGCGACGTCGCATCGTGATCCACGAAGCCGGTATAGCCCGCTTCCACCAGGCGCATCAAATTACCCGTGGTGGCCACCGGCAGATACAGAAAATCCCCGATGTTGCGGAACAACCCCATCTGCATGGCCGCGACGAAGGAGATCGGCACGGTCACATAGCTGTGGGCCACCGTGGTGGGCACGAACCCGATGATGCTCAGCACGACGGCCTGCAGCAGCATGGTCCAGCGCATCGGATATTTCAGGTGGCGCTCCACGCGGCCCGACTTCAGATGCGAGGCAAGTGCGACACCGGCAATGAACGCGAGAATCGGCCAGACGTGTGCCAGCGCGCTGGTGAGCCTGCCGTGACTCATCTCGAGTGCGAAGAAGATGACGTTGCCTGTCTGCACGTTCGCGAATACCCCGCCACGGGCGAGGTAGGTGTAGGCGTCGAGAAATCCGTTCGCCAGCGTGAGCAGCAAGGCGAACCGCAATGTCGTGGTGGTGCGCGTCATCGTGTGAGCAAGCTTGCCCGAATCCGGAAATGATCACGACCGTGGGCGCAGAGATCTAATGTCATCGTCATGGGCATCGCCACTCGAGTCAATGGTCAACAGCCACCCGAAATGGCCCTCGAGGACATCAATCTGGGCACCTTCGAGTTCTGGGGCATGGACGATTCGCTACGCGACGGCGCGTTTGCGACCCTGCGCCGCGAGGCGCCGATCACGTTCTTCCACGAGGTGGAGTTCGAGGGTATCGAGGCGGGCCCCGGCCACTGGGCCCTGACGAAGCTCGACGATGTCTTCTACGCCAGCCGCCACCCGGAGATCTTCAGCTCCTACCCCAACATCACGATCGGCGACCAGATCCCCGAAGTCGCCGAATACTTCGGCTCGATGATCGCCCTGGACGACCCGCGGCACGCCCGGCTGCGCAACATCGTGCGCAGCGCGTTCACCCCGAAGGTGGTGGCCCGCACCGAGGAGTCGGTGCGCGACCGTGCGCAGCAACTGGTCTCGGCGATGATCGCCAACCATCCGGACGGCAACGCCGAACTGGTTACCGAACTGTCGGGCCCGCTGCCGCTTCAGGTCATCTGCGACATGATGGGCATTCCCGAAGAGGACCACGACCGGATATTCCACTGGACCAACATCATTCTCGGCTTCGGCGACCCCGACCTGACCACCGATTTCGACGAGTTCCTGAAGGTGGCCTTCGACATCGGCGCGTATGCGACCGCGCTCGCCGAGGACCGGCGGATCAATCCCCGCGATGACCTGACCACAGCCCTGGTGGCCGCCGAGGTCGACGACGAGCGGCTCACATCGGCAGAGATCGCCTCGTTCTTCATCCTGCTGGCCGTGGCCGGCAACGAGACCACCCGCAACGCGATCAGCCACGGCGTCCTGGCGTTGACCCGCTATCCCGAGCAGCGCCAGATCTGGTGGGACAACTTCGAGGGCGTCACCGCAACCGCGGTCGAGGAGGTTGTGCGCTGGGCCTCACCGGTGATCTACATGCGCCGCACCGTCACCCGCGAGGTCGAGCTCAGCGGGGTCACGATGGCCGAGGGCGACAAGGTCACCATGTGGTACGCCTCGGCCAACCGTGACGAGGACAAGTTCGCCAACCCGTGGCTCTTCGACGTCACCCGCACGCCGAACCACCATGTCGGCTTCGGCGGTGGTGGTGCGCACTTCTGCCTGGGCGCCAATCTGGCTCGCCGTGAGATCGCCGTGGTGTTCGAGGAGCTGCACCGTCGCATGCCAGACATCGCGGTCACCGAAGAGCCGTCGATGCTGCTGTCGGCATTCATCCATGGCATCAAGCGGCTGCCGGTGAGCTGGTCACCTGCCTGAGCTGGTGGCGCGGACCGTGCCGCCCTCGTAGCGTGTTGAGCATGAAGCAGCGGGTGCACTGGCTGGTGATGCACGGCGTGATCCGAGCAGTGGCCAGCGTGGCAGCCCGGCGCGGTGACCCACAGGCCCGGATGGCGTTCGATCCGGCGGTGCGTACCGACCCGGTCTCGTTCTTCGATGAGATGCGTCCTCAAGGCCCGATGATCCCCACCCGGTTGGGTTTCCTCACCCTCGACCACGCCGTGGCGCACGAACTGCTGCGGTCTGACGATTTCCGGGTGATCATCCTGGGCGGCAATCTGCCCAAGCCGCTGCGCTGGGTGGAACGGCGCACCCGTGACGACCTGCTGCATCCCCTGCGTCCGCCATCACTGTTGGCCGTCGAGCCACCGGAGCACACCCGCTATCGCAAGACCGTCTCGTCGGTGTTCACCTCCCGTGCGGTGGCCGCGCTTCGCGACCGGGTCGAGGAGACGGCCGCCGACCTGCTCGACGGTTTGTCCGACGGACCTGGCGTCGTCGACATCGTCGACCGGTACTGCGCGCAGCTACCCGTCGCGGTGATCGGTGACATCCTCGGCGTGCCGGACGCCGACCGGCCGCGCATCTTGGAGTTCGGCGAGCTCGCCGCACCCAGCCTCGACGTCGGGTTGTCCTGGTCGCAATATCAGCGGGTGCAGAAAGGCCTCGCCGGCTTCAACCGGTGGTTGTCCGCGCACCTGCGCGCCCTACGCGAGCGCCCCGGCGACGATCTGATGAGCCAGCTGATCGCCGCGTCGGAGGATGGTCAGCAACTCGATGAGACCGAGCTGCAGGGTGTCGCCGGCCTGGTCCTCGCCGCCGGATTCGAGACCACGGTGAACTTACTGGGCAACGGAATTCGGTTGCTGCTGAGCTCCCCCGATCAGCTCGCCCGGTTGTGCGAAGATCCGTCGCTGTGGCCGAATGCGGTCGAGGAGATTCTCCGCCTCGAGTCACCAGTGCAGTTGTCGGCACGCATTGCGCTGCGAGACACCGAGGTTGCCGGCAGCAGAGTGCGGGCCGGGGAGATGGTGGCGATCTATCTCGCCGCCGCCAACCGTGACCCGGCCGTGTTCGAGGACCCACACCGCTTTGATGTCACGCGCCCGAATGCCGGTAAACATCTCGCCTTTTCGGGTGGACGGCACTTCTGCCTCGGGGCAGCGCTGGCGCGCGCCGAGGGCGAGGTGGGCCTGCGCCGGTTCTTCACGCACTTCCCCAAGGCGCACCTGGCCGGACTCGGCAGCCTGCGCGACACCCGGGTACTGCGCGGCTGGGCCGAACTACCGGTCAGCCTCGGTTCTCCCCGGCTGATCTCCTCGCGAGACTGATTCGGCGCGCTCGTCCTCCTTGACGCGCGGATCCAGTGAGTCGGCGTGCTGCGCTCGTTCGTCGAGGTCTTGGCGGTGGGAGGCCGCGTCGGTGCGGTGCTTCTCGGCGTTGTCCTTCAGCCGAGCCGCTTCAGCCGCCTTGGCTTCGGCTTCGGCTTGTGCCGCACGGGCTTTAGCCGCGGTTTCATCGGCCAACGCCTCACGCCGCTGTACCTTCACGTGGTCCTGGCGGACTCCCTCGCGGATCTCTTCGGCCTGCGTGACCCGCCTACTCATCTGGCGCTTACGACCGACCCAGACAAGCGCCGCGATCACGATCAACGCGACGATCACGGCGATGACGATCCACACGACATTGTTCGAGGCCATAGTGGCTCCTTCAGTGAGCGGGCCGCTGATGCGGCACCGTCAATTGACGGCGTTCCCGTCGCCGCCGTGCGCCAAACCGCTCAGGGCCGCCAGCATGCCCGCTGCCGCGCGCGGCCAGGTGAAAGTCTCGGCCCGCCGCCGGGCACAGTAACGACGCTGCTGCTCGGGGCGGTCGATGACACCGGCGACGGCCACGGCGATCGCCTGTGGATCGTTGTCGGCGCACGCGCCGCTGTCGGAGGTCAGGATCTCGGTCAGTGCGGAGGTGCGTGACACGACCGCCGGTGTGCCGCAGGCCAGCGCCTCCAGCGCGGCCAAGCCGAACGTCTCATGCGGGCCGGGTGCCAGGGCAACGTCGGCGGAGGCCAGCAGCGTGGCAACCGCATCGCGCGAGTCGATGAAGCCGGTGAAATCAACCGGCAAGCGCGCCGCCTGCCGCTCCAGTCGCGCCCGCATCGGCCCGTCGCCGGCGATCACCAGCCGCGCGTCGACACCCGAATCCCGCAGGGCGCCAAGCGCATCGATGCTGCGGTCGGCGCGCTTCTCAACCGATAACCGGCCGCAGTGCACCAGCAGAACCTGGCCGTCAGCGGCCCATCGACTGCGGGTCTGGGTGCAGAACCGGTTGGGATGGAACATCTCGAGGTCGACGCCCAGCGGCACGGTCATCACGTTGGTCGAACCGATGCGGTCGAATTCTTCGCGGGCGAAGCTGGTGGTGCACAGCACTGTGTCGTAGTTCGCCGCGGTCCGCCGGTTGGCCACGTCGGCGATCCGGCGCGCCAGCGGCCTGGGCATGATCTGGCCGGTCAACCGATCCAACCGCTCATGGGAGATCATCACGGTGGTCACGCCTTGCCGTGCACCCCACCCGCCCAGCGAGCGCAGGGTGAACCGATCCGACACTTCGATCGCGTCCGGCGCCAACCGCTCCAGCAGTGCGGTGACCGGCGCGGGCATCACCGCGCGGTAGCCACCGGCGAACGGAATCTGCCTCGCGGGCACGGTAATTCGGGTGACGCCACTGGGCAGCGCGGTACGGGTGGCCGCCGATCCGGGCACAATCAGGAAGACTTCGTGCCCGGCGGCGCAGTATTCCGCGCCCAGTCGGTCGACGGCCGTGCGCAGACCGCCCGACCGGGGGCCGTAGAAGTTCGCGACCTGCGCGACCCTCATCATGGCCGTATCCGATCCTGCTGCGGTGTGCGCTTGGCCTCCCCCGCGCTTCGGTGTCCTGAACGCGGGGTGAACAGCCGCAATTCGACTAGCGTTGATCGTGTGCAGATTTCGGATGTGTTCCATGCGGCGGCCGGCGTCGTCAATCGCGGTGCCACCGCCCTGATCACGTCGCCGCGATGGGGCCGAGTCGTCGGACTGGGGCTGACCGAGATCCGCTACACGGGCCGGCACAGCGGACGCAGCGTGGCGTTGCCGGTCGGCTATCGCCGTCGCGGCTCAGACATCTTGATCAGGGTTGCCATGCCGGACGGCAAGAAGTGGTGGCGCAATTTCACCGGCGAGGGCGCCCCGCTGACCATCCTGCTCGGCGGCACCGAACAACGGGGTCACGCCGTCGCCAACCGCGACGCCCGCGGCCGGGTGACGGTCTCCGTCCGACTCGACTAGCCGACGTACCGGGAAAACCAGTCCTGCAGCCGGGTCCACGCGTCGGCGGCCGCGATCGGGTTGTAGCGGGGTCCGGTGTCGTTGAAGAACGCATGATCGGCATCGGGTTCGACGACGAGGTCGTTTACCAGACCGGCCTGATCCAACGCCGCCTTGGCCGCCGGCTCCGACGACGTGACGCGTTGATCGAGCGCGCCGTACAAGCCGAGCACCGCTGCGTCCTTCGTCCCGGTGAAACTCGGATTGTCGGGCAGCGGACCGTAGAAGGGGACGGCGGCCGCCAGCCGTGGCTCACCGGCGGCCAGTAGCCGCCAGACCAGTCCGCCGCCGAAACAGAAGCCGACGACGGCGAGCTTTTGGCCAGGCGTCCGGCGCGCCACTTCATCGAGTCCGGATTTGAGATCGGCGACGAAGCGATCGGGCGCGACGGTGCCGAGTGCAGCGGTTGCAGCGGCCGGGTCGGTGAACTTCGCGGTGCCACCTTCCTCGGACAGC
Source organism: Mycolicibacterium sp. P1-5 (assembly GCF_008329565.1). Classification (GTDB taxonomy): domain Bacteria; phylum Actinomycetota; class Actinomycetes; order Mycobacteriales; family Mycobacteriaceae; genus Mycobacterium. Next base: position 165,218 of record NZ_NPKT01000010.1, read on the forward strand.
AGGTCGATCGCCAAGGCGGAGTAGCCGATCCCAGCCAGTCGGCCGACGACGGTACGCACCCAATCGTTGAGGCCCTTGTTCTCGTGGATCACCAGAACCGCCCCGCGCGGGGCGGCGGCCTTCGCCCAGGCGCCGTTGAGTTCTCCGTTGGGGCCCGTCCAGGTAATCGGCGCAGTCGGCAGCGCCGTCGCCATCCCCGGCGGCGGTGAGGCGGTCGTCGGGGTCGACGGTGGCGACGTCGGCGAGGGCACCTTCGGTTTGTCCGCCGCGCATGCGGCGATCAGTGCACCCGCCGCCCCCGTTCCGACACCCAGCAGCGCCAGTCTGCGCAGCGCTTCTCGGCGGCTCAGCAGGCCGTCAACGTGATCCGTGGCAATCTCTTCGGCGATGTAGCGCTGTAGTGGAGTCACCTAGGCGAGTATGCGCTTGCCGGGTTGGCGCGAGCTGACGGCATGATCGTTCACCGGAGGTGTCAACCATGGCAGACCACGACGTTCCACCTGGTTCCGAAGCGTTCGAACAAGTAGTCGCGCTGTTGGACTATCCGATGTTCGTGGTGACGACCCGCGTCGGCGGCATGCGCGCGGGCTGCCTGGTCGGCTTCAGCAGTCAGGTGTCGATTCATCCATCCCGGTTCCTGGTGGGACTGTCGAAGAAGAACCACACCTACCGGGTCGCCGCTGACGGCGCGACGCACCTGGCCGTGCACCTGTTGGCCAAGGAGCACCAGGACCTGGCCCGGCTGTTCGGCAGCGAGACCGGCGACGAAGTCGACAAATTCAGCCGCTGCCGGTGGTCGGAGGGCCCCGAGGGGCTGCCGATCCTTGACGACGCCGATGCATGGTTCGTCGGACGGATTCTGGAGCGGTTCGACCTCGGTGATCACGTCGGGCACCTGACCCAACCGGTGGCGGGAGCCGCACCCGAACAATTCGGGGAGCTCGTGACCTTCACCGACGTCAAGGACCTCGAGCCCGGTCACGAGGCGTGACCAGGGTGGCGTCTGTGGCGTCCTCGGCAGCGCTGAGCCGCCGGATCGCGGTCGTTGCAGGAGCGACCCGAGGTGCCGGCCGGGGAATCGCAGCCGCACTCGGTGAGGCGGGCGCAACAGTGATTTGCACCGGCCGCAGCAGTATCAACGGTCGCGGCGGGTCGGATTACGACCGCCCCGAGACGATCGAAGGCACCGCGGAATTGGTCGAGGAGCTCGGCGGGACGGGTGTGGCGATTCAGGTCGATCACCTCGATCCCGAACAGGTGGGCCGGCTTGCCGACCGGATCCGAGCCGACTACGGCAGGATCGATGTGCTGGTCAACGACATCTGGGGGGCTGAGATCCTCAAGGGTGGCCCTCCTATGTGGGACCGTCCGATCTGGGAGCACGACATCGCCGATGGGCTGCGCATTCTTCGCCTGGGCATCGACACTCACCTGATCACCGCGCACGCATTACTGCCCCTGATGGTCGAACGACGCGGTGGCCTACTTGTCGAAATGACCGATGGCACAAGCGAATACAACTCGACAAATTATCGGCTCTCGGTGTTCTATGACGCGGTGAAGAATGCGGTCAACCGATTGGCCTATGCGTTCGGGCACGAGTTGGCCCCCTATGGTGCGACGGCCGTGGCCGTCACACCCGGCTGGATACGCTCGGAGATCATGCTCGACCACTACGGGGTCACCGAGGAGAACTGGCGGTCAGCGGTGCAGGACGACCGGACCGACGGAGGGCCGACCGCGCCGCCCGGCTTCGCGGAATCGGAATCCCCGCGCTACGTCGGCCGTGCGATCGCCGCAATCGCCGCCGACGGGGACAGATCGCGTTGGCATCAACGATCGGTGTCAGCGGCCGATTTGGCCCGCGCGTACGGCTTCACCGACATCGACGGACGGCAGCCGGACGCCTGGGCAGAGATGTGAGTGCACACATCCGAAAAAGTGTCCACTAAATCGTTGACACTCGCGCAGGCAAACGGTTCTATTGACGCTTGTGAGCTTTGACACGATCATCCGCAACGGCCGCTGGTTCGACGGCACGGGCGCTCCGTCCGGAATTCGTGACATCGGGATCCGCGACGGCCGCGTCGTCGCGGTCAGCCTCCGTCCACTCGACGTGACCGATTGCGACGACGTCGTCGAAGCGGGTGGCAGGTGGGTGCTGCCAGGGATGGTCGACGTGCACACGCACTATGACGTCGAAGTGCTGGGCGGTCCCGGTCTGCCGGAGTCGGTGCGCCACGGTGTCACCACCGTCCTGCTCGGTTCCTGCTCGCTGTCCACGATTCACGTCAATGGCAGCGACGCCGGCGACTTGTTCGGACGGGTCGAGGCGATTCCCCGCGAACACGTCATCGCCGCGGTCGACGATGCGAAGACATGGTCCACCCCCGAGGGGTACGTCCAGGCCCTCGAGGCGCGGGCGTTGGGTCCCAACGTCGCGGCGTTCATCGGGCACTCCGACATGCGCACTGCTGTCATGGGATTGGATCGCGCCACCCGAGAAGATGTGCGGCCCGACGCGAATCAGCAGGCCGAGATGGAGCGCATGCTGGCCGAGGCACTGGACGCCGGGTTTGTCGGGCTGTCCTCGCAGCAACTGTTGTTCGACAAGATCGACGGTGAGACCTGCCGATCCCGCACCCTTCCGTCCACGTACGCCAAGCCGCGCGAACTGCGCCGCCTCAAGTCGTTGTTGCGCAAGCGTGGTCGCGTGCTGCAGTCCGGTCCGGACATCCAGAATCCATTGAACCTGGTCTCACAAGTGGCGCAATCGATTCCGGTTTTGCGCGACAAGCTCAAGACCAGCCTGCTGTCGGCCGCCGATGTCAAGGCAAACCCGTTCGCGATCCTGATCATGGGTCCGCTGGCCAAGGCGGCGAACAAGCTGGGCGGCGACTTCCGCTGGCAGCACCTGCCGGTTCCGTTCGAGGTGTACGCCGACGGGATCGACCTGGTGGTGTTCGAGGAGTTCGGTTCCGGAGCTGCCGCGCTGCATCTGCGTGACGAGGTCGAGCGCAACGCCCTGCTGGCCGACGAGAACTACCGGCGCCAGTTCCGCAAGGACTACGAGAGCAAGTTCGGGGTTCGGGTGTGGCACCGGGACTTCTTCGATGCCGAGATCGTTTCCTGCCCTGACGAATCCGTGGTCGGCAAGTCCTTCGGCCAGGTCGGCGTGGAACGCGGCGGGTTGCATCCGGTCGACGCTTTCCTGGACCTGGTCGTCGAACACGGCACCAAGCTGCGCTGGCGCACCACGATCTCCAACCACCGGCCCGAGGTTCTCAAGAAGCTCGCCCGGGACCCTGGTGTCCAGATGGGCTTCTCCGATGCCGGTGCGCACCTTCGGAACATGGCCTTCTACAACTATGGTCTGCGGCTGCTGCGCCACGTGCGTGACGCGGACCGCAAGGGACGCCCGTTCATGTCCGTAGAGCACGCCGTGCACAGGATGACCGGTGAGCTGGCCGACTGGTATCAGATCGACGCAGGCCACCTCCGCGTCGGCGACCGCGCCGACCTGGTGGTGGTCAACCCCAAGTACCTCGACGACCACCTCGACGACTACGCCGAGCACCCCGTCGAGCAGTACGCCGGCCTGCCCCGGATGGTCAACCGCAACAACGATGCCGTCGAGCTGGTGCTGATCGGCGGGCGTGCGGTGGTCCGTGACGGTGAGCCCACGGATGTGCTCGGGTCCGAGCGCACCGGAAGTTTCCTTCGGGTGGGTCGCTCGACGCCGGCGCCCGGATCAACGACGACGGAATCGGAGCTGGCCCATGTCAATTGACACCTCGGCGGTACCCACTGAGGTCTCCCAGACCGTTCTCGGCATGTGGAACGCGCTCTCGAACCGGGACTGGGAAACACTGAAGACATTCCTGTCCGACGATTGCATCTATGTGGATATGCCGGTTGGTCCGATCGCGGCGGCGCGCGGACCCGAGGACATCGTCAAGCGACTCAAGATCGGGCTCGAGCCCTTGGCCGGCTACGTGAACCACGACGGCGTGTTGGTGAGCAACGGCGTGGACACCATGTACGAGCACTCCGAGACGTGGACGTTCCAGACCGGCGAGCAGGGCGTGCTGCGCTTCGTGACCGTGCACAAGGTCTCCGGCGGCAAAATCACGCTGTGGAAGGACTACTGGGACATGAACGGGCTCACGAGCTTCGCGCCGCCCACCTGGCTCGAGGAGCTCGCCAGTGCCGACATGTCGTGGATGTTCGACGCCACCGGGTTGATCTAAATCGGCGGCTCGTGGTGACCGCCGCAACCGCGACGGCCACCATGAACACCCCCGAACGTTAGGCGGCGCCGCGATGCCGCGCCGAACCTGCCTTGCCGCTGCTCTTTTGGTCATGGGTGCTCGATGCGCCACCGGCCTTCTTCCCACTGTCGGCCTTGCCGGCCACAGGCGTCTTCGCCGATCCGTGCGCCTTCGCGGAGCCGGCCGCGGCATCCGAGGACGTTGTCCCGTCGGCACTTCCGGCGATCGAGGCCGATTCGTCGCTCTTGGTCGACGTGGTCGACGTGGTCGACTCCTCGGCCGGCGCGGTCGACTCCTCGGCCGGCGCGGCCACCTTGGCCGTCAGCGTCTTGGCCGCCACCGCAGCGGCGGGTGGTGTCGGCGCAACAATGGCATCGGCGATGGTGTCCCGCAGTTTCAGCAGTGCCGCGATGGCTCCACCTCCGCCCACCCCGTCCAGCGGAGTCAGCAGACCCGGCGTCGAGTCGTCACCGTTGAGGAAGGCATTGATCAGCTTGGCCGGTGCGTTGACGATTTCGCTTGCCGCCGTGGCGAGATCGCCGGCATTGAGTGCGTCCAACACCGCTTGCCCGCTGTTGCCGAACTGCGTGATGGTGGCATAAACCGGCGAGATCACCGCGATTCCGGTCAGCAACAGGTTAATCCCGCCCAGGGCGCCGATCACGTTGGCGACGTTCTGCACGGCGGTCTGGGCTATCGGGATCGCCGCACTGATCGGAATGATCGCCAAAAACACCGGCGGCAGCAGCGCCGTACTCCAGACCGTCTGCACCGCGTCGGCAAACTGCCCCGCTGCCAGTTGGGTGGCGGCGTTGAACAAGCCCTGAGGGATTGACGCGAACGTGGCTACCGCTTGACCGATCACTTGCGATGCCGTGTTGGCGATCGTGCTGGCGTTCGCGAGGAAATTCGAGGTCAGCTTGCTCATGATTGGCGTCGGATCGATCTGGACCTGAGTTCCCAGCGCGCTCAGGTTGTTCAGGCTGGTGCCGATGACCTGCACCCACTCGTCGATCGGATTTACGAAGGCGGCCATCTGCACTTCGGCGGAATGAATAGACGGTAGCTGGACGGCAGGCGAATACGCCACGACCGGCGTCAAGGCCATGGCGCTCGCGCCGATCAGCGCAACGGATGTGCTCACTGTGCGATTGAGGGCTGACTGCATCGGGGTGCTCCTTACTGATCCATCTGGCCCCCCAAACGCAGAACTTACCCCCGAGTAAGTACGGTGGTAAAGGGTTTCGGAAAAAATAATCGCGTACGTCAGCACCGCTCGCGCCATGGCTGCCGGGATCAAGCGAACTCCGTCAAAGACCCTGAACTGCAGAGTGATTCAATCTGATCCTTATTGACGCACGCGAATATAAGGCCGGATGCGCGAGCCTACGAGAATTAGTTGTATCCGCGAGCAATTAGCCAAACAAACGGATTTTTGACGGAAACGGCAGTTTCTGTACGCGCGGCGCGACGGCCGTGATGGCCGGGCGCTTCCCCGTGCGACCTGCGATTTCAAGCCGCGCAGTCGGTAGCCCATCTGCGGTCGCGATCGGCGGCGGCCCTGCGCCAGGGTGGGTTTGCTGAGATATCGGTCAAGGTCTCCCGCGGCAAGACCACATGAACGGGCTCACGAGCTTCGCGGCGCCCACATGGCTCGAGGAGCTCGCCAGTGCCGACATGTCGCGGATGTTCGACGCTACCGGGCTGATCTGAGCCTCGCGCGCGACTGTGCGTTGACGCATTCGAGTGTGCGTTGGGGGCGAAACTCAGCGCGGTTCTTCGCCCCTGGTGCACACTCGACGCCGCCATTTCACGCTCGGCGCGGCTATCGCGACGCTACGCTGATCGGACTGGTCGACACTCATAGCCTGGAGGCTGAATGCGCACGATTGCGGTTGCGATTTTCGCGTCCGGGCTACTGAGCGCGACGCTCCCGCTCGCCGCGCCGGCGTCGGCCACCTCCTGCCACTCACCGACCTGCGTGCCGAACGTCGCCCAGAACGTCGTCGGCGGGACGCCGTGCACGCCGAGCCCGTCGTTCGTGTTCGGACTCGACGCCGGAAAGAACACCCTTATCTGTGCGGCCAGCGGTGTGTGGATGTCCACCGGCCCGCTGGTCGGCGAGGCGGCGAACGCACTCCCTTGCACCACACCCGGAACCACCGCCCAGGAACGGGTGGCCGGTGACGAATGGGAGCCGAAGGTCTACGGCGTACCGCTGATATGCACCGGACCGGCCAATTTGGCGCACTGGACGCACTTCACGCCGGCCTGACGAATCTGCCCGAACTATTGGCGGTATCGGCAAAGGCTGCTGGAATTCCGTTGTCCCACAGCATCTTCCCAGGTAGTCCGATGGCATGGTGACCGTGACATTTCATCGGGCACTGCCGAGGCAAACTCCACGATCCAGTGAATCATGGTGCGATCGGGGCCATTCCGCAGGTGCGCGCCGAGCTCAGCAAGAACGATGTGTCGGCGCCCGGAAGCACGAAGGTGTCGCCTGATGCTGCTGGACGGCGCTCACCGGCCGGAATGATCACCGACATATAACGAGACAGCGAAGCGCAGTGAACGCTCGTTCTGTTGCGTACGTAATCACTATTGATTGAATACGCAGATATTACTTACTTCAGGGTAAGTTTCCGAGTTACTTTGCTAAAGGACGCTTTCTCCCGACCCGAAAGGGGTTCCAATGCGCACCGCAATCCGTCCCTATGCCACCGCCGGCGTGGCATTATTCGGAGCGGCCGCTATCGCCGTCACTCCGATCGCTCCGATATCTGACCCGGTTCAGTCTGCAACACAGCATATTTCGACCTCAGGCGTAGGTTTGGTCGCACTCGTCGACCCGATCACCGCCTACACCAACCTTGTCACCCACACCGTGGCCAGTCTCAGCGGCCTCGGCAGCGAGATCGCTGCCGACCCGTTGCCCATTCTTCGCGCGATGCTGGACAATAGCCTCGGCAACGCCCAAATTCTCCGCGATTCGCTCAACGTCGCCGGAGCCCAACTCTCCGATCAGTTGAAGGCGCTACCCGACGTGCTGCAAACAACGGTTACCCAACTGCGCAACGGTCAAGTCAGCGATGCGATCGTCGGCCTGTTCGGCACCGGCGTCGGGCTACTGCTGATTCCGGCACTCCCGCTCATCGGCGGTGTGGTGCAGGTCGCCCAGAACATGGCCGCCAACTTCAACGACGTCATCCAGAACTCGCTGTCTCTCGCCCTGGCCTCGGTGGCGGTCGCCCCGATCTATCCGATCAACGCCACCGTGTCCGCCTTCGCGGCACTGGCGCAAAACGTCGTCGACTCAATCTCGTCACGCGACTTCACCTCGGTGGTCCAGGACTTCGTCAGCGCACCCGCGGTACTCACCGACGCCTTCCTCAACGGATTCCCCGACGGCCCAACGACCCTCATCGATCCCGCATTCGGGCTCCTCTCCGGTGCCGACGTCGGCTTCGGGACCGTCGAGAACTTGCTGCAGGCGGTTAAGGCCATCGCTACACAGCTGACCCGGCCGGGGCCGCCCGCCTCGTTCCAAGTCGCGCTGCCTCATCTGGTGCCGACGGCAAGTGCGGCGACGGCGACCCTCGCACCGGTCGTCAAGAGTGGCGTGGCTGCTCCGGCGAAGAAAGCCACGTCGCGCAAATCCGCGACCGGGCATGTTAAGACGCCGAGTAAGGGCACTGCGGGGTCCAAGCGAGCGGCGAAGTCCGGGCGCTAGAGCTGGTAGACGCGAACGGCGTTGTCGCGCCCGATCAGGTCGACAACCCGCATCGCGTCCGCCTCGCTCCACTGGTCACGCGCCACGAATCCGGTCAGAACGGCGGCCATCCCCGCACGCCACAGCAGCGAGCCGAGGTAATGCAACTCAGCGGGCCCGAACGCATCGGAGGAATACAGGATTTTTCGGAAGGGTGCCAGCTCCAGCGTGCGAGCGATGAACGCCTCCGCCCGAGCACCGAGATGGTTGATGCTCAGGCCGACGTCGAGGTAGACGTTGTTGAAAGCCTGTGCGAGGTAACCGGCTTCGCGTTCGTACGGATAGCAGTGCAACAGCACGATCGGCGTGCTGCCGGATTCGCGGAGGATGTCCAGCAGCAGCATGGGATTGGTCCGATGCAGATCGCAGTCGCGGTCGCCGAGACCGACATGGAATTGAAGCGGCTTGCCGAGTCGTAACGCTTCGTGCACACCGAACCGCAGGAGCACCCGGTCGGTCAGCCGGAATCCCCCGGCGTCACGCCAACGGGCCGCCGCGTCGGCGACGTCGCGCGGGTCCGGCTCGGACAGATCGCTCCCGAAGCCACCGCGGTAGGCCAGCACTGTCTTCGTCGCAACAGCAGTCGCGCTGCGCTCGTACAGGATTCGACGGAAAGCGTCAGCGTAGTCACCCGGCGACGCGGCCGCCCGCTCGGCGAGCTGTTCGAGCCGCACGATCTCGCCGACGTCACCTCCGGAAGCGTCCGCCATCTCGGGTAACCCGGCGATGTCCCCCGGCAGGCCGGTGTCGACCAGCCAGTCGCTGACCCCCGCCGCCGGCAGGAACACCCGCGCCAGCTGATTTTCGCTCAGCTCGCTACGACGTTGCCAATAGCTGCGTGGGTCAGCATGTTCCGGTAGCCCGAGCAACGGTGCGCAGTGTGCCCGCACCGCGTAGCCGAGTTGGGTGTCGAAGCCGGAGTCGAAGTCGGACAGCGGTTCGGTGTTGGCCTCGTTGAGCCCGTTCTCGAAGCGCCTGCGGTCAGCCGACTTCAGCCAGAAGCCGTGTACGTGGTTGTCCACCAAACGCACACCGGCGATGTGTTCGTCCAGCGCGGTAGCCACAGACACTCATACACTCCATGCCATCCGAAATTTTTCGGTGAGCGCGTCAGCGTCGAGATTTGAATACGTTTCGTGCTCGTAGCGGCGGACGGCGACGATCACGTCGACGGCCGGATCGCCGAGGATCGTTCGCAACCGCTCCGAGTCGTCCAGCGCTGCGATTTCGTCGGCCTGGTCGCTGCTGAGCGCCACGGTGCCCGCCGCCTTCCGGTCGTCATCGGACAGAGCGCCGGGGTCGACCAACGTCTCCGGCGGTAACGCGGCATTGCTGTCGATGCCGTCGAGCGCGAGACCCAGGATGGCGGCGGTGGCGAAATAGGGATTGGCTGACGGGTCGACGACCTTGACCTCGACGTGCGCACCGTACGGATTGCCATGCGTAGCGCGCACGAAACGCACTGCGGCTTCCCTGTTCTCGGTGCCCCAGCAGGCGAAGGCGCCAGCCCAGTTTCCAGGCTGCATCCGCAGGCCGGACACGATCGACCCGCAGAAGATCAGCTGTGCCTGCGGCAGCCCGGAGATGATCCCGCCGATCGCACTCTCTCCCTCGGGGGTCATGCCCTGAGCCCCGGTCCCACCCGAGAACACCGGCGCTTCCCCGCTTATCAACGAAAAATGTTGGTGGGCACCGGAACCCACACTCCCGGCGAACGGTACCGGAGAAAGGCTCACCCGCAAGCCATACTTTCGGGCCACGCGGCCGATGATGATCCGGGCCAAAATCAGCTGATCCGCAGCGGCCACCGGTGACTTCGGCGTCAGTGAGATCTCGAACTGGTTGATGCCGTACTCGGGATGGAACTGCTCGATTCCGACGCCGGCCGTCGCCGCCGCAGCAGTCACGTCCCGCATGAAGCCCTCGTACTCGAGCGCACCGGCCAACCCGTACTGGGCCCAGAGATTGCCTGGCAGTCGGTTGCCCTCGGCATCGACGAGCAGAAACTCGATTTCGTGGCCAACCAAAGCCCGCAAACCGGCCTCGGCCAACCGCGATTCGATGCGCCCGAGTGTGCCGCGCGAACAGGCCGCGATCGGGTTGCCGTCCTGGTCGAAGAAGGATGCGGGCGCCCACGCCAGTCCATTGCCGATGATCCGAAGCGCATCGAGGTCGATGCGGATTCGCTGATCGCCGACGACGCTGATTCCCACGGCGAAGGCGATCCCGGAACGGTCGATGGCGAACCCGTGGGCGACCGGACTGAAGCCCAGCCCGGGATCTGCGAACGCGTTGAGCCGGCGCGTCGGCACGGTCTTGGCGTGCGTCAGGCCTGAGGGACTCACGACGGTTCCGACGACGGTGTCCACCCCGTCGGCTTCCAATTGGCCGATAGCCGCGCCCGCAAGCGGTGTGGTCATGGCAGTCATTGTGCCCACCACGCCCGCAAGCCGCGGTGATTAGCGGCTACGCGCGGCTGGGCAGCGTCAGCTTGCAGGTCTGCCCGATGTCCAGGGTGGACAGCATCCGGCCCATGCCGACCCACATCGCGCAGGACAACGTCAGGTCGGCCATCAGCTCGTCGGAGAAGTGCTCGCGGGCGCGGTCCCAGAAGTCATCGTCGTACTTGAGCTTCGCCCAGTCGGTGCCGAACCGGTGAGCGAACTCGGCGGCGATGCGCTCCTGCCCGCTGTAGCCCTCCCACGTCTTCCACTCCAGCGCGTGGTCGTAGAGCTCCTCGTCGACACCGGCCGCCGGGCCATCGGCGTCGCGGGTGTTCTGACACAGGACGCATTCGTTGTCGTGGGCGATCACCGCGCGGGCGAGCTCGCGAACCCGCATGGGCAGCCGGTTCTTGTCGCTGTAGACCGCGTGGGAGAAGGCGGCCATCGCCGTTCCCAGGTCGGGAGACTTGACGATCCAGCCAGCGACGTCATCGTCGGCGAAGTTTCCGATTCGGCTCATGGGCGAGATGGTACGCCGCAAGCACGAAATCTGGAACGTGTTCTAGTTCTTCGGCTGGACCCGGACACACAGGCCGAAGACCGCTTGCAGGTTACTTCGGCGGGCGCGACACGCACTGTGCGGAGTAGAGCTCGACGCCGAGCTTGTCCATCAGCTCGAGCTGCGTCTCGAGGTAGTCGACGTGCTGCTCTTCGTCGGCCACGATCTCCTCGAAGAGATTGGCCGTGGTGGAATCCAGCTTCTCGCGGCACAGGACGATGGCCGGCTTGAGGCGGCCCACCACCTCGTACTCGATGGCCAGGTCGCTCTCGAACTGCTCGCGAAGCGTTTGGCCGACGCGAAGCGAGCCGAGCCGCTGATAGTTGGGCAGGCCGTTGAGAAGCAGGATCCGATCGGTGATGGCCTCGGCATGGCGCATCTCGTCGAACGATTCCTCGCGGGTGTGCTTGGCGAGCTCGGTGAAGCCCCAGTTGTCCTGCATCTTGGAATGCAGGAAGTACTGATTGATGGCGGTCAGTTCACTGGTCAGCTGCTCGTTGAGCAGGCGAAGAACTTCCGGATCACCTTGCATTACGTCTCCCCCTGGGTTGGCTGCGTGAATCAATCTAGTGCAACCCCGTCACGACCTTTGTTCAGTCGATTGAGACGGCATGTTGTAGGGGTACCTAACTAAGGTTAGTCTCGGCTAATATAACCGGTGTGCGACGCCATCCTGCGACGAGAGGGAAGCGCTGATGTACGTGTGCCTCTGCGCCGGAGCAACCAGCGCCACGGTCACCGAAGCGGTTGCCCGCGGAGCATGCACGTCCAAACAGGTGGCAGCGGCCTGCGGCGCGGGCGGCGATTGCGGCCGGTGCCGTCGCACCGTGCGGGCCATCATTGAGCAGCACTTCGCCGACCCGGCTGGTGAGCCGCCGTGCCGGCAGTGCACCGCCAGCGTGTTCTGCCAACTGCACAACGGCGCAAGCCGTAGCACCGCGCGAGCGAGCTGACTTACTTTCCGCGGTGAAAATCCGCCAATGCCTCGGCGTTCGCGGCCGCGCCCATCAGCTTCTCGAAGAACGCGTTCTCCCGGGCTGTCGCCGCGGCGATCTCGGGCCGGGCCGGTTCGGTCATCGTCTGCTTCACCGCGATCAGGCTCGAAATAGGCCGGGAGGCAAGGACTTCAGCGTGCTTGCGGGCATCGGAGATGAGCTCGTCGGGCTCACTGACCCGCCAGACCAGGCCCATCCGCAGTGCCTCGGCGGCATCCACCCACTCCGAGGACATCAGCAGCCAGGCCGCATTCTGCCGACCGATCAACTGCGGTAACAGATAGGACGACGCGGCCTCGGGGGCTACGCCCAAGCTGGTAAATGGGCATTTCAGGCGGGCCGTCGACGACATGAAGGCCAGATCGGCATACCCCAGGATCGTCGTGCCGATGCCGAGGCCAACCCCGTTGACCGCGCAAATCAGCGGTTTGGGGAATTGGCTCAGCGCGGTGATCAGGCCGGGAAATCCGTGCGCGCCCGCGACGAAGTCGGGATTGGTGATGCGCTCCTGCATATCGCCGAGATCTTGGCCGGCGCTGAACGCGCGGCCTGCGCCGGTGATGATCACGACGGCGACCTCGGGATCGTCGGCGGCGGCCAACAGCGCTTCGGCGGTGGCGTCGTAGAGCGCCTCGTTGAATGCGTTGAGGGCATCCGGACGATTGAGGGTAATCGTGCGGACCCGGTTCTCGTCCTCGATGAGCAGCGTCACGCGCGGAAGCTTAACGGTGTGGCACGGCGTGACGGGCTGCCAAAGCCCGGCAGATGGGACCTAGCCGCCTTCGTCGCTTTTGGGCAGGAAGCGTTCTCAGGTGGTGGTAGGTGTTGACGCCGCTGATGAGCAGCGGCAGGTGGGGTGGTGGTATCCACTCGGTGTCGCCGTTGGGGAGTTTTCGGGTGCTCCAGCCGC
>NZ_NPKT01000011.1 GCF_008329565.1 Mycolicibacterium sp. P1-5
CCAACTCCAACACATCCATCACCGCCAGCCCGGCAACATCGACCTTCGCCAAAGTGGTCAACGCCGCATCGATCGCGTCGAGCGCCTCACCCACCTCAACCGAAAGCATGCTCAAATCCTATGCCCGCTCACCGACAAAAACCGATGCCGAAAGCAATCTGTGGATGAACTCGGATGTGTGGAAAGTGTTGCAGCCCAAGTTGGACCGCTTTGGTTCAGCGTGGAGGCTACTGTGCCGGCACGGCGAACATCGCGTTGCGAGCATCCGCGCAAACCCACCAGAATGCCGGTCGCCACGTCGATCTCTCGACGTGAGGTGCTTACGGTGTGATAGGTCATGGGCGCATCGTCGGCGCAACGAACGCGCCGGGCAAGATATCGAAGCACCGTGATCCTGAGCTGGCGTGTATACCCGGCCCTGTCGCACAATGGCTCTCGTGCTACCCGTACTCGACCTGGCTGAAGCCGACCGGAACGCAGGTGCATTTCGATCCCGGCTGCGCGAGGCCGCGCACGACATCGGTTTTTTCTATCTGGTCGGCCACGGGGTGCCGGCGGCCCAGATAGACGAGGTGCTGGCGCTGGCGCGTAGGTTTTTCGCGCTTCCGCTGACGGCCAAGAACGAGATCAGCCAGCTGAAAAGCCCCCAGTTCCGGGGGTACTCGCGCGTCGGCGGCGAGCTGACCAATGGCGAGGTGGATTGGCGCGAACAGATCGACATCGGGCCCCAGCGCCCTGCCATCGAGGACGCGACTGGATACTGGCGCCTGCAAGGACCGAACCTGTGGCCTGCCGGCCCGGCCGGTTTCCGTGCGGCCTTCGAACGTTGGGATAGCGCGCTGTCCCAGGTTGGTTTGCGGTTGCTGCGGCACTGGGCGGTGTCGCTGGGCGCCGCCGAGGACACCTTCGATGCCGCCTTCGCCGACAAGCCCGCCACGCTGATCAAGGTCGTTCGCTATCCGGGTCGTGACGACTACGCGCAAGGTGTTGGCGCGCACAAGGATTCCGGAGTACTGACACTGTTGCTGGTCGAGCCGGACTCAACCGGACTTCAAGTGGAGCTCGCCGGCGGTCAGTGGCTCGACGTGCCGCCGCTGTCTGGCGCATTCGTGGTCAACATCGGCGAGCTGCTCGAGGTGGCCACCGGTGGTTACCTGCGAGCCACCCAGCACCGGGTGCTGACACCGCGGTCCGGCTCCGACCGGGTGTCGATTCCGTATTTCGTCAACCCCGCGCTGGACGCCAAGATCCCGATCATCACCCTGCCGCCCGAGCTTTCGGCCCGCTCGCGCGGCGTCGAAACAGACCCGAACAATCCGATCTTCAACACCTACGGCGAGAACGCGTGGAAGTCGCGCACCCGCGCCCACCCCGACGTCGCCGAACTGCACCACGGCATCAAGCCGCTGATTTCCTCGCCCTGAGCACAACCATGGGCTGCCGCGACGGCCGCGGTTAGGTTGACCAAGGTGTTCGATGTGCGTCGGCTGCGGGTACCGGCGGAGGTTGCCCGACGTAGGCCGTTTAGCCGCGTGGCCTCGGCCCGTAACCCTCGATCTAGGAGCGAAGTGCATGACTACCATCGAAGTGAAAGCCCCGGTGCTGCATACGGTCGACCAGGCGTTGTCGGTAGCCGCCCGGGTTGCCACCGAGATCGTCGCCGGCGCCGTCCAGCGTGAGATCGACGGCGTCCTCCCGACCGAACAACTGCGTGCGGTCGCGGCATCGGGTCTGCTTGGCATCATCGTCCCGGCCGAACACGGCGGACCCGATCTTCCGCCCTCCACCGCGGTCGAGGTGCTGCGGATTCTCTCTCGGGCCGACTCGGCCGTCGGCCAACTGCTGCTCGCGCACTTCGTGATCAACGCCGCCATAAGGGGATTGGGACAAATCGACCCGGCACCGCGGATTTACGCCGACGTGCTGGCCGGCGCGCAAGTGGGCAACGCCACCGTCGAGCGGGGCACCCGACTCTCCGTCGACCGGCTGACCACCGTGGCACACCGGCCGGAAGGGGGTTGGGTGCTCAATGGCACCAAGTACTATGCGACGGGCGCACTCGGCGCGACGTGGATCGCCGTCGCCGCCCGGATATCCGGTACCGAACCAGCCAGCGGTGCAACCGTATTCGTTCGAGCTGACGACCCGGGTGTCGCGCTGAACCTGGAGAAGTGGTCGAGTTTCGGTCAGCGCGGGACTGCCAGCGGCGAAGTGATCTTCGACAACGTGGTCGTCGATGATGCGCAGGTGATCGACGAGGGCCCCGACCCGGACCAGGTCACCGCGGACGCGTCGGTGCTGGGCGCCTTCGATCAGGCCCTGCACGCCGCCGTCGACATCGGAATCGCCAGGGCCGCACTCGAGGACGGTGCCCAGTTCGTCGGCACCAGGAGTCGGCCGTGGTTCGAGGCACAGGTCGATTCGGCGGCCGAGGAACCGCACGTCGTGCGGCGCTTCGGTGAGCTCACTGCGCGATTGTTCGCATTGGAGGCGCTGCTGGCCCATGGTGCCCATCTGGTCGATAAGGCGCTGGCCGAGCCGCAGCTGACCCGCGAGTCTGCCGGTGCAGCTTCGCTTCAGGTTGCGGCGGCCAAGGCGTTGGCCCAGGAGTTCGCGGTCGAGATCGCCAGCGGTGTCTTCGAATTGGCGGGCGCCTCGGCCACCGACCGCAGTGATGCGCTGGACCGGCACTGGCGCAACGTCCGAGTGCACTCGCTTCACGACCCCGCACGGTGGAAGTACGTGCACCTCGGCAATTTCACACTGCGCGGCACTCTGCCGCCCCGCCTCGGCGTCCTTCTCTAAGCCACTGCGACCCTTGGAGTTTCGATGACCAACTTCTACGTGACCGGTAGCATCAATGTCCCGACGGTCGAAGATGCGTTCCGGGTCGTGGGCACCCGGCTGCAGCCCGGTGTGAGCCGCGTTCCCGATGGTGAACCGGGCGACCGGGCCAACTGGGTGTTCACCCAGGCCGGTCACTTCCAGAAGAACCCGACCCTCGACGTCGTGGGCGACCGGGTCAAGGCCCGGCCCGGGGTGCTCGTGGAGTTCGGTCCGGTGGACTACCACAGCATCGCCACCGATTCGTACGCGAAATTCCGGCGCGCCCGTGACGAGGGTGTGCTCGCGGTGGATTCGCGGTTCCTGGTCTCGATTCCGACGCCGTTCAACGCGGCGAACTCGTTCGTCGATTTCGCCGACCGCGTCCAGGTGGCCTACGCCTACGAAAAGGCGTTGCGGCGCAGCGTCGAAGCGATCCAGGACGCGATCCCGCCGACAGACCTGGCCCTTCAGTGGGATCTGCCGACTGAGCTGGCGACCTTCGAGGGGTGGTTCGACAACCCTTACGACAGTTTGGAACCCATCCTGGCCGCCACCGGACGGGTGGGGGATTGGGTTCGTCCGGAGGCCCAGCTGACGTTCCACCTATGCTACGGCGACTCGAAGTTCGGTGCTTCGCCGTTCATGGGTGAGCCGCCGAACGACGAGGCGGCGACGCGTGGAGGACGGCACGTCCTGCCACGCGACGCGTCGGCGATCGTCGCGCTGGCCAATGGTTTGTCACGCCATGTTTCCCGCCGCATCGACGCGATCCATGCTGCGACGGTGGCCGCCTGGACCAAACGGGCGCATTGGCGGCCCCTCGCCGACCTAGCCCTGGAACCCGGTACCGAGTTCTACCTCGGCCTGCTGCATGCCGAGGATGGCGCGGAGGGCGCTACGAGCCGGGCCGAATTGGCCGCGGAGTTCCTGCCCGAGTTCGGGATCTCCACCGAGTGCGGGCTGGGCCGGCACTCACCAGAGCAGCTGGAAGCCGTTCTGGTGGCGTGGCGCCACTATTCGACGGCCGCCCGTCAGCCGGCACTCGTCAGCTGAGCCCGCGACCTGCAAGGAGCCGCCCGAACCGTCCGCCTACATCGGCGCGTTCGCCGGCTGGAACCCGCCGGTGCTGTCGGCTTCTTCCTCGGCGCGGATCACGTGCACCACGGCGTTGATCAACGCCAGGTGGGTGAACGCCTGCGGGAAGTTGCCCAGGTGTCGGCCGGTGCGCGGCTCGATCTCCTCGGCATAGAGATGCAGCGGGCTTGCGAAGGACAGCAGCCGCTCGCACAGATGTCGAGCCCGGCTGACCTCGCCGATCTCAACCAGCGCAGACACCAACCAGAACGAACAGATCGTGAACGAGCCTTCCTCACCGGACAGGCCGTCGTCGGTCTCCTCGACGCGGTAGCGCAGCACCAGCCCGTCCTCGGTCAGCTCGTCGGCGATCGCCAGCACGGTGGCCCGCACCCGGGGGTCGTCCGAGGGTAGGAAGCGCACCAGCGGGACCAGCAGCAGTGATGCGTCCAGGGCGTCGTCGCCGTAGCGCTGGGTGAGCGCCCCACGCGAGTCGACCCCGTGCGCCAGGATGTCGGCCTTGATCTCCTCGGCGATCACCCGCCACTGCTGGGCGTAACTCTTTTCCCCGACCAGCTCGGCCAGCTTCGAACCGCGATCCAGCGCCACCCAGCACATCACCTTCGAGGAGGTGAAGTGCTGCGGTTCGCCGCGCACCTCCCAGATACCGCGGTCAGGTTCCTTCCAGTGCTTGATCGCCTCTTCAACCTGTTCCTTGAGCACCGGCCAAAGCTGATCGGAGATCTGCTCGCGTGACTTTGCGTGCAGGTACACCGAGTCGAGCATGGTTCCCCAGATGTCGTGCTGCATCTGGTTGTACGCGCCGTTGCCGATACGCACCGGCCGGGCATTGTCGTACCCCGAAAGGTGGTGCAGCTCTTCTTCGACGAGTTCGCGTTCGCCGCCGACGGCGTACATCACCTGTAGCGGATGCCGTTCACCGTTGTTGGCGCCCGACACGTCGGCGATGAAGGCGAAGAAGTCGTCGGCCTCGCGGTCCAGGCCGAGGGTATAGAGGCCCCACAACGCGAACGTCGAATCACGCACCCAGGCGTAGCGATAGTCCCAGTTGCGTTCGCCCTGCGGAGTCTCGGGCAGTGATGTGGTGGAGGCGGCCAGCAGCGCCCCGGTCGGCGAATACGTCAGCCCCTTGAGGGTGAGCGCGCTGCGCTGCAGGTAGGACCGCCACGGGTGGTCGGGGAAGTCGCCGATGTTGATCCACTGTCGCCACGCCTCGCTGGTCTGCCACATCTTGTCGGCGGCTTCTTCATAGGTCTGCGGCGACGGATGCTTCGACCAGGACAGCGCGACGAAGACGTTGTCGCCCTCCTTGAGGCGGGTGCGCGCGCGTGCTTCCCGGCCCTCGAGGCCGATGCGCAGATTGGTGGTCAGCCGCAGCATGGGGTGGGCGTCAGGATCCTTGCGGGCCCGCGCGATCGCCTCGCCGTAGGCATTGGCGGAGTACTCCCAGGTGGCATTGACCCGGCCGTAGTCGAAGGACGGCTCGCAGTTCATCACCACCTCGACCGTGCCGCTCACACAGCGCACGGTGCGCAGCAGGATGTGCTCGGCGTCCCAGTCCATCGGGGTGCGCCGGTGCGTCCTGGACCGGGCCTCGATGTCGTGCCACGGACCCATCACGAGGGCCTCCCGCACGATCAGCCATCCGGTGTGGGTCTGCCAGGTCGTCTCAAGGATGAGGCTGCCGGGCAGATAGCGACGGGCCGACGGAACCGAGACGCCGTAGGGCCCCAATCGGAAATGCCCGGCACCGCGGTCCAGGATGGCCCCGAAAACGCTGGGCGAGTCCGGCCGCGGGACGCACAGCCACTCCACCGCGCCCGCCGACGAGATCAGGCAGGTGTTCTCGCAGTCGGAAAGGAAGCCGTAGTCCGCGATCGGCGGGAACGGGTTGCGCAGCGCAGCACTCGAGGCGTACGGAAACGGGGCGGTTACCGATAATGGCGGGGGCGACTGAACGCGCACGGTTGCGGTGTTCTCGCCGGCTGGCTGGGCTTGCAGAACCATGGGGACATCATCGACCGCCGAGGCGGTTGTCGTCTACTTATGCCGCGATCCGTGGCTTTGCTGTTACCGCCGGCAAGCACTGGCTGCCAGGCACGGCATACGCTGGTGCAATGCAGGGACTGCTGAGTTGGTGGGACGGCGTCGAACTGTGGTTGTCGGGCCTGGGTTTCGTCGTCCAGACGATCATCGTGATGCCCGTCGTTCTGGTGCTCGCCTACCTCATCGCAACGGTGATCGATGCGATCCTGGGCAACGGCATACGGCTGTTGCGCCGGGTGCGTCACACTGACCGGCCGCAGGAGTGAACGGTATGCCACGATCACGCGTCACGCTCGCGCTGGTAGCGCTGTTGGTCTTGGTCATCGTGCTGTGGCTGGTCAACCGCTGATGCCTCGGCTGGTCGTGCTCTGATTCTCTGTTAAGCTTCGCGCCATGCAATCGGCGACCGGTTACGGCGAGGGCCATATTCTGGCCCTCATTGCCGTCGGTGCGTTGGCCGTTGCTGATGTTGCATGTTGTCGCTGACACCCCTACCCGTCCTCGGTCTGGTGTCGGTGATTGTCATGGCATTCGTTTGTCGAACATCGCCATTCCGTTGCGACGGGGCTCGATTTGCCCGCAACCCGCAATGAGAAAGGCAAGCAATGCCCAAAATTCATGTCCCCGTTCGCCGCTGGAGTACCGCTGTCGCGTTGGCGACGACCGCTACGGTGCTCGCCGCCTGCGGTGGCGGCGGTTCGAGCGATGTCGCCGGCGGCGGCAACCAGCCCAAGGCTGACACCACCCTGACCCTGGTCGCCTACGCGGTGCCCGAGCCGGGCTGGAGCAAGATCATCCCGGCGTTCGCCGCCACTCCCGAGGGCAAGGGCGTCGCGGTGACGACCTCCTATGGCGCCTCTGGTGACCAGTCGCGCGGTGTGGTCGACGGCAAGCCGGCCGACATCGTGAACTTCTCCGTCGAGCCGGACGTCACCCGCCTGGTGAAGGCCAACAAGGTGGCCGCCGACTGGAACAAGTCCACCACCAAGGGCATCCCGTTCGGGTCGGTGGTGTCCCTGGTCGTCCGCAAGGGCAACCCCAAGAACATCAAGGATTGGGACGACCTGCTGCAGCCCGGCATCGAGGTGGTCACCCCCAGCCCGCTCAGCTCCGGCTCGGCCAAGTGGAACCTGTTGGCGCCGTACGCCGCAAAGAGCAACGGCGGCCAGGATGCACAGGCCGGACTGGACTTCGTGAACAAGCTGGTGACCGAGCACGTCAAGACCCGTCCGGGCTCGGGGCGAGAGGCCACCGACGTGTTCTTGCAGGGCACCGGTGACGTGTTGATCAGCTACGAGAACGAGGCCATCAACACCGAGCGCCAGGGCAAGCCGGTCGAGCACATCAACCCGCCGCAGACGTTCAAGATCGAGAACCCGGTGGCGGTGGTCACCTCGAGCACGCATCTGGACAAGGCGACCGCGCTGAACAACTACCTGTTCACTCCGGAAGGGCAGAAGATCTGGGCGCAGGCCGGCTTCCGTCCGGTCGACCCGTCGGTGGCCGCTGACTTCGCCACCGACTTCCCGACGCCACAGAAGTTGTGGACGATCGCCGACCTCGGTGGTTGGAGCAAGGTGGATCCGGCCCTGTTCGACAAGGACAATGGCACCATTACGAAGATCTACAAACAGGCGACTGGATGACAGCAGCTATCGAGCCAAATCCCCAGGCGGTCCGGCCCGAGCTCACCCCGAGTGAGCCGGGCGGGCCGTCCCGCTTCCTGGCCCGCAGGCACGGCACGACCAGCCTGCGGGTGGGGGCCGCATCGATCTGGCTGAGCGTCATCGTCCTGCTCCCCCTGGCCGCGATCGTGTGGCAGTCGGCCAAGGGCGGCTGGCATGCCTTCTGGCTGACCGTCAGCTCCAACGCCGCGCTGGAGTCGTTCAAGGTGACCCTGACGATCTCGGTCGGCGTCACAATCGTCAACGCGGTCTTCGGGCTCTTGGTCGCCTGGGTGCTCACCCGGGACGACTTCCCGGGCAAGCGGCTCGTCGATGCGGTGATCGACCTGCCGTTCGCGCTACCCACCATCGTGGCGAGCCTGGTAATGCTGGCTCTCTACGGCCCCAACAGCCCGATCGACCTGCACCTGCAGCACACCAAATGGGGTGTGGGCGTTGCGCTCTTGTTCGTCACGCTGCCATTCGTGGTGCGTTCGGTTCAGCCGGTGCTGCTCGAACTCGACCGCGAGGTCGAGGAAGCGGCGGCATCGCTGGGCGCGACGAATTTCGTCATCTTCACCAAAGTGGTACTGCCCGCGTTGCTGCCGTCGCTACTGTCCGGCGCGGGCCTGGCATTCTCCCGTGCGATCGGTGAGTTCGGCTCGGTGGTGTTGATCGGTGGTGCGGTGCCGGGGGAGACCGAGGTCTCCTCGCAGTGGATTCGCACGCTGATCGAGAATGACGATCGGACTGGCGCGGCCGCTATTTCGATTGTGCTGCTGGTGCTTTCGTCCGTCGTTCTGTTCATTCTGCGTGCCATCGGTTCGCGCGCCGCCAAGCGGGAGGAGCTGGAGTCGTGATCCTGTCGCCACTGGTGCGTCTCCTCGCCCGGTACATCGCGCTGGCCTACATCCTGGTGCTGGTGCTCGTACCTGTCGGCTTGATCCTGTGGCGCACCTTCGCTCCGGGATTCGGTGCGTTTGTCGACTCCATCACCACGCCCGCCGCGATCTCGGCATTGCAGCTGTCACTGCTCGTGGTGGCGATCGTGGTGCCGCTCAACGTGATCTTCGGTGTACCGACCGCATTGGTATTGGCACGCAACAAGTTCCGTGGTAAGTCTGCGCTTCAGGCGGTCATTGATCTGCCGTTCGCGGTGTCGCCGGTGGTCGTCGGTGTGGCCCTGATCCTGCTGTGGGGCGGCGCCGGACTGTTCGGGTTCGTCGAAAACAATCTTGGTCTGAAGATCATTTTCGGATTCCCGGGCATTGTGTTGGCCAGCATCTTCGTCACCGTGCCGTTTGTGATCCGCGAGGTCGAGCCGGTCCTGCACGAGCTTGGCACCGATCAGGAGCAGGCGGCGGCCACCCTGGGATCCAGCTGGTGGCAGACGTTCTGGCGAATCACCCTACCCTCGATCCGATGGGGCCTGACCTACGGAATCGTGCTCACCGTCGCCCGCACCCTCGGTGAGTACGGCGCGGTGATCATGGTCTCCTCCAACCTGCCCGGTTCATCCCAAACTTTGACCTTGCTGGTTTCCGACCGCTACAGCCGTGGCGCCGAGTACGGCGCCTACGCGGTCTCGACACTGTTGATGGCCGTCGCGGTACTGGTCCTGGTCGTCCAGGTCATCCTGGACGCCCGGCGGGCCAAGGCGAGCGAGTAGTGCAACTAGGAGAACGACTCTCATGACCAATGCCATCACCGTCACCGGGGCCAACAAGCGATACGGCGAGTTCGCCGCCCTCGACAACGTCGATTTCGTGGTACCGGCCGGGTCATTGACCGCGTTGCTCGGGCCCAGTGGATCGGGCAAGTCGACGCTGCTGCGTGCCATCGCCGGACTCGACCAGCCCGACAGCGGCCAAATCACCATCAACGGGCGTGACGTCACCAACGTGCCTCCGCAGCGCCGCGAAATCGGCTTCGTGTTCCAGCATTACGCCGCGTTCAAGCACCTGAGCGTGCGGGACAACGTCGCATTCGGGCTCAAGATCCGCAAGAAGCCGAAGTCCGAGATCAAGGCCAAGGTCGACGACCTGCTCGAGGTCGTCGGACTCGCCGGTTTCCAAACCCGCTATCCCAACCAACTTTCCGGTGGTCAGCGCCAGCGCATGGCGTTGGCCCGGGCCCTGGCCGTCGACCCGGAGGTCCTGCTGCTCGACGAGCCGTTCGGCGCGCTGGACGCCAAGGTCCGTGAGGACCTGCGGGCTTGGTTGCGCCGACTGCATGACGAAGTGCATGTGACCACGGTGCTGGTGACTCACGACCAGGCCGAAGCACTCGACGTTGCGGACCGGATCGCGGTTCTCAACAAGGGACGCATCGAGCAGGTCGGTTCGCCGACCGATGTCTATGACGGCCCGGCCAACGCGTTCGTGATGTCGTTCCTCGGCACGGTGTCCTCGCTGAATGGAATCCTGGTGCGCCCGCACGATATTCGCGTCGGGCGAAATCCGGAGATGGCGATCGCCGCAGGCGACGGGACCGCGGAGTCCACCGGGGTGACCCGCGCGACCATCGACCGGGTGGTGTACCTGGGCTTCGAGGTGCGGGTGGAACTGACCAGTGCCACCAACGGAGCGCCGTTCACGGCACAGATCACCCGTGGCGATGCCGAAGCACTCGGGCTCAAAGAAGGCGATACCGTCTACGTGCGGGCCACCCGGGTGCCGCCGATCGCCGGCGAAGTGCAGGTCGCTGCCAGCTAGGCCGCGACGCTGGCCGCCGCTACCGCCTGATCAAAGCGGTCGAGCACCACCTCGGCCAACAGCCGATGTGCGCCCAGTGGCGCGACCATGGAGAGGCCTGCGGCGTCGGCGATCGCGGCCACCCGGTCGGTGATGCGGCCCGGCGCGATGAACCACGGCGCCACGACGATCCGACGCGCGCCGCGCTGACGCAGCATCTCGATGCCGTCCTGCACCGACGGCTGCGGCCCGGTCGCGTAAGCGACCTGCACCCCGGACCACCGGGTGCCGCGGCCCAACGTGTCGGCGAGCGCCGCGGTGCGTGCGTTGGCTGCGGCATGCGAGGAGCCGACGGCTACCACCAGCACGCCCAACCCGCGCTCGAACTGATGAATCTGAAACTCTGCCAAGCGTTCCCGCATGACCTTCAGCAGCCGCGGATCTTCACCGAGCGTCTCGGCCTGGACCACATCGGCGCCGGCGTCGGCGATCATCGCCGGAATGTCGACACGAGCGTGATAGGCGCTCGCCAACAGCAGCGGCGTAACGACGGCCGGGCCGTCAAGAGTGCGCAGGACATCACCCAGATTGGGGGAGTGCTTCTCGCAGAACGCCACTCGGACGTCGAGACCGGGCCGCAACGCACTTATATGATCGGCCACCGCGTAGGTGGTGACCGTCGAGCGCGGATCGGCACTGCCGTGCGCGGTGAGGATGACCGTCGGGCAGGAGCGAAGCGACCCGGGAGTTGACCCCGTCACGAGACGTGAAGCCCGCATTCCGTCTTCGCCAGGCCCTGCCAGCGTCCGCTGCGCGGGTCGGCGCCCTCGACCGGCTTCGCGGTGCAGGGTGCGCAGCCGATCGACGGATAGCCCTCCTCGACAAGCGGATTCACCAGCACACCGTTCGCCTGGATATAGGCATCCATGTCCTCATCGCTCCACGCGGCCAGCGGGTTGACCTTCACCAGCTTGAAGCCTTCGTCGAAGCTGATGAGCGGCGCGTTGGCGCGGGTGGGCGCCTCTACCCGGCGGATACCGGTGACCCAGGCGGTGTAGCCGCCAAGAGCCTTGCTCAGCGGCTCCACCTTGCGCACTCGGCAGCACTCGGTCGGGTTGCTGGCGAACAGGTCCTTACCCAGCAGTTGATCCTGCTCGGCCACCGTGTGCTCGGGTGTGACGTTGACGACGTGGATGTCGTAGACCGCCTCGACCGCGTCTCGGGTGCCGATCGTCTCGGCGAAGTGGTAGCCGGTATCGAGAAACAGCACATCCACGCCGGGGCGCACCTTGGCGGCCATATCGACCAGCACCGCGTCCTGCATGTTGGAGGCCACCACGTAGTCGCCGCCGAAATGCTTGTCGGTCCATTCCAGCAGTTCGACAGCACTGGCACCAGCCAGCTCCGCGGCACCTTGCGCAACAAGCTCACGCAACTCGGCCTCGGTCACGGGATCGGTCCCAATGCTCATCGCAACTCCTCCTCGTCGGCCCGGATGGCCCACTGGGCGAAACGCTCTCCGTCGTTTCTTTGTTTCACAAAGTTGCGAGTGACCCGGTCGATGTAGTCAAGCAGTTCGGTGGCCAGCACTTTGTGCTGACGCAGCTTGCGTCCGAACCCACTGTCGGCGCCCAGGCTGCCGCCCAGGTGGACCTGGAAACCTTCCTCGGGGCCATTGCCCTCGTCGACCATCTGGGCCTTGAAGCCGATGTCGGTCACCTGGATCCGCGCGCAGGAGTTCGGGCAGCCGTTGATACCGAGTGTGATCGGTACGTCCAGCTCGGCATTGATGTCGTCCAGGCGACGTTCCAACTCGGGCACCAGTGACTGGGCGCGGCCCCGGGTGTCGGCGAAGGAGAGCTTGCAGTACTCGATGCCGGTGCAGGCCATCAGATTGCGGCGCCACTGCGACGGCCGTGACTGCAGCCCTAGTTTGTCGAGCCCCGCCTGTAGTTCGTCGAGCTTGTCGTCGGGGACGTCGAGGATGATGATCTTCTGGTATGGCGTGAACCGGATCCGGTCCGAGCCGGCCGCCTCGGCCAGATCGGCCAGCTGGGTCAAGATCGTGCCCGAAATACGGCCGGCGATTGCCGAAGCGCCAACTGCGTTGAGTCCATTCTTGATTCGCTGTACGCCGACATGGTCGACGGTGTGCTTCACCGGTTCTGGGGCTGGGCCGTCGATCAGCTTGCGGTGCAGGTACTCGGTCTCGAGGATCTCTCGGAATTTCTCCGTACCCCAGTCCTTGACCAAGAACTTCATCCGCGCCTTCGAGCGCAGCCGGCGGTAACCGTAATCGCGGAAGATCGATGTGACGCCCTTCCACACCTCGGGGACCTCATCCAGCGGCACCCAGACGCCGAGGCGCTGTGCCAGCATCGGGTTGGTTGATAACCCTCCGCCTACCCACAGGTCAAGGCCGGGGCCGTGCTCAGGATGGTGCACTCCGATGAAGGACACGTCGTTGATCTCGTGGGCGACGTCCTGCAAGCCCGAGATCGCTGTCTTGTACTTGCGCGGCAGGTTGGAGAATTCCGGACTGCCGATGTAGTTCTTCTCGATCTCGTGCATCGCCCACGTCGCGTCGAGCACCTCGTCGAGGGAGTCACCGGCCAGCGGGGATCCCAGCATCCCGCGGGGGCAGTCGCCGCAGGCTTCCATGGTCTGCAAGCCGACTTCGTCCAGGCGGCGCCACGCCTCGGGGATGTTCTCGATCTCCATCCAGTGGTACTGGAGATTCTCCCGGTCGGTGATATCGGCACTGTCGCGAGCGAAGTCGATGGAGATCTGGCCGAGAGTTCGGATGGCCTGCGCCGAGAGCGCCTTGCCGTCCGTGCGGACCCGCATCATGAAGTACTTGGCTTCCAGGAGCTCGGCATTGTCGTCGCCGGTCCAGGTTCCGTCGTAGCCCTGTTCGCGTTGGGTGTACAACCCCATCCAGCGGAAGCGTCCGCGCAGGTCGTCTTTGGCGATGGAGTCGAAGCCCTGCTTGGAGTAGATGTCGAGGATGCGGGCACGGACGTTGAGTGCGTCGTCCTCCTGCTTCATCACCTCGTTGGAATTCAGCGGGTCCCGGCCGGCCAGCGCCCACTGACCTTCGTCGCGCGTTTTCGCGGGTCGGGTGGGCTTCTCGGTGGTGTTGGTCATGATGCTCCTCTGTGTCTTCCAAGGAGCTGACTTTCAGATCGCGCAGTTCACCGGTGGCTGTGTCCGGCGGCGCAGATCCGGCAGCCAGCTGAAATCAGGTGGGCGGTCTACGGCGTCAAGGCAGACAGCAACAGCTGCAGACACGCTTGAAATCGACGTGCCGCCGCGCCACCAGAGATACCCGGTGAATCGAGATGCGGTCGGCGGTCACGTCGCCATTGTGCCACGAATCCCCGCTAGCCTCCCAATCAGGCCAGATTTGTGCTCACCGTGAGCGCAAAGGCAGTTCTGGGACACTGGACACCGTGTTATCCGAGCTCACGCTGACCCAGGGGGCACCGTTCGGCATCTATGTCCATGTGCCGTTCTGCGCCACGCGATGCGGATACTGCGACTTCAACACCTACACGGCCGGCGAGTTGGGCGGCGCCTCCCCGCAGGGCTGGCTGACGGCGCTGCGCAGTGAACTGGAACTGACCGCTGGCCTGCTCGGTGAGGTGCCCGTCGACACCGTCTTCGTCGGCGGTGGTACCCCGTCGCTGCTCGGTGGTGCGGGCCTGACCGAGGTGCTGGGCGCCGTCCGCGCTAATTTCACGCTGGCTGCGGAGGCGGAGGTGACCACCGAGGCCAACCCGGAGTCGACGTCGCCGGCGTTCTTCGATGAAATCCGCGCCGCCGGCTACACCAGGGTCTCGCTGGGCATGCAGTCAACCGCACAGCGCGTGCTGGCTGTCCTGGACCGGACCCATTCGCCGGGGCGGCCGCTGCAGGCCGCGGCCGAGGCGACAGCGGCCGGCTTCGAGCACCTCAACATCGACCTCATATACGGCACGCCGGGGGAGTCCGATGACGATTTGGCGCGTTCGGTAGATGCTGCGCTGACCGCCGGGGTCGACCACATCTCGGCGTACGCCCTGGTGGTCGAGGACGGCACGGCCCTGGCTCGTCGGGTACGCCGCGGCGAGATCGAGGCGCCCGACGACGACGTGCTCGCGCACCGCTACGAAATGCTCGACCAGCGCCTGGCGGAGGCGGGACTGAGTTGGTACGAGGTGTCCAACTGGAGTCGTCCCGGCGGTGAGTGCCGGCACAACATCGGCTACTGGAACGGTGGGCAATGGTGGGGTGCGGGTCCCGGTGCCCACGGGTTCGTCGGCGATACCCGTTGGTGGAATGTCAAACACCCCAACGCCTACGCCGAACGGCTGGCTGAGGGGCGGCTGCCGGTCGCAGATTTCGAGCGTCTCGATGCCGATACCCGCCACATCGAGAACGTGCTGTTGGGAATCAGGTTGCGCACCGGGTTGCCGGTTGCCGCGCTGACCGAATCCGAACAGTCGCGTGCCGGCCGCGCGGTCGACGACGGGCTGCTGACGCGGTCCGGGGAGCGGTTGATGCTCACCGGCCGCGGCCGACTGCTGGCCGACGCCGTGGTACGCGACCTTCTCGACGACTGAGGGCCGGACACGGCAAGGCCGCGGGGGAGCCTTTGGGGGTAGGCACATCCCGCGGCCTTGCCCGGCATGCCTGCCGGTTAGCCCAGCACCCACATCGGGATTCCGTTGAACCCGAATGCCTGCTGCGGTGAGGTGGCAGGAGGTGTGGCGTGAATCCTTGCGTGGCCCTGCTTCTGGCACATCGTGGCACCGCCCTTGTCCAGGCAGTCGATCGGATTGGGCGCCGCGCCGGCGCTCGGCGCGAGGCTGACGGCCAATGCCGCCGCACCGGCGGCGACGAGCGGGGCAAGGTTGCGGAGCTTGATCATCATTGATCGTCCTTTCTTCTTTCGGGAGAGAAACCTTGGGGGGGTTGGGGGTTCGTTTACTCTTCCCGATAGGTCAACTCTATGCGATGTGTGGAACCCGGTCGCGAATTTCATACAGAAGTCAAATCTGTTGAGTGCAAATCGAACTCAATCATCGGACGGCGGTCCCGTTGGTCTGCAAAGACAGTGTCGGTGTCGGCTCGACATGCAGGACTTGGGCGCTGCCGATGTCATAGAACAGCCCGATGACCTTCAGTCGGCCCTGCTCGTACAGATCGTGGATCAACGGGTGGCGCACCAGGGTGTCGACTTGGACGGCAACGCTGACCATGCTCAGCTGGTCGGGGGTGTTGAATCTCTGCCCTGCGGCCGATTGGGCTATCGGGTGACGGCCCTCGTCGAAGGCGTCCAGAGCCGGCTGGGCGTACTCCAGCCAGGATCGCAAGTGTTCCTCGCCGGGTGGGTGCTGCGCCGCGACGCCTTGGTCCCGCAATGCGGCATGCATTGCGCCACAGCCGGAATGGCCACATACGACGATCGATGACACGGTCAGCCTGCCAACCGCGAAGGCGATCGCCGCCTCCACGGAATGGTCGAGCTGGTCGGCAGGCACCAGGTTGCCGACATTACGCACGGTGAACAGGTCACCCGGCCCGCTGCTGGTGATCGCATTGGGCACGATCCGGGCGTCGGTGCAGGTGATGAACAGCGTCTGGGCCGTGTTGGTGTGCGCCAATTTCTCCATGTGCGGCCGTATTTGAGGCGCGGTCCTGCGGTGGTACACCTCGAGGCCGTCGAGAACGGACTGGGGTGGGGTGTCGCGCCGTTCATGGCCGTTGGTGGTCAGCGGGTCCTGCCATGAACTCCACGGCACGATGCCGAGCCGCTTGTCGATGAGGCCGAAGGTGCGCTGCGGCGGCCCGTCGAGTGCGCTGCTCAGTTCGACGGAGCCGACCTCCTGCAACAGCACGCTGCCGCCCGACGCCTCGTGCTGCCGCTGCCAGTCCGCGATCGCCTGATGTGCGGCATGGTCGATGAAATCCACCGAAATCTCCAGCGTGACGCGCACACCGGGCGGCACCGAAGCCAACGACTTGTGCAGCTGGGGCAGGGACAGGAACGTCGCCGACCCTTCCACGGCGACGCGCCAGTCGTCGTTGTCGTCGTGATCGTCAGCGGGCTGGGCATGGATTCTGGCGCGCGCGACCCGCCACACGGTCAGCAGCACCGCCAGCGCCAGCCCGAGCAGGACACCTTCGAGCAGGTTGAGGAAGACGACCGAGGTGAGCGTCACCAGATAAACCGCGATGTCACCGGTTCGGCGGGCGGTCTTGATGTGGCTGAGCTTCACCAGCTGAATGCCGATGACGATCAGCAACCCGGCCAGCGCCGCGGTCGGGATCTGCTGAGCCAACCCGGCGAACGGCAGTGCGAAGACCAGAACCCACACGCCGTGCAGCATCCCCGACGCGCGGGTCTTGGCACCGGCGGTCACGTTGGCCGAGCTGCGCACGATCACACCCGTGACCGGAAGGCCGCCGACCGCACCCGACACGACATTGGCAGCGCCCTGGCCCAGGAGTTCGCGGTTGAGGTTCGACCGCGGGCCATCCTGCATGCGGTCCACCGCGACTGCGGTGAGCAGGCTTTCGACGCTGGCGATCAGGGCGACGGTGATTACGCCTGTCGCGAACGCACCCCAGTTGCCCTCCGGAAGGCCCGGTGGTTTCAGGGCGTCGAGCAGTGAACCGTTGAGCGCAATGCGGGGCACGTTCATCGCGAAGAGCACCGATACCGCACTGGCGACGACAATCGCTACCAGCGGGCCGGGCACCTTGCGGACCTTCGCGGGCATCCAGCGCCAGCTCAACAGGATCCCGATCACCAGCAGCCCGACGGTCAACCCGGCGTGATCGGCGGCGAGCAGCTGTCCGGGCAGTTCGGTGATATTGCGCCAAGCCGAACTCTCGGAGCTGCCGCCCAGCAGGACGTGCACTTGCTGAAGCGCGATCGTGACGCCGATACCTGCCAACATGGCGTGCACCACCATCGGTGAGATCGCCAGCGCTGCGCGGCCCACCCGGCTCACCCCGAGCAGGATCTGGAGGATGCCGGCGCAGACGGTGATCGCACAGGTGACCGCCCAGCCGAATTCGGCCACCAGGCCCGCGACGATGACCGTCAGTCCGGCGGCGGGACCGCTGACCTGCAGTGGCGATCCGCCAAGAGCGCCCGCAACCACACCGCCGACGATCGCCGCGATCAGCCCAGCCAGCACCGGTGCGTCAGAGGCGATGGCGATACCCAAGGACAATGGCAGGGCAACCAAAAAGACCACGAGCGAGGCCGGTAGGTCGTAGCGCAGGATCGTGGACATCCTGCCGGGTTCGTCAGAACCCTCAAGTGACGCGGTGGAACGCTGCAAGGCCAGACTCCTGTCTGCGTATGCGAGATCTGTTAATTGACAGTCGGTTCGCGAATCCCACCGCTGGAGCGAGACGAATTCACAAGCGCGACAGTAGGTGTGGAGTCAGACGCAGTTCAAGGAATCCATATCAGATCCATATCTGCTGCCGCTCGTCGGTGCCGACCTGTGACCAAAATGTGTCGCGTCTAACAGATGATCGCGGAAAGCTTTGGCGCGGAACGTAATACGGCAACGCCCCGGGCGCGTCTGTGACCGGGCAAGATATGAAACAGATATGGGCTCCATGACAGATTCATGTGTTTTCACCAGAATCGAAGTATGGCAATACCGGTCGCACCGTCAACGTCTCGTCCCCTCCGCCCTCGCCAGGCGATCCTCGGTCAGCTTCCGCGCATCTCCCGCGCCGATGGTTCGCCCATTCGCGTACTGCTCGTCGACGACGAGCCGGCGCTGACCAATCTGGTCAAAATGGCCCTGCACTATGAGGGCTGGGACGTGGAAACGGCGGGCGACGGTCGTGACGCCCTGTCGAAGTTCCGGGAGTTCGAGCCGGATCTGCTGGTGCTGGACATCATGCTGCCCGACACCGACGGACTGGCGATCCTCAAGATGACGAGGGAGACTGAGGGCTATACCCCGACGCTGTTTCTGACGGCGCGAGACTCGGTGATGGACCGGGTGACGGGGCTGACCGCGGGTGCCGACGACTACCTGACCAAGCCGTTCAGCCTCGAGGAGTTGGTCGCCCGGTTGCGGGGCCTGCTGCGGCGGTCCAAGGCCACCACCGCGCCCGAGGACGAGGTGTTGAAGGTGGGCGATCTGGTGCTCGACGGCCCGAGCCGGGAGGTCACCCGGGGCGATGACCGGATCTCGCTGACCACCACCGAGTTCGAGTTGCTGCGGTATCTGATGCGCAACCCCCGCCGCGCTGTCACCCGCGCCGAGATTCTGGACCGGGTCTGGAATTACGGCTTCGGCGGCCGGTCCAGCATCGTCGACCTCTACATCTCCTACCTGCGCCGCAAGGTCGACGCCGGACGTGAACCGATGATCCACACGGTGCGCGGCGTCGGCTACATGCTGCGGCCAGAGCGGTGACGCCGGCGGTCGACGACAGGAAACGGTGGCATCCACGCTCGCTGCGCCGGCGGTTGGTCATCTGGGTCTCCGCGATCAGCAGCATCGCGATGATCGGTATCGGCGCGGTTGCGGTGATGAGCCTGCGCGACGAGGCGGTGAGCCTGGCCAACAGCCAGGTGTCCAATTCGCTTGCCGCTTTCAGCTATTCGTACGCCAAGGCCAAGCGCTACGGGGATATCGAGCAACCGCCACGAGACGGCGACGGCAGCCACGGCGATCTGAATGAGTTTCCCGGTCAGGGACCGGGAACGGTGATTGCGATGCTGCGCGACGACCGCGCGGTGTACGGCAGCGCATTCACCGACGGTGAACCCGTTCCGGCCCCCGTCGACGTGGTGCGCGCACTGGAGAAGATCGACTGGGCCAAGGGCGACCCGCAGACCGTCGAACTCGGCAGCATGGGATCGCATCGGGTGGGCCACCGGGATTTTCCTGGCGGTGAGCGCCTGGTGTCGGCGGTGTCGCTGGAGACGGCCAACAAGACCGTCGCGGGCAAGGGTCTGACCGTGGCGGTGCTGGTGATCCTCGCCGTTGCGGTGACCGCTCTGGGGACGATGATCGTGGTCAACTACGCGTTGCGGCCGCTGCGCCGCGTTGCCGACGTCGCCGGACAGGTAGCCGCACTACCGCTGGATGCCACCGACTACCGGATCACCGCCCGGGTGAGCCCGGCCGACACCGACCCGGGCAGCGAGATCGGAGTCGTCGGCCACACCCTTAACCGGCTGCTGACCAACGTCGATTCGGCGCTCGGCGAGATCGCGGCGGCCGATCGCCGGACGCGGCAATTCCTCACCGACGCCAGTCATGAACTGCGCACCCCGCTGGCCGCGATCCTCGGGTATGCCGAACTGACCCGCCAGGACAGCGACGTGCTGCCGCCGACCACCGAATACGCGCTGGCCCGTATCGAGGCGGAGTCACGCCGGATGGCCTCGCTGGTGGCCGACCTGCTGCTGCTGTCGCGGCTTGACGAGGGCGGCGACCTCGAACTCGAGGACGTCGATCTGTGCGACCTGGTCGCCGATGCGGTCAACGACGCGTCAGTGACCGCGCCGGGTCACCATTTCATGATCGAGTTGCCCGAACAGGCCCTCTGGGTTCGCGGTGATCGGGCTCGGCTACATCAGGTGCTGGCGAACCTGCTCGGCAACGCCCGGGTGCACACGCCTGCGGGAGTCACCATCAGCACCTCGCTGTCCACCGGCAACGACGGCAGGGTGCAACTGGTGGTCAGTGACGACGGGCCCGGCATCTCCGAGGAGATCATGCCCAATTTGTTCGGCCGGTTCGTCCGAGCCGACAAGTCGCGGTCGCGCGACCTGGGCTGCAGTGGTCTGGGGTTGGCGATCGTGTTGTCGATCGTAGAGGCGCACGGCGGCACGGTCACCGCGCAATCGCGGCCGGCCAGAACGCAATTCACGGTACGGTTGCCGGCGGCCGGTCAGCTGGCCGAGAACTGGTCGGCCGCGCTGTCATCCATGTCGTAGACCCGTGCGTGCAGCACGGTGCGGTTACGCAGAGCGGCCCGCACCGCGCGGTGCAAGCCGTCCTCGAGGTAGATCACACCCCGCCACCGGACCGCGTGCGGGAAGAGGTCTCCATAGAAGGTGGAATCTTCGGACAGCAGGCGATCCAGCGCCAGCACCGTGGTCGTGGTGACCAACTCGTCGAGGCGGATCTGGCGCGGCGGAATCTGCGACCAGTCGCGGTAGCTCAGGTTGTGCTCGGGATATGGCTTGCCGTCCCGAACACCTTTGAAGATCATCGGGCCGTCGTCCCGGCCGCAGCCGGCCGACCCCGCATCACCATCTGAGCAAGGCTAGTCGCTGGTGGCCGGAACGTCAGCGGTGGGCGAACATCCGTGCACGGACTGCACGACGCGGTGGCACTCGGCGGGCGTGGGTGCTAAATGTGCTGTTGGTGCACGTAAAATGGAGACGACTTGGAGGTGTACCGGATGGGAAGTGCTGACGACCGTCGTTTCGAGGTGCTCCGTGCCCTCGTTGCCGATTTCGTGGCGACCAAGGAGCCGATCGGATCCAAGGCCCTCGTTGATCGCCACAACCTGGGTGTTTCCAGCGCCACTGTGCGTAATGACATGGCGGTTCTGGAGGCCGAGGGATACATCACCCAGCCGCATACGAGCTCCGGGCGGGTGCCCACCGAAAAGGGCTATCGCGAGTTCGTCGACCGCATCGACGACGTCAAGCCGCTGTCGGGCTCCGAGCGCCGGGCGATCATGCAGTTCCTGGAGTCCGGGGTCGACCTCGACGACGTGTTGCGCCGTGCGGTGAAGCTGCTGGCCCAGCTGACCCGACAGGTGGCGATCGTCCAGTACCCGACGCTGTCCACCTCGACGGTGCGGCACCTCGAGATCGTGGCGCTGACACCGGCCCGGTTGCTGATGGTCGTGATCACCGATTCCGGCCGCGTCGACCAGCGGATCGTCGAGCTCGGCGACACCATCGACGAGCAC
This sequence comes from Mycolicibacterium sp. P1-5, assembly GCF_008329565.1. Taxonomy (GTDB): domain Bacteria; phylum Actinomycetota; class Actinomycetes; order Mycobacteriales; family Mycobacteriaceae; genus Mycobacterium. The sequence goes on from NZ_NPKT01000011.1 coordinate 21,284, forward strand.
CAGCTGTCCCAGCTGCGTGAACTGCTCGGCCAGGCGCTCGAAGGCAAACGCCTGGCGGCGGCCTCGGTCGCGGTGGCCGACCTGGCCGCGCGGCTCGACGGGTCGGGAGGCCTTGGCGATGCCGTCGGACGGTCAGCGACCGTGCTGCTGGAGTCGTTGGTCGAGCACAACGAGGAACGTCTTCTGATGGGTGGCACCGCCAACCTGACCCGCAACACCGCCGACTTCGGCGGGTCGTTGCGTTCGATCCTGGAGGCCCTCGAGGAACAGGTCGTGGTGCTTCGGCTGCTGGCCGCGTCACAGGAAGCGGGTAAGGTCACGGTACGCATCGGCCAGGAAACCGAGGCCGAACAAATGGCCGGAACGTCGGTGATCAGCACGACCTACGGCAGCTCGGGCACCGTGTACGGCGGAATGGGTGTCTTGGGGCCCACCAGAATGGACTATCCGGGAACGATCGCCAATGTCGCGGCGGTTGCGATGTATATCGGCGATGTCCTAGGACACCGAGCCGGCTAGCCGGCGACATGGAACACCGAGCCGGCTAGCCGGCGACATGGAACACCGAGCCGGCTAGCCGGCGGGAATTCGAAAGGTCAAGAGTGGCACGGGACTACTACGGCTTGCTCGGGGTGAGCAAGGGCGCCAGTGATCAGGAGATCAAGCGCGCCTATCGAAAGCTGGCCCGCGAATACCATCCCGATGTAAATCCGGATGAGGAAGCACAGCACAAGTTCAAGGAGATCAGCGCCGCCTACGAGGTGCTGTCGGATCCGGAGAAGCGGCGCATTGTCGACCTGGGCGGCGACCCGCTGGAAGGCGCCGCGTCGGCCGCCAACGGATTCAGCGGCTTCGGCGGTTTGGGTGATGTGTTCGAGGCGTTCTTCGGCGGTGGCGGCGGATCGCGCGGCCCGATCGGCCGGGTTCGGCCCGGATCGGATTCGCTGCTGCGGATGCGGCTGGACCTGGCGGAGTGCGCGACCGGGGTCACCAAGCAGGTTACCGTCGACACCGCGGTGCTCTGTGATGTGTGCCAGGGCAAGGGAACTCACGACAACTCCACCCCAGTGGCCTGCGACACCTGCGGCGGGCGCGGCGAGGTTCAGACCGTGCAGCGTTCGCTGCTGGGACAGGTCATGACGTCCCGGCCCTGCCCGACGTGCCGCGGCGTCGGAGAGGTCATTCCAGACCCGTGCCACCGGTGCGCCGGCGACGGACGGGTGCGCGCCCGTCGCGACATCAGCGTGAAGATCCCGGCTGGGGTCGGCGACGGCATGCGGGTCCGACTGGCCGCGCAGGGCGAGGTCGGCCCGGGCGGCGGCCCGGCAGGTGACCTATATGTCGAGGTCCACGAGCAGCAACACGACATCTTCGTCCGCGATGGCGACGACCTGCACTGCACTGTGTCGGTGCCGATGGTCGACGCCGCGCTCGGCACCTCCATCACCGTCGACGGCATTCTCGACGGACTGACCGAGATCACCATCGCGCCGGGGACCCAACCCGGCTCGGTGACCACTTTGCGCGGGCACGGTATGCCGCATCTGCGTTCCGGCGTCCGGGGTGACCTGCACGCGCACATCGAGGTGACGGTGCCGGGTAAGCTCGACGCCCGGGCCAAGGAACTGCTCGGCGAGTTCAAAGCCCGAAGCCACGCCGAACCCGAAGTGAAATCCACGCACGCCGCCGCCGGCAATGCCGGTGGACTGTTCAACCGGCTGCGCGAGACATTCAGCGGCCGTTAGGCGTTGGCCGACACGCTGTTCTACGCCGACGCCATCCCGGCGGTCGGGCAGTGTGCTGTCGTCGACGGCGACGAAGGTTTCCACGCCGCCACGGTCCGGCGCATCCGGCCCGGCGAGCGGCTCGTCTTGTCCGACGGCACGGGCACGCTGGCCCGCTGCGAGGTCGACGAGACCGACAAGCGCGGGTTCTCGGCTCAGGTACTGGAGCGCTGGACGGCGCTGCGTTCGCACCCCACGGTGACGGTCGCGCAGGGTATTCCGAAATCAGAGCGCTCGGAGCTGGCGATCGAATTGGCCACCGAGGCCGGCGCCGACGACTTCATCGCCTGGCAGGCCGACCGGTGCGTGGCACGCTGGGATGGCGAGCGCGCGGCGAAGGGGCTGCGCCGCTGGCGCGCCGTCGCCCGTTCGGCGGCTCGACAGTCGCGGCGCGCCTACATTCCCCAGATCGACGGCCCGATCGCGACAGGCGCGCTGGCAGGCGTGGTCGCCGAACGCGCCGGTGCCGGCGCACTGGTCCTCGCGCTGCATGAATCGGCTGACCGTCCGTTGGCTGAACTGCCGGTGGCACAAGCAGATTCGATCATGTTGCTCGTGGGTCCCGAAGGGGGCATCAGCGGCGCCGAACTCGCCCAGCTGGCGGAGGCGGGAGCCACCGCAGTCCGGCTCGGTCCCACAGTGCTGCGCACCACCACCGCCGCGGCAGTGGCGTTGGGCGCGCTCGGTGTGCTGACTGAGCGGTGGGCGTGAGTTCTTAGCTGCTACGAACTTTTCGCGGCGTTTTACGCAGATATGCTGCTGACTCTGACGTCAATTAGTTAGCATGTGGCGAATGTTTCGATCGGGGGGTTGAAAGTGGCGTCTGCCGGTTTCGTCTGTGGTGGGGTATTCGCGCTCGGTATCGGTGCTGCAGTTCTAGCTGGGGCTGGCTCGGCGTCGGCCGACTCCGCGGACGGTGGATCGGGCTCTGCCAAGTCGGCGTCCACTGACGCGCACACCAAGAGATCGGCATCCCCGCGCCGTCCGATGGCTTCACCCCCGGCCACCACGCGCTCAGCCGCGGCCCCCGCGGGCGCTCTTGGCAGTCAACGGCTCCGGCGGACCGATGCGCGTCCCGCTGCTGTGAACGAAGATGATTCTGCCGCAACCTTTCCCGAGCGTCCCGGCGTCGATTCTGCGGCGCTTCCGCTTGCCCCCGTGCGCCGCGATGGCTGGGCGGGCTCGGCGCGGACAACCGTTTCGGCCCCATCCGCGACGGCTGCAGATACGGAGGGGGCGGGACCCGGGGTTGAGTCGGACGATCTGCCGCTGTCGTACTACGTGAATACGACTTCGGATGCATTTCTTGATGGCTCGTGGAACTTCACGGCAACCGGCGTCATCGGACCAGATGGAACTCGGGATGATGCCGAGATCTATGTGATCCATGCCACGGATGGCAACGCCGTCGCCTACACCCGGCTCTACTTGAATCAGACCGCCAATGTGCGGACCGTCGGTTCCTGGAGTATCGAGGCATTCGATCCTGGTGTTTTCCCCGGCAGCCTTGCGCTGACCGAAATCCCGGCCGGGCCGCCGCGCCGCCTGCCCAACAGCCCATCTGAGTACGGCCGCGAAGGACTTGCATCAGTGCTGGGCTACATTCCGGGCGTCGCCCAAGTGGTCGGAACGGTGAATCTGGTGCTCGACGAAATCGAGCTTTCCGATGCTCAGCGGCGCGGCGACATCGACGACATCGCCGACGAGAAGGCCGATTTAGAGACCGACCTCGTCTACCACATTTTGGGTGTTCAGCAGCTGCAGGCTGCGATCGCAATCTTGACCTTGCCCGTGACCTTGCCCGTGGGCATTGCCTTTTTCGCGATTTATATCGCCACTGTGAACCAGTGCGTGGCGAATCCCGGTTCCGAGGCCTGCTGGGCGATCAGCTGATCGGTCAAGGGCGGGGGCCGTGGGCGGGATGCTTTCGACGGCCGTTGTAGGGCCAGCACAGAGACGTTATCGACTTCACCGAGTCCCGGGTCGGCGGTAGGATGGAACCACTGACTGATTGACCGGACACCAGGAAGCAGGCTTCGAAAACCACGTGACGCCCCGCGAGACGACCGCTGCCTCGCAAGTGCGCAGCAGCATGACTGTTCCGCCCGACCTCGTCATGGGCCTGCTGGGTTCCGCTGACGAAAACCTGCGCGCGCTCGAACGCAGCGTGGACGCCGATGTGCACGTCCGAGGAAATACCATCACGCTGTCCGGCGAGGCGGCCGATGTCGCGATGGCCGAGCGGGTCATTTCCGAACTCATCGCGATCGTCACCGGTGGGCAGACGCTGTCCCCGGATGCGGTGCGGCGCAGCGTCGGGATGATCGCCGGTGCGGACAACGAGTCACCGGCCGAGGTGCTGACGCTGGACATCCTGTCGCGGCGTGGCAAGACGATTCGGCCCAAGACGCTCAACCAGAAGCGCTACGTCGACGCCATCGATGCCCACACCATCGTGTTCGGCATCGGACCGGCGGGCACCGGCAAGACCTATCTGGCGATGGCCAAGGCGGTCAACGCGCTGCAGACCAAGCAGGTCACCCGGATCATCCTGACCCGGCCCGCGGTGGAAGCCGGTGAGCGCCTTGGCTTTCTGCCCGGGACGCTGACCGAGAAGATCGACCCGTATCTGCGGCCGCTGTACGACGCGCTGCACGACATGATGGATCCAGCCGCCATCCCGAACCTGCTGAGCACCGGAGTGATCGAGGTTGCGCCGCTGGCCTTCATGCGTGGCCGCTCGCTCAATGACGCGTTCATCATCCTCGACGAGGCACAGAACACCACCGCCGAGCAGATGAAGATGTTCCTCACCCGGCTCGGGTTCGGGTCCAAGATCGTCGTCACCGGCGATATCACTCAGGTCGACCTGCCCGGCGGGGCCAGGTCCGGTCTGCGCGCGGCCATGGATGTTCTCGACGACATCGACGATATCCACTTCGCCGAGCTCACCAGCGCCGACGTGGTACGTCACCATCTGGTATCGGAAATCGTCGATGCATACGCCAAGGCCGAGCAGCCCGCGCTGATGAACCGCTCCCAACGTCGCTCGACGCGGCGGTAGGGCCAGATGACTATCGAGGTTTCCAATGAATCCGGCCTCGACGTTTCCGAAGATGAACTGATCAGCGTCGCGCGCTTCGTGATTCGCCGCATGGACGTCAACCCGGCCGCTGAGCTGTCGATGGTGCTGCTGGACACCAATGCGATGGCCGATCTGCACATGCGGTGGATGGACCTGCCCGGCCCCACCGACGTGATGAGCTTCCCGATGGACGAGCTCGAGCCCGGTGGCCGTCCGGACGCGCCGGAGCCGGGCCCGTCGATGCTCGGTGACATCGTGCTGTGTCCGCAGTTCGCGGCCGACCAGGCGGCCTCCGCCGGGCACAGCCTCGGTCAGGAGTTGGCGCTGCTGACCGTGCACGGAGTGCTGCACCTGCTGGGCTACGACCACGCTGAGCCGGACGAGGAAAAAGAAATGTTCGACCTGCAGCGCAAGCTGCTCGAGGAGTGGGTGGCCGAGCAGGTCGAGGCGTATCACCAGGATCGGCAGAACGAGAAGGACCGGCGACTGCTCGACAAGTCACGGTATTTCGACCAACCGTGACCGGATGGAGTGCGCTGCTCGGGGCGATCGCACTGGTTGTGCTGGGTGGGCTGTTCGCCGCGATCGACGCCGCGATCAGCACCGTGTCGGTGGCCCGGGTCGAGGAACTGGTGCGCGACGAGCGGCCCGGCGCACTGCGACTGGCCAGGGTCATGGCCGAGCGGCCGCGCTACATCAATCTTGTTGTCCTGCTGCGTATTGCGTGCGAGGCCGCCGCAACCGTGCTGCTGGTCGCCTTCTTGTGGGATGACCTCGGCCTGAAATGGGGACTGGTCGTCGCGGCGGCGATCATGACGGTCGCGAGCTTCGTCGCCATGGGCGTCGGACCGCGGACCATCGGCCGGCAGAACGCCTACGCGATCGCACTGCTGTCGGCTGTTCCCCTGCAAGCCATTTCGGTGCTCCTCACTCCGATCAGCCGTCTGCTCATCGTGATCGGCAATGCACTGACTCCGGGCCGCGGCTTCCGCAACGGACCATTCGCCTCCGAGATCGAGCTGCGTGAGGTGGTCGATCTGGCGCAGCAGCGCGGTGTGGTGGCCGACGACGAGCGCCGGATGATCCAGTCGGTGTTCGAGCTCGGCGACACTGCCGCGCGCGAGGTCATGGTGCCGCGCACCGAAATGGTGTGGATCGAGAACGACAAGTCAGCCAGTCAGGCCACATCCCTGGCGGTGCGCAGTGGCTATTCGCGGATCCCGGTAATCGGGGAGAACGTCGACGACGTTGTCGGCGTGGTCTATCTCAAAGACCTTGTCCAGCGGACCTATTACTCGTCTGACAGCGGCCGCGGCACCAAGGTCGCCGACATCATGCGTCCCGCGGTGTTCGTCCCGGACTCCAAACCGCTCGACGAGCTGCTGCGCGAGATGCAGCGCGACCGCAACCACATGGCCTTGCTGGTCGACGAGTATGGCGCCATCGCGGGCCTGGTCACCATCGAGGACGTCCTCGAAGAGATCGTCGGCGAGATCGCCGACGAGTACGACACCCGCGAGGTGGCGCCTGTTGAAGAACTGGACGACAACAAGTTCCGGGTCTCCGCGCGGTTGCCGATCGAGGACGTCGGTGAGCTGTACGACGTCGAATTCGAGGAAGATCTCGACGTTGACACCGTCGGCGGTCTGCTGGCCCTCGAACTCGGCAGGGTACCGCTGCCGGGGGCCGAGGTCGTCTCCCACGGGCTGCGTCTGCAGGCCGAGGGTGGCCGGGACCACCGAGGACGGCTGCGCATCGGCACGGTGCTGGTCAGTCGGACCGAGCTGGAAGGAAGGGACCACGATGAGTGACGCGCTGGAGGCTGAAGACGCCAAGCTGGTGGTGCTCGCGCGTGGCGCGATGGGGCGCGCTGAAACCGCCGAGGGCGCCGCGGTGCGCGACCTCGACGGGCGCACCTACGCCGGCGCCCCGGTCGCCCTGTCGGCATTGCGCCTGACCGGCTTGCAAACCGCCGTCGCCGCCGCAGTCTCCAGTGGTGCAACGGGTTTCGAGGTAGCCGTGCTGGTCGGCGGATCGGCCGACGACGGTGGTGTGGCAGCGGTGCAGGAACTGTCACCGGACGCGGCGATCATCGTCACCGATCGCTCCGGGACGCCGCAATGAGCGAATTCCGATCCGGCTTCGTCTGTCTGGTCGGCCGGCCCAACACCGGCAAGTCCACCCTGACCAATGCCCTCGTGGGCGCCAAGGTGGCGATCACCGCCAACCAGCCCCAGACCACCCGGCACACCATTCGCGGCATCGTGCACCGGCCTGAGTTCCAGATCGTGCTGGTCGACACTCCCGGCCTGCACCGCCCGCGCACGCTGCTGGGAAAACGGCTCAACGACCTTGTCCGCGACACCTACTCGCAAGTCGACGTCATCGGGCTGTGCATTCCCGCCGACGAAAATATCGGGCCCGGCGACCGCTGGATCTACGAGCAGATCCGTGCCGTGGCGCCTCGCACCACGTTCGTCGTCATCGTCACCAAGATCGACAAGGTGGCCAAGGAGCGGGTGGCCGAACAGCTGATCGCCGTCCACGAATTGGTCGGCGACACCGCAGCCGAGATCGTCCCGGTGTCGGCGACGCGCGGCGATCAGGTCGATGTCCTGATCGACGTGCTGGCAGGCCAATTGCCACCCGGCCCGGCGTTCTACCCCGACGGCGAGCTCACCGACGAACCCGAAGAAGTGCTGATGGCCGAGCTCATCCGCGAGGCAGCGTTGGAAGGTGTGCGCGACGAGCTGCCGCACTCGCTCGCGGTTGTGATCGAGGAGATCGAAGAGCGGCCCGATCGGGACGACCTGATCGACGTGCACGCCGTGCTGTATGTCGAGCGGGACAGCCAGAAGGGCATCGTGATAGGTAAGGGCGGCGCCCGGCTCAAAGAGGTTGGGACGGTGGCCCGTACGCAGATCGAGAAGCTACTCGGCACCAAGGTCTATCTCGACTTGCGGGTCAAGATCGCCAAGAACTGGCAGCGCGACCCCAAACAGCTTGGCCGGCTTGGGTTCTAGCGGCCAAGGCGTCAGGCCTCTCGTCTCCGGTCCAGACCCGACAGCTGCATCGCCAGCGCGCGGCGCACCGCGGGCACTTTGCCGGCGAGCCGCATCACCAGATTGCGGATCGGTCTGCGTCGTGGGGAAGCGGTGGCCAGCTGCGTCAGCCGGCCTGCCAGCGTGACAACGCGTTCGGCTGTACGGCGTCGGTTGATCGCATATTCATCGAGCAAGCGGTCAGGCTCACCGGCGAGCACGCGCGACAGGCATTCGCCAAGCAGGACGGCATCCTCGATACCCAGATTCATCCCCTGTCCACCCGCGGGCGAGTGCACATGGCCCGCGTCCCCGGCGAGCAGAATGGCGCGGTCGCGGAAGGACTCGGCGATGCGGTGATGCACCCGGAAGCGGGAACCCCACACCACCTCCTCGACCACGGCGGGTTGTGCCATCGGACCGCGCTCGTCCAACAGGCGTTGGACGAACGCGATATCGGGGTGCTGCGGCGCTTCGTCGACGGTGGCGACGATGCGGTACCGGCCATCAGGCAGCGGGGCCACGACGACCAGACCTGAGGGGGAGAAGTACAGGGTTACCTCGTCGGCGACGACTCCACCGGCGAGTCGCACATCGGCGAGGGTGAAGGACTCGGCGTAGGTGCCGCCGATGAATGCGATTCCGGCCTGTTCCCGCAGTGTGCTGTGCATACCGTCGGCGCCGATGACGTAACGCGCCTGCATGCGAAGGCCGTCGGCGAAGCTGACCTCGACGGCGTCGGGGTCCTGCCGAATGCCGGTGACGGTCGTCGGCCGGAACACTTTGCCGCCCAACTCTTCAAGCCGTTCCAGCAGAAAGGCCTCGGTTTCGGCCTGGGAAATCATCAGGGTGTACGGAAAACGGGTGGGCAATTGTTCGAACGGCACCGCGATGAGCAGGCTGTCACGATCGCGAATGGCGAACGTCGGGGTGTGCACGCCGCGGTGCACCAACCTCTCGGTGACGCCATACGGTTCGAGTAACTCCAGCGTGTGCGGGTGGACCACCGCGGCGCGGGAGGTGTTCGCGCCCTCGGCTTGGCTGTCCACCACGGTCACCTGGCGGCCGCGTTGGAGCAGCACGATGGCGGCGGTCAGTCCGGCCGGTCCAGCGCCGACGACGAGCACGTCGGTATCGGAAATCTGCATGATGCCTCCTTGTCAACATTTGTTGGCCAACGCACGTTGACTACAGGTTATCGCCGCAGTGCGGCTGATGTCAACGCGCGTTGGCCTACAATCGTTGGTATGAGACGTTCTGCGACCGAGACGAAGGCCGTGATACTCGCGGCGGCCCGCGAGCGCTTCGCGACCGAGGGGTACGAGAAGGCCACGATTCGGGGTATCGCCGCAGACGCAAGCATCGATCCCTCGATGGTGATGCGCTATTTCGGAAACAAAGAGGCGCTGTTCGGAGCGGCCGCAGAATTCGACCTCGAGCTTCCCGATCTCACCGACGTGCCTGTGGACGGGCTTGGGGCCGCCCTTGCCGCTCACTTCGTCGAGCGCTGGGAACGCGACGAAGCGCTGCTCATCCTGCTTCGTGTCGGTGTCACCAACGAGGCTGTGGCGGAACGGATGCGGACGATCTTCGCGACACAACTAGGCCCGGTGGTGGCCAAGGCGACCGGGGACGCACCCGATACGCCGGTGCGGGCCGGCATGGCGTCGTCGCAGGTGCTCGGAATGGCGCTGTGCCGGTACGTGCTGGCGTTCCCGCCGCTCGTGGCTATGACGAATCAGGAAGTCGTCGACTGGATCGGTCCTACGCTGCAGCGCTATTTGACTGAATAGAATGCAGCACAACGACATTCACATGGAGTCCGTTGGCACCGGCGTGTTCCACCAGATCTCGGGCTGCTTGTTTGCCCAGCAGTTGATGGCCTCCAGCTCAGCGGCCAGTGAGATCAGCAGCGGTTCGCTGTTGGCCGGGCCCATCAGCTGCACGCCGATCGGCAGACCATGCGAGGTGAAACCGGCCGGGACGCTGATCGACGGCCAGCCCAACAGATTCCACGGGAACGTGACCGGGCAGGCCGCGATCATGGCGCGATCGGTTCCCATGGGCCCCAGGTCGTCGAACCTGCGAGCCGGTGGGGGCGGCTGTGCGGTCGTCGGCGCCAGCACCACGTCGACGGAGCGGAAGATCTCCCCGACGCGGCGGTGCAGTCTCGGCTCGCTGGCCCGAGCGCGGCGCAGCATCGATCCCGACAGCAGCCGGCCCATCCGCATGTTCGACTCGGTGCGGCGATCGAAGGTGACGTCGTCGCCGAGCCGGTCGGCCCAGGCCAGCAGCCCGGCGGTGGAGCGGGGCAGGAACGTCAAGGGCAACCGGAGGCCGTAGTTCGGGTTGCCTTCCATCACGGTGTGGCCGAGCATGCCGAGCTGTTCAGCGACCCGGCTCAGCGCGACCCGGATCTCGGGATGCAGCTTGGCGCCGAAGAACGTGAACGGAAACCGAGTGGACAGTGCGATCCTCAAAGGCCCGGGGGCCGCACCGACGGAGTCCGACATTCGCACCGGTGGCGGCTTGAACGGGTCGTCCTCGTGGTTGCCCGAAACGGCGTCGAGGAGCAGCGCCGCGTCAGCCACCGTGCGAGCCAGCACGCCGTTGACGGTGATGCCGTTGAATGGGTCGCGCACCGGCCAGGTCGAGATGCGGCCGCGTTGCGGCTTGATCCCGACGAGGTGGGTCCACGCGGCAGGCACCCGGACGCTGCCCGCGCCGTCGGAGCCGATCGCAGCTGCGACCAGCCCGGCCGCGACCGCGGCGGCGCTGCCGCCCGATGAGCCGCCCGGCGTGTGCTTGCGCGACCACGGATTTCGGGTGTGGCCGAAGGCCGGTCCGCTGGTGAACGGCCACTGTCCGAGTTCGCAGCAGTTGGTCTTCCCGACGATCACCGCGCCGGCGTCACGCAACCGGCGGACCACCTCGGAGTCCTCGGCTGCCGGCCGCACGGGTCCTGCGGTGCCGAACAACGTCGGCACCCCGGCGATGTCGACGTCGTCCTTGACCGCGACGGGGATGCCCAGCAGCGGCGCCTGCTGCCCCGCGGCACGACGGCGATCGGCGTCGGCCGCCTCGGCGAGCGCCGACTCGGTGAGCACCACCCGGAAAGCGTTGAGGGTGGACTGGCTGACGGTGATCGCACGCAGTGACCGGCGCGTCAGTTCGGCGGACGTGACCGTGCCGCTGGTCAACTGATATAGCTGCTCACCGATGGTCGGAAACCGCGGTGGGCTGCCCAAACTCCCGTGAGCTGTCATGGCGACGTTGAGACTAACGGCGCGCGTCCGCGCTTATGTCGCAATGCGGTGGGAAACTTGTCGAATGCGGCTGTATCGGGATCGGGCGGTCGTGCTGCGCCAACACAAGCTCGGTGAAGCCGACCGCATCATCACCTTGCTGACCCGCGACCACGGTCTGGTCCGCGCGGTTGCCAAGGGTGTGCGTCGTACCCGCAGCAAATTCGGTTCCCGGCTGGAGCCGTTCGCCCATATTGACGTCCAGCTGCACCCAGGTCGCAATCTGGACATCGTCACCCAGGTGGTGTCGATCGACGCTTTCGCCACCGATATCGTGAGCGATTACGGCCGTTACACCAGCGCCTGCGCGGTCCTGGAGACCGCCGAGCGACTGGCCGGCGAGGAACGCGCCCCGGCGCCGGCGCTGCACCGGCTCACGGTCGGGGCGTTGCGCGCGGTGGCCGACGGCACGCGCAGCCGTGAGCTGGTCTTGGATGCCTACCTGCTGCGGGCCATGGGGATCGCCGGCTGGGCGCCGTCGCTGACCGAATGCGCCCGCTGCGCGGCGCCGGGTCCGCACCGCGCGTTCCATATCGCCGCTGGTGGCAGTGTTTGCATGCATTGCCGTCCGTCCGGCTCGACCACGCCACCGCAGTCGGTGCTGGATCTGATGGCGGCGCTGCACGACGGCGACTGGGAGCTCGCGGAGGCTTCGACGCCGTCGCATCGCAGCCACGCCAGCGGGCTGGTGGCTGCGCATCTTCAGTGGCATCTGGAACGCCAGCTGCGCACCTTGCCGCTGGTGGAGCGCGTCTACCGGCGGGCCGCTGACCACGGCATGGAGATGTTCAGGCAGGATGAGCCATATGGCGATGAACCGGGTGACCAGCTCGTGGCGGGGGGCTGAGCGCAGGCGGAAAGAGACCTTTCCGCAGCTGCCCCCGGCGCCCGACGACTACCCGATCTTCCCGGACACCTCGGTATGGCCGGTCGTGTTTCCCGAGCTGCCCGCCGCGCCGGACGGGGGCCCGCGCCGACCACCCCAGCACACCTCCAAGGCCGTGCCGCCGGCCATCCCGGCCGACCAGATGCCCAAACACGTCGCTGTTGTGATGGACGGCAACGGGCGCTGGGCCACGCAGCGCGGATTGAGCCGCACCGAGGGCCACAAGATGGGCGAGGCGGTGCTGATCGACATCACCTGCGGAGCCATCGAGATCGGTATCCAACACCTGTCGGTGTATGCGTTCTCCACCGAGAACTGGCGGCGCAGCACCGAAGAGGTTCGGTTCCTGATGGGCTTCAACCGCGAGGTGGTGCGCCGGCGCCGCGAGAACCTGGACGCCATGGGCGTCAACATGCGCTGGGTGGGTTCGCGGGCGCGGATGTGGCGCAGCGTGATCAAGGAGTTCGACATCGCCGAGAACATGACGGTCGGCAACGACGTCATCACGGTCAACTACTGCGTGAACTACGGCGGGCGGGCCGAAATCGCCGAAGCGGCCAAGCAGATCGCGCGCGATGCGGCGGCCGGCCGGATCGACCCGGAGCGGGTGAACGAGGCCACGATCGCCGAACACTTGCACCGGCCCGACATCCCCGACGTCGACCTGTTCATCAGAACGTCGGGTGAGCAGCGGGCGAGCAACTTCATGCTGTGGCAGGCCGCGTACGCCGAGTACGTGTTCCAGGACAAGCTGTGGCCCGATTACGACCGGCGTGACCTATGGGCGGCGTGCGAGGAGTACGCCGAGCGCAATCGGCGTTTCGGCCGGGCCTGACGATGGCTCTGGACGCACGGCTGGCCGACGCGTTGCGCGCGGTGCTGTCGGTCGAGGTGGAAGTCGATGGTGCGCTCACGGTGCGCTACGAAGGGACGTTCGCCTCGCTGCGGACGGTCACCATCGTCGAGGACATCGAGATGGTGTCGGTGACGCAGGTGCTGGCCTGGGACCTGCCGCTGAACGCCGGGTTGCGCAAAGGCGTTGCCGCACAGGCGCAGTCGACGATGCTGGGAACCGTGACGTTGGTCGAATCCGGCAAGAAGGGCGACGTGATGTTGCGCTACAACTTTCCCGGCGAGGGTCTGGCCGACCGGGCGCTGCAGACGCTGGTGCTGATGGTGCTGGCCGGCGGGGCCGACGCCCGCCGCGCGCTAGTCGACTAGCCCCCCAGGCCCAAACCGACAATTGGCAGCGAAAGTTCGAGTGCGGAGCCGCGAAACGTCAATCTCGGCACGGAGATTCGCGAGATTGAGGCTACGCAGAGAAAGTGCGAGTAACCGTCGGCGTGAGTGCAATCTCACGAAGGCGTCCAGGCCGTACCGTCACTTGTCGCTCGAAGGCGGGCAACAATCCTATAGCCAGGATATGGCGCCCGCCGGCTTCAGCTCCGGCATTGCCCGCAGGTGCCGAATAACTCGATCGTGTGGCTTACCTCTGAAAACCCGTGTTCGGAAGCAACTTCCGCGGCCCATGCTTCGACTTCGCGGCCGCTGACCTCCACCGCCGCACCGCAACCGCGGCACACCAGATGGTGATGGTGGTCATCCCCGGCGCAGCGCCGGTAGACCGACTCCCCGGTGTCGGTGCGCACCATGTCCACCAGATCGGCCGCTGACAGTGACTGCAGCGTCCGGTACACCGTCGTCAGCCCGATGTTCTCGCCGCGGCGGCGCAGCTCGTCGTGCAGCTCCTGAGCCGAGCGGAACTCGTCGACGGTGTCCAGCAGCGCGATGATCGCCGCCCGCTGACGGGTGGCGCGCACCCCGCCTGCGCCGGCGCGCGGCCGCGTGTCGGCGCCCGTCACGAGTGCTCCTCGCCGGCGTGGCTGATGGCGGCGACGATGATCTCGGCCAGGTGCTCGTCGACCAGCCGGTACATCACCTCGCGCCCGGATCGTTCACCCGCCACCACCCCGGCCGCCTTGAGGATCCGCAGATGCTGGCTGACCAGGGGCTGTGGCACGTCGAGGGCGTCGACGAGTTCGTGCACGCAGCGCCGGGATTCCCGAAGCTGCAGCACGATCGCGATGCGCACCGGCGCAGCAAGCGCGCGGAGAAGCTCACCGGCGCGTTCGAGGAGGGCGGCGTGGTCGGTGGCGGTGATCATTGCGGCACCTCCACGCTATTGGAAACGATTTCCACTTGCCGCTCCACTTTTCCATGCACGATCACGCATGTCAAAAGTCGGTTCGGCAGGTCGTTAGGCTGTATGGCTGTTGTCCGCACACAAATAATCCGCACCCGAACAAGGAGTGGCACCCATCGTGGCGTCCGTCATCGATTCCGTCGTCAACCTGGCCAAGCGTCGTGGCTTGGTCTATCCAGCCGGCGAGATCTACGGCGGGACCAAGTCGGCCTGGGACTACGGCCCGCTGGGCGTCGAGCTCAAGGAGAACATCAAGCGCCAGTGGTGGCGTTCGGTGGTGACCGGCCGCGACGACGTCGTCGGCCTGGACAGCTCGATCATCCTGCCGCGCGAGGTCTGGGTCGCCTCCGGCCACGTCGAGGTCTTCAACGACCCGCTCATCGAGTGCCTCAACTGCCACAAGCGTCATCGCCAGGATCATCTGCAGGAGGCGTACGCCGAGAAGAAGAAGATCGAGGATCCCGAATCGGTCGCGATGACCGAGATCGTCTGCCCGGACTGCGGCACCAAGGGCCAGTGGACCGAGCCGCGCGAATTCAACATGATGCTCAAGACCTACCTTGGTCCGATCGAGTCCGAGGAAGGCCTGCACTACCTGCGGCCCGAGACCGCGCAGGGCATCTTTGTGAACTTCGCCAACGTGGTGACGACGTCGCGCAAGAAGCCGCCGTTCGGCATCGGCCAGATCGGCAAGAGCTTCCGCAACGAGATCACCCCGGGCAACTTCATCTTCCGCACCCGTGAGTTCGAGCAGATGGAGATGGAGTTCTTCGTCGAGCCGGCCAGTGCCCCCGAGTGGCACCAGTACTGGATCGACACCCGATTCCAGTGGTACATCGACCTCGGCATCAACCGCGACAACCTGCGGCTCTTCGAGCATCCCCAGGAGAAGTTGTCGCATTACTCGGCCGGCACCACCGACATCGAGTACAAATTCGGTTTCGGTGGCAACCCATGGGGTGAGCTCGAAGGCATCGCCAACCGCACCGACTTCGACCTCAAGACCCACTCGCAGCATTCCGGCACCGACCTCTCGTTCTACGACCAGGCGGCCGATACGCGCTACATCCCGTACGTCATCGAACCCGCAGCGGGACTTACCCGTTCGTTCATGGCATTCCTCGTCGACGCCTACGCCGAGGACGAGGCGCCCAACGCCAAGGGCGGGGTGGACAAGCGCACGGTGCTGCGGCTCGACCCGCGCCTGGCGCCGGTGAAGGCCGCGGTGCTGCCGCTGTCCCGGCACGCCGACCTCAGCCCGAAGGCGAAGGATCTGGCCGCGGAGCTGCGTAAGAACTGGAACATCGAGTTCGACGACGCCGGTGCGATCGGCCGGCGTTACCGTCGCCAGGACGAGATCGGTACGCCGTTCTGTGTGACCGTCGATTTCGACACGCTCGAGGACCATGCGGTGACTGTGCGCGAGCGCGACCAGATGACCCAGGAGCGCATCGGCATCGACTCGGTGGTCGACTACCTGGCCACCCGGCTCAAAGGCTAGGTGATCAGCCCCGACGCCGACGATCTTCGGTCAGTCATGATGTCGGACAAGGGGATCGGGCAGGAATAGTCGGCAGGCGCCCGGTTCGGCGAATGGGATGAGATCGAGTCCCCGTCCGCCGGACGCACGGAGTCGCTGCAGCATCCCCTCGACGATGCCGAGGTGGACCTGACAGACGACGGTGGGGTACCGGCGGGCCGCGTCCAGCAGCGGGCAGCGCCGCAGCGCGATGCCCGGGTGGGCGTTAGGCGTGGCTGGTTCGTCGTCCGGCGCGAAGCCGAGGCGGGAGAGCGCATCGAGCACGGACTGCCGCGGGTCGCTGCCTGCTCGGCCGGGCTCGTCGATGATGTCGCGTCCCCACTCGATGCCCGCAGCCCGCGCATCACGCTCGGGGTGGTCGCTGCTGCGTGCCAGATGACCGGCCAGTGCGGTGGCCAGACCGACGTAATCGCGCAACGCTACGGCGGGGTCAGCAGCCGAGACGCGATACAACGTGGCCGGACGTCCGCGTCCCAGCGCGGTTGCGGTGGAGCGCTCGACGAGTCCGAGCCCGACGACCGCGTCGAGGTGTTCGCGAACGGTGTTGGGATGCAGATCGAGGGCGGTTGCCGCGTCGCCGACCCGGACAGGGGAGTGCGCGCGCACGTACTCGAGTACCCGCAGCCGCTGTCCCGATAGAGCCATCGGCGCCTTGAGCATCGGCGCCGGTTCGGGGCCGAGGACCGTGCCATCTTTTTTCACGGAATTTATTGTAGTAAATTATCGGTTAACGCTCACATGCCCCTCGAGTCACATTCGCTTCGCGGAGCTATCGGGTTCAACGGAAGGAACCGGACATGTCAGCCAACGATGTGGTCTTCGCGTCCACAGCTGCCGATGCCGAGGTAGTCGACGCCATCACGAGTCACCACGCGCAGCTGGCCGGGCAGCTTGCGGTGCTCACCGATGGGATGCTGTCAGCGGTCGAACGTGATGTGGACTTCGAGCCGGCGCGAGCCGCGGCCCTGGCGTTCCTGACCGGCGACCTGCTGCCGCATGCCGCAGCCGAAGAGGAGCGGCTGTACCCGGCCGCCACCCGGACCGAGCGCGCCCGGCCCTTGGTCGAATCAATGATCGCGGTGCACCGGGTCATCGGCTCACTCGTCGAGCGCATCCGCACCGAGCCACCCGTGCGTTCGGCCGCCTCTGGCCACGCCCTACGGGTCGTGTTCGATGCTCACCTGATCGACGAAAACGAGCGGATCCTGCCGATCGTGGCCGCCAACGCAGACGTCTCGCTTGCCGAGGTGATCCACGGTATGCACGACCTTCTCGGTGATCATCACGTCACCGCGGGCGACGAGCCGGCGCACGCCTGCGGCTGCGGAGAACACGACACCGAAGATCCGGTACTCGACGTCCGCGAGGTGCCGCACTCGATTCGGCACGCCACCGTGTTCGGTGCGTTCGACGCCGTGCCGGCCGGCGGCACCCTGGTGCTGGTGGCGCCCCATGACCCGATCCCGCTGCTGCACCAACTCGGCGACCGCACCTCGGGCCCGCTCGAGATCCACTACGAGCAGCGTGGGCCGGAGGCGTGGCGGCTGCGCCTGACCAAGCGGTAGGCGCCGCACCGCGAGCTAGAAGCGGCCGCCGCCGCCCAGCATCCCGCCGCCGTCGGAGCCACCCGACGATCCGCCGAAGGTTGTCGACGACCATCCACCGCCGCCGAAGCCACCGCCGCCGAAGCCACCACCGAATCCGCCGCGCATGCCGCCGGACAGGATGTTGCCGAGGATGAGCCCGCCGATCATGGCGCCCATGTTGGACGAACCGCCAACTCCGCCATAATGATTCATATACGTCCGCTGGGTGTTCTGGACGTCGGCGTTGGCCAGCTGCTGAGCTTGGGCGGCCAGCATCGACGCACCGTTGGCATGCGCGATCGCCTCGGTGACGTTGGTTTTCCGCTTCGCCTGTGCGGCCTCGAGCTGACGCACCGCCTCGTTGAGGCGAGTCCGCGCCTCGGGCCCGACACTGCCGCGGCGGGTGTCGACATAGTCCGACACCGAACGCACCCGCGACTGCGCGGTGAACAGCGCCTGGTCGTAGGACCGGCCCAGCCGCTCGGCATTCTCGCGTTCCTCGGCGACGGTGGCCAGTAGCCGGTCCAGATCGGCGTCGGCCTGGGTCAGTTGGGTGAACGCGCCCAACGGGTCGGTTGATCCGTCGGTCTGCGCGGCCGCCACTGCCTTGACCGCGGCGTCGCGCGCCGCCGTCAGCTCGGCGGCATCGGACAGCCCGCCCTGCGTCAACTGGGCGACGGCCTGATTGATGCCCTGCTGGGTGTCGGCGATCGCCGCAGGCAGGGTGGCGACCGCGCGCCGGATGTCGCTCGCCGCGCTGTCGACTGCGTTGAGCATCGAACTCGCTTGCTGCAGAGCGGCTTCGGCCCCGCGTAGACAGTCGACCAGTTCGCTCTGCTCGCCGGCGACCGGCTTGGCCGCCAGCTCGCGGGCCCGGCTGATCGAGTGGTCGGCGAACTCCAGTCGCTCATTGGCGGCGTTGACGTTACGCCCAACCGAGGCGAGCGCCGACTCGGCGAACTCGGTGTGCAACTGGGTCAACGTCTGCTGGGCGGGATCTATGCGAGCGCTGACATCGACCAGCTTCTGGGTCAGCGCGTCGAGCCGGTCGGGGGCGTTGATGACGAGGTCGCGCAGCTGATGGAAGGCCTGGTTCTGAGCGTCCAGCTCGCGGTTGGCGCGCGCGGCGGCGACGATCACCCTGGTCAGCAGGTCACGGCGCTCGGCCGGTGTCTCGGGAACCGCGTCGTCGAGCTGCTGGCGCACGTTGAATGCCTGCTGCAACGTGGCTTTGGCGTTTTCGACGGCTCGGGCAAACGGTTGCGTTTGTTGTTCACCGAATTCTTCGGTGGCCAGGGCCAATTCGTTGGAACTGGTGCGTACGGCGTTGTCGACATCGACGACGGTCGACCGGGACAGCTCGTCGAGGGCGTCGAGTGGAACCGACACCAGGGCGTTCGGGTCGGTGGGGTCGAGCCGTTTGGCGGCGGCGACCTCGGCTTCGTGTCGCTTGCGCCGGCGCCCGCGGCTCCACAACAGCAGCACCACGACCGCCAGCACGATGACGGCAACAATGATGGCCAGCGGAAGCAGCGACATCCCGCCGGAGCTGCCGGTGCCCTTCGCCGACAGCCCGTCTGCTGCCGCGATCGCCGCACCGGCCCAGTCGCCGTTGTGCAGCGCGGGCTCGATCTTGTCGTGTCGCAGGTCGTCGACCTTGGCGCCGCCGGCCGCCGCGGTGGGCACCAGGAAGGCGTACGAGCGCTGTCCCGTCGCGACCGCCAGGATGGCGTCGTGATCGCTCAGATCGCTGGTCTGGCGAGTCGCCTCGGTCCAGCTCACCGCCGTCTTGGGTGCGAACGAGTCGACAAAGACCACCCACAGGCGGACATGGCGGTCGCGGTAGAGGGTGTCGACGCCGGCCTGCACGTCGGCGAGCTGGCCGCCGCTCAGGACGCCGGCGTTGTCGGTGACGTAGTCCGCCAGCCGGAACGGCGGCTCGGCCGTCGCGGCCGGTGCCACCAAAGTGGCGGTGGTCAGGATGGCTGCGAGCAGGCTGAGCACACGAGCAAGGCGCATGACCGTCAAATGTAGTAGGGCCGGTGCTGGCAGACTGTGCGTCGGTGACGACGAATGAGCACGGCCACTACGACGAGGCCGACCGTGAGCGGGTGGTGCACGAGCCGCCGAAGACTGCCGGGCTGCCCGGTACGTCGACGGAGCACCGCACCGACTTCGCTCGCGACTGCGCGCGCGTGCTGCATTGTGCGGCTCTTCGTCGGCTGGCGGACAAGACTCAGGTCGTCGGGCCGCGGGAGAGCGAGAACCCTCGCACCCGGCTGACCCATTCATTGGAGGTCGCCCAGATCGGACGGGGGATGGCGTTGCCGCTGGGGTGCGATCCCGACCTCGTCGACATGGCCGGCCTCGCCCACGACATCGGTCATCCGCCGTACGGCCACAACGGGGAGCGTGCCCTCGACGAGTTCGCCACCGCCTGCGGCGGATTCGAGGGCAACGCCCAGAACTTTCGCATTCTGACCCGAATCGAGCCGAAAGTGCTTGATCCGCAAGGTCACAGCGTCGGACTGAACCTGACGCGGGCCGGGTTGGATGCGGTCACCAAGTATCCGTGGTTCCGCGAACCGGGCGTGCGAAAGTTCGGGTTCTACGAAGACGACCGGACGCTCGCCGACTGGGTGCGGGGCGGCGCGCCGCAACGGCCGTGCCTGGAGTCCCAGGTGATGGACTGGGCCGACGACGTCGCCTACTCGGTGCACGACGTCGAGGACGGCGTGGTGTCGGGGCGCATCGACCTGCGGGTGCTGGCCGACACCGACGCCGCGGCGGCGCTGGGCAAGCTGGGGCAGTCGAACACGATCGAGGCCGCTGAGCTGGAGGCCGCGGCACAGCGGCTGTCCGAGCTGCCGGTGATCGCCGGCGTCGGTAAGTACGACGGGACGCTGGCGGCGGCGGTGGCGCTCAAGCGGCTGACCAGTGAGCTCGTGGGCCGGTTCGCCTCGGCGGCGGTCCGGCTGACCCACGACGTCGCCGGTCCGCAACCGCTGGTGCGCTACGAGGCCGATCTGCAGGTTCCTGTGACGGTCCGCGCCGAGGTCGCGCTGCTCAAGACGCTGGCACTGCAATTCATCATGTCCGACCCTAAACACCTGGAACTGCAGGCGCGGCAACGGGAACGGATTCACCGGGTGGCGAACTGGCTGCTGGACGGCGCGCCCGCGACGCTCGATCCGGTGTTCGCGCCGGAGTTCAGTGCCGCCGTAGACGACGCGGCTCGGATGAGGGTAGTCGTCGACCAGCTCGCGTCGTTCACCGAGGGCCGGGTGGAGCGCATCGACGCGCACATCGCGGATTCGCGCGAGTCTTAGACTGTGCCGATGGCGACAGCGGTGAGCGGGGGTGGGGACCGAAAGGGTCGGATCTCCGATCGCGATATCGCCGCCATCCGGGACCAGGTCCGCATTGAAGACGTCGTCGGTGACTACGTTCAGCTGCGCCGGGCCGGCGCCGATTCGATGAAGGGCCTGTGCCCGTTCCACGACGAGAAGTCGCCGTCGTTCCACGTGCGACCCAATCACGGCCACTTTCACTGCTTCGGGTGTGGCGAGGGCGGGGACGCCTACGCCTTCATCCAGAAGATCGAACACGTCAGCTTCGTCGAAGCCGTGGAAATGCTGGCCGACCGCATCGGTTACACCGTCACCTACAGCGGCGGCGGCACCAGTGTGCAGCGCGACCGCGGCAGCCGCAGCCGGCTGATCGCCGCAAATGCGGCCGCGCAGGAATTTTATTCTGCCGCACTGCAATCCGAGGAAGCCGCACCGGCTCGGCAGTACCTGACCGAGCGCAACTTCGACGCAGCCTCGGCCCGCCAATTCGGTTGTGGCTTCGCGCCGTCGGGCTGGGATTCGCTGACCAAGCATCTGATCCGAAAGGGCTTCGAGTTCAAGGAGCTCGAGGCCGCCGGGTTGTCGCGCGAGGGCAGGCGCGGCCCGATGGACCGGTTCCACCGCAGGCTGCTGTGGCCGATCCGGACGGCCAGTGGTGAGACCATCGGCTTCGGCGCCCGTCGGATCTTCGACGATGACCAGATGGAAGCCAAGTACGTCAACACCCCCGAGACGGTGCTCTACAAGAAGTCGAATGTCTTGTTCGGCCTGGACCTGGCCAAGCGGGACATCGCCAAGGGGCATCAGGCCGTCGTCGTCGAGGGCTACACCGACGTGATGGCCATGCACCTGGCCGGGGTCACCACCGCGGTCGCCTCGTGCGGCACCGCGTTCGGCGACGAGCACCTGTCGATGCTGCGGCGGCTGATGATGGACGACAAGTTCTTCCGCGGCGAGTTGATCTACGTGTTCGACGGCGATGCGGCCGGGCGCGCGGCCGCGCTCAAGGCGTTCGCGGGGGAGCAGAACCTCGCCGGGCAGAGTTTCGTTGCGGTGGCGGCCGACGGGATGGACCCCTGCGATCTGAGGCTGGCGCAGGGCGACGGGGCGCTACGCGATCTGGTGGCCCGCCGCACGCCGCTGTTCGAGTTCGCCATCCGCACCTCGCTGGCCGAGCACGATCTGGACCAGGCAGAGGGCCGGGTGGCGGCCCTGCGGCGCTGCGTGCCGATGGTGGCTCAGATCAAGGACCCGACGCTGCGCGACGAGTACGCCCGTCAGCTCGCCGGCTGGGTGGGCTGGGACGACGTCGCCCAGGTGATCTGGCGGGTTCGTGAAGAAGCGGGCCACAAGCCGGGAGGCCGCGACAACCGGCGCGCCCCGGCCGCGCGCGCCAAAGCTGAGGGTTTGGCTCGTCGCCCCGACCCGCGCGATCCGACCCTGTGGCCGCAGCGCGAGGCGCTCAAGGGCGCCCTGCAATATCCGGCGCTGTCCGGGCCGGTGTTCGACTCGCTGACGGTGGACAGCTTCACCCATCCCGGTTACGCAGCGGTGCGGACCGCGATCGAGGCGGCTGGCGGGACATCGTCGGGCATCATCGGCGCCCAGTGGATCGACACTGTCCGGGAACAAGCCGGCGCGCCGCTGACCGAGGGCCTGATCACCGAACTCGGCGTGGAGGCCATCCGGGTAGATGAGGAAGAGAAGCTGCCCCGCTACATCGGCGGTGTACTCGCCCGGCTGCAGGAGGTCTGGGTGGGGCGACAGGTCGCCGAGGTGAAGTCCAAGCTGCAGCGAATGTCACCGGTGGAGCAGGGCGACGAGTATCACGCGTTGTTCGGTGACCTGGTGGCGCTGGAGGCCTATCGGCGCAGCCTGCTCGAACAGGCCAGTGGAGATGACCTCACTGCGTGAAAATCGGCATCGGGTTATGGTTAACGTGCTGCCCGTCTCCGGCGAAAGGTCAGATATGACTACCGCGAACACTCGTGTCCGGCGTGTCGCCATCGTTGGTGCGCTTGCCGTGGCTGCGGCTGCGGTGCCGGCCTTGGCTGCACTGACTGCGCCGACGGCTTCGGCGAATCCCGGCGGGACCTGCCTGGCTTGGTTCGGTTCGCGCGGCGACGGGCAGTGCCTGTCGTACTCGAACAACAACGTGAGCATCGGTACGCCGCAGTTCGGCGTCTACGGTCCGGACGCGGGCTCGATGCCCGGAGGCGGTATCGGTGTGAGCACCGGCCCCCTGCTGCCGGGTCAGACGATCAGCATTCCGCTGGGCTGATTTCTCGGGTCGCGAGATCGACCTGGGGGCTGTGAATTCGTGCGACTGACGACCGTCAGGTCGATTTCGTCGCGCCTACTTCTCCGAACGCTGTGGTTCCACCACGGTGGTATCGGCGTCGATCTCGGTGAGCGTGACCATCTTGGGGTCCGGGTCCGGTGATACTCGGTCGGCGAGCTTGCGGCGGCCGGCGTCGATCACCGTTTTGGTGGCGGGATTGTCAGTGATAGCGCGATAGGTGCCGACGATCTGCTCATAACGCTTACGGCCAGCCTTGGTGCCCAACACATAACCCACGCCAAGCACCGCCAAATACTGGATCACTGCGTTCCCTTCCTAAATCTTTGCGCCTCCATCCTGCCTGACGTACCTGTGTTGGCGCTCGCCCGCCGGTTTGGCATCCGGGGTCCCCGGTAAGCTAGAGTCACTGTCCGGCCCGCATCAGCGCAATCGCGGGAAGGTAGTCCCCTGTAGCTCAATTGGCAGAGCTTCCGACTGTTAATCGGACGGTTGATGGTTCGAGTCCATCCGGGGGAGCAACATCTAATACTTGGACTCATGATTCGTTGGGCTGCTCGAATGCTCGCGGTCGTCGTCACGGCCGCTGCGCTCGTGGTGCTTGCCGACGTGGTGATGCCGCCAAGTTCGCGAAACGTTCTGGTCTCGTCATCGGATTCCATCGCACCCAACAGTCTTTTTCGCACTCGAATAGCGGACAGTGCGCCGAGCGCGCCGAACAGCGCGCAGATCGTCCAACGGATCGCCCGGGGCGGCGCGTTCTACGCGAACCTCACCGAGTTCGGCATCCCGATCTACCTCGCTGACGCATCGACTCCGGTCCATCGCGTGCAGTGCACCATCACCGACTGGGGTCGATGCCCCTTCGGGGGGTACGAGGTCCCCATTCCTGACGGCGCCGCCGCACACAAAGGTTCCGACGGAGCGATGGTCGTCGTGGATCTATCGGCGGGGTTGTCGTTTGAGTTCTGGCAGGCGAAGCGCGACGGAAATCAATGGACGACCAGCTTCGGGGCAGTCAACCGCCTGGACGGTTCCGGCTGGGGTGACGGGAGCAACGGGTACAGCACCGGCTCAGGGTCTTCCCGAGTGGCCGGGGTCATTCGGATGTCGGAAATCGAGCAAGGCGAAATACCGCACGCACTCGCGGTGCAAAGCAAGTTTGTGTGCGCCGACGTCTTTCGGCCGCCGGCGGCCAAGTCTGACGGAACGGACCGCAATCCCGACTGCATTCCGGAAGGGGCCCGGATCCGCATCGACCCCAAGGTCAAACTGGACGGGCTCGGTCTTGCTCCCGCGGTGCGCACGGTCGCGCGGGCCTTACAGACCTATGGCGCCTACGTCGTCGACGTCGGTGGCGCTCCCTTGAGCGTGTCCTTCGAACTCGACACCAAGGCGGCGCCCGGCTCGATCGGCGCGGTGTATTCGAGAGCCGGCCTGAGGTGGGACTACGACGACATGTCCCGAATTCCGCTGATGCACTTGCAGGTTCTGGCCTAGGTCGCCTCAGAGCCACAAATACAGGCCGGACAGCAGCGCCCACAATCCCACGCAGTACACCTCGAAGGCCGCCCGCAGTGGGACCGGCGCGTGTCGCAGCTCCATGAAGTCCAAGCCCACCAGTCGAACCTTGATCGCCGCAATTGCCAGGACGGCGACCGCGACGAGTGAGCCGGTGCCGTGGTCGGCGCCCAACGCAAACGACGCCAGTGTGGCGGCCACCAGGATCAGCCAGCTCGCGCCGGCGCGGTTACGCATCAAAGCCAACATCAGCTCACCAGGTACAGGAGTGGGAACAGGACAATCCAGAGCAGGTCGACCAGGTGCCAGAAGCAGCCGCCGCCTTCGATGACCGCCAGCCGGGTCGCTGAGAGCTCACTGCGCCGCGTCTGGGTCAGCACCAGGGCTAGCACCAAAACCCCGATGCAGACATGCAGCAGGTGCAACCCGGTGAGGATGAAGTAGTACAGGTAGAAATGATTAACACCCGCGGTGTGCCCGTCCTGAACCAGTAGGACGTATTCGGTCACCTTGAGGGCTATGAACATGACGCCGCAACCGGCTGCGATCATCAGCGCGCGCAAGGCAATGGCGCGAGCCCCGGCGCGCAACGCTCCGATCGCGGCCACCACGAACAGCGAGCTGGTCAGCAGTACCAGGGTGTTGACCAGCCCGATGTTGATGTGCAGCGTCTTGCGGGCCGCGTCGAAAACCTCTGGTGTCTTTGATCTTTCGACCATGAACGTAGCGAAGAACGCCGCGAACACCAGCATGTCGCCGAGCAGGAATACCCAGGTGCCGGCTTCGCCCGGGATGCGACGGCTGACGGAAGTGGCCGAGGCCGCCGTCATGCTCGTTCGGCGAGTTGCTGAGCCTTGATGCCGCGGTTCAACACATAGGTGGTCGTGAACAACCAGACCACGAGGGCGAAGCCTGGGATGTAGAACGCGAACACCCCGTGCCAGGCCAATGGTCCGTCGTTGAACACCACGACCACACAACCGGGAAGCGACAGCAGCGCCACCCAGAGGTTGAGGTAGCCGTACCAGCGCGGCAAGGTCTGGGGTTCGGTCTTGTCGACGAACGACGCGATCGCCAGCGTGATGTTCTGCACGATGATCGTGCCGACGATGCCGATGAACATCAGCCAGAACACGTCGTTGAGCGCCTGCGTGATCTCGGCCGACCTGCCGTCGGGGCGGAACGCCGCGGCCGCCAGGACCAGGAATGGAAACAGCAGGGCCGGAACGAAGATCGTCGCGGCGAACAGTTGCGTCATCGAGAGCATGCCCCACTGCCCCTCGATCCGGCGGATGCGCAGCACGATGGTGGCCAGGAACGGCAGCGCGATCACCGAGGTCAGCAGGCAGCCGGCGATACCTATGCGGATCCAGATCTTATGGTCGACGAAGAATTCGGCGACCTCGGTCGGCGACCACACCGGCGAGATCGGCGGGAACAACCGCGCCAACCCCGACATGCAGGTGCCGTACAACACGATCATGATCGTTCCGCACCACGCGCCAATGCGCTGCAGCCTCAGTTCCACGGCGCCGAGGTTACTGTGTCATCTGCGCCGTTTCGTCAAAATTGTCAAAACCGCTAATCGGTGGGGATGTTCTCCGGGTGCAGCATCTCCGCGTAGCGCAACTGTTCGGGGATCCCGAACCCGTCGACCAGCAGTTCGGCGTGCGGTCGCAGATCGCGGCAGCGTTGGTTGATGCCTCGGGTGACGGCCTTGGCGCGCTCGGTCGACAGGAACCGGTGCTCGATGAACCAGGCCTTGTCGTCCTCGATCACCGACAGGGCGTACAGGTCGCACACCATGCCGAGAATGTTGCGCGCCTCTTCGTCCTCGCAGGCGTCGATACCGGCGACGAACGCCTCCAGGACGATCCGGTCGATGTGTGCCTTGGCGGTGTGCAGCACGTGGTCTTGAACCGCATTGAAGGCGTCGAAGGCCGACATCTCCTTGGACTTGCCCTGCATCCGGCGCGCCACCGAGGACAGCA
This sequence comes from Mycolicibacterium sp. P1-5, assembly GCF_008329565.1. Taxonomy (GTDB): domain Bacteria; phylum Actinomycetota; class Actinomycetes; order Mycobacteriales; family Mycobacteriaceae; genus Mycobacterium. Next base: position 47,875 of record NZ_NPKT01000011.1, read on the forward strand.
GATACTCCTCACGGTCCTCGAACATCTGGACCTGCGTGCCGCGGTTGAACAGGCTGCCTTCTTCCTCGTTGTCCTGGCGGGAATCGAGGATGGTCTGCATGATCGTCTCGGCGGCAGTCCTTTTCAGCACCCGACCGCCGGCGAAGTTGGCGGCGAAGCGTACCCACTCCACCGGGCTCATGCCCTTGATGTCGTCGGCGTAGGCGGTCAGCAGTTCCTTGGCCACCAGCTGGGTCAGCACATGGTTGTCACCCTCGAAGGTGGTGAACACATCGGTATCGGCGCGCAGGGCGATCAGCCGGTTCTCGGCGAGATAGCCTGCGCCACCGCATGCTTCGCGGGCTTCCTGGATCGCGGTACTGGTGTGCCAGGTGTTGGCCGCCTTCAGCCCGGCCGCCCGGGACTCCAGCTCGCGCTGTTCTTCGGCGTCGGGATTGTCCGCGGTCTGCAGGTCGTGCAGCCGGGCGACCAACTCGTTCTGGGCGAACTGCAACGCATACGAACGGGCGATCAGCGGGAAGAGCCGGCGCTGGTGCACCAGGTAGTCCATGATCAGCACCTCGTCCTCGTCGTCCGGGGCGCTGAACTGCTTGCGCTGCAAGGCATAGCGCACCGCAATATCCAACGCCACCCGTCCGGCGGCCGCCGCACTGCCGCCGACGGTGACACGGCCGCGAATCAACGTCCCGAGCATCGTGAAGAAGCGCCGGTTGATGTTCTCGATCGGTGAAGAGTAGGTGCCGTCCGCGGCGACATCACCGTATTTGTTCAACAGGTTGTCTCGGGGAATGCGGACGTTGTCGAACATGATCCGGCCGTTGTCGACGCCGGGCAGGCCGCCCTTGTAGTGGCAATCCGAGGTGGTGACGCCGGGCAGGTCGTTGCCGTCCTCGTCGCGCAGCGGTACCACGAAACAGTGCACCCCGTGCGTTTCGCCTTCTGTGATCAGCTGCGCGAAAACCGCTGCGACCCGGGCGGTTTCGGCCGCACCACCGATGTAGTCCTTGCGTGACGTCGCGGTGGGGGAATTGATCACAAATTCCTGGGTCGCCGGATCGTAGGTGGCGGTCGTCTCCAGGGACTGGACGTCACTGCCGTGCCCGGTCTCGGTCATGCCGAAGCAGCCCACCAGATCCAGGTCGATGATGCGCTGCACATAGGCCTTGTGGTGACGCTCGGTGCCCAGGTTCTCGATCGCGCCGCCGAACAGTCCCCACTGCACGCCCGCCTTGACCATCAACGACAGGTCGGACATGGCGAGCATCTCGATGCGGGTAACCGCGGCGCCCACGTCACCGTTGCCGCCGTGTTCTTTCCGGAATCCGTCCTCGGCGGCGCCGTGGGCCGCCATGATCTTCATCTGTTCAGCCACTTTCGCGCGGGCGATCGTGGTGTTGGGCGTGTAGTGCGGCCGGAATACTTCGGTGGAAAGTTCGGCGCGCACGGCGTTCTTGACGTCTCGCCAACGGCCGTCGAGTGCGTTCCGCAGGTGCTCCGCAGTGGTGGTCATGGCATGAAGGTATCCCCGCGGCCCTTGAGGCAAACGCCGATGTGGCAAACACAGGCAAACCTGAGTCGATATGACCCAGCCGACCGGCGTTCAATGGCCCTATGTCCGAGTTCGAGGGGGACGCGGCGCCAGACCAGTTGCCGCACGAGATCGACCACTCTCATCCCGACGTCACGGGAGGCTGGCTGCGTGCCGCGACCTTCGGAGCGATGGACGGATTGGTCTCCAACAGCGCTCTGATCGCCGGGGTCGCCGCGGGCGCAGGCGCACACACGGTGGTTTTGAGTGGCGTCGCCGGACTGCTCGCGGGTGCGTTCTCGATGGCGCTGGGCGAATATACGTCCGTCACTACGGCTAACGAACAGATCGACTCGCAGGTGCGTATCGAGCGCCGCTCGTTCGAGCGCCATCCGCACGCCGAACGGGTCGAATTGGTGAACATGTTGATGGCCATGGGGATGACGGAGGCGACCGCCCGCAAGGCCACCGAGGAGATTCACCTCGACGAGGACCGGGCGGTGCACTTTCACCTGGCCCAAGAGCTCGGTGTCGACCCTCGGGAGAAGCCGTCACCCCGGGTCGCCGCCATCTCGTCGTTCGTGATGTTCGCGCTCGGAGCCGTCATCCCGCTGCTGCCCTATCTGCTCGGTGCCGAGAAGCTCTGGCTCGGTCTGCTGTGCAGCGCGGTCGGGTTGGTGGTGGCAGGAGCGGTGGCCGCCCGATTCACCAAAGGGTCGCTCGCGTTCGGCGCAGGGCGGCAGCTGCTGTTCGGGGCGATCGCGATCGCCGCAACCTACGCGGTCGGAAATCTCGTCGAAGCGGCGCTGTGACCAATACTCTGACGCGGTGATCCGTAGCGTCGGGAAGCTGGGCCCACTCAAGGTGTCCGGTCTCGTGTGCTGGCAGATGCGCTGGGATCTGCTGGCGATCGTCGTGGTGGCCGCCATCCTGATTCCGATCCCCGACCCGACCCAGATCGACTATGCCTCCGCCGTGCTGTCGGTGTTGGGTATCGGAGCCTCGGTCTTCATCGGGTTCCGCAACACCACCGCCTATAACCGATGGTGGGAGGCGCGCACCCTGTGGGGGAGCGTCATCATCAATTCCCGTGCCACGTACAACGCTCTCTGTTCCGTCGACTCCGGTGCGCCCGAGATGGCAGGCATCGTGAGTCGGATGCGCCGCCGCCAGGTGCGCTACGCGTGGCAGCTCGCTGCGGACCTCCGCAAGATTGCTGCGGTGCCCGGCGTCGCCGATCTCACGCCCGAGGATCCCGCCGACATCGGCGCCACCGATTTGATGACTCGGCAAGCAGTCGACATTCAGGCCCTGTCGGCCAAGGGCCACATCGACGATCAGGCCCGTCTGATGCTGATGAGCGTCAACACCGCTCTCGTGACCGCCCAGAGCGGTCTGGAACGCATCCGCAATGAACCGATCCCTCTGCAATACGAGGTGTTCATCCGCGGGCTGGCCTGGTTCTTCGCGGTCATGGCGTTCAGCAGGCTCGACGGCTCGTCCCACCCGTACGCAGGTGTGGTCATCGGCTTGCTGCTGATGGCCGTGTTCATCGGTGCCGAACGGCTCGGACACTTCATCGAACAGCCGATGCACAACGGGATCTTCGACCTCGCGATGTACCGGTTCTGCGGCGTCATCACCGGCGACTTGTTGGGGAGGGGCCACCCGCTGGCTCAGCCCAGGGAAAGCGCGAACGCCACCGTCTGGATGTGAGCGCTCAGCGACATCGGGCGACAACCGTTTCGGCGAACCGCTCGATCGGCCCGCGGTAACGCTCGACGTCACCGCCGGCGGCGACGGCCGGGTCCGTCATCCATGGGGTGCACATCACCGCGGTGATGCCGATGTCTTCGGCGCGCCTGTAGAGGTCCGGCGCCGGCGGATCGACCAGCGCCAGCATGATGTCGAAAGGTTCATCGGCGCGGCCGAATTCACGACGCAGGGCATCCAGCTTGGACACGTAGGCTTGCGCGTCATCCCACGCATAGACCGTGCCGATCCACCCGTCGCACAAGGCGGCGGCGCGGCGCAGCGCCGCATCGGATTCGCCGCCGCACAGGATCGGCACCGGCCGCGGCGGATGCGGCTCGATCATCATCTCCGGCACCTGGTAGTGCTGACCACTCCACGACACCCAGCCGCCCTGCCACAGCGCCCGCAGCGCGGGAATCATCTCGTCCAGCCGTTTGCCGCGGTTGCCGAACTCCTGGCCGAGCAATTCGTATTCCTCACGCATCCAACCGATTCCGACGCCCAAGGACACTCGGCCGTCGGACAACGAGGCTGCGGTCGCCACCATCTTGGCGACTTCGATCAGGGGGCGGGCCGGCGCGATGTAGACCGCATTGGAGAACCGAAGCCTGGTGGTGACCGCGGCCATCGCACCGATCAACACCCAGGTGTCCGGCCATTCGGTTTCCGGTGGCCAGCCCGGCTTGCCGGTCGGCGACGGGTAGGGCGAGCGCAGGTCCCGCGGATAGATGAGGTGATCGGCGCAGATCATGCCGTCGAAGCCGGCTTCGTCGGCCATGCGTGCCACCGCCGGAGCTTCGGCCGGCTTCATGAACGGGGTGCCGCACCAGAACTGCATCGTTCTCCTCGGGGTCGGCCCCCGCGCCGATCAGCTGTCGCTGCCGACGGTCACCGCGGTGGCCTGCTCGGTGATCTCCTCGACGCCATCTTCCTCTGTGCTCCCCGAGTCGCTTCGCTCGTGCCCGCCGGATGTATCAATAGCGCCCAGATGTCGGCTGGTCAGCGCCAGCACCCCGGCACCCAGCAGCACCGCGCCGGCGCCGACCCAGAACGGCAGGTGCACACTGACCCGCTCGCCGAGTACACCCGCCAGCCACGGGGCGACGGCGGCGCCGCCGAACCGCATGAAGCTGTAGGCCGCGGAGGCGACACCACGTTCGACGGGGGCGGCCTTCATCACCGTCTCCGTGATCAGGGTGTTGTTGATGCCGATGAACAGGCCGGCGATCACCACGCAGGTGGCGAGGATCGTCTTGTTGTCGGTGCCGACGGCCATCACGACCAGCAGCGCCGAGAAGCACAGCAGGTTCACCAGCAGCACCCGGACGGTGCCGAACCGGTGTTGCAGCTTCGGGGCCACCACCACCGAGGTGAATGCGAGGCACAGCCCCCAGCCGAAGAAGATCAGACCGATCTGGTGTGCATTCATGTCGAGTGGGAACGGGGTGAAGGCCAGCAGCGTGAAGAAGCCGAAGTTGTAGAGCAGCGCGGTGATTGCGACACCCAGCAGGCCGCGATGGCGCAGCGCGCGGAACGGGTCGGCCAGCGTCGTCTTCCGCTCCGGACGAGGTGTCTCGGGCAGCAGCACCGCCGTCACCACAAGCGCGAAGGCCATCAGTGCGGAAACCCCGAAAAATGGCCCTCGCCAGGAGATTCCACCGAGTACCCCGCCGACCAGCGGGCCGACAGCGATACCCAGGCCCAGTGCCGCCTCATAGAGAATGATGGCTTGGGCAACCGAGCCGCGCGCGGAGTTGACGATGGTGGCCAACGCCGTCGCGATGAACAGTGCATTGCCCAGCCCCCACAGTGCGCGCCAACCGACGATGCCCATCACCGTGTCGCTCATTCCCGCCAGCCCGGCGCCGGCGATGATGATCACCAGGCCGAGGAGCAGCGTGCGCTTGGGGCCGATGCGGCTGGACACCACGCCGGTGACGAGCATCGCCACACCCATGACGGCCATGTAGCTGGTGAACAACAGCGACACCTGTGAGGGGGTGGCGTTGAGGTTGTCGGCGATCGGTTTGAGGATCGGATCGACGAGTCCGATGCCCATGAAGGCGACGACGGATGCGAACGCGACGGCCCATACGGCCTTGGGTTGGCGCCACATGGGTGGCTCACTCCTTACTACTTATCGGGGAAGCTGTCGATGTCGTCGAGTAGGCGACGTATCGCCTCGACGGCAGCCGACAGTGTCTCGCGGTCCTCTTCGGAAAGCCGCTCGATGCGCGGGTCGATGACCGCTGCGCGGTCCGCGCGGACTTGGGCCAGCACGGTTTGGCCCTCGGGGGTGATGCGGATGCGGACCGCACGCGCATCCGCGGGGTCGGGGGTGCGGGCTACCAGCCCGGCGTCCTCGAGGCGACGGACCTGTGTGGTCATCGTCGGCTGGGAGCAGTGATCGAGCCCGGCCAGATCGGAGATGCGGGCCTCGCCCTGATCGTCGATCGTGCCGAGTAGCCGGGCTTGGGCCCAGGGCAGGGGTAGCCGGATGCGCTGGGTCGCCAGCCGGTTTAGCCGGGCGACGACGGTGAGCAGCTCAGAACCGAGGCCTGGCTGGTTGGTGGAAGCGGCGCCGGGTCGTTCCTGCGTGGGCGTCGGACTCATGTATCCATATTTACATAGAAATACTATGTTGTCTGCCCGTAACGAGGTGGGCTTTCTCACAGGATGTCCACAGCAGCCACGACCGCGCCAGGTCGAACCGACTAGTAGCCCGCGGCGGCTGGCAGAATCAGGTGATGACCGCGACGAGACCGGAGGCGCTCGCGCAGCCGTCCCGTCCGTCGATCGATCGCCGCGGGGGCCGCTCGCTGGCACCCGTCGAGATGGCCCAGGCCTCGGTGATGGCCGCGCTGGCCGCCTCGCTGGCGATCATCTCGGTCGTTGTGCCGTTCGCTGGGGGATTGTCCCTTCTCACCACGGTGCCGATGGGCCTGCTCGGCTACCGCTTCCGCATCCGGGTGCTGCTGGCCTCGACGTTCGCGGCGGGGGTCGTCGCGTTCCTGATCGCGGGCATCAGCGGATTGATGGTCGTGGTCAACTGCGCCTACGTCGGCGGGCTGGCCGGCATCTTGAAACGGCGCGGGCGTGGGACGCCGACTGTCATCGCGGTGGGTCTGGTCGCCGGTGTGGTCTTCGGTGTCTTCATCATCGCCGCGCTTACCGTGCTGGTTCGGTTGCGCACGCTGACCTTCGCGGCGATGACCGCCAACTTCGACGGCGTGGTCTCGCTGATGTCGCGCTTCGAGCCGTTCCAGCCGGCAGCGGAGGACGCGCGGCACATGTTCGGCGTGGCCCTGCAGTATTGGCCGGCGCTGCTGATGGCCTACGCGATCTTCTCGATCATGGTCGTGACCCTCGTCGGATGGTGGGCGCTATCGCGGGTTCTCGATCGGTTGCGTGGCATTCCCGAGGTGCACAAGCTCGAGACCCCCGACGAATCCGGACCGGTCGCGCCGGTTCCAGTTCGCCTGGTCGATGCCCGCTTCCGCTACCCCAAGGCCGCGCACGACGCACTCCGCCCGCTGAGCTTGAACGTCGATGCCGGGGAACATGTGGCGATCACCGGTGCCAACGGCTCCGGGAAGACCACGCTGATGCTGCTGCTGTCGGGGCGCACACCCACGTCGGGGTCGATCGAGCGGCCCGGCGCGATCGGGCTCGGGCAGTTGGGCGGGACGGCCGTCATCATGCAGCACCCCGAAAGCCAGGTCCTGGGAACGCGAGTCGCCGACGATGTCGTCTTCGGCCTCCCCCCGGGAACCCACACCGACATCGCGGCATTGCTCGACGAGGTCGGCCTGGCCGGCATGGAGGAGCGGGACACTGGCGGATTGTCCGGCGGTGAGCTTCAGCGTCTGGCGGTGGCCGCAGCGTTGGCCCGCCAACCGTCGATGCTGATTGCCGACGAGGTCACCAGCATGGTCGACCAGCGGGGGCGCGAGGCACTGCTGAGCGTGTTGTCCGGCCTCACCGAACGTCACCAGATGGCACTGGTGTCGATCACGCACTACAACAACGAAGCCGATAACGCCGACCGCGTCGTCAACCTCACCGAATCGCTCGACAACACCGACATGGTGGAAAGTACCGCCGCACCCACCGCGACGGTGAGCGCGGCACCGCGCACCGCCGAACCGGTGCTGCAGTTCGAGCACGTCACCCACGAATACGCCGCGGGCACACCATGGGCCAAGCCCGCGTTGACCGACGTCAGCTTCACCGTCCACGAGGGCGACGGTCTTCTCATCCACGGCGGCAACGGTTCGGGGAAGTCCACGCTGGCCTGGATCATGGCCGGTCTGACCACGCCGACGGCCGGTTCGGCCCTGGTGCGCGGGCGGCCCGCGCAGGACTGTGTGGGTGACGTGGCGATCGCCTTTCAGGCTGCGCGGCTACAGCTGATGCGCAGCCGCGTGGACGCCGAAGTCGCTTCTGCTGCCGGCTTTTCACCGCATGACACGGCTCGGGTGACGGCCGCGTTGGCCAAGGTGGGCCTCGGTGTCTCGCTGGCGGGACGGCGCGTCGACCAGCTCTCGGGCGGTCAGATGCGCCGGGTGGTGATCGCCGGGCTGCTGGCCCGCTCGCCGCAGGCGTTGATTCTTGACGAGCCGCTGGCCGGGTTGGACGCCGCCAGCCAGCGTGGCCTGTTGCGGCTGCTGAGCGACCTGCGCCGCAACAGCGGCTTGACCGTCGTGGTGATCTCGCACGACTTCGACGGGATGGAAGAGCTGTGCCCACGGACCCTGCACCTGCGCGACGGTGTGCTCACCGAGGGATTGTCATGACGACCCCCCGTCAGCCCCGCCCGGTGGTGTTGCTGCGTCCGGTGCCCGGCACCTCGCCGATCCACGAACTATGGGCAGGCACCAAACTGATTGTCGTTCTAGGCTTTTCGGCGCTGCTGGCGTTCTACCCGGATTGGCTGCCGATCGCCCTCGTCGCGATCCTTGTCGGTATCGCGATCAGGACGGCGCGGATCCCGCGCGGCGCGGTGCCGTCGGTGCCGAAGTGGTTGTGGGCGTTGCTGCTACTCGGCGGGGTGACTGCCGCGCTGGGCGGCGGGACCCCGGTGGTGCATCTGGCGTCGCATGCTTTCGAACTCGGTGGGCTGCTGAATTTCCTTCGTATCACCACCGTGGGGATCGTGCTGCTGGCGCTCGCGATGATGGTGTCGTGGACGACCAACGTCGCCGACATCGCGCCCGCGGTGGCACGGCTGGGCCGGCCCTTGAAAGTCTTCCGTATCCCGGTCGACGACTGGGCGGTGGCACTTGCCCTGTCGCTGCGGGCCTTTCCGATGCTGCTCGACGAATTCCGGTTGCTCTACGCCGCGCGACGGCTGCGGCCACGGCCGGTGCTGACCAGTCGCAGGGCTCGGCGCCGGCGGTGGGCCATCGAGATGGTGGATTTGATGTCGGCCGGTGTCACGGTCGCCCTGCGGCGCGCTGACGAGATGGGCGATGCGATCACTGCGCGCGGTGGGACCGGCATGATCTCGGCCGCGCCGTCCGGCCCGAAGCGCGCCGACTGGGTGGTGCTGGCGATCTCGGCGATTGTGTGTGCGGTGTCGGTCGGCCTCCAGGTGACAGTGCTGTCCGGTATCTGATGCGCCTGCCGTAACTTGCCGAGCGTGTGGGTTGTCGGCAGTCACCGCGACGCGGCGGCGTTCGCGGCCCGCTCAGCAGCAGCCAACGCCTGATCGACGGGTGTTCTGCCCAGGAACATTTCGTCGAAGTGCGGTTTCATCGCCTGATACCCCGCGGCGAAGCCGGGGCCACCCGGCGCGGGAATCCGGGGGCCGTCGAGCACGCGAAAGAACGGTGTCACGTTCACGCCCTTTGCCGACCAGTAGTCGAAGTACACCTGTTGGGCCGGCAACACCGCGGGAATGGCCGCGCCTTGCCGGCCGACATAGGAGTTGCCGCGAGCGCTGCCGAGCCACGCGAGCACCTGGCGGAGGGCGTCGGGATGACGGCTGGCCATATTGCCCGCGGCGACAATCCCGTTGGTGACGCTGACCCGGCCGGCCGGTCCGGCGGGCAGCATGGCCACGCCCCAGCGGAACGTCGCTTGCTCGGCCACCTGAGCCAGGTTGTAGGTGCCGGACTGGAACAGCGCCATCCGCCCGGACAGGAACTGGTTGCGGGAGAAGTCACCGTTGCCGTTGGTGTCGGAGGCCGGCGGGGCGACGTGGTCGGTGTTGATCAGCCTGGTGATGTACTGGAACGCCATGATGGCTTGCGGGTTGTCGAACGCGAACCGGTCCCCGTCGGAGAACACCCCGCCCGCCGAGCCGATGTAGTTGAGGTAGATGCCCTGTAAATCGTTGGCGGCGTTGTACCCCCACTGCCTGCCGTGGGTGAGGCGCTTGAGCAGGGGCCGTAAGGTGTCGACGCCGTCGTCGGGATCCCAGCGCAGCGTGTCCAGTGCGGTGGCGTCGACGCCGTCGGCGGCCAGTAGGTCGGCGTTGTAGTAGAGCGCAATTCCGGCGTCGGTCAGCTGCGGCACACCCCACAACGAGCCGTTTCGGGTGAACTGCGTAACCACCGACGGGTCCCAATCGCCGCGTGGATCGACGGCCATCAATCGCATGTTGTCGGCGTATTCGGCGAAATTGGCGTTGTTGAGCCAGAAGATGTCATCGGCGCCGCCGCCCGCAACGTCGGTGCGCAGCGTGTTGAAGTAGTTGGCGTAGGAGACGACGTTCGCGCGTACTTCGATGCCGGGATGGGTGCGGCTGAAGTCGGCGAAGGACTCGGCGTAGGCCGCTGCCACCTGAGGATCCCACAATCGCACCGTGACTACGGTCTTGCCCGACGGTTCACCTGCGCGGCCCAGCACCAACGCCCCGGCCACCAGAAGTGCTGCGACGGTGACCAGCCCGGCCAACACTCGGGTGGAGAACCGCGGCGGCCAGCTCATTGGGTTACACCTTCGTCGAGATCGACACCAGGGTCGTGAAATCTGCCCAACCACAGCCATGGCGTCGATTTCGGCGGCGGAAGCCATCTCATTGGCGAGTGCGGCCAGCTCATTTCAGCCCGGTGACGACGATCGAGCGCACGATCTGGCGCTGGAACACCAGGAACAGGGCGATCAACGGGACGATCGCCACCGTCGTCGCCGCCATCACCAGCGTCCACTGCGCGTTGTACTGGGTCTGCAGCCCCGCGGTCGCGACCGTGAGCACCCGCCAAGAGCTTCCGCTGGTGATGACGAGCGGCCACATAAACGAATTCCATTGGCTGACAACGGTAATCAGGGCGAGAGTGACCAGGATCGGCTTGCTGGCCGGCAGCACGACGTGAACGATCACATCGAGCGTGTTGGCCCCGTCCAGGCGGGCGGCGTTGACCAGATCGGCTGGGATTCCGCGGAAGTATTCGCGCAGGAGGAAGATCGCGTACGGGGAGCCGAACAGGAACGGTAACACCAACGCCCAGAAGGTGTTCCGCAGGCCAAGCTCGGCCATCATCAGATACAGCGGCACCACGGTGACGGTGCCCGGCACCATCAACGTCGCGACGTATATCCAGAACAACGCATCGCGGCCGGTGAACTCCAGACGGGCGAACGCATATCCGGCCAGCACCGAGAACGTCAGCTGTGCCAGCGTGATCATCGCCGTCATCAACGTGGTGACCACCAACGCGCGGCCGAATCCGGTGTCGCCGAGTGCGGTGTAGTTGGCCAGTGTCGGCGGGTTGGGCAGCGACAGCGGGGTGCCGGTGGCGAACTGCTGCGCGGAGGTGAACGACGTCAGCAGACTGAGCCCGAACGGGGCCAGCGTCACCAGCGCACCAACCAGCAGCCCGAGATAAATCAGCGCGTTACGTGAGGTCATAGCTGATCCTCCGGCGAAAGTAGAGATGCTGGACGATCGTCGCGCCGACCAGGACGGCGAACAGCACGAGCGCCATCACCGCGGCGCGTCCGATCGCCGCGGCGCCGAACGCCTCGGCATAGATGCGGTGCGCGACAAGATCGGTGTGCCCCGCGGGGCCGCCGCCGGTCAGGGCGTACACGGTGTCGAACACCTGCGCCGCGCTGACGATGCCGGTGACCGAGACGAAAAACAGCGTCGGGCGCAGCATCGGCAGCGTGATGTGCCAGAACCGCTGCCGACTCGTCGCGCCGTCGAGCCGGGCCGCGGCGTGGATCTGCGGCGGGATCGCCAGGATGCCGGCCAGGAAGAACAGCGTCACGTAGCCGACATTCATCCACACCGTCACGGCGGAGACGACCGGTAGCGCCAGCCCCGGATCGGTCAGCCACTCGATGCGACGCCCCACAAGCGTGCTGACCGCGCCGTCGGTCGGGGCCAGGATCCAATGCCACAACACCGCCACTGCCAGCGGCGAGCACACCCAGGGCAACACATACAGAGTGCGGAACACGCCGCTACCCGGCAGTTCATGGGAAAGCAGAGCGGCCGCGATCAAACCCAACACGATCTGCACCGGGACGACGATCGCAATGAAAGCCAGCGTCACCAGCAGCGAGTTGCCGAAACCGGCGTCGGTCAGCACCGAGCGCCAATTATCCAGCCCCACATAGCGGATGGGCCCCAGCAGATCCCAGCGGTGCAGACTCAGCCACACCACCACCAGCATCGGTAGCAGCAGGAAGCAGACCACCCCGAACAGACTCGGTGCGAGCAGCGCGTACCCCAACAGAGCGGAGCGGGTACGCCGGGTCGTCACCTTGGCCATTAAAGCGGGTCGCTGGACCGCCCGTTACCGTGTAGCACGTGAGTCCCCGTGATGTTGACGCCGACTTCCTTGCCGTGCCGCGCCATGCGCTCGCCGATGCGGCACTGTCGGCCGCCCGCGCCGCCGGAGCGAGCTACGCAGACCTGCGTATCCACGCCATCACCAACGAGGTGGTGCAGCTGCGCGACGGCGAGCTGCAGAGCGCGGTCACCGACCGCGAGATCGGGTTGGCGGTGCGGGTGATCGTCGACGGCACCTGGGGCTTCGCCTCGCACGCCGAGCTGGCGCCCGAGGTGGCCGCCGACACCGCCCGCCGCGCGGTCGAGGTGGCCACTACCTTGGCCCCGCTGAACGCTGAGCGCATCGAGCTGGCGGCCGAACCTGTCTACCGCGATGTGAGCTGGGTGTCGCCGTACGCCATCGACCCGTTCACTGTGCCGACCGCCGACAAGATCGCGCTGCTGGGGGAGTACTCCGGCCGGCTGCTGGCGTCCGACGGTGTCGACCACGTCTCGGCGATGGTCATCACCGTCAAGGAGCAGATGTTCTACGCCGACACCTTCGGCTCCTCCATCACCCAGCAGCGGGTGCGACTGCAGCCGCAGCTGGAGGCGGTGGCCGTCGACGCCGCCGCAGGCAGCTTCGAGTCGATGCGCACCCTGGCACCGCCGACCGCCCACGGCTGGGAAGCGGTGGTCGGCGACGACGTCTGGAACTGGAGTGCCGAGCTGGCCGAGTTGCCGGGCTTGCTGGCCGAAAAGACCAAGGCTCCGACGGTGGCTTCCGGACCGACCGATCTGGTCATCGACCCGACGAACCTGTGGCTGACCATTCACGAATCCATCGGGCACGCCACCGAATACGACCGCTCGATCGGTTACGAGGCGGCCTATGCGGGCACCTCGTTCGCCACCCCGGACAAGCTGAACACCATGCGGTACGGATCCTCGGTGATGAACGTGACCGCCGACCGCACCGTCGAATACGGCTTGGCAACAACGGGATACGACGACGACGGGGTGGCCGCCCAAAGCTGGGACCTGATCCGCGACGGCATCTTCGTCGGTTACCAGCTCGACCGGGTGTTCGCCCCACGGCTGGGCCTGGCCCGCTCCAACGGCTGCAGTTACGCCGACTCGCCGCACCACGTCCCGATCCAGCGGATGGCCAACGTCTCCCTGCAACCGGGTACCGACGATTTGAGCACCGAGGACCTGATCTCCCGCGTGTCTGACGGCATCTACATCGTCGGCGACAAATCCTGGTCGATTGACATGCAGCGCTACAACTTTCAGTTCACCGGGCAGCGCTTCTATCGGATCCGCGACGGCAGGCTGGACGGCCAGTTGCGCGACGTCGCCTACCAGGCCACCACCACTGATTTCTGGAATTCGATGGAAGCCGTTGGCGGACCGTCGACGTGGCGGCTGGGCGGGGCGTTCAACTGCGGTAAGGCCCAACCGGGTCAGGTGGCCGCGGTCAGCCATGGCTGCCCGTCGGCGTTGTTCCGTGGCGTGAATGTGCTCAACACGCGCGAAGAAGCGAGCCACTCATGATCCCCGCACAGCAGGTCGTCGAACTGGCGCTGCAGGCCGCCGGCATCGACGAGACCATCGTCATCGTCACTGACCGCGAAGCTGCGGCGCTGCGCTGGGCCGGCAACTCGATGACCACCAACGGTGTTTCGACCACCCGCATGATCACCGTGATTTCCATTGTGCGCAACGGGAATACGTCGCACATCGGTGCGGTCCGCAGCAGTGACGTGAACCCGGCCGCGATCGCGGTGCTGGTGGCAGCCGCCGAACATGCCGCGCACGCGGCTCCCGAAGCCCGTGACAGCGCGCCGCTGCTGACCGGCAGTGGCACCCCGGACGACTGGAACGAACCGGTGGCAGAGACCGGCGCCGCGGTGTTCGCCGACGTCGCCGAGTCGTTGTCCCGTGGTTTCGGCCGTGCCGACCGGTTGTATGGCTACGCCCACCACGCCGTGGAGACGACGTTCCTGGCGACCTCGACCGGGATCCGGCGGCGTTTCGTCCAGCCGGCCGGATCGGTGGAGATCAACGCGAAACGTGACGGCGCGAGTGCCTGGGCGGGGGTCAGCACGCCGTGGTTCATCGACGTGCCGACCGACACGTTGCTCGACGATCTGGCGATGCGGCTCGGCTGGGCGGACCGGACCGTCGAGCTGCCGGCCGGCCGCTACGAAACGTTGATGCCGCCGTCGACCGTGGCCGACATGATGATCTACCTCGGTTGGTCGATGGACGGCCGCGGCGCGCAAGAGGGCCGGACGGCGTTGTCGGCACCCGGTGGCGGCACCCGGGTCGGGGAAAAGCTCACCGACCTGCCGCTGACGATGTATTCCGACCCGTTCGCACCCGGCCTGGAGTGCACCCCGTTCGTCGCGGCCACCACCAGCTCGGAGACGATCTCGGTGTTCGACAACGGACTCGACATCGGGCGTGTCGACTGGATCCGCGACGGTTCGATCAACGCTCTGGCCTACCCGCGTGCCGCCGCCACCGAGTTCGGGACGGCACCGGCCGTACCGGCGGACAACCTGCTGATGACCGGTGGCACCACGGAACTCGCCGACATGGTGGCCGCCACCGAGCGCGGCTTGTTGTTGACCACGCTGTGGTACATCCGCACCGTCGACCCAACGACCCTGCTGCTGACCGGGCTGACTCGCGACGGCGTCTACCTGGTCGAAGACGGCGAGGTCACCGCGGCGGTCAACAATTTCCGCTTCAACGAGAGCCCGCTGGATCTGCTGCGTCGGGCCACCGAGGCCGGCGTGCCCGAGCAGACGCTGCCGCGTGAGTGGGGCGACTGGGCCACCCGCGCGGTGATGCCGACGCTGCGAATCCCGGACTTTCACATGTCCTCGGTCAGCCAAGCGCAATAATCCTTGAATGAGTGACGATCTCGACGCCGTCCTGGCCCAGCTGGTGGTGCAGTCCCCCGCCGACCAGCAGCGGTTGGTGGGGCTGATCCGTGCGACCTGCGGCGAAACGCTGTCGCTGACGCCGCTGCCCGCGCAGACGCCGGTGAGCGCGCCGGTATCGGACGCCGAGAAGGTGGTGGCCGAATTCGCCGAGCAGTTCACCGTCGACGTGTCGACGATCTCCGATCGCCAGCGCGAGTCGTTGACCACGGCGCTCGGTGCGGCGAGTTTCGGAGCCGTCATTCAAATGTTCTTCGCCGACTTCCTGCCGCGGGTGCGCAACGGGCTCGAGGTACTCGGCCTGCCGGTGGCGTGGGTGCCGGCGGCCCCGGTGTGGGATCCGGGCATCGACGCCGCCGATGTGTTGTTCAACCAGCTGTTGCCGGGGGTGGCCCGGCTGCGGTCGCTGGACCCGGTCACCACCGAGGTGGTGCGACTACGCGGGGCGGTCGCGCACAACTGCCGACTGTGCAAATCACTGCGCGAGGGCAATGCCCTGGATGCCGGTGGCAGCGAATCGATGTACGACGACATCGAGCACTACGAGTCTTCGGAGCTGCTGACCGAGACGCACAAGGCGGCGCTGCGCTATGCCGACGCACTGATCTGGTCGCCGGCGCGGATCAGTCCGGCGGTGGCTTCTGGTGTGCGGGAACATTTCTCGCATGAGCAGGCCCGCGAGCTGACGCTGGATGTGATGCGCAATGCCAGCAACAAGATTGCGGTGTCGTTGAAGGCCGACGCGGCCCGCGTCGAGGAGGGAACCGAGCGCTACCTCATCGACGCGGACGGTCAGACCGTCTTCGCCTGAGCCAGCGTTTCCAGTGCTGCGTCGACGTCGTCGTCGGTGGTCGCCCACGAGCAGACGAACCGGACCGGTGGCCTGTGCGGGTTGGGTGCGTGGACGGCGAAATGTTCACGAACGGCGGCAAGCGCCTCGGCGGGAAGGTCGACGAACACCTCGTTGGCCTCGGTGGGGGAGCTCAAGTGCAGGCCGAGATTCGTGATTCCAGCGCTGAGCCGAGCGGCCATGGCGTTGGCGTGGGTGGCGGTTTCGAGCCACAGGCCGTCCGTGAGCATGGCATCGAATTGCGCTGAGACATAACGGTGTTTGCTGGCCAAGTGGCCGATTTGCTTCTGGACGAATTCGATACCGGTGAACTGATCCGGGCGACGCACGAGGATCGCGTCGCCGAACAGCATCCCGTTCTTGGTGCCGCCGATTGTGACGATGTCGGCGTCGCCCACAGCGAGCGCGGGTGGAACATCGAGGGCGGCAACCGCATTGGCGATCCGTGAGCCGTCGACGTGGACCAGCAGATCGAGGTCGTGGGCGTGGTCGATGAATTCGGCGATCGCATCGGATTGCCAGAGCCGTCCGTTCTCCGTGGACTGGGTGATGGTGACGATGCGCGGCTGCGAGTGGTGCACGTCGCTGCGGCGGGTGATGCGGCGGTCCAGGAGCGCCGGGTCGATGAGGCCGTCGTCGCTGGGGAGTGCGAGCAGGCTGGCGCCCGAAACCAGAGTGGGGCCGCCGGCTTCGTCGAGCAGCGAATGGGCGATGTCGCTGCAGAGGATCTCGTGGAACGGACGCACCGCCGAGGCCAGCGCGATGATGTTGGCGCCGGTTCCGGTGAAGGCGAACAGGACCTGGGCGCTGGGGCAGTCGAAGGTGTTTCTGAGGCGATCGGCGGCACGTTGGGTGATGGGGTCGTGGCCATAGGAGGTGGTGGTTCCGTCGTTGGCCGCCAGGATCGCCTCGAGAGCGGTGGGGTGTGCGGGAGCGGCGTTGTCGGAGGCGAAAGCGCTGGATATGGCGGGCACAGTGACCATCCTGCACCGCGCTCGCAGTGAGTGAAATGGTTGCCGCCAGCAGCGGGCGCCGAGAGAATGGTGAGATGTCTGCTGCCGAACCGCACAAGACCGATACGACGAAGGGGCTTGCCCCCTTGGCGGATCAGCTCGAGAAGATAGCGGCTCAACTGGGGGTCAAATCGGTTCTGGTGATGCGCTCCGAGGCCGATTCCATGGTGGTCGCCGCCACCGCAGGGGAGGCCACCCAGCACTACACGGTTGGGGCGTCGGGAAAGAAAGCGCTGGCAGATGGGGCCAGAGTCCCGTTGTACTGCGAGCGCGTGGTCGATGGTGACGATGCACTCTTTGTTCGTGACTCTCGCCAGGACGCGACGTTCGCCGGCAATGAGGACGAGGTCGAGTTCGGCCTGCACAACTACCTCGGGGTGCCAGTGCACGACGGGTCCGGCCATGTTGTGGGGACGGTCTGTGTGCTCGACGACACCGCCCACGATTACACCGACGACCAACGTGCGCAGCTCTCGTCATTGGCCGCAGATGTGGAGCGGATCATCGAACGCGACCGCGGTGCGCTGGGTTGACCCGGGCTCAGTAACTCCGAAGCCGATCGGCATGCGACCATAGTTGCCGCACTGGGGCGGTAGCTCAGTCGGTTAGAGCCGTGGACTCATAATCCATTGGTCGCGGGTTCGAGCCCCGCCCGCCCTACTCAAAGCGCGTGGGCCAGCGCGCTAGAACCATACTTTTCGGCCGCCGACAGGGCGCCCGACTGCCCCGAGAATCCACAGCACCAGGCCGACGACGACGAGGATGCCGCCGATGGTGTACAGGATCGACAGGCCGGTGAAGTAGCCGATCAAAAGCAGGATGATGCCGAGAACGATCATGATTCATCCGATCCGTAGGCGACTGTCATGTGTTGCTACAAGGGAATTGCCGGATGAGTCACTTTCGAAACGGTTTGCGCGAATACGCCCCGCACCGGTTAACGTGACGCTCCCACGAAGGGAATGGAAACGCCGGGCGTCTCCGAAGCACCGGCATTGAAGAGCCCGCGCTCGCGCAGGATCGGCACCACGCCTTCACCGAACCAGAACAGTTCTTCCAGATGCGGATAGCCAGAGAAGATGAACTCGTCGATCCCGATCTCGGCGTACTCCGCGATCCGGTCGGCCACCTCGCTGTGGCTGCCGACCAACGCGGTCCCGGCGCCACCGCGCACCAGACCGACCCCCGACCACAGGTTCGGCGCGATCTCGAGGCTGCGGGAATCACTCCAGGTGCCGTTGGTGCGGTTGGCCTCATGCAGCGCGAGCATCCTTCGCTGTCCTTCGGACTGGCTGCGCGCCAAGCCTTCCTGGGCTTTGCGGACTGTCTCTTCATCAAGCGCCGCGACGAGCCGGTCGGCCTGCTCCCACGCCGTGGCTGAGTTGTCGCGGGAGATCGTGTGTAGCCGGATCCCGAAGCGCACTGTGCGACCTTGCTTCTCGGCTTCCGCGCGAATCCACTCCACCTTCTGCTGCACTGCGGCCGGCGGTTCGCCCCAGGTGAGGTACACATCGGAATGACGCGCCGCCACCGGGCCCGCGGCCTGTGAGCTTCCGCCGAAGTACAACGGCGGCAAGGGGCTTGGCGGCAGCGCCAGCTTGGCTTCCTCGACGTCGATGTACTCGCCCTTGTAAGTGACGGTCTCACCGGCCCATAGCCGCCGCACCACCTCGAGGAACTCGTCGCAGCGCTGATAGCGCGCATCCTTATCCAGATGATCCCCGAAGGCGCGCTGTTCGTGCGCCTCACCGCCGACCACGACATTGAGCAGGATGCGACCCGGCGCGTGCCGGGAAAACGTCGCCGCCATCTGAGCGGACAGCGTCGGGCTCACCAGCCCCGGACGGAAGGCCACCAGGAAGGCCAGCGAGGTCGTCTCCCGGGCGAGCAGGGCGGCGGTGATGAACGCGTCTTCGCACCACGCACCGGTCGGGATCAGCGCACCGGTGAAGCCGAATTGCTCGGCGGAGCGCACGATCGAGGCCAGATAGTCGATGGAGGCCGCTCGATCGCCCCCGGCGGCACCGGCGGGCGTGCCGTGGCCGCCGCCCACGATGTCGCGGCTGTCGCCGTAGGTCGGCAGAAACCAATGCAGCTTCACCGTCATGGGTGACTCTCTCCTAACGATGGAGGCGGAAGACTTCGGCGTCGATGCCGCCCGCGCAACTCTAAGTGCGGCGAAATGGCCCGGGGGGCTGTCCGTTGCCGTCGACGACCGCCCTGCGCCGCTCATCTGCCCGAGGTGCCTGCCCAACTAAAAATTTCGGTGATCGAATCCCGCCGCGGATAGACAGCCGCGCGGCGCCGTCGAACTCGACACTTGATGTTTGGTAACGAATCAGTCAAATAACCGCAGGCTGTTGGACTGGCTCGGTTAGGCTGCCCTCTGGCCCTCCGTCGGGGTGTGGCCGGAGGGGAGTTCGCTGTCATGGATCCTGTACGCACGCGAGTAGTGGTCGGAGTCACGGCAGCCGCCGTCGTCCTCGGGCTTGTCGTCGCCGGCTGCGGTAAGGATGAGGAGAAGTCGTCGACGACGACGAGCACCTCAACGTCGACGACCACGACGAGTGCGGCTGCGGCCACCGCTACCGGTGAGGCGACTACGCCTGCAGGTACTCCGAACTATGCGTCGCTGCTGGTGAAGCCCGCCGACATTCCGTCGTTGGACAGTCACCCGTGGGCGGGTGACGCGCCGAAGACGACGCTGACTCCGCCGCCGCCGGATGTCTCGCAGACCTATACGTCCGGTACTGAGGCGATCAACATCTCGGTGATCATCAGCGATGACCCGTCGCAGGCCGCGACGGGTCTGACCGGCGCCGCGAACAGCGTTCCCAGCCAGGTGACCGGCTCGCCGGTTGCGCTGCCCGCGGTAACCCCGGACGCGAACGTCACCATCGGCACCTCCCCGGACGGCAAGTCCGCAATGGCGGCGCTGTTGTTCACGGTGGACCGCACGGTCGTCGTGGCGATCTTCAGCAGCGCACCTGGCGACACCAACCCGGTGCCGCAGGACTTCGTCGAAGCCGTCGGCAAGGCTCAGGTCGCGGCGATCAACACGAACCTGCCGAACCTGAAGTAACCACAACACGTAGGAGCGAAGGGTCAGGGGCGTTGCGCCCCTGACCCTTTCGCGCTACACCCCGGCCGGTACCCGGTCCCGCGCGACCGAACTCCGCATCTCGGCACGCAATGTCGTGAAGTCGGAGATCGTCTTGGACACCACGGTGGCCACCGGTCGTGCGTTGCGACTGGTGGCCTCGGTCTTGGACACCATGATCACGCTGTCGATGTAAGGCTGAATCGTGGTGGCGTTCTGCACCGTGGCCACGATGACCAGCTGGAAACCGAACTTGCGGAACGCCTGCAACGCCTGCTGCGCGAACTGCGGATCCGATTTGGAGAACGCCTCGTCGAGCATCAACTGCGCGAAAACCGGCTTGTTGTCCGAACTCTCCGGGCTCGCCAGGTTGAAGCTCAGCGCACCGGCAAGACAGAACGCCATGAGCTTCTCCTGCTCGCCACCGGAGTTGTCGCCGGCATTGCTGTGCGTCCGGATCAGCTCCTCGGTGCCGACATCCCACTCGGCGCAGTCAAAGGTGAACCGGTTGCGGACATCCAGCGCATCGCGAGTCCACGCTTTGTCCTCGGGTGCCGGCGACGCCAAACGGTTACGCAACCGCAGAATGTCGGCGTATTGATCCAGGATCGCCTGCTTGTCACCAAGCCCCACCTCGGCGATCCGCCGGGAAATCGCCCGCACGATCTCGGTCAGCTCGGCCACCGCCGTCAGGCTGCGCGGGGTGGCCCGCAGCGTGAGCCTGGTGCCGCTGTTGAACTCGACCGCACCCAGACCGGTGTTCACCCGGTCGATCTGCTCACTGATTCGCCGCGCCTCCTGCTCGGCCACCCGGTGCAGCGTGAGGATCGCGTCGGGCGCTTGTTCGGTGACCAAGCGCATCATCCGGTCGTATGCCTCGGGCAGTTCGCGCTCGTCGATGTGCCGGCACAGCGCCACGTAGTCATGCACCCGCTCGTCGAACACGTCGCTGTCGTTCGGGATCGCGTCGGGGAACGCCGTATCGAACGTGTTCAGGATGCGAGCCAGCTCATCGTATGAGCGCCTGCGACTTTCGCGCAGTTGCTCACGCTCGCGCCGAATCGTGTTGAACACCGCCTCGCGGTGGGGTTCGGGGTTGAGCACTTCCAACGGCACCGGGATGGCGGTGGCGTAGCGGTTCAGCAGCTCGGTCAGGGGCTCGGAGACGAAGGCAGGTGTCAACCGGTCCTGCAGCTCCAGCAGCCGAGTACGCCGGCTGTCGAGGTCGTCGCGTCGGGTCTGAATGGCCCCGCGCCGCGTCATGAGCGTCTGGATCTGCTCCCAGCACTCATCGGCCCGGGCGGTCAGCGCCTCGATGTCGGGGTTGTCGGCCAGCAGCAACTCGAATTGCTCACGTAGCCGGTCGGCGTGCCCGTCGGCGGTGTCGATATCGACCTGATTCCACTGCGGGAACTGCTCGCAGATCGCCTTGCACGCCGCGGCTCGATCACGCCACTGCTGGCGCTGTGCGGCGATCTCGTCGGCCTTGTGCCGCGCCTGCTGATACACCTCTTCGGCGTTGGCGAGCTCGACGGTCAGCGCGTCGACCTTGGCCCGCACGTCGCCCTGGTAGATGTAGTCCGACTGTTTGAGCGGGCGTCGGTCGTCCTTGATGGCCAGCCGCTCGGAGTCTTTATAGAGGCCCGTATCGGTGACCGCGCGCCGGAACCGGGAGAACACATCCGGGGTGTCGACGCAGACGTGGTCGCCCGCGGCGGCGATGATCTCGGCCGCCTCGGCCGCGCACGGATGACTCGGATCGACGACGAACAGCTTGCCGCCCAAGGTGTTCGGCTCGGCGTCGGCCGGCACCGCACCGACTAGCGAGGCGCGGACATGATGCAGCTGCAGCCGTCCACCCATGTTGGTTTCGTTGACGAAGCGCAGCACCGCCGAATACCGCTCGTCGGGCACCAGCAGCCGCAGGCCCACTCCCCGCAGCACCTTTTCCACAGCCACCCGCCAGCGGCTCTGGTCGGACCGCAGGTCCATCAGCTCGGCGATGTAGGGCAGCTCGCTGGGGTCGACACCGACTGCGGCACAGATGTGTTCACGCATGGTGATCGCGAACTCGGGTAGCGCCGACCCGACGTGCTCGACACGCTTGAGTTCCTTGGCCGCGTCGTCGCGGGCGATGCGGGCCGCCTTCTGCGCGTACTCCGCGTCGGTGGAGGCCTCACGACCGCGGTCCAGTTTGGCCAGCAGTTCGGTGACCTCGGTGGCGAGTTCCTCTCGCAAGTTCCAGAATTCGTCGGCGTCGTCGGGGATGTCGATGTCCTGTGCGGCCAGCATGGCTTCGTACGCGGCGCGCCGCCGCGACACCTGCTCGGCCTGCGCCTCGGCGCCGGCCACCTGTGACTGCAGCGGCCCGAGGCTGGCGCTGGAACCACTGATCTGGGCGTTGAGCGAATCACCTTCGGCCTTGGCCAGATTCAGTTGCCGGGTGACGTCCTCGTACTCGTTGCCGAGCTGGTCGATGGTGCCGTCCAGCGATTCGATCTGCGGCCCACACTGCGCCAGTCGCACGTGGTCGGTGTGGGCGCGGACCATCGGCTGGTCCACCAAATCGATGATGCCCAGGTCTGAGCTCTCCGACGCGTAACGCTGCTGGATCTTTTCGATGTCGCCGAGGATCTTGCGCTTCTTCTGCGCGACGGCCAGCAGCTCGCGCGCCTCGACCAGCGGGTCGATCTGCTTCAGGGCTTCCGGTAGCCGCGTCAGGCTGCTCGGCTCGTCGAGCATGAACTCACGCACGAATTGCTCCAGTCCGCCAACGCTTTTCAACGACTTGGCCTTACCGAGCAGCTGCTGAGCGGCGTCGGAGGCGCGGATGCCGATGGTGGCGTACAACTGGGCCAGGTACTGCGATTCCACCTTGGTGGTGAACCGCCACTCGTCGTCCTTGAACACCCCGGAGTCGAAGCGCCCCGCGGCCCAGCGGTTGCAGACGTCCTCGATGTCGCGGTCGCCGTCGGCCAGCACGAACCGGCTCGACGAGTCCGAACGCGACTCGCCGGTCAGCCATTTCAGCACGAGTCCGGTGACCGTGCGCCCGGTGTTGCTGCGGTAACTGACGGCGATGGCCGACCACGCCGTGCCGTCCCCGCGCAGGTACATGACCTTGCTGGCGCCACCGTCGCTGCGCTGGCCCCATGCCCCGCGCACGTATTTGTCGACGGTACGCCGGCCCGCGCTCGACCCAGCAGCGGTGTTGTCGCCGGAGGCGTTGAAATTTCGCCGGTTGAACGGCAGGAAGCCGAGCGAAATCGCGTCCAGGAGTGAGGATTTCCCACTGCCGGACGCACCGGCGATCAGGGCGCCACCCTCGCTGAACGGGATGTCGTGGTAGCCGTCGAACACACCCCAGTTGATGACCTGCAGCCGTGACAGGTGGAACTGTTCAGCCATCGAGTGCGGTCTCCTCTTCGTCGCGGTCCGGGGATGCGCCGCCGGACAGCAGCAGTTCGAACTGCTGGTGCAGCTCGGCGATCACCGAAGCGGTCATCACGGCGTTGATCACCGGGCTGACGGTGTAGCTGTCTTCGTCGTCGCGGGTCTTGCGCAGGATCTCGAGCGCGGTGAGCCGGGCGATCGCCGCGTCGATGCGGGCGGTGAAGGTGACGGTGTCACGGTCGACGCCGCCCCGCACGCCGGAGAACAGCCCGTGCACCTCCTCGCGACTGATCAGCACGGCCTGCCCACCGGCGGCGCGTGACATCTGGGCCAGGTGCAGCGCCAGGATCGAGTCGTAGGTGCCCAGCGGCTCACGGCGCAAAAGCTTGACGCCCCTGGCAGATTCGTATCGCGCCTGCTCGACGAACGCCACATCGTTGCCGTCGACCACCCGCAGTATCAGATCCAGCTCGGAGAGCCGCACCGACAGCTGAGACCGGTATTCCAGCACCCAGCTGTACAGGTCGGCGTCGGCCTCGGTGCTGATGTAGCGGCGGGTCAGCAGCTGCTGCAGCGCCCAGCAGGCCCGGTCGGGCAGCTCGCTGACATCACCGTCGAACCGCGGACGGCGCTGATGCGGCGTGCGGGCGGTCTGATCGACCTGCGGCAGCGAGCTGAAGTCGATATCGGAATCGGTGGTCATGCGCCGGCTCCCAACAGGCTGGAGATCGGTTCGGTGAAGACCAAGTGCGGTACCTCCATCTCGCGGTCCCGTCCGTCGAGCGATTGGAACCGGACGGTGACCGGCTTGACGCCGTGCGGCGCGTCCGGTTGTTTGAGCGCCCACGACCACAGCACGATGACATGACCGAGGTAGGCGGCGTCGAGCATCTCCACAGCCGCGGGCAGTGAGAGTCGACCGGTGGCGTCGAGTGCGGTGTTGATCATCTCCGACATCGCTGGAGCGTCGACCTGGGTGGTCAGCGCCGCGAAGCTGGTCAGGTCGAGCTCGCCCTCAGAAGCCTGAGCCGGCCTGGGCGATGACAGCTCACCGATCCGGAAGCTCAGCGCGCCAACGGAAGTGAAGGCATGCCGGGCGAGGGGGAGCTCGATGTCGAGACGCGAGTCCGTCAGCGAACTCTTGAGCAGTGCGCGCGCGGCGCCGATCGCGTCGTTGAGTTGGCGGGCCACGCCGCGGCTCTGCTCCAGCGTTCCGAAGGCGGTGAACCGCTTCACCCGCTGGGCGCACCGCTGCTGGATGCGCTCCACCTCGTCGATCTGCTGGCCGACGAGCTCGAAGAACCCGGCCATCACCTTTCGCAACGCCGGGTCGAGGGCGGGCAATGCCTGCGCGACGGCGGCGACGTCGGTCTCGAACTCCGCACGCTGGTCGGGGTCGTTGATCATTCGCAGGAAGGCACGGTGCGAGTCGCGGCCCTGGGAGTCCCAGGCGGCCTGATAGTCGGCGTACATCTGGCGTTGCCGGTCGCGGTAGGCCACGTTGCTGTCGATCGGCTCGTCGAGAGCGGCGGTGGCCCGTTCGATCATGGTGCCGTACTGGCCGATGTCGGTGATCAGCCGTTCCATCTGCAGGGCGATCGCGTGGGCTTCGTCGTACATGTCGGTCATGTCGACGTCGGCGGGGCGGTCGAGGTCCTCGCCGCGCTCCAGCGCGTCGAGTTCGGCCTGCAGGGCCTCGATCTCGGCCTGGATGCCGGCGCGGATGCGGACCGGGTCGTTGCCCACGCGCAGCGCGATCTGCTTGAGGCGGGCCGCGATACCGTTGATCGAGCCGCCAGTGGCGATAGTGTCCTGGCGGCGCAGTCCCCGCAGAAAGTCCAGCGCGCGGCGGGCGTCCTGGGTGAGATAGCAGAGGTTGCGTTCGACGCCGGTGCGCTGGTCGGCGACCCGGTGCAGCCACCCCTGGCTGGCCCAGCTCTTGATGAGACTCAGGCCGGACTGTTCGCCGCCGGGCCGGCCGAGCTCGTCGAGGTCGCGTTCGAGCCGCACCACGAGTTCGGTTTCGCTGACGACTCCCTCGTTGAGATGACGTTCCATCAGGGTGGCGTAGCCGCCCAGATTGAGCGCGGCCAGCAGCCGGATCGCGGGGGAGCCCTGGATCTCGCGATTGATTTCGAGGAGGTCGACGGCCGACAAAGTGGTGTCGTCGTCCACGGTGAATTCCCCCTCGATGAAGTTGGTCGGACGGTCCAAGATAGGCGATCGCCGGGACATCGGCCCACGCGCGCGAGCGGGTGTCGGGAGCGGGTTTCGCAAGGTTTGTCACATAGAGCCCAGAGGCCACGGGAGCCACAGATGTTCCCCATTGACCGATTGTCTGCCAGCAGACATTATTGTCTGGTGCCTGACAATGTATCGCTTCACGACACCATCGGAGCGTGGACGAAACGGTGTTACCTCGCCGCGCGGGAGGTCATGGAAGACACCCTGCGGCCGTACGGCCTGGGAGCGACCCAGTGGTATGTCCTGCATCAGTTGATCAACGCCGGCCCGACCAGGCAACGCGAATTGCAGCGCATCCTCCATGTCGAGCGCGCAACACTGAGCACCGTCGTCGGCGCGTTGGTGCGCAAACAACTCGTCGAACAGATGCCCGACACCGTCGATCAGCGACAGAAGCTTCTGCGCATCACGCCCAAAGGCGAAGCGCTGTGGGCGGACCTGCCCGACCTGGCACGGATTCATTCGGTGGCTTTCGGCGGAGTCGACGGCGACGACATCGCTATCGCCGTGCGTGTGCTGCGCACCGCCACCGAACGTCTCGAATCACTTCTACGAAAAGGAAAGTGACATGAAAGTTCTCATTACGGGAGCGACTGGATTGGTCGGCGCTCGACTGTTGCCGCGACTCGTCGCGGACGGCCTCGACTGCCACGCCGTAGTGCGCCGGCCGGGGTCGCTGCCCCCCGGTGTCACGGAGGTGATTGCAGACTTGTTCGACAGCGACTCGCTCAGGTCGGCAATAGCCGGTGTCGATGCGATCATCCACCTCGCCGCTGTCTTTCGCACCGCAGATACCGATCTGATCTGGAAGACGAATCTCGAGGGAACACGGAATCTCATTGCCGCAGCCCAGCAGCACGCGCCCGGCGCCCGGTTCGTGATGGCCAGCACTGCTCATGTCTACGGAACCAACAGTGCGACACCGGGACGCGAGGACGATGTCATAACCGAGCCGGTTCCGGCCTATCCGGCAAGTAAGCTAGCGGCCGAGAACCTGTTGCGCGACAGCGGTTTGACGTGGTGCATTCAGCGCTACGGGTTCATCTATGGCGATCAGGACGGCCATCTGGAATCGCTGTCCGGTCTTGCGGTGGACGCCGGCTTCCACCCCGCTCAGCGGATGAGCCTGATCCATCATCGCGACATTGCGACGGCGATGCGCCTCGCGCTGAACGGCGCACTGGACGGTCAGGTCGTCAACATCACCGACGATGCGCCGACGTCGGTCTACGAACTCGTCCAGAAGGCCGGCGGTGACATGCAACCGTCCTCGGAGGCATTGGCGAATCCGTGGCATCTGCACATGGATGGCTCTCTGGCGCGGCGGTTGGGCTTCCGGCCCACTGTGCGCACCATCGACCATGCGGTCGAGTTGGGTGCGATGTGAAGCGGGCGAGCTGGCTACCGCAGCAATTGGCCATGCGGCCGGGTGGACAGCGGCTTGGGCCGCACGATCTGCGGCCACCAGAACCACGGTCCCATCAGCGCGGCGATCGCCGGCGTCATGAACGCACGTACCACCAAGGTGTCGAACAGCAGGCCGAGGCCGATTGTGGTACCGATCTGGGCGACCACCACCATGGCGCTGACCGACATGGAGATCATGGTGAATGCGAACACCAGGCCGGCCGCCGTCACCACGGACCCGCTGCCGCCCATGGCGCGGATGATCCCGGTGTTGATGCCCGCCGGTATCTCTTCTTTCATCCGGGCGACCAGCAGCAGGTTGTAGTCGGCGCCGACCGCCAACAGGATGATGACCGCCATCGCCATCACCATGAA
The DNA here is from genome assembly GCF_008329565.1 of Mycolicibacterium sp. P1-5. Lineage (GTDB taxonomy): Bacteria > Actinomycetota > Actinomycetes > Mycobacteriales > Mycobacteriaceae > Mycobacterium. The sequence continues at coordinate 75,216 of NZ_NPKT01000011.1, forward strand.
TTGCAACTCGATCCCCAACAGGTGCTGCCATAACAACACCGACAGGCCGAACGACGCCCCGAGGGAGAGCACGACCGTGCCGACGATCACGGCGGCCGCCACAATGGCGCGCGTGATCAGCAACATGATGATGAAGATCAGCGACAGTGCTGCCACGCCGGCGATCAACAAGTCGTACTCGTTGCCTTCCTGCATGTCCTTGAACGTCGAGGCGGTGCCGCCCAGGTAGACCTTCGAGCCTTCCAGCGGTGTGCCCTTGATGGCTTCGAAGACGGCGTTCTTGATGGCATCGATGCGTTTGATGCCGTCGGCCGACAACGGGTCGTCTTCGTGGGAGATGATGAACCGGACCGCGTGACCGTTGGGTGAGATGAAATTCTTTATGCCGCGCTTGAATTCGTCGTTGTCGAAGATCTCCGGCGGCAGGTAGAACGTGTCGTCGTTGAGCGAGTCGTTGAACGCGGTGCCCATCGCCGCCTGGTTCTGACTCAGCGCGGCCTGCTGATCCTGCTGACTGGCCTGGGTGGCCTGCTGGGTCAGCATCATGACGCGCATCCGCTTCATCGACTCGATGGTCGGGCGCATCAGGGAAACCATCTGTGGCATAAGGGCATCAAGGCGATGCATGTCCGGCAGCAGCTGCTGGATGTCGTCGACCATGGTGTCGACCCCGTCGAGTGTGTCGAAGACCGACCGCGTCGACCAGCACAGTGGAATGTCGAAGCAGTGCGGTTCCCAATAGAGGTAACTGCGAATCGGGCGGAAGAAGTCGTCGAAATCGGAGATGTGGTCCCGCAGCTCGGCGATGTCGACGGTCATCTCGTCCATCTTGCCCACCATGTCGTGCATGAGGCCGCTCATATTTTCCATCAAGTTGATCATCTGCGTCATCGTGTTGATGGTGTCTTGCATCTGCTCGCCCTGAACCAGCATGTCGGCCATCCGATCCTGCAGATACGACCGGTTCATCGTCTGGTTGGTGCCGCCCATGCTGATCTGGGACGGAATCGTGCTGTACTTCAGCGGTTTTCCGGCGGGCCGGGTGATCGACTGTACCCGGCCGATACCGGGGACTTTGGAGATGGCTTTGCTGATCCTCTCGATCACCAGGAAGTCGGCCGAGTTGCGGGTGTCCTGGTCGGTCTCGAGCAACAGCATCTCGGGGTTCATCCGCGCGATGGGGAAGTGCCGTTCCGCGGCGGTGAATCCTTCATTGGCAGGCAGGTCGGCAGGCAGATACTTGCGGTCGTTGTAATTCGGCTGGTAGCCCGGCAAGGTGATCAGCCCGATCAGGGCGATCATGATCGTCGAGAACAAGATGGCGACGGGCCAGCGCACCACGGCCGCTCCGAGGCGCCGCCAGAACCGAATCCGCATGGCCCGCTTGGGCTCCAGCAGCCCGAAGCGGCTGGCCACCGTGACGATCGCCGCACCCAGTGTCAGCGCCGACACCACGGCGACCACCATGCCGACGGCCAGCGGCACCCCGAGCGACTTGAAGTACGGCAGCCGGGTGAACGACAGGCAGAACGTGGCTCCGGCGATCGTCATGCCCGAGCCCAGCACCACGTGAGCGGTGCCGTGATACATCGTGTAGTAGGCGTCCTCACGACTCTCGCCGAGCGATCTGGCCTCTTGATACCGCCCGATCAGGAAGATCGCATAATCGGTTGTCGCCGCTATCGCCAATGTCACCAACAGCTGGGTCGCGAACGGCGACAGGCCTATCAGATTGTGATAGCCGAGGAACGCCACCGCGCCACGGGTTACCGTCAGGCCCAGGATCAACATCACCAGGACCAGCCCGACGGTGACGATCGACCGGTAGAAGAACAGCAGCATCATGAGGATCACGGCGATGGTGGTGAGCTCGATGATCCGGATGCTCTTGTCGCCGGCTAGCTGCTGGTCCGCCTGCAGCGCGGGGCCGCCGGTCACGAAGACCTTGACCCCGGGCGGGGGAGACAATCCCTTGACGATCTTCTGGACCGCTTCGACCGAATCGTTGCCCAGCGTCTCGCCCATGTTCCCGGCGAGGGCGACCTGTACGTAGACGGCTTTCGAGTCGGCGCTCAGGGCGCCGGCTTCGGTGAGCGGATCCCCCCAGAAGTCCTGGATGTGCTGCACATGGGTGGTGTCGGCCCGCAGCTTGGCGATCATCTCGTTGTAGAAGCGGTGGGCGTCGTCACCCAGCGGCTGGTCGCCCTCCAGGACGATCATCGCCGAGCTGTCGGAGTCCGACTCTTCGAAGACCTTGCCCGAGCGCATCATGGCGATGACCGACGGCGCGTCCTTCGGCGACATCGATACGGCCCGCATCTTGCCGACTTCTTCGAGCTGCGGAACCGTCACGTTCAGCACGACGATGAGGCCGACCCATCCCAGGATGATCGGCACCGCCAAGCGGCGGATCCACTTGGCCAAAGCCGCGCGCTGCGGCGGCTCGGCGTGGGCCACGCGCTCTTCGGTAGGGGCGCTCACCAAGCCCCCTTGGCTCGACGTCCGGCAATTTACTTAGACAGTTTTACCAGACGCTGAGGCGTCGGTGTGAGGTCGGTAACGCCGTTCCACCCGGCGTAGGCGTCCCCGCCACTCAAAGTCTCGGCAGTTGCACTCACGCCGACGCTAACCCTGTTCCTTCGCCAAGCACGCGGGGATGGTGGTGCCACCGAATCTCAGGAGGCCAGAACGTGACGCAGGACGCCGAGTCCGAGCTGTTGCGCGCCCTGCACGATGGCTCGCTGACCGAAATCGAGGTCGCCTGGAGCGACCCCTTCGGTCACGCTGCCGGAAAGCGGATTCCCGCGACGCAATTCATTGACCGCGCCAAGCACGGGTTTGCATTCTGCGAGGCCGCCCTGGGGTGGAATACCGACGGGACGGTGATCGACGGTCTGCGGTTGACCAACTGGGACGGCGGCTATCCCGATGTCCACGCCATCCCTGATTTCTCGACCTACAAGCCGCTGCCGTGGCGCGCCGGTGTGGGCCACGTGATCTCCGACATCGTCCGCCCGGACGGCACACCATCGCTGCTCGATCCACGCGGAGTGCTGCGCCGGGTGATCGCGCGGCTGGGGTCGTTGGGCTTCACAGCGAAGGTGGGGGTCGAGTTCGAGTTCTATCTGCTCAATCCTGACGGCTCACCGATTCAGAACGACATTCACGCCTACTCGCTGGAGAACGCGAACGGCCTGGACCCGCTGATCTCGGACCTGCACGACACTCTCGGCGCGTTCACCCGGCTGGAGGGTGTCCAGACCGAGTACGGGCCCGGACAGGTCGAGACCAACCTGGTTTACACCGACGCGCTGGCCGCCGCCGACGACGGCGCGCGGCTGAAGTACGCGGCGAAGGAGGTGGCTCGCAAGCACGGCAAGATAGCCAGCTTCATGCCCAAGCCGTTCTCGGAGCACTCGGGAAGCTCGGCGCACCTGCACATCTCACTGTGGCGTGACGGTGAGCCTGCCTTCGCGCCGGTCGACGGCAACGAGGGTGAGCTGACGCTGCTCGCGATCGCCGGTCTGCTGGAGCACCTTCCGTCGATCACCTTGTTCGGGGCGCACTCGGTCAACGCCTACCGGCGTTACACGCCGGATTCCTTCGCTCCGGACACCGTCAACTGGAGCCGGGACAACCGCAGCGCGGCGATCCGTTCCCTTGTGGAAGATCCTCCGAGTGCGAGCCGAGTCGAATTGCGTTCGGGCGCTTCGGATGCCAATCCCTACTGGCTGATCGCATCGGCGTTGGCGGCAGTGGTGGCCGGACTGGAAGCCGGCCGTCGACCGGCAGCCGCCGGCGCCGGCAACCTGTACGGCAAGGGATCGCCCCTCCCGGATTCATTGGGCACCGCACTGGCGCTGACGGCACAGGACGACACCATCCTGGAGATCCTCGGCAGGGACTCGGTGCTCGACTTCGTCTCGATCGCCCGCAGTGAATGGCAGGCCTACACCGGTCACGTCAGTGACTGGGAGCGGCAGCGCTATCTGACCACCTCATGAGCGGACCACGATTTGGCGTCTGGGCGCCGGTCTACGGCAACCACGGCGCTCGCGCGCACCCCGACGATCACCCGGACGCCGGCTACCGGCGTACCCGCGACCTGGTTGTGCATGCCGAAAGTCGGGGATTCGACGCAACATTGGTGGCCCAGCACGTGATCCATCCCAGCGACACCGAAAACGACGTGCTGGAGACCTGGTCCACGCTGGCCGGTCTGGCCGAAGCCACCGACCGGATCGAACTGATCGGAGCGATCAAGCCGCTGCTCTTCAATCCGCTGGTGTTCGCCAAGGTCGCCGCGAACATCGCTGAGATCTCCGACGGCCGGTTGTCGATCAACGTGGTGACCGGGTGGTTCCTGCCAGAACTCGAGGCGTTGGGCATCGACCCGCTCGCCCACGACGACCGCTACGCCTACACCCGCGAATGGTTGGACACCGTTCTCGGTCTCTGGAGTGGCAAGCACGTCGCGGTCGGTGATCGCGGCGGACAGCAGGCTCTGGTGCGGCCGGTTCCCAAGCACGTCCCGCCGGTGTACATCGGGGGCGAGTCCGAGCCGGGCCGGGCGCTGGGCGCCTCGCACGGGGATGTGTATTTCATCAACGGCAGACCGTTCGCGGACACGGCCGCGCTCATCGAGGACCTGCGCGGCCGCCTCCGCGATGGCGGAACACTGCGGTTCGGGTTGTCCGCCTTCGTGATTGCCCGGCCCACCGAGGCGGAGGCCAAGGTCGAGGAAGCGCGCCTGCAAGCATTGATCGACGCAGAGTCGCGGCCCGAGATCTCCACCGGCACCGATCCGAAGACGGCGATGTACCAGGTGCTCGCGGGCAGTAAGCGCATCGGTTCCAACGGCGGCACGCTGGCCGGGTTGGTCGGCAGCTATGAGCAGGTGGTCGAGCGGATCGATGCGTTCCATGCGGCCGGCATCGAACTCTTCATGCTGCAGTTTCAGCCGATCGAGTCCCAACTGGATCGCTTCGCCGACAACATCATCAGTCATTACCGGGGGTAGGCATGAACGAAGTTCTCCGACCGGTGGCGCCCCGACCGAGGTTCATCACCGAACCACTTGGCGGGACGCCGGCCGAGCGGCTCGCACGGCTCGTCGAGGTCGTCGAAGGCCTGCGCCGAACTGATGCCGCCGCCGAGCGCGACCGAGTACTTCAGTACGACGCCGTCGAGGCGATCCGCTGCACCGGTGCGCTGACGCTGCGGGTACCGAACCGGTACGGTGGACCCGGCGGGTCGGTACGGGACGTCCTGACCGCCGTCATCCGGATCGCTCGGGGCAGTTCCAATGTCGCGCAAGCGCTTCGGCCACACTTCGGCTTTGCCGAACGACTCCTGAGCAACCGTGCCACCGAGGCCGAACGCGAGGAATGGTTCCCGCGCGTCAACGCGGGTGTGATCGTCGGCAACGCGATCACCGATGCCAAAGGCAAGACGCCGTCGGGCGCTGACACCACACTGCTCGCCGACGGCGCGGGTGTGCTGCGGCTCAACGGTTACAAGTTCTATTCCACCGGAACATTTTTCGCCGATCTGATCGCGGTCTCGGCCAGCGATCCCGCGGGGCGCGATGTGCAGGCGATCGTGCCCGCCGGACGTGACGGGGTCGAACTCTTCGACGACTGGGAGGGTTTCGGCCAGCGCACCACCGCCAGCGGTGGGACCCGGTTCACCAACGTGGAGGTCCGCCCGCACGAGGTGATCACCGTGTCCGACGGTCAACACCTGGGTCACAGCACCGCGTTCCTGCAGCTGTATCTTGCTGCGGTCGCTGCCGGTATCGCGGCGGCTGCCCGTGACGACGCAATCTGGTACGTCCAGAACAAGGCTCGTCCGGCCGCGCACTCACTGGCCGACACCGCCGCCGGAGATCCGTTCACCCTGCACGCGGTCGGTGAGATCGCCGCGAACGCGTCTGCGGCCGCGGCGCTGGTGCTCGGCGCCGCCGACGCGCTCGACGCGGTGGTGGACTCCGGCCGCGTCGACGATGCAGACGAACTGGCCCGGGTGGCGATCGTCGTCGCCGAGGCACAGCTGATTGCGGAACGGCTGACACTCGCGGGGGCGGAGCGGCTCTTCGACACCGGCGGGGCGTCGGCCACCGCTCGCGCACTCAACCTCGACCGGCACTGGCGCAACGTTCGCACCGTTTCCACCCACAACCCACTGGCATACAAGGCGCACGCGGCGGGCAACTACGCGGTCAACGGGGTGTGGCCACCGGCCAACGGTTACTTCTGATCCAGGCTGCCCAGATCGTCGGGAACATCGACGGCGTATTCCTGCAACGTCTCCAGCGGGATCACGTCCAGAGTCCGCTCGTGGGTGCAGGCGAGGACGACCGGCGCGGCATGGCCGTCGGTGTGCGCTCGCAGCCAGTTGAGCGCCGTCACGCACCAGCGGTCGCCGGGCGTCAGGCCGGGGAACCGGTACTGCGGCATGGGGGTGGACAGGTCGTTGCCGATCGAGCGCTGATGTTCCAGAAATTCAGCGGTCACGACCGCGCAGATGGTGTGCCTGCCGGCGTCCTCCGGGCCCGTCGAACAGCAGCCATCCCGGTAAAAGCCGGTCATGGGCTCAGTTCCGCACGGCAGGAGGGAACCGCCCAACACGTTGCGATCAGCCATGGGAGTCAGTATCCCGTGACGCGGGAAGGGATGTGGCTCGTCAGCGGTTATTAACGCAATGGGCACCGTCCTGCGAGGCCGCGATGGCGAATTGGCCGCCGTCGCGAGCGCGCTGCGCAGAGCCGGCGACACCGGCCGGGGAGCCGTGGTCTACCTGTGCGGCGAGCCGGGCATCGGCAAGACCGCCCTCACCCACGCCATCGCCACGCAGGCCAAGGAGGACGGCTTCGCCGTCGGATCCGGCAAGGCTGAAGAGCTCCATCAGATCGCTGCCGGGGCACCGCTGCTGGTGGCGCTGCGTTCGGGACCCGACCCGCTGCTGGACGCGGACATATTCGCCGGACTCGCACCGCTGCACCATCAGCCGCTGTGGTTGGTCGACCGAATCGCTTCGGTACTCGGCGAACTCGCCACGCGCACTCCCGTGCTGATCGTGATCGACGACGCCCAGTGGGCGGACCAGGTGACGCGCTTCGCCCTCGACATCCTGCCGGGGCGGCTGTCCGAATCGCCGGTCGTGTGGCTGATCGCCAGCCGCGGTGTTTCGCCCGCCCCGGCCGACGTCACCGGCGATGTGGAGCGGCACCTTCTGGTGTTGCGCCCGCTGAGCGATACCGACCTCGACGCGTTGGCGCACGACTACCTGGGCGGCCCGGCCGAAGGTTTGACGTACCGGCGCCTGCACGCAGTCGGTGGCAATCCGTTCCTGGCGGTTCGGCTGCTGAGCGGGGTGGCCGCCGGAGACGGCGTCGACGACATTCCCGCGTCGTTCGCAGCCGCGATCGATGCTCAGTTGCGGGAGCTGAGCGCAGGTGCCTGCGAGCTGATCGAACTTGCCGCCGTGTGGGGCAGGCCGCTCGATCTGTCCGACGCCGCCGAGTTGCTCGGCGAGCCGTCGGTTTCGGTGATTGCGGCGTGGCGACGCGAGGCCCATGGGCGCGGCCTGCTGGCCGAGGATCGTGACGACGTCATCTTCGCGCACGACCTGATTCGCGAAGCCATCTACCAGAATGTGCTCGCAGGCAGCCGCCGGGAGCTGCACCTGCGGTGCGCGAAGTATCTGGTTGCTTCCGGCCAGGGTGTGGTGGCCGCCGCACCCCATGCCAGCGCCGGAGCCCGGTTCGGCGATTCCGAGGTGGTGGAGATCCTCCGCGGCGCAGCGGCGCAGACGTCGACCACCATGCCCGCGACCGCCGCTCCACTGATCGTCGAGGCGTTCGAGCTGCTGGATCCCAGCGACAGCCGGCGATCGGAGATCGGCGAGCAGTGCGCCGAGATCCTGATTCGCGCTCAGCGGGGTAATGATGCCGCCGCAGTCATCGACGCCCTGCTGGCTCAGACGTCCGACAGCGATGCCCGTGCTCACCTGCAATCGCTTGCTGCTCAAGCACTTTGGCTGAGCGGTCAGCTCGGTGAGATCGATCGGCGCCTGGTCGCCGCGAGGGCGCTCTCCGCGCTGTCGCCCCGACTGGAGGCTCGCCTTGCTGCCGTCGAGGCCCTGGTGCTGACCCGAACCGGAACCGCGCAGGACGCCATCGAGGCCGCCGAGGCTGCGCTCGCGCGGGGACGGTCGCTCGGTGATGAGCGCACACAACTCCTGGCTCTTCAGGCCATGGCCGAGGCCGGAACCGCGGAGGGCAGGCACGCCTCGGCCCGCGGCCATTATCAAGCGCTGCGCGCGCTCGGTGGTGCCGCCTATCTGGCCGGTGAGATCCTGGCGCTCCAGCAGTTGGATCGATTCGCGGAAGCCGACGAGCTTCTCGCCCGCGCTCGTCAGGAAGCGGGGAGCTCCGGCGACCACGGTCTGCCGTCGCTGGTGTTCGCCCAGCTCTTGCAGGACTTCAAGCTGGGTCGGCTGGAGGACGCCGAAGCCGGCGCGCTGGCAGTGATCGGGCTCTGCGACGAGACCGGTAGCTTTGTGCACAAATTCGAGGCCTGGTTGATCGCCAGCATCGTCGCGGTCATCCGCGGTGACCTCGCGCTCGCGCGGGAACGGCTGCAAGCGGCCGAGCAGACCGGCCTCACCGACGACGCGGTGCGCCAGCCTCCGATGCTGTTGATCAAGGGTCGAATCGCCGGTGCGGAAGGACGATTCGGAGACAGTGTGCGAATCCTCAAGCCGCTCATGGAATCACTGGCGCAGTCCCGGTCGTGGTGGCCACGAAACCCCGAGTTGCTGCGCGTGCAGGCCGGTATCGCCGTCGCCGCCGACGACCGTGAATTCGCCGTCCAGACGGTCGAACGTGCCAAGCTCGCAGCGGAGCGCAACCCCGGGGTCGCCAGCTTCGAAGGGGTGGCTCTGCACGTCGAGGGTTTGGTGACCCGCGATACGGCCATCCTGCGCAATGCGGTCAAGATGTTGCGCGAGTCGCCACGGTCGCTTCTGCTGGCCGGGGCGCTGGCTGACTACGGTGCCTTGATGGTCGACGTGGGCGACCGGCAGAGCGCGGTGGCGGCGCTGTCGGAGGCGTTCGACTTGTTCGCGGCGCACGGCGCGCATTTCTACCTTCGCACTGTGGAGCGTGAGCTGAGCCGGGCGGAGGCGCCTGCCGATGTCCGGGACAGCCTGACCAGAGCTGAACAGCGGGTGGCTCAGCTGGTGAGCGAGGGCTACACCAATCAATCCGTAGCGTCCGCACTCGGGGTCTCCGTCCACACCGTGAACACTCATCTACGTGCGGTGTTCCGCAAGATGGACGTCCGGTCGCGGGTTCAGCTCGCGAACGCGATGAGCGCGAAGTCAGACGGGCGCGACTGATTCCGTAGCCGCGGCAGGACTCGTTGCTGCTGACGATCTCATCAATTTGTGCGATAGCGAGGCGAACTTACTCGGCAGTAGCTTGCGGGATGTCAGTTCATCCACAACATTTCGGGACCTTTCATGCAACGTGCTGTTCGTTCTTCCGTCACGGCCGGCGTGGCGCTTCTCGGCGCCGGCGTCATCGCCGCCTCACCGATCGCGCCACCGGTGCCTGACATCCACCTGCCGGCGATCCACTTCGACGCAACGGCGCTCGCGGCGGCAGTAAGCCCGATCGACACCTACAAGCAGGTCTTCGAGACGGCGACCGCCAACCTCCAGGCCCTGGTCGACGCGGCCGACCCCGGTGAGGTGTTCAAGCAGATTGTTGCGAACCAGGTGGCCGGCTTCACTGCCCTGGGCACAGCGCTGGGCGCCAGCGGCAACGAGTTGTTCACCGCCCTCACTTCCACCACCCCCGAGTTGGCGAACACAGTGCTGACGTCGATCGCGGCCGGCAATGTCGAGGCCGCGACCAACGCTCTGCTCACCGTGCCCCTCGTTGTTGCCCTGCCGCTGATCAACCTGCTGCCGGCCGTGCAGAAGTTCATCACCCAGCCGTTCCAGAATCTGCTCAACGTGACGACCGTTTTCAGCGATCCGCTCGTCGATGGCATCTACGCCGTCGGCCTGCTCGGTCCGGTGATCAGTGGTCTGGGGGCTACCGGTGCCGCAATGCAGAACGTCATCGACGCGGTCCGCGCGGGCGACCCGCAGAACATCGCCAACGCCATCCTCACCGGACCGGCGACAATTCTGGACGGGGTACTCAACGGCGGGTACGGACCCGACCTGGGACCGCTTGTCGGTCCAGGTCTGACAGTGTTGGCCGGCGGCTTGTTGTCCTCGAGCGGTATTTCGATAACACCCGAAGGCAACATCATCCTCAATTCCGCCGGGCCCATTGCGACCCTGCAGACGCTGGCACACCAGATCGCCATCAGGCTCCAGCCGCCGGCCACCACGACGGCCGCCGCGGTCAAGACCAAGGCGCTGCCCGCTGCCTCGGCCACCGTTGAGACGAAGACCACCACCGAGACGCCGGCCAAGGAAGAGGCGCCGGTCAAGGCCGACGATTCTGCGGCCGCGCCCAGTGAGCCGAAGCCGGTGTCAAAGCCATTGCAGCACAGCGCTTCTGCAACAACAGCCGTGAAGAGTGGCAACGGCAAGTCCGATTCGGCCAGCGGCCCGAAGGGCCCGCACAGGACCGGCGGTCGCGGCCACAGCGGCCGCTAACCGGAAGTGGGTCCCTCCTCACCCCCGGGGAGGGACCCACCCTTGCGGCGTCGCCGCCAACCGCGATACCCGCGGTGGGCGGCGAACGCCCCGATGACCGCGGTGATGCACCACACCGCGATCGCGGTATAGCCCAAGGGTGACGAGAGATCTGAAATGGACGCACCCAGCGCGGTGTAGACGAAAGCTCGCGGCGCCGATCCGATGAACGCCCCGGCGGCCATCTGCCACAACGGCATCCCGAAAGCGCCGAACGCATACGACGCCAGCGCATCGGAGACGCCCGGCACGAACCGCTGACCGACCACCGCCCACAGCCCCCGGCGCTGAATCTGGGCATCGATTCGGTTCGACCAGTCGGGTCCGAGAAGGGTTCGGGCGCTGGCCCGGCCGGCTCGCCTGCCGAGCAGGGCGGCGATCATCGCGGTCAACACGGTCGAGCCGAGAGTGACGAACGTGCCGAGCAGCGGCCCGAACAACACCCCGCTGCCCGCGGCCAGCAAGGGTCCGGGCACGAAGACGGCGGCCAGCCCCGCCGACACCACCACGTAGGTCAGGGGTGCGACCGGGCCGGTCGCCGAAACCGCGGACCGTATGCCGGCCGGATCGATCACCTTGGTCACGGCAATCAGATAAAACAGGCCCAGCAGGACCGCGACGAACAGCGCAAGCCGTAGGACATGCGGCCACCGCCGGACCGCCGGTGGTTCGGTGTTGTCGGCCATTCAGCCTTTGCAGGGTCCCGCCGCTTGACCCCTAGACCAGGGTCGCCTTCAGCGAGGACAGGTCCGTCTTCATCAGCACGACGTTGTAGTTACCCCACAGCGACATGTTCCAGTAGAGCGTGCTGTCGTCCGGATTTCCGTTGTTGTCGACCAGCTTTCCGGTGCCAGACCACGGATGGATCATCGGCGCGTACAGGCCTGGATAAGCCGCAGAGGTCGCGACCGTGATCGGTGCCGACCAGGTGGCTTCCGGCGAGTCAGCGTAGCGGAGTTTGACGTTGTTGTTGCCGTCGGCGTACATCATCACGTACTTGCCCAGGTAGTCGTTGTACTGGACCGACATCTCGCTGACGTTACCGCCCGTCTTGGCGCCGAACAGGCCGCCGAGCACGCCGCCGAGCACGTTCGGGTCGTTCGCCCAATCGATGATTGGTCCGAAAAGCCCTGCGGAATGGGTGGAATCGCCGATGATCGGCGTTGCCGCGACGGGTGCACCGGTGACCCAGCCGCTGCCGTTCCAGTATTGGTACTTGGCCAGGTCGCTGACATTGTCGACGGCGACCCGGGACAGGTAGGCCGAGCCGGCGCGACCTGAGGGCGTGCCGAACGCGTAGAGGTACTGGGTGTCGCCGGCTGCAACCTTGTCGGCGGGTTCCAGAACGTAGGCCGCCTGCTGGAAATTCTGGTTGCCCGGAACGTAGGGCGTGGTTGAGCCGAACCAGCCCGCCGAACGGATCGTCGACGGCACCAGCACCCACTTGCCGCCGTTCGGGCCGGCCACGAACTGGGACACGGCCGAGTAATTGGTGGTCCACCGGCCCGGGGTGTCCCACGACTTGACCGACATGTAGTTGACGTACTGCTCGTTGTTGACCGAGACCGCCGAGGTCGGGATGACCGTCACCTCGGAGCCCAGGAACGGGAACAGCGCGCCCGAGTTCCGTGGGATGAATTGGTAGGCGTAACCAGTCGGCAGCAGGCTCAGGCCGTTGGTCAGATTCTTGTCCTGGCTGAGCAGCAGGACGTTGGAGCGCCAGTCGCCCGTCATTCCCGGCCCACTGAAGGTGTCACCGAACGCCAGCTGGATGTTGCCGGTCAGCCCGTTCTCCCACATGATGCCGAGGTCGGTTCCGTAGATCCCGAAGCCGCTGGTGTTGTTGGTCTGCGGCCAGCCGATGCCGGGGTAGGCGTTGTTGGATTGGCCGGTCACCCAACCGACCGGCGATGACGGGATGGTGGTTGGCGGCGTCGTGACCACGGCCGCGGTCGATACCGCGGCGCCGGCGGGGGAGATCTCGCGCCGCCCGGTCGCAGCCACGCCGGTTTCGGTCGTCGTGATACCGACCGCGGAGGGCAGCCCGGTCACCGCCTTCGGTGCCGCGGGCTGCGCTGCGGCGCTGACCGCGCTTGCCTTGGGTGCGGCTGCGGCCTCAGAAGTCTTGTTCGCGGTGCGTGTCGTCAGCTTGTTCGACGTGCGCGCCGACGAGGCAGTGGACTTGGGCTTGGACGGTCCGGCGGACCCGGTGCCGGACGAGCTGTGCGCCGATGAGCCCGAGTCGCTGGAGCCGGACGTCTCGGCCCACGCCGCGCCTGCGCCCGCGAGGATCGCCACCCCGACACCCAAACCCACTGCCAGACCGCCGATGCGACCCACATAGGCCGAGGCATGCTTTGTCGAACTCATCGCGACTCCCCTTAACAAATGCTGAGAAGACGGTACCGCACCTGGCAAACCTCGTGGCCGACTCGCAGTCACAAGTCTGCAAACAAATTCACGGATCAAGCGATGCTGAGAAGTGGGGGCGGGCGGGCGATCACGGTCCGCGCGCCTCGTGTTCGGCGAACGCGCCGGTCACTGCCGAACGACTGCGAGAAAACACCAACTATTGCCATACCTGTTAATTCCTGGAAAGATCTGCAGTTCGAACAGGCATTCAGGCCTATCTAAGGCCCCCCGGCGAGGGCGAGTTCGCCGCATTCGATGAAGGATTCTCATGAATTCGCCCTCCGTATCTGCCCGTATCGCTGCCCTCATCGGCGGTGCCGCGCTCGTTGCCATGGCGTCGTTCGTCGCGTCCTGCAGCAAGAACGAAAGCCCGGCTCCGTCGCCGTCCACCTCGACGACGTCGACGACGTCACCCGCTTCGCCCAGTCCGTCGGCGACGCCCACCGAGAAGCAGATCAGTCCGACTGACGGCAACAAGTTCTCGCCGTCGGTGCTCGCGCCCCCGGCGCCGACCGAGCCGCCCGGCAACCACCACCACGGTCTGAACTAGTTGCGCTGAAGGCCGTCTCCGAGCTGGAGGCAACGGGGCCCAATTGCGTTGCCTTTCATGCCACCTCTGCGGGCGGTTTACACTTTCGACTGAATGTGTAATTGCACGTGTGACGGTCACGGTATGGTCCATCGGTGCTTCCAATTGCGCGGTTCGGCGCCCACCTCGGCCGCGGTGCGCGACGACTCACCCTCGACAGCGCGCTGGGCGACAGCAGGTCGTTTCCTCGTCGGATCGCCGATCTGACGCCAACGTCGTTGTCCGCGATCGTCGGCCGCCGAATCGACTCGGTGGCGATCTTGGACGGCGCAGGAGGCACCTCGAGCCGCGCCCGGCTCGGGCTCACCGGCGATGACGTCCCGGCATCGGTCTTCGTCAAGATGCCCGCCGCCACTGCCGGTATCAGGATGCTGGGGGAGCTGGCCGGCCTCGGTGAGACCGAAGCTCGGTTCTACCGTGAATTGGCACCGGAACTCGGGGCGGGCATTCCACGGTCTTACGGCTCGGCATTCGACGATCTGACGGGGCGTTTCGTGATCGTGCTGGAGGACATGACCACCTCGCCGTGCGAGTTCCCTGACACACTGAACCCGCTGTCGACGGACCAGATGGCTCAAGTCCTCGAGGTGCTGGCCGGATTGCACGCGACGTTCTGGGGCCGTCTGCCCGAAAAATCCGGCGGCAGTGGGCAATTCGGCTGGCTGGTGGCGCCCTCGGACGACCCGGCCAATCTCCTGACGCCGATGGTTATGCGCACCTCGGCCCGCCGACTGGCGGGCTCGACGACGATACCCGTGCGGGCCGGCCGCTACATCTGGGAGAACTTCCCCGCCGTCACCGCGCTGATCGACAGAGGCCCGCACACCGTCCTGCACGGCGACTCCCATCCGGGTAACACGTTCTTCCGCGATGGGTGTGGCGGGTTGCTGGACTGGCAGGTCGTCCGGCGCGGTCATCCCTCGCGCGACCTCGCCTACGCGATCGTGCTCGGTACTCCCGCCGGCGACCGAGCGGACATCGAGCGCGACCTGCTCGACACGTATCGGACGGCACTGGCCGCCCACGGTGGACCGCAATTCGACCGCGACGACCTGTGGACACGCTATCGGCAAGCTGTTGCGCACCCGTATCTTTCGAGCCTCGCCACCGCAGGACTCGGTGGCCTGCAATCCGAGGGCATCGCACTGGAGGGCCTGCGGCGCGCGGTGACGGCGCTGGAGGAACTCGAGACTGTCGTCGCGCTGCGGCGAGCTCGCTGAGATTACTTGGCGCAGTTGATGGTGACGTAGGCGATGCCCTGAGCGCCCGCCGGCCCCTGTGTGTTGATGTCCGTCACGGTGCACTGCGAAAGCCCAGCGTTGGGGACCCCGTTCTCGTACTGCAGCGCGACGTCGTAGCCGGCGGCGTCGAGGTCACGAATGGTGGCCGCGGCCGATTCGGAGCCGGGCTCGGGGATACTCGGGGGATCGGCAACGGCTGACGGGGCCAACGCAACCGACGCGCCGACAGTGATCAGCAGCGGCGCGACGTAACGCATTTGGAGCGACATCAGAGTCCTTCCTGGACGACCGGCCTATAAGGGCTGCCGTCAAGGATGACAGCAACGTCATGGCCGGACTTGCCACTGTGCGAACGGCGGCTGAACAGGTACCGAACAGCCGACGACTCGTCAGGTCGAATTGCCGGTGAGCCCGCGTCCACCGAGCGCCGCTCGGCCGCCTCCTGCGGTGTCGGCCAAGGCTCCGGCACCGGACGCTGACGCACCTTCTGCGGCCACCAGAACCAGCGGCCCAGCAGAGCCGCGATCGACGGCGTCATGAACGACCGGACGACGAGGGTGTCGAACAACAGGCCCAGGGCGATCGTCGTTCCCACCTGGCCACCGACGCGGAGAGGACTGACGGCCATCGAAGCCATCGTGAAAGCGAACACGAGACCCGCCGAGGTCACCACCGAACCGCTGCCGGCCATGGCCCGGATGATCCCGGTGTTGAGTCCGGCGTGGATCTCTTCCTTGAACCTGGCCACCAGGAGCAGGTTGTAGTCCGAACCCACCGCCAGCAGGATGATCACCGCCATCGCGATCACCAGCCAGTGCAATGGCTGACCCAGAATGTGTTGCCACAGTAGGACCGAGAGCCCGAACGACGCGCCCAGCGACAGCACCACCGTGCCCACGATCACCGCGGCGGCCACCACGCTTCGGGTGATCACCAGCATGATGATGAAAATCAGGCACAGGGCCGCGATTCCGGCGATCATCAGGTCGTAGTTCGCGCCTTCCTGCATGTCCTTGTAGACCGAAGCCGTGCCACCGAGATAGACCTTCGAGCCCTCGAGCGGGGTGCCCTTGATCGCCTCGAAAGCGGCGTTCTTGATCTTGTCGATGTGCGAGATGCCTTCCGGCGTCGCGGGGTCTCCTTCGTGGGAGATGATGAATCGCACCGCTTTTCCGTCTGGCGAGACGAACATCTTCAGGCCGCGCTTGAATTCCGGGTTGTCGAACACCTCGGGGGGCAGATAGAACGAGTCGTCGTTCTTGGACGCGTCGTAGGCCTGGCCCAGCGCAGTTGCGTTCTGCTGCATGGCGTCCATCTGATTCTGCAGGCCACCCATCGTCGACTGCATGGTCAACATGGTGGTCTTCATCGTCTTCATGGTCGCGATCATCGGCGGCATGACCTCGATCATCTTGGGCATCAAGACGTCGAGCCTGTCCATGTCGACCATCAGTGACCCGAGATCGTCACTGAGCGTGTCGATTCCGTCGAGCGAATCGAAGATCGACCGCATCGACCAGCAGATCGGGATGTCGAAACAGTGCGGTTCCCAGTACAGGTAGTTACGGATCGGCCGGAAGAAATCGTCAAAATTGGAGATGTTGTCCCGGATTTCATTGGTGTCGGCGACCATCTGCTTGGTCTTCCCCACCATGCTGTGGGTGATTCCCACCATCTCTCGGGTCAGCGCCAGCATGCGCTCCATGGTGTCGATGGTGACCTGGAGCTCGTCACCCATCTTCAGCATGTCCTTCATGCGGTCCTGCAGGTAGGACATGTTCATCGTCTGGTTGGTGCCCTGCATGCTGATGATGAACGGAATCGACGTGTGCTCGATCGGGGTGCCGAGCGGACGGGTGATGGTCTGCACACGGCCGATACCCGGAATGTGGAACACCGTCTTGGCGATCCTGTCGACGACCAGCATGTCGGCCGGATTACGTACATCGTGGTCGGTTTCGAGCAGCAACAGCTCGGGATTCATCCGGGCTTGCGGGAAGTGCCGGTCGGCGGCCGCGTAGCCCTGGTTGGCCGGAATGGTGCCGGGCAGGTAGTAGCGATCGTTGTAGTTGGTCTTATAAGACGGCAGCGCCAGCAGACCGATCAGCGACAGTGCGATCGACGCGACCAGGATCGGCCCTGGCCAGCGGACAACCGCGGCTCCGACTCGTCGCCAGGTGTGGGTGTTCATCTTCCGCTTGGGCTCGAACAGGCCGAACCGGGCGCCGATCGAGATGACGGCGGCGCCCAAGGTCAGGGCCGCGAGCACCACGACCAGCATGCCGATCGCCAGCGGGAAGCCGAGCGACTGGAAATAGGGCAGCCGGGTGAAGTGCAGGCAGAACGTCGCGCCGGCGATGGTCAGGCCCGAGCCCAGGATCACGTGGGAAGTGCCGTGGTACATCGAGTAGAAGGCCGTCTCGCGGTCCTCGCCGGCCAGCCTTGCTTCGTGATAGCGGCCGATCAGGAATATCGCGTAGTCGGTGGCGGCTGCGATGGCCAGGGTCGCCAGCAGGTTCACCGCGAATGTCGACAGGCCGATGACTTCGAAATTTCCGAGGAAGGCGATGACCCCTCGGGCCGCGGTGAGTTCGGTGAACACCATGACGAGCACCAGGATCACCGTCGTGATGGATCGGTAGACCAACAGCAGCATCACGAAGATCACCGCGATGGTGATGCCCTCGATCAGCTTGACGGCGGAGTCACCCGCGTTGTGCTGGTCATGGCTCAGCGCGGTCGGGCCGGTGACGTAGGCCTTGATTCCGGCAGGCGGGGGATTGTCCTTGACGATCTTGGTGATCGCGTCGATGGACTCGTTGGCCAGGGCCTCGCCCTGGTTACCGGCCAGGTACACCTGGACGTAGGCGGCCTTGCCGTCAGCGCTTTGAGACCCCGCAGCGGTCAGCGGATCGCCCCAGAAGTCCTGGATGTGTTCGACGTGCTTGGTGTCCGCGCGCAGCTTCTGCATCAAGCCGTCGTAATAGTGGTGCGCCTCGGGACCCAGCTGTTGGTCGCTTTCCAGCAGCACCATCGCGCTGCTGTTCGACTTGAACTCCTGAAAGTCCTTGCCGACCTTCTTCATGGCCTTCATCGACGGCGCATCCTCGGGCGCCAACGAGACCGTGTGCTCTTGGCTCACCTGTTCCAGCGACGGAACGGCGACGCTGAGCACGACGACCAGCCCGAGCCAGAGCAGCACGATCGGTACCGAGAACGCCCGGACGAACCGCGGAATGAGCGGGTTCTTCCTCGGTGGGGACTGGAGGTCGGTCATGCGGACTTCACCAGGCAGAAGGTCTGGGCGTTGACGCCGGTCGAGGTCTTCTCATCCTTGAGCACGCCGTCGACCAGAATGCGGCAGCCGATGGTGTCGGTGTCGCCCTGGGCCACGATGTTGGCGCTGGCGGCGGGAGCTGTCGTGGTCAGCGTCAGCGACCAGGGCAGCGTGATGTCACGGGCGATCTGGGGCTGCGCGTCCAGATCGAGGTAGTTGATGGTTGCCACTGCGCCTTCGGGGCCAAAGATCTGATAGGTCACTTGCTTGGGGTTGAACGGCTTGGTGTCGTTGGCCAGGCCGCTGCCGGGGCGGGTGAGCTCGGTCTTACCGAAGACGCCGTGTAGCCGGAAGACGCCGAACACGGCGATGCCCACCACGATCACGATGACCAGCGGTATCCACGCCCGCCTCAGTGCCTTGACCATAGGATTCCCCGACGAAACTACGACGCCGGTACGGACAGCGCGGTTACTCCTCCGGCGCCGTTCGTGAGCGCGGCCATCGGTCCCATCTCAACCCCGATTTCTTGTGTGTTGCGACAGCTTAGCTGAGTTAACGTAAGAGATTAGCTCACTTAATTGATTGGACGATACCCCCGGCAGCTCCACCGTCCGATTCCCACCGGGACGTTCGTGCCCGAGGTCACATCGTGCGCCGGAGGCGGCTCCGATCACACTGTGGGACGCGCTGATTACAGTGTCACGCCGTCAATTGTGTGAGATGGCTCGTGCGGCAGTGTTTAGCTGTCCTACAATCTTGGCCATGAACGTTACGAGGCTTGCCATGGCCGCCGTTGCGGCCGTCGCGGCGCCGATCGTCCTGGCCGCGCCGTCGCATGCCGACCCCGACACCGATTTCGCAAATCAGCTGCATACCTTCGGGATCTACGGGCCTCGTGACTACAACGCCTGGATCGGCAAGATCACCTGCAAGCGCCTGGCGACCGGCCTGGACAAAGACGCCTACGCCTCGGCGAAGTTCCTGGTGACCAACCTCCCGATGGGCACCAACCAGGGCCAGGCTCTGCAATTCCTCGGCGCTGCGATCGGCACCTACTGCCCGGACCAGGTCGGCGTTCTGCAGAGGGCTTCGGTCGGCTAACCGCCTCCGATGGCAGGTCCCGTCGACCGGGTCGTCAGTGCTGAGGTGCCCGGTGCACCGGACGCGGTTCGCGCCCATTACGTCGACCTGAACAACATCAAGGACGTCCACCCGTTGGTGGTGTCGGTCGAGACCCTGTCGCACACGACCACCGATGACGGCTACGTGCACGTCTATCGGGTGCGCGACCGCATCCCGCTGGGCCCGGTGAATCTTGCGATCACCTATACGGCACGACTGGAGGTGCCGTCGACCGGACCGGTGCGTACCGAGGCCCGCCAATTCCCGGCCGTTCGCCTGGAGTCGGTGGTGTCTTTCGACCCGATACCCGCGGGGACCCGGCTGACCGAGCGGATCCGGTTCACGGCGCCGTGGCCGTTACTCGCCGTCACCGTGCGGCAGGCCGTCGCGGCGCACACGGAGATGCTGGCCGGAATCCGCCGGCATTTCGAGGTCGGCTAGGCGCATCAGCCCGCGGTCTTGCCGTTGTCGACGTTGTAGACCGCTCCGTGGATGGTGGTCGCGTCGTCACTGGCGAGGAACGCGATCACCTTCGCCACATCGACCGGCGCCATCATCCCGCGCGGCGCAGCGATGCGCATGATGAGGTTCCAGTCGGCGTCGTCGGGAGTCTTGAAGTCGGTCACCTGGGGAGTGAGCATCCCGCCCGGGCAGATGACGTTCACCCGCAGCTGTTCCTTGGTGTACTCGATCGCCAAGGCCTTGGTCATCCCGACCAGTCCGTGCTTGGCCGCGCAGTACGCCGCCGAATAGACCTCGCCCTCGACGCCGGCGATCGAGGCGACGTTGACGATGTTGCCACCGACCTCCAACAGATGCGGTAACGCCGCCCGGATCAGATAGAACGGCCCGTTCAGGTTCACCGCGAGGTCGTAATCCCAGTCCTCGTCGGTGACGGACGTGGTGTGCCGCATCTGGTGAAAGCCCGCCGCATTCACCAGCACGTCGAGCCGGCCGAACCGTTCGACACACTGCGCGACGGCATCCCGGCACGCCTGCGCGCTGGTGATGTCGACCGACGAATACGCCCCTCCGGCAACGGATTCGAACACCGTCGCCATCCGCTCGTCGTCGCGGGCGATACCGAACACCGTCGCTCCCCGCTCGGCGAAGACCTGCGCGGTCGCGGCGCCGAGGCCCGACGACGCACCGGTCACCAGAGCGACTTTCCCGTCCAGCTGTGTCATGACTCCAGACCCTTCACCTAGGCGTGTACGTCGCGAAGACCTTTCGCGTTGCGCAGGCCCGAGCAGTTGTAGCACCCAACGCAGCCGACACAGTCCGTACATCTCACACAGCCGACACACGCCGTGCAGCGACGGCATGCGACACAGGCCACGCAGGCGACGCACTTATGCAGCCGCACCGACAGCACGGTGAGCACGCTGCCTGCGATGAGGGCGCTGCCCGCGGTGGCCACCGACCCGACGACGAGTGCGCTCCCGGCCGTGGCGATCGACGCGCTGACAGCGGCACTGCCCACGGTGGCGATCGAGGCGTTGACCGCCGCACTGCCGGTGGTGGCGATGGATCCGGCGACCACGACGCTGTTGGTTGTGGTTATCGATCCGGTGACGACCGCGCTGTTGGTGGTGGCGATGGAGCCGGTCACCGCGTGAGGCTCGGGGGAATTCAAGACGGCGAGTGTTTTCACACCACGAGCATGTCAGCCCGAGCGCGGCCGTGCGGGTGGGACGGCCGCCAGCAATATGCGGGTGTACTCCTGTTCGGGTGCGCTGAGCAGGTCGGCGGCGGGCCGGTATTCGACCGCTCCGCCGTCGCGCAGCACGAGCACGTCGTGGCTCATCTGCTCGACGACGGCAAGGTCGTGGGAGATGAACAAATAGGTCAGGCCGAGCTCGCGTTGCAGATCGGTGAGGAGGTCCAGGACCCGGGCCTGGACCGAGACGTCGAGGGACGCCGTCGCTTCGTCGAGAATCACCAATTCCGGTTCGACCGCCAGTGCGCGGGCGATGCTGACCCGTTGCCGCTGCCCGCCGGAGAGCTCATGTGGATAGCGCGATGCGAAGTCGGCCGGTAGACCCACCAGCTCCAGCAGCTCGGCCACCCGCTCATTGCGGGCTTGCCTGCCATGCCGAATACGATGCACGGCAAGCGGTTCGGAGATCGCCGCACCGACCCGGGTGCGCGGGTCGAGTGCTGCAAACGGGTCCTGCAGCACGAGGCTGATCCGTCGCCGCAGCGCCTTCTCGTCGGCGCCGCGCACCCCGAGAATGTCGACTCCGTCCAGCGTCGCCGTGCCCGAGCTGGGCTTGACCAATCCGGTGAGGGCCCCGGCCACCGTCGACTTGCCGGACCCGGATTCACCGACCAGACCCAAGGTGGTGCCACGGCGGATCTGGAACGTCAGCTCCTTGACGGCCGGCGCGCCGCCGAACTCCACGTCGAGCTTGTCGACGTCGAGCAGGACAGGTGCATCGGCCGGGGCCGGCTGTGGACCACCGGCTCCGATCAGCGGGCGGGCGTCGAGCAGTTCGCGGGTATAGGCATGGCGCGGCCGGTCGAAGATGTCGAAGATCGGCGCCTGTTCCACCGCGAGCCCGTCCTGCAGCACGGTGACGGTATCGGCCACCTGGCCAACAAGTCCCAGATCGTGACTGATCCACACCACGGCGGCCCCGAAGTCGCGCTGCAAGTCCTTGATGAGTTCGACGATCTGCGCCTGCGTCGTCACATCTAAAGCGGTGGTCGGTTCGTCGGCGACGAGGAGCCCGGGATCACAGGCCAGCGCGATCGCCACCATGACGCGCTGCCGCTGACCTCCAGACAGCTGGTGCGGGTAGCTGTCCAATCGGCGTTCCGCGTCGGGGAGCCCGACGGCCTCCAGTAACTCGAGGGCGCTTTGACGCGCACTCCTACGGGTCAGATTGCGGTGCGCCTGAAGCGATTCGGTGATCTGACGCTCCAACGTCAGCAGCGGATTGAGCGACGTCCCAGGGTCCTGGAACACGAACCCGATGCGGCCGCCGTGCACGCTGCGCAGCACGCGCGGCTTTGCGCCCACCAGCTGGATGGCATCCGAATCAGTTTCGGCGCCAAGCTGACTCGAGCCGGTGATCACCGCGCCCGGGGCATCGAGCAGGCCGGTGGCCGCCAACGCGGTCATCGTCTTGCCAGAACCCGATTCGCCGACGATCCCCAAGGTCTGCTCCGGCTCGACGTCGAACGAGATGCCCCGCACGATCTCTCGGCGTCCGAGCCGCACCTGCAGGTCGTGCACACTGAGCACCGGCGTCATGAACCGAGCCCGGCTTCGGTCGAGGTGCGTTGCTTGGGGTCCAGCACATCGCGCAGCCCGTCGCCGAGGAGGTTGAACGCCAGCACGATCACGAAGATCGCCGCGCCGGGGAACACCGCCACCCACCACGCCAGCGTGACGAAACCCTGCGAGTCGAAGATCATCCGACCCAGTGACGGCTGGGGTGGTTGCAGACCCAGCCCCAGAAACGACAGTGCCGCTTCCGAGAGGATCGCGAACGCCAGCGACAGGGACGTCTGCACGATCAACGGCCCGGCGATATTGGGAAGTACGTGACGGGCCAGGATGTAGCGGTGCGGACTGCCCATCGAGCGTGATACCGCCACATATGGCTCGACCCGTACACCCAGTGTGCTGGCGCGGGCAACGCGGGCGAAGATCGGCGTGTAGACAACACCGATAGCCAGCATGGTGGTGGTCAACCCCGGCCCGAGAACGGCGACAATGGCCAACGCCAGCAACAGAACCGGGAAAGCGAACATCACGTCGACGCATCGCATGAGCACTGTGTCGAGCCAGCCGCCCCGGTAACCGGCGAATAGGCCGACGCTCACCCCGACGACAAGTGCGAACGCGACACTGACGACAGCCACCTGTAGTGACGCCCGGGTGGCGACCAGCACCCGGGAGGCGATGTCGCGGCCAAGCTCATCGGTGCCGAACCAATGTGTGCCACTCGGCGCCTGCAGAGCATTCGGCACGTCAACATCGTTGACGCCCGACGGCGCCAGCCAGTGTGCGCCCAACGCGGCGACGACGATGGTCAGGAGCAGTACCGAACTGATCAACGCGACCGGATTGCCAAGCAGCAAGCGCCAATTCGACACCCTCATGACAGCCGGATCCGGGGGTCGACCACCGCATACAGGACGTCGACGATCAGGTTGATCAGCAGGAACAGCGCCGCGATCAGCAGCACCGCACCCTGGATCACCGGATAGTCACGGGCGGCGACAGCGTTATAGGTCAACCGTCCCAACCCCGGCCACGCGAACACCACCTCGACGACGATCACCCCACCGAGGATCGTCGCCAGCTGGATGCCGGTGATCGTCAGAATCGGAACCAACGCATTGCGCACGATGTGGCGGGAGGTGACCACCGCCGGTGCAAGTCCCTTGGAGCGGGCGGTGCGCACGTAGCCGGCATCGGCGGCCTCCAGCACGGCCGAGCGGACGTAGCGGGTCATGATGGCCCCCGCCACCAATCCGACCGTCAGCCCGGGCAACACGACGTGGCGCAACCAACCGCCGGGATCGGACAGCAGCGGCCGGTATCCGGAGGTCGGCAACCAGCCGAGCGTCGACGCGAACAGGCCGATCAGCAGGATGCCCATCCAGAAGTCCGGAATCGAGACACCGAATTGACTTGCCACCCGGACGATTCCGTCACCGGCCCGCCCTCGGTGCAACGCCGAATAGATGCCGGCGGGCAGGGCGATGGCCAACGCGATCACGATGCCTACCAGCGCCAGGGATACCGTGGCGGGCAGCCGCTCGAGCAGTGTTGCGGTCACCGGCTCACCGTTGCGGAAGCTGACCCCCAGATCACCGGTCAGCGCCGAGCCGGCATAAGAGAAGAACTGTGCGATCAGCGGTCGGTCCAGACCGCTGGCCGACCGCAATGCCTGGTAGGCCTCCGGGGTGTAGCGCGTGCCCAAGGCGATTCGCACCGGATCGCCCGGAACCAGGTGCACCAGCGCGAAAACCACCACCAGGACACCGAACAGCACCACCACCGAGTACAGCAGCCGCCGCAGCAGGAACACCGTCACGCCGCACCGCCGGTCTTCAGTTGTGCCGAGCAGAATCTCACCGCGCCGTCGCGGCGGGCTTCGTAGCCGGTCAGGTTCGTCGACCAGGCCTGGATCACCGACGGGTTGTAGAGGTAGATATAGCTTGCCTCGTCGGCGATGATCGTTGCGGCCTTGGCGTAGTCGTCACCGCGTCGGACGCGGTCGGTCTCGGTGCGCGCCGCGTCCAGCAGCCGGTCGACTCCCGTGTCGGAGAACTTCTGCGCGTTACTCGTTCCGCCGGTGTGATGCTGGGCGTAGTAGAAGTCGTCGGGGTCGATATTTCCCAACCAGCCCATCATCAGCATGTCGAAATGACCGCTGTTCTGCTCATCGAGCCAGGTCGCGAAGTCGACGGTGTGGATGTTCACGTGGAAGCCCACCGCCGCAAGGTTGTCGGCGATGATCTGCGCCGCGGTCACCGTCTCCGGGTACTCACTGGTGACCAACATATCGAGGTTCTGGTTGCCGACCCCGGCTTCCCGCAGCAGATCTTTGGCGCGGCTCTCGTCGTGGTGGTAGCGGTCGTAGTGGGTGTACCACGGGTTACCTTGGGGAATCGCAAGCTGATTGGCCGTCGCGGTGCCGTAGCTGGTGGCTTGCACGATTGATTTGCGGTCGATGCCGTAGGCGATAGCCTGCCGCACCCGGACGTCGTTCCAGGGTCGGCGGGCTTCGTTGAGCGCCAGATACCAGTAGTCGTTGCTGGGTGTGACGGCCAGGTGGATGGAGTCATCGCCCTTCAATTGCTCGACGCGCTGCGGCGGAATCGCGTCGGTCCAGTCGATCTCGCCGGCTTGCAGGGCCGACAACGCCGTCGACGGTTCGGAGATGAATCGGAATGTCACGCCAGGAACTCTCGGGGCCCCGGCCCAGTAATTCTTGTTCGCGGTCAGGGTGATCGAGTCACCGCTCTTTCGTCCGGCGAAGGCAAACGGCCCGGTGCCTACCGGATGCGTTGCAATCTGGCCGGTTTCGACATTGTGGCGCTGCACGATCGCCAAACCCTTGAACCCGCCGATGTTGGTCAGCAGATTCGGGGTGGGGTGCGCGACGGCGATGACGACGGTCTGCGGGTCCGGGGCGCTGACGTCGCGGATCGCGCTGAGCTTGTCGACGTTCGCGAGCTTGTCGTCGATGATCCGCCGCAAGGAGTAGACGACGTCCGAGGCACTGAACGCAGAACCGTCGTGCCAGCTGATTCCGGGGCGCAGATGAAAGGTCCACGTGAGCTGGTCGGGGGAGACCTGCCAGGACTCGGCCAGCGCCGGGCGCATCTCGAGGTTCTCGTCCGGCTCGACGAGGGTGTCGAACACGTTCTCCAGCACCTCGAAAGAGAAGTAAGCGGTGCTTTTCTGCGGGTCGAGTTGATCGGGCTCGCCCGCGATCGCCGCCGTCAGGTTGCCCGCCGACGGGCCGCCGAGATCCACCCGCGAACCCGTCGAACACGCCGCCAGCACGATCATCACCAGGGCAGCGGCCAATACCGCTGGTCGTCTCATGATGGGATGCGAGTTGCCCGAACCATTGATCTCCTAAACGCCCAGCTGCGATAATCGGCGCGGGTCAGGGACCGGAGGGGACATGATTTCCGTAATTCGCGCGCTTGCCGCGGCGGTTCTGTTCATCGGTGCGCCGGTGGGACTGGCCGTTCCCGCCGCTGCTGACCAGCCGATGGAAGGCAGCTACACCTACAACGAAGCCGGCCTACCGCCGGCCACCTGGATGTTTTCGCCGACCTGCGTGCCGGTCTGCGCCGTCAGCAGCCCCGAATGCACCCGTCCCTTCGGCGCCGGTGGACCGACCGGATGCGACCTGCACATGTCCAGCTCGACGCCGGAGCACATCAACCGCGACGAGCGGGAGATGAACTTCGGTGCCACGGCGCGCATCGTCAGCGGCATCTGGAGTTTCACCTATCCGCAGCCCGAAGGCGTGCGCTGTCCCGATGGCAGCTACGCGCCATCGACCGACACGTACGCCTTCGACGACGCGAGCCTGACCGGCACCCACACCGTGACCTGGACCCCGCAGTGCGGCATGCAGGCCGGTATGACGAAAACCCCGTTCACCCTGTCGTACAACGGCCCACTGCCTGCACCGGTGACCCGCTACCCGCTGCAATGCTCCCAGTTCGGTATCTGCAGCTAGCGGACCTGCCAAAAATTACGCGTGCGTGACCAAGTGCCCGGGGCGACGGCGCGGCGACCGTCACTCGCATTGAATGGAGGAGATACCGCAGCCAGCTGATTGCAAGTGCATCCGACGGGGTATCGCCTAGGGGCTCGGCCGGGGCGAACCAAGCCCTCGGCGAGAGAGGAGCGATTGATGCGTAGCGTCCCGGGCGCCACCGATCACGTCGTGGTGGTGGGCGCGGGCCTGTCGGGGCTCTCAGCGGCGCTGCAACTGGCCGGTCGCGGCCGGTCGGTCACCGTGCTCGAGCGGCACCCGTATCCCGGCGGGCGGATGGGGCAGGCCGATATCGCCGGCTATCGCATCGACACCGGCCCGACAGTGCTGACGATGCCGGACATCATTGCTGACGCTTTCAACGCGGTCGGTGCATCGATGTCGGAGCACCTGCAGTTGGACCTCGTCGATCCCGCCTACCGGGCCACCTTCGCCGACGGCAGCGCACTCGACGTGCACCCCGATGCCGCCGCGATGGCGGCAGCGATCGAAGAGTTCGCCGGTCCGGAGCAGGCGGCCGGTTACCAACGACTGCGGGCCTGGCTCACCAAGCTCTACGAGCTGGAGTTCGACGGCTTCATCGCAGCCAATTTCTCCTCCCCGTTGTCGCTGCTGACCCCGCAACTGGCCCGGCTGGCCGCGGTCGGTGGATTCCGCGGCTGGGAACGGATGGTCAGCCGTTTCATCACAGACGAACGCGTGCAGCGGATCTTCACCTTTCAGGCGCTCTACGCCGGTGTCCCGCCCCAGCAGGCGCTGGCCGCCTACGCGATAATCGCCTACATGGATACCGTTGCGGGCGTGTACTTTCCGCGCGGTGGCATGCGCGCGGTACCCGAAGCGATGGCCGCCGCCGCGGCTGGGGCCGGCGTGCAGTTCCACTACGGATCGACGGTGACCGAATTGGAGCGATCGGGCTCGCGGGTGACCGCGGTGCGCACCAGCAGCGGTACGCGAATCGCCTGTGACGCAGTGGTTCTCACCACGGAGCTGCCGCTGACCTATCAGCTGCTCGGCCGCACGCCGCGGCGGCCGATCAAGGTGCGGCCGTCGCCGTCGGCGGTCGTCGTGCACGTCGGCGTTCCCGCGGTCGGCGAAAGCTTGCTCCACCACAACATCAGCTTCGGGGCCAACTGGGCGCGCACGTTCGACGAGATCATCCGCGCCGGCGTGCTGATGAGCGATCCCTCGCTGTTGGTGACCAGGCCCACCGCGGGAGACCCGAGCCTCGCCCCGCCCGGACGCGACCTGCTTTACATCCTGGCTCCCGCGCCGAATCTGCAAGTGGGCACGGTCGATTGGAGCTCGACCGGGGACAGCTATGCACGCCAAGTGGTGGCCACCGCCGCAGACCGGCTACTACCCGGGCTCGACAGCGGTGCCGAGATCCTGGACGTCGTCACACCCGCCGACTGGGCAGCGCAGGGCATGGCGGCGGGGTCACCGTTCGCGCTCGCGCACACCTTCGCCCAGACCGGTCCGTTCCGCCCGGCCAACACGGTTCGCGGTGTCGACAACGCCGTACTGGCCGGCGGGTCGACGGTGCCCGGCGTCGGTATCCCGACCGCCGTGATCTCCGGGCGGCTGGCTGCCGACCGCGTGACCGGGGCGCTCACCGATCGTTCCGCCAAGCGCACCATCGTCAGCTCCGGAAGCAGGTAGCGATGATCCACACCGAGTTGCACGCCGCGGGTATCGACGATTCGCGGCTGGTCGAGTCCTACCGTTACTGCCGGCGCCTCAACGCCCAGCACGGCCGGACCTACTTCCTGGCCACGCGGCTGCTAGCCCCGTCGCAACGACCGCCGGTCCACGCGCTGTACGGGTTCGCGCGGTACGTCGACGACATCCTGGACGACATGGACATCGACGCCAGCATCGGTGAGCGCGAGCAGCGCCTCGATACGCTGTCGGACAAATTCTTCAACGGCGACGAGACCGAACCGGTGCTGGCCGCGGTACTGCACACCGCCAGCACCTACCGGATCCCGCTGGATCTGTTCGACGATTTCCTGACCTCGATGCGGATGGACCTGACGGTCACCGACTATCCGGACCGCGCGGCGCTGAACCACTACATGCGCGGTTCGGCCGCGGTCATCGGCCTGCAGATGCTGCCGATCCTCGGCACCGTCGGTCCCGCTGATGAAGCCGCGCCCTACGCCGAGGCGCTCGGGCATGCGTTCCAGCTGACCAACTTCCTTCGCGATGTCGACGAGGACCTGGCCCGCGACCGCATCTACCTGCCCGCCGACGAACTGGCCGCCTTCGATGTGGACCGCGAGTTGCTGACCTGGTGTCACCAGAATCGGCGTACCGATCCGAAGGTGCGCCGCGCGCTGGCCGCCCAGCACGACATCGCCCGCGGGGTTTACCGGCAGGCGCGCAAGGGGATTGCGCTACTGGCCCCGCAATCACGGCCCTGCGTGGCGACCGCGTTCACGCTGTACTCGGAGATCCTCGACCGCATCGAGGCCATCGACTTCGCGGTGTTCAGCCGGCGGGCCTCAGTGGGGATCGGACGGCGGCTGCAGGTTTTCGCCGCCGGCCTGGTTCGCGCCCACTACGCCCGCGGCGCCGCCTGATGGATCGCTGGCAGTACCTGATCGTGCTGGGCGCGTGCCTGCTGATCACCTTGCCGTTGGAGATCTTCGGATCCGGGGTCTATCGCCAGCCCGTGCGGCTGTTGCGTTCCGTCGCTCCGGTGGCCGTGGTCTTCGTCATCTGGGACGCAGTCGCGATCGCCGGCCAGGTGTGGTCCTACAACCCGCGCTATATCAGCGGCGTCGAAGTCGGCTTCTCGATCCCGTTGGAGGAGTTGCTGTTCTTCGTCGTTATCCCGATCTGCGGCCTGCTGACTTACTCGGCCGTGACCGCCATCCTCGGCCTTGTGCGTGGGCGCCGATGAGCGGGCTCGGATACACGCTGCCTGCCGTTGTCGCACTGATCGCGGTCATCGCGCTGGAATTGGCGGTTTTGCGCACTGGGTTGTTCGGCAAGGTCGAATACTGGATATCGATGGGCATCGTGGTGGCATTCCAGGTGATCGTCGACGGCTGGCTGACCAAGCTGTCGGCGCCTATCGTGATCTACAACGAGCAGCACACCAGCGGGCTGCGGTTCCCGTGGGACATCCCGGTGGAGGACTTCGTGTTCGGTTGGGCGATGGTCACCGCCGTAATGCTGCTGTGGGAGAAGCAGCGTCCGAAGCGGAAGGGCGGTCCGCGATGATAGACGTCCCCGGCGCGTTCGACGTCGGCGCGCACGCCTACGACAAGTTGGTCGGCGCGAATCCCGGCTATCACGACCATCTGCGAATCTCCGCGCGGCGCATGCGGATTCCCAATGGCGGACGGGGGCTGCGGCTGTTGGACGCGGGCTGCGGGACGGGTGCATCGACTGCCGCGCTGCTGGAGACGGCTCCGCACGCCGAGATCGTCGCCGTCGATGCGTCGGCGGGCATGCTGGCCGAGGCGAGCGCGAAATCCTGGCCTGAGACGGTCCGGTTCGTACACAGCCCGATCGAGCAGATCGCCGACGCCGGTGTGCGGGGTCCGTTCGACGGCATCCTCGCGGCCTACCTGCTGCGCAATCTCGCTGACCCCGACGCCCAGCTGCGAACGTTCCGTGAGCTGCTCCGGCCGGGTGGAACGCTGGCCGTGCACGAGTACTCGGTGCGGGATTCCCGTGCCGCCACCGCCATGTGGAACGCGGTGTGCTGGGGCATCATCATCCCGTCCGGCTGGCGCCAGACCCGCGACACCGCCCTCTATCGCCACCTGTGGCGCAGCGTGAATTCGTTCGACGGCGCCGCCGCTTTCCAACGACGGCTGACCGCCGCGGGTTTCTCCGGTGTGCACAGCGAGACCATGCCCGGCTGGCAGCGCGACATCGTGCACACCTTCCTGGCGGACGCACCGCGATGATCGACCCCCGCCGCGTCACCCACCCGGCACCTGCCGGGGTGCCGCACGCTCACACGCTGCCCGCCACCCCGCACGTCGTCGTCGTGGGCGGTGGGATCGCGGGGCTCGCGGCGGCTACCGGCCTGGCCGAACGCGGTGTCTCCGTTGAGGTACTGGAACGACAGCAGTACCTGGGTGGGCGAGTCGGCGGCTGGACCGAACGGCTTCCGGACGGCACCGACGTGGCCAACAACCGCGGCTTCCACGCGTTCTTCCGGCAGTACTACAACCTGAGAACGTTGTTGCGCCGCACCAACCCCGAGCTCGACCAACTGCGGGCGGTCGAGGACTATCCACTGGTCGACGGCGAAGGGCGTCGCGACACGTTCCGCGGGCTGCCGAAGACACCGCCGTGGAACGCGCTCGTCTTCGCGCTGCGCAGCCCGACCTTCCGGATGCGAGATCTGATCCGGCTCAACGCAGTTGCCGCCGCGCCGCTGGCCGCGGTTTCGGTGCCGGACATATACTCCCAGCTCGACGGGCTCGACGCGGAGACCTTCCTGACCAATATCAACTTCCCCGTGGCCGCCCGCCATCTGGCCTTCGAGGTGTTCGCCCGCAGCTTCTTCGCCCGCCCCGACCGGCTGTCGGCGGCCGAGTTGGCGACGATGTTCCACATCTACTTCCTGGGCTCCAGCGAAGGATTGGTCTTCGACGTCGCCGCGTCGAACTTCGACACCGCGCTGTGGGAACCGTTGGGCCAGTACCTGATCGACCGCGGCGTCCAGATTCGCCGGGAAATATCGGCGGAATCGGTGACGGTCGGTGGCAGCAAGGTGCTGCAGGTGCATGACTCGACCGGAACGACGATCGACGCCGACGGTGTCGTGCTGGCCACCGATGTCACTGCGCTGCAACATATCGTGGCCGCATCGCCCGGTTTGGGCGACGACGGCTGGCGCCAGCAGGTCGCGCAGTTGCAGACAGCGCCGCCGTTCGTTGTGCAACGACTCTGGCTGGATCGCCCGGTCAATGCTGACCGTCCCGCCTTCCTGGGCACCGGCGGCCTGGACCCCGTCGACAACATCAGCGTGGTCAGCAGCTACGAGAGCCAGGCCGCCGAATGGGCTCAGGCACATCAGGGTTCGGTGGTTGAGGTGCACTCGTACTCGGTGGGTGAGCAGCCGCAGAACGACCTTCGCGAGCGCATGCTGGCCCGGTTACACCAGCTCTACCCGGAGACTGCGGCGGCCGGCATCGTGGGGGAGACGCTGCTGGTTCGCGACGACTGCCCGTTGTTCTGGCCGGGGGCCTTCGCGAATCGGCCGACGGTCAGCACACCGGTGGCCGGGTTGATGCTGGCCGGTGACGGCATCCGGATCGATCTGCCGGTGGCATTGATGGAGCGCGCTGCGACCACCGGATGGACGGCGGCCAACCGACTGCTGGCCGGCTGGGGGATCGCGGGACACACCCTGCACACCGTGCCGGTGCAGGGACGCTCACCGGTGCTGCGCCGGCTGGCCGGCCGAGAGAGGCGCGCGTCATGAGTTTCCGGTCGCGGATGAAATCGATTCCGCTGCAGGTCATACCGAAGAACCAGTGGGCGCGCCAGCGGCCCACCTATCAGGATGCCCAGCCCGCGCTGATCAACGCCGCACTACGCCGGGCCCAAGACCGGCCCAGCGGCAACTGGTATGTCTTCGGCGCCAGCACCGATGTGCGCGCCAACCGGCCGTTCGGGACGAAGGTCGGCGGCCTGGAGATCGTCGCATGGCGACATCAGCAGGGCGGCCTGCACGTGGGGCCGGCGGCCTGCCCGCATCTGGGCGCCGATCTGGCTACCGGAAAGGTGGAGTGCGGCGGCTTGATCTGCCCGTGGCATGGGCTGCGACTCGAAGGCGGACGCGAATTCGGCTGGAAGCCGTTGCCCGCCCACGACGACGGTGTGCTGGTGTGGGTCCGGTTGGACAAGGTCGGCGGCCAACCCCCACTGGACGCCCCGGTGATTCCGGCCCGCCCGTCCGGGGTGCGGCTGGCGGCGGTGACCCGACTGGACGGCGTGTGCGAACCGTCCGACATCATCGCCAACCGGCTCGACCCTTGGCACGGCGCATGGTTTCACCCATATTCGTTCACCCAGTTGGAGGTGCTGAGCGCGCCGGCGGTCGACGCCGAGGAGAGCGCGGACCGGTTCCTGGTGGCGGTGACGTTCCGCATGGGGCGTCTGGGCGTGCCGGTGATCGCCGAGTTCGCCGCGCCGGAACCGCGGACCATCGTGATGCGGATCGTCGACGGCGAGGGCACCGGCAGTGTCGTCGAAACCCATGCCACCCCACTCGGACCGGGACCCGACGGTCGCCCGCGCACAGCGGTGATCGAAGCCGTCGTCGCACAGTCCGACCGGACCGGCTTTCACCACTCGCTGCGCGTGGCGCCACTGATCACCCCGCTGATGCGGCTTGCGGCGACCCGGCTGTGGCGTGACGATCTTGCCTACGCCGAGCGGCTGTACGCCCTGCGCACCCAGCGATCGGGACAACCGCCCGACCTCACGCGACAACCCGGCTAGCCTCCGTCCATGGCCAAGCGAGTCGTGATCTGGGGTACTGGTTTCGTCGGCCGCATGGTGATTCCCGAAGTGCTGGATCACCCCGACTTCGAGTTGGTCGGGGTCGGCGTCAGCAATCCGGCGAAGGTGGGCGTCGACGCGGGGGAGATCTGCGGCATCGGCAACGTCGGCATCCCGGCGACCGATGACGTCGACGCGCTGATCGGATGCGAGCCCGACGCGGTGGTGCACTACGGGCCGACGGCGGCGCAGGCCGATGCCAACATCGACCTCATCGGACGCTTCCTGCACGCAGGCATCGACGTGTGCTCGACCGCGATGACTCCATGGGTGTGGCCGAAAATGCACCTCAACCCGCCGAACTGGATCGACCCCATCACCCGGGCCTGCGAGGCCGGCCAGTCGTCGTGCTTCACCACGGGTATCGACCCCGGCTTCGCCAACGACCTGTTTCCGATGACCCTGATGGGCCTGACCTCCCAGGTGCGGCTGGTCCGCGCCTCCGAACTCCTGGACTACACCAATTACGAGGGCGACTACGAGTTCGAGATGGGCATCGGCCGCGAGCCCGAGTTCAAGCCGCTGCTGCAGAACTCCGACATTCTGGTGTTCGCCTGGGGCGCGACGGTGCCGATGATCGCCTACGCCGCGGGCATCGAGCTCGACGAGATCACCACCACCTGGGACAAGTGGGTGACTCCGACCGAGCGAACGACCGTCAAGGGCACCATCCCGGCCGGCCACGTTGCGGCGGTCCGGTTCACGATCAACGGTGTCTACAAGGGCGAAACCCGCATCCAGCTCGAGCACGTCAATCGGATCGGCCAGGACGCCGCCCCGGACTGGCCCTCGGGCACCCGGGACGACGTCTACCGCGTCGACATCCAGGGGACCCCCAGCATCTTCCAGGAGACTGCATTCAGGTTCACCGACGGTTCGGGACGGGACGCCGCGACCGCGGGTTGCCTGTCGACCGGGCTACGGGCACTCAACGCCGTACCGGCCGTCAACGACCTGCCGCCAGGCTGGGTCACCCCGCTGGATCTGCCCTTGATCCCGGGCCGCGGCACTATTCGCTGACGTAACGTCCCGCGGCTTCGGATCGACATATTCGGTGAATCCGAAGATCGCGCTGGGGTTGCCAGCATGCCCACGTGGCAGGCTGGGCGCCCGGATTGGACGACATGACAGACCCAACGAGGCCGGCGGTCGGCCTGTCGGTCGGCGCAACCACGCTGGCCGCTGTCACACCGGATAACTCGGTCACCCGCCCCCCGGTTATCACGCTGCCCAGCGGCGTGGTGATCACGGACTTCGTCGACCGCGTCGGCGACCCGGTCGGGATCGTGGCGTCCGACGGCTCCATGCATCACGCAGAAACTTTGCTGGCCGAAGCGCTGCGGGGATTGGCCTATGCCGCCACGGCGGGGCGGCCGCTGCCGCCGACCGCCGCGATCACGTATCCCGCGCATTGGCGGCCGAACGCCGTCGACGCGCTGCGTCGCGCCATCCGGCAGGTCCCTGAGTGGTCGGCCGAGGAGCCGCTTTTCATCCCGGACACCACCGCTGCGTTGACCGCCCTGGCCACCAATCCCGGGCTCCCCACCCGGGGCGTGATCGCGCTGTGCGATTTCGGCGGCAGCGGAACGTCGATCACGCTGGTCGACGGCGCCACCTCGGCGCCGATCGCGCCGACCCTGCGTCACCCCGACTTCTCCGGCGACCTCATCGACCAGGGCCTGTTGGCCCACGTGATCGCCGAACTTTCGGCCGGCGGAACGCTCGACATCACCGGCACCTCGGCGATCGGATCGCTGAGTCGGTTGCGGGCCGAGTGCCGGGCGGCCAAAGAACGGCTGTCGACGGTCACGGTCACCGCGTTGCCCGCCGAACTGCCCAATTTCCGCGGTGACGTGCGGCTCACCCGCACCGAGCTCGACGGCGTGATGCGCCACGCGCTGAATGAGTTCATCGCAATCCTGCAGGACACCCTGGCCCGCAATGGCGTGCGGCCGAGCCACCTGGCGGCGCTGGCCTCGATCGGCGGTGCTGCCGCGATTCCGGCTATCACCACGACCCTGTCCGAACACCTGCGTGTGCCGGTGATCACGACTGCGCGGCCAGCCCTCACCGGCGCCATCGGCGGCGCGCTGCGGGCAGCCCGTGGACCGGCCGACGACACCGCCACCGCAATGGCGCCGGCGCCCGTCGTGCCGGTCGCCCCTTTTGAACCCGCGCCGGCCGCCGCCACCGGGGTCGCGCTGGCCTGGTCAGAGGCGCCCGATGTGCCGGACCCCGCGCCCGCCGCCGAGGCCGTGGCGCCGGTCGCCGCCGTCCGACCGCTGCTGGACTTCGAGCAAGAGCCCGAGCCGGCCGACTCCGCGCAAGCCGCGCCCGCCTGGTACCGGCGTCCGATGCCGGTGGTCGCCGCCGCGCTGCTGGTGATCTTGATGGCCGGCGCCGGAACTGCGGTCGCGCTGCGCGCCGACAGCAGCCCCGAGCCCGCCGTCACGCCCGCACCGAGCGTCACCACCACCCCGCAGGCGGCGGCACCCGCTCCACCTGCACCGACCGGTGACCCGACGGCAGCGCCGGTGCAGAACCAGGCGGTGCAGCAGCCCCCCGCACCGCAGACGGTGGTGCGCCAGGCACCCGCGCCGGTGACCCAGACCCAGGTCGCGCAGGCGCCGCCGCCCCCAGCACCGCCACCGCCGGTCACCGAGACTCAGACGACGACGGTCGTCACCACCGAGGTGTCCACGCCGCCGCCGGTGACGCAGACCGAGACCCAGACGGTCGCACCGCCGACCCAGCAGTCTCAGCAACCGCGGTACATTCCGACCATCCCGCCGATCCCCACGATTCCCGGCCTGCCGCAGAT
Organism: Mycolicibacterium sp. P1-5; assembly: GCF_008329565.1. GTDB lineage: Bacteria > Actinomycetota > Actinomycetes > Mycobacteriales > Mycobacteriaceae > Mycobacterium. The sequence goes on from NZ_NPKT01000011.1 coordinate 111,199, forward strand.
CTTCGTGCAGCCGCCGGCCTCAGGTTGAGCGGCGCCGCTTCTCCAGTACGACGAGCGCCAGCGGGATGGACATCTGCGCCGGCGCTGCGGTGAGCGCAGCCGCTAGGGCGGCATGCAGCTGGTCGACGAATTCGCGGCGCCGCTTACTGCGCCGGTCACGGCCCCGGCCGGGGTCAGCCTCGGCGTCCACTGCGGCGGCGAGCGTGGGAAACATCGAAGCACGAAGGAAGTCAGCCCAATTCGTGCCGAAGGCGGCGGCGTCCTTGTCGTTCTGGTACTGCGCCCAGAATCGGTCCTCGCCATTGAACAGTTGCAGGTCCTCGATCGAGAGGCCTTCGAATCGACCCGACGGGTGAAACGGTGCGCGGAAGTCCTTCTCGTCGCGGCCCGTCGAGGGGACGGACATGCGACGTACCTCGTCGGCGGTGATCAGCCCATCGCTGACGAATTGGCCCAACGCGGTCATGATGGCCTCGAAGGCGGCCTCGAATCCCGAAGTCCCATCAGGCTTCAGCCCGACGGTCAGCACCAGCAGTCGGCCCCCGGGCGCCAGTTCACGACCGCGGAAGGCGATGAAGTTCCGCCAGTCCTCGGCGGCCTGGCGAGCGTAGGCGCGGCGGGCTTCCTCGTCGGTGCTGTAGGAGATCTCGACGTGGTCGGGGATCGCCGTCGGCACCCGGCGCAGCCAGTGGATGGCCCATGAACTCCAGCCCAGCGCGATGCTGTCCGATGGCAGAATCTGGCCATAGAACGAGCGCCCCACCACCGAGGCGTAGGTCGCCGAATCCCTTTTGAGGTAGCTGTCCTGATCGTCGGCCAGCGTGCCGAACAAGGTGGTGAAATCGTTGTCGGGCACGTCGGTGTGGGCGACCAGGATTGCGTGGTCGGAGCGGGTGCGCTTGCGGATGATCTCGATTGCCGCCCCGATCGGCAGCAGCGAGTTGTAACCCGTCGACGCACCGTAGTCGGCGATAGCGATGGGCTGCGGCGCCCTCGGGATGGTGATATTACGGGCCGCTTCTTCAAAACGGGTTGTCGCAGTTCGTAATCCAGCTGCCTGCAGCCGTGATGATTCGGTATAGGTGTGGCTGCCCATCGGCTGTGGGCGCACGACGATGCTGGACTCGCGCAATGTCAGCTCCTGCGACGACGGTGCAGCAACAGCCCGACCACGAGGCCGACGACCGCCATCGCGGTCAGCAACAGCCACATCGGGTATTCGACGGTGATCCACAGGACGTGTACCCGCTGCCGCTCGCGATTCTGGGCGATGAAGATAGCCGCCAGCACGACCAGGGTGATGGCCAACCAGTAGCGCAGAGCGAAACGCCGCACCGCGCCTCCGGTGGGCTGGTCGACTTCCTCTCTGGACATCGCAACCTCCCCGTGTGTCAGAAGTCAACGTTAGTCGCTGGTGGCAGATTCGGCGGAGAACTCGAGCCGGTGAGCTACCCGCGTGACACACTTTCTCACCATGGCCGGCACCAAGACCGTCTCCCGCATCCTGATGCTTTCGGGAGTCTTGATGATGGTGATCGGTGGCGTCGGCTTCATCGTCATGATGGTCCTCAACGCTTTCGTGCTCGATGAGTTCGACGCTTACGGCGAGGTGCCGATTCCCGGTTCGGGTCAGGTGCAACTGCCGGCCGGACAAACGCAGATCAGTTTTCACACCTCGGTGATCGGTTCGCCGTCGAGTGGGTTCCCGTTGCCTGCATTGCGGCTCGACATCGTCCCGCCGGAGGGTGTGGCCGAGCCGGTGCTGACCGAAGACCATGGCACCTTGACGACCGTCAACAGCGACACCCATATCCGGATCTGGACGGCCGACATCCCCGCGGCAGGCACCTACCGGATCCGCACCGACGGGCAAATGAACGGCTACATCAACCCGCGGCTGGCGTTCGGCAAGGAGAATGGCGCGGGGTATCTGCCCTGGGTCTTCGGGGGAATCTTCGGACTCGGCCTGCTGGACCTGATCGCGTCGCTGTTCATGCGCAAGCAGCGGCCCGCTGGTCAGCCGCCGTTCACCCCGACCGATCTGGAACAGTTGAAAACGCTGGCTGCCCTGCGTGATTCAGGTGCGTTGACGCAAGACGAGTTCGACGCGGAGAAACACCGGATCCTGGGCGAGTAGGCTCGGGCGGCGTGAAGGCTGTCAGCTGTGTACGCGGCGCGTTGTCGGTGATCGAGTTGCCCGACCCGGTACCTGATCGCGGCCAACTGGTGGTCAATGTCGCCGGCTGTGGCATCTGCGGATCGGATCTGCATGCCAAGGACCACGCCGACGAACTCGCGGATGTCTTCAACGAGGTCGGTTACCGGGACGGTATGCGCGCCGACACACCGACGGTGATGGGCCACGAGTTCTCGGGAGAGGTGGCCGAGCGGGGCCGCAAGGTTGCCAAGGAGTTCAAGCCCGGAACACCGGTGGTCTCCCTCCCGATGGTTCGGCGTCACGGGTCGCCGCAGATGACCGGCTTGTCACCATTGGCTCCCGGCGCGTACGCCGAGCAGGTCGTCGTGGAGGCGGCCATGACCTTTACGGTCCCCAACGGCCTGTCGCTCGACATCGCGGCGCTGACCGAGCCGATGGCCGTCGCACTTCATGCAGTACGCCGAAGCGAGATCAAGAAGCGCGACACCGCGATCGTGATCGGCTGTGGTCCCGTCGGCCTTGCGGTCATCTGTCAACTGAAGGCCATGGGCGTGGGAACGATTGTGGCCAGCGACTTTTCATCGGGGCGGCGGGCGCTGGCCACGCAGTGCGGTGCCGACGTCGTCGTCGACCCCGCGGTGGACTCGCCGTATGACAAGGCGGCGGGCAAGGGTGTGGTGACCGATTTCTCCGGGCTCGCCGAACTCGGGCTCGGCGCAATGGAGAAACTGCGGAAGCTGCCCGGCTGGTCGCACGTCTATCGTGCCGTCGACGCACTCGGTGCTGCCGGCCCCAAGCGGCCGGTGATCTTTGAGTGTGTCGGCGTGCCAGGGATGATCGACGGGATCGTTGCCGCGGCGCCATTGAATTCGCGGGTGGTGGTCGTGGGTGTCTGCATGGGCAGCGACCAGCTGCGTCCTGCGATCGCCCTCGGCAAAGAGGTCGATCTACGGTTCGTATTCTGTTACACGCCACTGGAATTCCGCGACACCCTGTACATGCTGGCTGACGGCAAGGTCGACGGGTCGCCGTTGATCACCGGCAAGGTCGGGCTGGACGGCGTGGCCGCGGCGTTCGCCGCATTGCGAGATCCGGAGACGCACGCGAAGATCCTCGTCGATCCGCAGAGCGTGGTGACCGCGCCGTGACGAAGGTTCGTTCGAGCACGCGCGGTCACCTCCCGGCTATGCGACGGGTTGGCCTGCGGCGATCGCCTTGACGTCGGCGGTATGCAGCGGATGACCGCCCACGCCCCAGTCACCACTGATGACCTCCTCGACGACCACCCAGGTGACGGGTCGCATGTTCTCGCCCTCGATGTCAACCATGGCGTCGGTCACCTTCTGGATGATCTCCTGCTTCTGTGCCGCCGAGAACACTCCCTCGATGACTTTCACGTTGACGAATGGCATCGTCTTCTCCTTTTCTATTCTCCTGCCGGCCAGCGGAATTGATGACCGGTACGGCTGGTCGCGGTAAGGTCCGCGAAGCGTGGTGTGTTCGGTTCGAGCGGTAGCCGAAGTCCGTTGACGAGGTAGCTGACCATGCGGTAGTAGCCGGCGAGCATGAGCAATTCGATGATCGCCTCGTCCGAGTAGTGCTGCGTGAGGCTCTCCCACAGGCTGTCATCGACGTTGCAGAACTGATGCAGGCTGTCGCAGAGTCGGATGAGAACTCGGTCCTCGTCGACCCAGTGTTCCTCGTTCGCATCGCCTTTCACCAGTGATGCAATCTGTGGTGCATCCAGGCCAGCCGTGGTGGCGTACGCCGCTACGTGTACGCCCCACTCGTATTCGGCATTGCACAGTGCGGTTGTGCGGTCGATGACGATCTCGCGCTGCCGGATGGTCAGGTGTCCGCGATCGAGAAGTCCTGAGCTGAACAGCTTGAAAAACAACCGACGATCGCGGGCCAGTGTGGTGAAGAGAATCAGCGGTTCAGCGCCTCGCATCAGTGCGTCTATGGCGCCTTGGATGTCGGCGGGAAGTGGAGCGGAGGCCGGGCCCACACGAGCGCTATGATTCTTATAGCGTGTCATGGTTGCGACGATACCCATGCGTGCTACAAAATGTAAAGCATGAATGTTCCCAAGCTCGGCCGGCCTGCGCGTGGCTCGTCGAGCGGGCGCCCGATCATGGTCGTTCTCGACGTGCTCGGCAGGCGCGGCGCACTGCGCGTGTTGTGGGAACTGCGCGACGGGCCATTGACTTTCCGCGCTCTTCAGGAGGCGTGTGAGACCAATCCGGGCTCGCTCAACTCGCGCCTGAAGGATCTACGCGAGCTTGGAACCGTAGTGCACGACGACGGCGGTTATCGCCTGACTGACAGTGGTCGTAGCCTCATGGCGACTCTGCAGAGTCTCCAAAGCTGGTCCGAGGACTGGGCCTCAGGTGCTGAGCCAAAAGGCTAGCTGCCCTTGGCTACCCACTCGTCGTAGTTCACCAGCTCGTCGCCGATCCTCGTGGTGTCTCCGTGGCCGGTGTAGACGACGGTGTCGACGGGCAGCTTGCCGAGCTTGTCCTTGATCGAGCCGAGGATGGTCGGGAAGTCGGAGAACGAGCGGCCGGTCGCGCCGGGCCCACCCTGGAACAGGGTATCGCCGGAGAACACCGCGCCCAGTGCCGGTGCGTAGAGGCAGGTCGAGCCGGGGGAGTGCCCCGGGGTCGCGATGGCGTGCAGTTCGATCCCGTCGGCCTTGAGCACCTGACCGTCTTCGATAGTGCGGAACTGCTTGTCGCCGTGCGTCATCCGCCACAGCATGTCGTCGGCCGGGTTCAGCAGCACCGGCGCGTCCAGGTCGGCGGACAGTTGTGGCGCGACGGTGATGTGATCGTTGTGGCCATGGGTGCACACGACTGCGACGACGTGGCGGTTGCCGACGGCGTCCTCGATCGCCTTGGCGTTGTGGGCCGCGTCGATCACGATCACCTCAGAGGAGTCGCCGACGATCCAGATGTTGTTGTCGACTTCCCAACTGCCGCCGTCGAGTTCGAAGGTGCCGTGGGTGACTACGCGCTCGATGCCGCTCACAGGATCACCACCGAGCGCAGGACCTCGCCGTTGTGCATCTTGTGGAAGGCGTCCTCGATGGCATCGAGGCCGATGCGTTCGGAGACAAATTTGTCCAGGGGTAGGCGGCCTTGGCGGTAGAGGCTGATCAGGGTGGGGAAGTCGCGTTCGGGGAGGCAGTCGCCGTACCAGGAGGACTTGAGCGAGCCGCCGCGGGAGAAGAAGTCGACCAGCGGCATGTCCAGGCGCATGTCGGGGGTGGGAACGCCTACCAGGACAACGGTTCCGGCGAGGTCGCGGGCGTAGAAGGCCTGCTTCCAGGTTTCCGGACGTCCGACGGCGTCGATAACGACGTCGGCTCCGAAGCCGTCGGTCAAATCCTGGATGGTCGCGACCGGGTCGAGTTCGCGGGCGTTGATGGTGTGGGTGGCGCCGAAGTCGCGGGCCCAGTCCAGCTTGGTGTCGTCGGTGTCGACGGCGATGATCTTCTTCGCGCCGACCAGGGCGGCCCCGGCGATCGCGGCATCGCCGACACCGCCGCAGCCGATGACGGCGACGGTGTCGTCGCGACCCACGTTGCCGGTGTTGACCGCGGCGCCGAGGCCGGCCATCACTCCGCAGCCCAGCAGTCCGGCGACGGCGGGGTCGGCTTCGGGATCGACCTTGGTGCATTGCCCTTGGTGGACAAGGGTTTTGTCGGCGAAGGCGCCGATTCCCAGGGCGGGGGTCAGTTCGGTGCCGTCGGTCAGGGTCATTTTCTGGGCGGCGTTGTGGGTGTTGAAGCAGTACCACGGGCGCCCGCGTTTGCAGGCGCGGCACTGCCCGCAGACGGCGCGCCAGTTCAGGATGACGAAGTCGCCGACCTCGACGTTTGTGACGCCCTCGCCGACGGATTCGACGGTGCCGGCGGCCTCGTGGCCGAGCAGAAAGGGGTACTCGTCGTTGATCCCGCCCTCGCGGTAGGTCAGATCGGTGTGGCAGACCCCGCAGGCGATGATGTCGACGACCACCTCACCCGGGCCGGGCTCGGGGATCACGATGTCCACCAATTCGACGGGCTGTTTCTTTGACCGGGAGATCACACCACGCACTGTCTGGCTCATGGGCCAAAGATTAGCGCGGCCTACGTTGAACGCGGCGTGTGTGTCCCGGTTGGGCGATACGGTGAAGACTTGCGTACCGCGATGCTTCAAACCCAGGCCGACCTGCTGATCACGGCCCGTGCCGCCTATTGGTGCGACGACTTCGAAACCAGCTACGAGGCGTTCTCCCGGGCCGGTGCAGTGGGTCCGCTGGCGCTCGACGATCTGGATGCGCTGGCGACCGCCGCGGCCCGGCTCGGCCACGGCCGTGAGGCGATTCGTGTCGGTGAACTCGTCTATGTCCGACTGGCGCGAGCCGATCCGAATGCGGCCGCGGGCAAGGCGGTCGAGCTCGGGTCGGCGTGGTTGTCACGGGGTGAGGTGACAATCGGTCAGAAGTGGATCCACCAGGCGCGTGGCCTGTTGGCCGATTCCGGCGAGGGGTCGGTGCTGGTCAAGCTGACCCGCCTGGAAACCGTGGTCGCGGTGCTCAGCGACAACGCCGACCTGGCTGCCGAGGGTTCAGCGGTTCTGCGGGAGCTGTCGCTGGATGGAGAGCCGTCCGCGGTGGCCGGCGAGGCGTACTACCAGCTCGGCGAGCTCCGACGGCGCCGCGGCGACGTCGACGGTGCGTTCGCGGCGTACGCCAGGGCTCAGGAGTCTGGTGTGGTGCCGCAGCCCGGTGCGGCGCTGTTGCGTTGTGCGCTGGGCGATGTGGACACCGCGCGAGCTGAGGTGCGGGCGGCGATCTCGGGGGCCGATGCGCGGGCGCTGGCTCGGCTGTTGCGCGGTGCGATCGAGATTGCTTTGGCCGCAGGCGAACTCGACGAGGCGGAGGACTACCTGCGTGCGTTGGAGTCGGCCGGCGGAGTCGACCCCGCGATGCGCGGGGCGGTACTGGTGCGCAGGGGCCGGCATCACGAGGCGCTGACGGTGTTGCGGGCGGCGCTGCGAGAGCCGCGGTTGCGGGCATCGGCGTCCGCAGTCGCCGAGGTTCACGAGTGGATCGAGGAGGCCTACACGGGCCTGCTGACGGGCTCCGCGTAGCCTGCTGTTGATGGCCACGCCACTCGACTCGATCGCCGACTGGCCGTGTCCAGCCGCAGCCGCCGCGGTGGTGGGTCACGACGGAGTGCTCGCCGAGTATGGCGACACCATTCATCAATTCCGGCTGGCATCGGTGACCAAACTGCTCGCGGCGCGCGCTGCGCAGGTGGCCATCGAAGAGGGAGTCGTGGACCTGGACACTCCCGCCGGTCCGCCAGGCAGCACGGTGCGGCATCTACTCTCGCACGCCTCGGGGTTCTCAATGCACTCCGCGGAGTTGATGGCCGAGCCAGGCAAGCGGCGGGTCTATTCGAACTACGGCTTCCAGGTGCTGGCGGAGACGATTGAAGCCGGCTCCGGGATCGAGTTCGGTCGTTATCTGGCCGAGGCGGTGTTCGAACCGCTGGGCATGACGGCATCGCGGCTGGCGGGCGGCGCTGAGGCGGCCGGCTACGGCGGCGTCTCCACGGTGGCCGACCTGGCCGCGTTCGCGGGGGACCTCCTGGCGCCGACGACCGTGTCGCCGCAACTGCACGAACAGGCGATCAGCGTGCAGTTCCCCGGGTTGACCGGGGTGTTGCCCGGTTTCGGGGTCCAGCGGCCCAATGACTGGGGGCTGGGCTTCGAGATTCGCGACGACAAGTCACCGCACTGGACGGGCTCGTCGAACTCACCACGGACGTTTGGCCACTTCGGCCAGACGGGGACGTTTCTGTGGGTAGACCCGGATCGGTCATTGTCGCTGGTAGTGCTCACGGACCGGGATTTCGACGAGTGGGCCAAACCGCTGTGGCCGGCGATCTCTGATGAAGTTCTGAGAGTGTTCGGGCCGCACTAGCGCAACACAGGCCTCACAAGGCACAATGAACACGCACGCCACAGCTGCATCCTCGGAAACACCAGGTCGTTGGGGAAGACGTCCCTCGTGGAGCCGAAGGAGTAGGTGATGCGCGCGTCGAACCAGTTCGCCGATGTGACGACTGGCGTGGTGTACATCCACGCCTCTCCCGCAGCGGTGTGCCCACATGTCGAGTGGGCGCTGTCGTCGACCCTGAATGCCAGGGCGAATTTGAAGTGGACCCCTCAGCCCGCCATGCCCGGGCAGCTGCGGGCGGTGACCAACTGGGTCGGTCCCGTCGGCACCGGTGCCCGGTTGGCGAACGCGCTGCGCTCGTGGTCGGTCCTGCGCTTCGAGGTCACCGAGGATCCCAGTGCCGGCGTCGACGGTGAGCGGTTCTGCCACACGCCGCAGCTCGGTCTGTGGGCCGGCGTGATGAGCGCCAACGGCGACATCATGGTCGGCGAGATGAGGCTGCGCACACTGATGGCTTCGGGTGCCGACACGTTGGCCGCCGAATTGGACTCGGTGCTCGGCACCGCCTGGGATGAGGCGCTCGAGCCGTACCGCGATGGCGGTGACGGCGGCGAGGTCAGCTGGCTCAGTCGAGGAGTCGGCTAGCCCTATTTGCATTGACCTCATCAAAACGGCGGTGGTCGGCTTCGTTCGGTGACGCGGGCATCGTTGAGTTTGCGTTCGGCGGCGACGCGGTAGGCGCGTTGGGCGGCGCGGGTCTTTCGTCTGGCGGGCATCATGATGCCGACTGTCGGCGGGAGTTGTCCGTCCGGTGGGGGCAGGGTGGCGGTGGTGACGTCCCACTGTGGGATGAGTAGCCGGCTGCCGGGCTGGGTGACGTAGGTGTGGCCGGTTGGCGACGTCCACACGATCGAACCGTCCGGCCGTTGTCGGTCTCGCCAGCCCTTCCAAAATGTCTTGAGCAGATGGTGGTGTCGGCACTTACAAGCCAGATTCGAGGCGTGGGTTGGCCCCCAAGGCCAGGGGATGGTGTGGTCGACGTCGCAAATCTCGGCCGGCACATCGCAATTCGGAAAGCGACAGGTCATATCCCGCATCCGGACAAATTCATCCAATGCTGTCGAGGGGCGGTATCGGGGTTCGGGATCGTCGCCCGGGCGGCGTAGACGCCGCACTTTCGCGCCGGACTTGATGAGTTCAGCTAGCAGCGGCGCCGGCACAATGCCGCGGTTGCCCGTCACCACACCACCGGTGACGCGCTTCTCGCCGTGCATAGCCGGATCCGGGGCGGCGTCGACGATGTCTGGATCAGCCACCACGTGCACGACCACGCTGGCCGCGCGCCCGTCGGCCTCTGCTGCCGGGCATTCGGAGTTCCCGCAGAGGCAGGCCAGCCGATCCGCACCGGCATGAACCGCGCCCATGGCGTCCGAACGGCGTTGGCCGATGGTGCGGGGATCGTCCTCGCAGACCCCGTGCGCCATCTGAGTCAAACGTCGGTCGATCACGACACCGTCGGTGAGCTGCACCTCACCGCGGATCTCGACGACTCCGTCCTTGGCATTGCGGAGGTCGACTACGACGTCGCGATCCCGAACCCGGGTTCGCGTCCTGCGCACCGCTCCGGGGTCATAGCGGTCCACCCAGAAATCAATGGCGCGTTGCAGTTTCAGGTTCGACATCGGCCCCCACGACACCGCTTCGTCGGCGAGGTGGCGATCAACGAGTGTCAACGTCGCGGGATCGCCGATCAGGTCGGTGCGGTCGACGATCGCCCCACACACTCGATAGCTGAGCAAGCCCTGTGAAAACAACGCAGCGACCCTCGGCAGCCGGTGCCTCAGCGATATCGCCATCAGCATCTCCGCCGAGGCCCGGCCACGGGTCACGCCCAACGCCGCCGACACTTCGGCAGCCGCGGCATCCCACTCATCACAGGCCCAGTGCGCCCGCTCGTCATCTGTGCAGCGGCGAGCCACCAATTCCCCAATCGCGGCCACCCGACGCGCCGCAGCCTGGGCTTCTTCGCGAGCGCAGGCCGCGATTGCGGTCACCACCGTCGCATCACTCGAAGACCACAACCCAGCATCGAACACATGTTCGATTATGCCAAATCGGTCTGACTAAAACCGAGGTGTAAGCGGACACGCCTAACCTGAGTCGCATGGTCCAGATTCATGTCGAGAAGACGATCGTCGCTCCTCCCGAGAAGGTCTTCGCCTGGTTGGCTGATCCGGTCAATCTGAAGTCTGCTCCGCTGATCGTCGCGTCCGGCTGGGCCAGGGATTCGCCACCTCCCGGCCTCGGCGCGATCCGGACGGGGTTCGCGGTCGGATTGTGGTTTCGCGAGGAGATCGTCGCCTACGACCCACCGCACAGCTATGCCTATCTGATCGTCGGATCGGTTCCCGCGTTCGAGCACGAGGGCGGCACACTGACTTTCACACCCGAGGGCGCTGGCACGCATGTTGATTGGGTGAGTACATACACCCATCCGGCCCGTGGTGGCGGCAAGGTGATGGAGTTGCTCAGTTCCAAGCTCCTGCCGTGGAACTTCGCAGCGGTCCTCGACGGCTGCGCAAAGGCTTTGGAACGCTAAACGGGTTCCGGGACAATAATTTTCAGGGCACCCGCAACGGCCGAGATCTCGGCGGGCAGCGGGCACACGTAGTCGCCATCGGCGTAGGCGTTGATGCCGGGGGAGTCGACGGTGATCGTGCGGGCTCGGTCGGTGCTGACTTCCGGAAGGTTGATGTGCGTGCCCTTGAACACCGTGGGGAACAATCGAATCAGCTTGGTGCGCGACGACGCATGCACCATCGTGATGTCCAGCAGCCCGTCGGAGTGGTTGGCCCCCGGCGTGATCAGCATGCCGCCGCCGTAGCTGCGGGTGTTACCGAACGCGGCGAGCGTCAGATCGGTGACGATCTCCCGTTCGCCGTCGAGGACCATGCGAAATGGCAAGGGCCGCAGCCGGGAGATCTCCGCGAGCAGCGCGACGTTGTAGCGCATCCGACCGTGCGGCCAGCTCATCCGGTTCACGCGGTCGCTGACCAGTGAGTCGAAGCCCGTCGCGGCCACGGTCCCGAACCAGGTGCTGCTTCCGTCGGCGCCCTGGATGTGCCCGAGGTCGACGGTCTCGATGTGACCGGCGGCGATCACGTCGACCGCCGCCACCGGATCGGCGGTCGGCAGCCGGTATTCCCGGGCATGGTCATTGCCGGTGCCTGCCGGGACGATTCCCAGCGGAATGTCGGTGCACGCCAACGCCTGAAGGGCCAGGCGGATCACCCCGTCACCGCCCACCACGACCAGCGCGTCGGTATCCCGGGTCAACGCCTCATCGACCAGTTCACGGGCATGAGCGGCGTCGCGGCCGACGATGCCGGTCACGTTGATCCCGAGCTCCTGGAACCGCGCCACCGCCTTCTCCCCGGCGTGCGGTGCGTTCCCATGACCCGACTTCGGGTTCGTCAGAACGGTGACGTGGGAGATCATGGAATCAGCTTGCCGGGATTCAGGATCCCGGCGGGGTCCACCGCCTGTTTGACCGCCTGCAACACCTTCACTCCCAGCTCGCCGATCTCGGCGGTCATCCACGGCCGATGATCGGCTCCGACCGCGTGGTGGTGGGTGATGGTCCCGCCGGTGCGGGAAATGGCATCAGAGGCGGCAACTTTGGCGGCCAGCCATTGTTCGGCGACGTCGCCGCGCTGGCCGGCGACCACGGTGAAGTAGAGCGATGCGCCGGTCGGGTACACATGCGAAATGTGGCACATCACCAACGCGGGTGTGCCACTTTCCGCGAGCGACGTCATCAGCGCCTCGGTGACCGCCGCCTTCAGCGCGGCCAAATTGCCCCATGTCGTGGCGGTCTCAAGCGTCTCGCACAACGCGCCGGCGGCCAGCAGGGAATCCCGCAGATACGGGGCGTCGAAACGGCCGTGTTCCCAGGCCCGCGCCGGTGCCTCGCCCAGTGACGTGCCACCCTGAGCCTCCAGCACCGCGCGGGTTTCGGCGTGCCGGCTCTCGGTGTGCGCAGCGCTTCCCTCGAACAAGGTGATCGCGAGGCAGCCGCCGGTGATGCTCTGTTCGCCGATGCTCCCGGTGGTCGCCAGGTTCACGCCGGTCTCGGCTTCGTCGGACAACCGCACCACGGTCGGCCCCGTGCCGATCTGGGTGACGGAGCGCAACGCGGCCGCACCGGTCGCGAAGTCGGGGAACGACCACGCCTCGTAACGCGTGGTTTCCGGCACCGGGTGCACTCGCAGCCGAACCCGGGTGATCACACCGAAGACTCCCTCGGAGCCGGAGAACAGCTCGCGCAGATCCGGTCCTGCCGCGGTCTCCGGCGCGCGGCCGAGGTCGAGGAGGCCGACCGGGGTGACCACCGTCAGCCCGCGGATCATGTCGTTGAACCGGCCATATCCCGCCGAGTCTTGCCCCGAGGAACGGGTTGCGGCGTACCCGCCGATGGTGGCGAACCGGAAGCTCTGCGGGAAGTGTCCGAGTGAGAAGCCACGTTCACCCAGCAGCCGTTCGGCGTCGGGCCCGGTGACGCCGGCGCCCAGCTCGGCCTGCATCGAGGTCTCATCCAGCGAGTGCAGCGCATCGAGCCGGCGCAGGTCCAGGGAGAGGACGGCGGCGAACCGGCCCCGGATCGGGTCCAGGCCGCCGACCACGCTGGTGCCGCCGCCGAACGGCACCACGGCGATGCCGTGCTGTGAGCAATAGCGCAGCACCGTGGCGATCTCGTCCTCGCTGCCGGGAAGTAGCACCGCGTCGGGGGCGTCTTGCTGAATCTGTTTGCGGCGCAACAGGTCCAGGGTGGACTTGCCGCCCGCATACAGCAACCGGCCATGATCGTCGGTCCGGACGTAGTCGGCTCCGACGAACTCGGCGAGGGCGTCGCGGTGTGCGTCTTCCAGTGTCGAGGGACGCACCTGCACCTCATCGATGGCCGGTGCGGAAACCTCGCTCGCCGTCACGCCGAGGGCCTGCTCAAGCAGCGCCTTGATGCCGTCCGGGAGAGGTTTGGCGGCTTCGGGGTCACCCCAGGCGTTCCAGGCCATCGGCGGGACCAGGGTGCGGGCATCATCGCTCATGCGTTACAGTATTACAGATGCTGTCAATCAGTAACGAAGAATCGGTGGATATTGGCGACCGGATCATGGCCGCCGCGGCCAGTTGTGTCCGGGACTTCGGAGTCGAGCGGGTGACGCTGGCCGAGATCGCCCGACGATCCGGTGTCAGCCGCCCGACGGTGTATCGCCGCTGGCCAGACACCCGCGCGATCGTCGCGTCGCTGCTCACTCAACGGATCACCGAGACCTGGCGAGCCGTCCCGGCAGTCAGGCCCGGCCGCACCGGTGTGGTCGAGCGGATCGTCGAAGTAGCTCGCCGCCTGCGCGACGATGAACTGATCACCTCGGTGCTGCGATCGGACCCCGACTTGGCGATGACCTACATTGCCGGACGGCTGGGGACCAGCCAGCAGATTCTCATCGACCTGCTCGTCGACGCGTTGCGGGAAGCGCAGGCCGATGGCAGCGTGCGGGCCGGAGATGTCCGCCAGCTGTCGGCGATGGTGCTCTTGATCGGCCAGTCCGCGATCCAATCCGCCCACATCGTCGAACCCATCCTCGACGCCGACGCGCTGAGCGCCGAGTTGTCGCACGCCCTGAACGGATACCTCGCCCCATGAGTGACCTCACCGCCCTCAACGCCACCCGCCGCACCGCCGACCTGGGTGAGCTCGGTGACGGCGCGCGTGTCGACGTCGTCGTGATCGGCGGCGGTATCACCGGCACGGGTATCGCGCTCGACGCGGCCAGCCGCGGACTGTCGGTGTTACTGGTCGAGAAACGCGACCTGGCTTTCGGCACCAGCCGGTGGAGCTCCAAACTCGTGCACGGTGGCCTGCGCTACCTGGCCACCGGCAACATCGGCATCGCACGGCGCAGCGCGGCCGAGCGCGGCATTCTGATGACCCGCAACGCCCCGCACCTGGTGAGTGCTATGCCGCAACTGGTTCCGCTGCTGCCGTCGATGGGTCGCAGCCAACGCGCTTTGATACGAACGGGTTTCCTGGCCGGCGACGCGTTGCGGATTCTGGCCGGCACCAAATCCTCGACGCTGCCGCGATCGCGGCGAGTCGGTGTGCCGCAGGCAGTGGCGATGGTGCCCACCGTGCGGCGCGACGGTCTCGATGGCGGCCTGCTCGCCTACGACGGTCAGCTGATCGACGACGCCAGGCTGGTGGTCGCCGTCGCCCGCACCGCCGCGCAGAACGGCGCACGCATCCTGACCCGGGTGTCGGCAGCGGCGGCCAGCGGCACCTCGGTCCGATTGGTCGACGAGCTCACGGGTGAATCGCTGGATGTGAAGGCTCGTGCGGTGATCAACGCGACGGGCGTGTGGGCCGGCGAGGTGGACGCCGCGATCAAGTTGCGCCCGAGCCGGGGGACCCACCTGGTGTTCGATGCCGCCTCGTTCGGGAATCCCACTGCGGCGCTGACTATTCCGATCCCCGGCGAGATCAACCGGTTCGTGTTCGCGATGCCCGAGCAGCTCGGTCGCGTCTATCTCGGACTGACCGACGAGGACGCACCCGGCCCGATCCCGGACGTCCCCGAACCGACTGCGGGCGAGATCAACTTCCTGCTCGACACGGTGAACACCGCGCTGGGCACCGCGTTGACGACCGCCGACGTCAAGGGCGCCTATGCCGGACTGCGCCCGCTCATCGACACGGGGGAGGGCCGGACCTCCGACCTGTCCCGAGACCACGCGGTGATCGAGTCCTCGAACGGCGTGTTCAGCGTCGTCGGCGGCAAGCTGACCGAATACCGGCACATGGCCGAGGACGTCCTCGACCGCGCGCTCGGCGCTCGGTCGGTGACCGCACAGCCGTGCCGGACAAGGAACCTACCCCTGGTCGGTGCGGCCGCCAATCCCGTTGCGACACTTCGCACGACGAGCGATCTGCCCGGTTCGTTGGTCGCCCGCTACGGCGCCGAGTCGGCCAATGTCATCGCTTCGGCGCGATGCGGCCGGCCTTCGGAGCCCGTCGCCGACGGAATCGACGTCACCCGTGCGGAATTCGAGTTCGCGGTGACCCACGAGGGCGCACTGAGCGCCGACGACGTCGTCGACCGCCGGACCCGCATCGGGCTGATCGGGGCCGACCGGGACCGGGTGCTGGCCGTCGCCGAGGAGCTGCTGGTCCGCGCCTAGTTACAGCGGGATGTTCTTGTGCCGCCCGCGCCGGGCCGGAGCCTCGGCGAGCGCCTGGGTGAGCTTGCTGCGAGTGTGGGCCGGGTCGATCTTGTCGTCGACCACGCCGATCTCGACCGCGCTGTCCACCCCGCCGGCGATCCGCTCGTGTTCGGCAGCCAATTCCTCGTGCAGCGCTTCGCGTTCGTGATCGGGCGCGGCAGCAAGCTTCTTCTTGTGCAGAATGCCGACCGCGGCCTTGGCGCCCATCACCGCGACCTCGGCGTCCGGCCAGGCGAACACCTTGGTCGCACCCAGTGACCGGGAGTTCATCGCAATGTAGGCACCGCCGTAGATCTTTCGCGTCACCAACGTGACCCGCGGGACGGTGGCCTCACCGAAGGCGTGCAGCAGTTTCGCGCCGCGGCGCACGACGCCGCCCCACTCCTGGTCGACACCGGGCAGGTAGCCGGGCACGTCGACGACAACCACCAGCGGAATGCCGAAGGCGTCGCACAGCCGCACGAAACGTGCTGCCTTCTCCGCGCTTTCGGAGTTGAGGCAACCGCCGAGGCGCAGCGGGTTGTTGGCGATCACGCCGACGGTACGCCCGGACAGCCGGCCCAGGCCGACGACGATCGACGGCGCCCACTTGGCCTGGAACTCCTCGAACGGGGTGTCCGCGTCCAGCAGCGCCTCCACCAGCGGGTGCACGTCGTAGGCCCGGCGGGCGGACTGGGGTAGCAGCGCGTGCAGGTCCGAGTCGCCCGCCTCGGCCTTGCTGCGGTCGAAATGGCCCTGCTGGGAGAACAATCCGACCAACCGGCGGCCGCGTGCGTAGGCGTCGAGCTCGTCGGTGGCGACGATGTGGCACACGCCAGACTTCTTGTGGTGGGTGTCAGGTCCGCCGAGGGACGCCATGTCGACGTCTTCACCGGTCACGCTGCGCACCACGTCGGGTCCGGTGACGAACACCCGGCCCTCCTGCGCCATGATCACGATGTCGGTCAGCGCGGGGCCGTAGGCCGCACCCCCGGCGGCAAAGCCGACCACGACCGAAATCTGCGGGATGTAGCCCGATGCGCGGATCATGGCTTCGAAGACCAGCCCGACGGCATGCAGCGCACGAACACCCTCGGCCAGCCGGGCCCCGCCGGAATGCCAGATCCCGACGATCGGGCTCTGCTCTTCGATGGCGGTGTCGTAGGCGTTGACGATGTGCTGGCAGCCCTCCACGCCCATGGCGCCACCCATGACCGTGCCGTCGGTGCAGAAGGCGATCGTGCGCACACCGTTGACGCTGCCGGCTGCGGCCAGCACACCGGAGCGGTCCCGCTCGTGCAGGAGTTGCACGCTGCCGTCGTCGAAGAACGTGGACAGCCGCAGCAGCGGGTCGCGAGGGTCGAGTGATTCGCCGACCGACTCAGGGGCCATGATCGTCATCTAAACCTCCATATGTGCGCGGATGCTTCGAGTTGTCGAGGATTTCAGTACTTCCCGAAGGCGATCGCGACGTTGTGACCACCGAATCCGAACGAATTGTTGATCGCGTAGTGGTAGTTGCCTGGCCGGGGTTCGCCGGCCACCACGTCCAGATCGATCTCCGGATCGAGGTTGCGCAGGTTGAGCGTGGGTGGCACGACGCCGTCCCGCAGCGCCAGCACGGTGAGGATCGACTCCACCGCGCCGACAGCGCCCACCGAGTGACCCAGCGCCGACTTCGGCGCGTAGACGGCCGGCCGGTGATTGCCGAGCGCATTGTTGATTGCCTTGCCTTCCGCGACGTCGCCCACCTGGGTGCCGGTCGCATGGGCATTGATGTGGTCGATATCAGAGGGTTCCAGACCCGCGAGCTGGATTGCCCGCGTGATTGCATGACCCGCCTGCTCACCGTTCGGGTCGGGCGCCACGATGTGGTAGCCGTCCGAGGTGATGCCTGCTCCCATGATGCGGGCGAGGACGTTGGCCCCGCGGGCCTTGGCGTGCTCCTCGGTCTCGATGACCAGAAGCGCACCGCCCTCACCGAAGACGAACCCGTTGCGGTCCTTGTCAAACGGGCGGCAAGCCCCGGCCGGGTCGTCGTTGGTGGTGGACAAGACAATTCGCATCTGAGCGAAGCCTGCGATCGGCACGGCTTCGATCCGGGTCTCGACGCCACCGCACACCGCGATGTCGGCTTCGCCGAGAACGATCTGTCGCCATGCCTGCGCGATGCCCTCCGAGCCAGAGGCACAAGCCGAGACCGGGGTGATGACCCCGGCCTTGGCCTTGAGCTCGAGCCCGACGGCCGCCGCTGCGGCGTTGGGCATGTACATCTGAACAGCAAGGGGCGAAACCGCTTTCAACCCTTTGGCGCGCATCCCGTCATAGGCGAACACCAATTCCTCGGTGGAGCCCATGCCTGTGCCGATCGACACCATCAGCCGCTTGGGGTCCACCTCGGGGGAACCGGCGTTCTGCCATGCCCGCCGGCTCAGGACCGTGGACATCTTCTGCAGGTAGGACATCCGACGAAGTTCGACGCGAGTCAGCTCACCGTCGAACTCCTCGACCAGATGCCCGCCGATTCGCACCGGCAGGTCGTACTTTTCGACGAACTCGTCATTGAGAAGCCGGATACCGCTCTGCCCGTCCAACAACCTTTTCCAAGTGCTGTCGGCATCGGATGCCAGGGCGGTCGTCATCGCAACTCCGGTGACGACCACGTTGGGGAATCCATTCCCCGTCGACAAACGCGTCAGACGCGTCAACCCTGCCATTGCTTCTGCTCGTCCTTTCCCCCCGGAACGGTGTCAGTAGCGCCCGAAGGCGAGTGCGACGTTGTGCCCTCCGAATCCGAACGAGTTGTTGATCGCGTACTGGTAGTCGCCGTAACGCGGTTCTCCCGCAACGACATCCAAGTCGATCTCCGGATCCGGTGTCTCGTAGTTCAGTGTCGGCGGAATGACGCCGTCACGCAGTGCGAGCACGGTGAGGATGGACTCCAGCGCACCGACCGCACCGATCGAGTGGCCGAGCGCCGACTTCGGCGCGTACACGGCGGCATGACCGACACCTGCGACACGCAGGGCGTTGGCCTCAGCGGTGTCACCGATCGGGGTTGCCGTGGCGTGTGCGTTGACGTGGCTGATGTCCTTGGGGGACAGGCCCGCCGTCTCCATCGCCCGCTTCATCGCCTGGCCGGCACGAAGGCCGTCCGGCGCCGGAGCCACCATGTGGAAGGCGTCCGACGTGATGCCGGCTCCCATCAGCCGAGCCAGCGGCTTGGCGCCGCGGGCCAGGGCGTGTTCCTCGGTCTCGATGATCATCATCGCGCCGGCTTCACCGAACACGAAGCCATCGCGGTCCTTGTCGAACGGACGTGAGGCTGCGGCCGGGTCGTCGTTGCGAGTCGACATGGCGCGCATCATCGAGAACGCCGCGATGGGCAGTGCCTCGATGCCGCCTTCCACGCCACCACAGACGGCGAAGTCGGCGTCACCCATGACGATCTGACGCCATCCGTGGGCAATCGCCTCGGAACCGGAGGAGCAGGCGGACACCGGGGTGATGACCCCGGCGCGCGCGCCCAACTCCAGACCGGCCACCGCGGCGGCGCCGTTCGGCATGATCATCTGAACGGCGAGCGGGGACACCTTCCGGGGCCCGCCCTCGTTCATCGCGTCGTAGGTTTCGACGATCTTCTCGCCGCCACCCAGACCGGTGCCGATGACCACCGCGAACCGGTCGGGGTCGACCTCGGGCTTACCCGCGGTCTGCCACAACCGGCCCGCCAGCAGCTTCGACATCCGCTGTACGTAGGACATGCGGCGCATATCGATGCGCGTCATGTGCTCGTCGATGTCGTCGACGAGGTGACCCCCGATACGCACCGGCAGGTCCCACTTGGTGACGAAGTCGTCGGTGAGCTCGCGAATACCGCTGTCGCCGGCCAGCAGACCCTTCCACGTGCTCTCGATGTCCGCAGCAAGAGCCGTGGTGGCCTCGACGGCGGTCACCACGACGGATGGAAAACCGCCGTTAGCAGTGGAAGGCCTGGTCATTCTGCTGCAAACTTCTCGCGCAGAGCGGCGGCGGCCTCGGGGTTCTCTTCCTCGAGCTTCTGGATGTAGTTCACGACGTCACCGACGGTGCGCAGACCGGCGAGGTCTTCGTCGGGGATCTTCACGCCGTACTTGTCCTCGGTCTGGACGGCGATCTCCACCATCGACAGCGAGTCGATGTCGAGGTCGTCGACGAAGGACTTCTCCGGGGTGACCTCGGACGGCTCGATACCGGTGACTTCTTCGATGATCTCGGCGAGACCGGCGATGATTTCCTGTTGACTGGCGGCCACAATGGCTCCTTCGTAATCGGTTGTGTTGCTTGATTTAACGCTTGATATGTGGTTGTCCTGGACAGCCACCGACTCCTTACAGGTCAGTGAGTCCGTCCAGGTCTGCGGGGGTCTTGATCGCACGGTTGGCGACTCCCCGAAGTTCTCGTTTGGCGATCCCGGCCAAAGTGCCCGCGGGCGGGAACTCGACGATCGCGCAGCCCTCTGCATCCTCAAAGAGCTGCCGCATGGTCTCGGTGCACAGATCCCAGCGCACCGGACGGGTGAGTTGCGCGACGAGCTTGTCCATCGCGTCTTGTGCCGAGGCTACCGGCTGCCCGTCAGCGTTGCTCAGCAGCGTGGTGGTCGGTTCGTTCGTCGGAACCTCGGCCGCAACTGCCGCATACCCATCGAGCGCGGAAGCCATGTAATGCGTGTGGAAGGCCCCTGCGGTGGCCAGCTGACGCACCCGGGCCTTGGCCGGCGGGTCCTCGGCCAGCTTCTCCAGCGCCGCGATCGCTCCGGCGGCCACGATCTGACCGGCGGCGTTGCGGTTGGCGGGGACCAGGTCGAGACGTGCCAGCGCTTCCAATACTTCGGCTTCGTCGCCGCCGAGGATCGCCGACATGCCGGTCGGCTCGGTGGCGCACGCCTTGGCCATCTCGGCGCCACGGACGGCGGCCAGCTTGACCGCGTCGTCTGCCGAGATGATGCCCGCGATCGCGTAGGCCGCGATCTCACCCACTGAGTGGCCGGCGACGACGGTCGCGCGGCCGGCCAGCGTGCCGCGCTTGATCAGCTCGGCGTTGGCCAGCAGGGTCGCAGCCACGACCAGCGGCTGGGTGACCGCGGTGTCGGTGATCTCGTCAGCAGATGCCGTGGTGCCCAGGCGGGCAAGGTCCAGACCGGCGATGTCGGACCAGATCTTGATCTGATCGGCAGCGCCGGGCAGCTCCAGCCAGGGCTCGAGCATGCCGGAAGTCTGGGAGCCCTGTCCGGGCGCCAGCAATGCGATCACGGGTTCATGAGGCACTCTTTAAGAGAACATTGTGAAACCGGATTTGCACGGTGTAAGAGATTATGAACCTCGTCTTATGTTTTTGTGGGGGTCCTACAAAAACGCATGTGATGCGACTCCATCGATACCTGGCCGCGATCTATTCCTCTTATCAGACGTTTCCAGTAGTTCCGACCAAGGGCGGTGTGAGTTGAGCAACAGAACTGTTTGCCGTGGTATGAGCGGGCGACGGATAGCCGAGGCGGCCGACTGTGGAAGCCACCCGCAGGACGTACGCATCGCGCGACAGGGTGGGATCTCGGCCGGTGAAGTCAGCGATTCGCTTGAGTCGGTAGCGCACCGTGTTTGGATGAACGAACAGTTTTCGCGCGCAAGCTTCAATCGCGCCGCCGCTGTCGAGGTACGCGTCGAGGGTCTCGGTGAGGGCCGGTCCGGCGTCGGCCAGCGGCCGCATGATCTCTGTGTGCAGCGCGGCGACGGCGGAGGTGTCGCCAAGCAATGCGCGTTCGGGAAGTAGTTCGCGGGCCAGCACCGGCCGAGGTGCGCCGCTCCAGCCCACGACGGCGTTCATCCCCGAAATCGCTTCGCTGGCGCTGTGATACGCCGCGGTCAGCATCGGTGCAGTCGGTCCGATCACGACGGGACTGTCGGAGAACGCATTGATGAGGTCGTTGAAGAACTTGTCGGTGGGCGCCAGCGGGCCGGAGATGATGCCGATCAGCCAGGTCCCGTGCACATCGGCCAGGGCCGAGCGGTTGTGCCGGGCCGCGATGTCGCGGACGTCCTCGCTGGCCAATTGCTCCCGGCCGGCCGGCGGGGTGCCGACGACAACCGTGGCTGGGGCGGTGGTGTCCCAATTCAGCGCGGCGGCGCGGGACAGCAGTTCCTGTCCGGTGTCACCGCGGACGACCGCGTCGACGACGCTGGCCTCCATGCGGCTGTCCCAGGACCCGCGCGCCTCGGCGGCGTCGGCGTAGGAGGCCGCCGCCGCAAACGCGAGGTCGCGGCTGTAGCGCAGGATGCCGACCGACAGGGCAGTGTGCTGCTCGTCGTTGCGACCCAGCGCGGGGACAGCTGCCTCGAAGTACTGCATGCTGACGCGGACCATCTCGACGGTCTGGGCCAGCGCGATCCGGCGGGTCAAGTCCTGGGGGACCAGGGCGAACGCGTCCGCGGTGTAGCCGACATTGCTGAGCGGGTTACGGATCCACTCGGCGAAGTTCACCACCGCGGTTTGCAGGACCAACTGGACGCTGGCGCGCTGTGAGGCCTCCAGCTCGCCGAAGAACGGCAGGTGCTCGTGCATGGCCTGCACGGCCTGGCTGGCCAACCTGCCGGAGTACTGCTTGAGCCGGCGCAGCGTCGAATCCGGCACGTTCTCGAGCAGCTCCAACGCAGAAGGCGGCAGTGGCTCGAGGAGCGGGTTGTCACTCACTCCTAAAAGCTACGCCGATTTTCTGGACGTTTCCCCCAAACGGGCTGGTGCCGGCGGCCCGCCTATGCGCTGCCGGTGTCGACGTATGAGACCCCGGCGGCCAGAACGTCGTCGATCCGGTACTCCTTGGCCGCGGCGATCCCCACCGACGGGTCGATCTCGCCGTCGCGGGCCAGTGCCTCCAATACGGCCACCACCACCGACTCGGCGTCGGTGTTGAAGTACCGGCGTGCCGCGGGCCTGGTGTCGGAGAAGCCGAACCCGTCGGTGCCGAGCGTCACATAGGTGTTCGGCACCCACGGGCGGATCTGCTCGGAGACCGCGCGCATCCAGTCCGAAACCGCGACGACCGGGCCTGCGGTGTCGGCGAGCGCCTTTGTGACGTACGGAACCCGGGCGGGCCGGTCCGGGTGGCGCAGCCGTTCCTTCTCGACCTCGACGCCGTCGCGGTTGAGCTCACCCCAACTGGTCACCGACCAGACGTCGGCCGCGACGTCCCAGCGCTCGGCAAGCAAGTCGGCGGCCCGCAGGGCCTCGGGCATCGCCACACCGGAGACCAGGATCTGCGCGACGTTCGTGCGCTTCTCGCCGGCCGCCCGGTAGCGGTACATGCCCCGCAGCAGACCCTCGGGGTCGAAGTTCTCCGGCTCCGGCGGCTGGGCGTAGGGCTCGTTGTAGATGGTGATGTAGAAGTAGACGTTCTCCGGATCCTCGCCGTACATCCGGGCCAGGCCACTTTCCACGATGTAGGCGATCTCGTAGGCGAACGCCGGATCATAGGCCACCACAGCGGGATTGGCCGCGGCCAGCAGCAGTGAGTGACCGTCGGCATGCTGCAGGCCCTCACCGGTCAGGGTGGTGCGTCCGGCTGTGGCGCCGAGCACGAACCCGCGGGCCATCTGATCGGCGGCCGCCCACAACCCGTCACCGGTGCGCTGGAATCCGAACATCGAATAGAAGATGTAGATCGGGATCATCGGCTCGTTGTGGGTGGAGTACGACGTGCCGACCGCGGTGAACGATGCCGTCGAGCCGGCCTCGTTGATGCCCTCGTGCAGGATCTGGCCGGTCTCACTTTCCTTGTAGGCCAGCATCAGCTCGGCGTCGACGGCGGTGTAGAGCTGGCCGTTGCGGTTGTAGATCTTCAGGCTCGGGAACCACGAGTCCATCCCGAAGGTGCGCGCCTCGTCGGGAATGATCGGCACGATCCGCTTGCCGATCTCCTTGTCCCGCAACAGTTCTTTGAACGTGCGCACCGTCGCCATGGTGGTGGCCACCTGCTGCTGGCCGGATCCTTTCTTCAACGCCTTGTAGACGTCGCGCGACGGCAGGGGAAGCACCTTGGCCTTGGTGCGGCGCTCGGGGAGGAAGCCGCCGAGGGCCCGGCGCCGGTCGATGAGGTAGCGGATCTCCGGTGCCTCGGGGCCGGGGTGGTAGTACGGCGGCAGGTAAGGATTCTCCTCGAGCTGCGCGTCGGACACCGGGATCCGGATGGCGTCGCGGAAGTCCCGAAGATCCTGGAGTGCAAGCTTTTTCATCTGATGCGTGGCGTTGCGGCCCTGGAAGTGGGCACCGAGGGAGTAACCCTTGATGGTCTTGGCCAGGATCACGGTCGGCTGGCCCTTGTGCTCCATCGCCGCCCGGTAGGCGGCATAGACCTTGCGGTAGTCGTGGCCGCCGCGCTTGAGGTTCCAGATCTCGCTGTCACTCATGTCGGCCACCAGCGCCTTGGTCCGCGGGTCGCGGCCGAAGAAGTGGTCGCGCACGTAGGCGCCGTCGTTGGCCTTGTAGGTCTGATAGTCACCGTCGGGCGTGGTGTTCATCAGGTTCACCAGTGCGCCGTCCTTGTCGGCGTGCAACAGCGCATCCCACTCGCGGCCCCACACCACCTTGATGACGTTCCAGCCCGCGCCGCGGAAGAAGGACTCCAGCTCCTGGATGATCTTGCCGTTGCCGCGCACCGGTCCGTCCAGGCGCTGCAGGTTGCAGTTGATGACGAACGTCAAGTTGTCCAACGCTTCCAGCGCGGCGACGTGGGTCAGCCCACGGCTTTCGGCCTCGTCCATCTCGCCGTCGCCGAGGAAGGCCCACACGTGCTGATCGGAGGTGTCCTTGATGCCGCGGTCGTGCAGGTAATGGTTGAACCGCGCCTGATAGATGGCGTTCATCGGGCCCAGCCCCATCGACACCGTCGGAAATTCCCAGAAGTCGGGCATCAGCCGAGGGTGCGGGTACGACGGCAGTCCGCCGCCGGGGTGGCTGTGTTCCTGGCGGAAACCGTCGAGCTGGTCGGCGGTGAGCCGGCCCTCGAGGAAGGCGCGGGCGTAGATGCCGGGGGAGCCGTGGCCCTGGATGAAGATCTGGTCGCCGCCGCCAGGGTGGGCCTTGCCGCGGAAGAAGTGGTTGAAACCGACCTCATACAGCGCGGCCGACGACGCATAGGTGGAGATGTGCCCACCCACGCCCACGCCGGGGCGCTGAGCGCGGTGCACCATGATCGCGGCGTTCCAGCGGATCCAGGCCCGGTAGCGGCGCTCGACGTCTTCGTCGCCGGGGAACCACGGCTCCAGCTCGGTGGGAATCGTGTTGACGTAGTCAGTGGAGGTCAACGCGGGGATCGCGACCCGCTGCTCACCGGCGCGCTCCAGCAATCGCAGCATCAGGTAGCGCGCCCGGGCGGGGCCCGAACGGGCCAGCAGGTCGTCGAACGACTCCAGCCATTCCGAGGTTTCCTCGGCATCGATATCGGGCAGATACGACGCGACACCTTCGCGGATCACCCGTACTCGATCGGAATCATTTGGGCTGCTTGAGTTTTGGGCCAGGTCGTGGCGCGCGAACTCGGTGGTCAACTTCAGCTCCTTAGTGGGAGGTGCAGGTTTTGCACCGTCCACCTTCTATCGTGCCGCAATCGAGGCCGTACCGACGAGTAGTCAACTCCAGCGGTCGATGAATTCCCCGCACCGCGCCGAGCAGGGCCGCTACCCGGTAACCTGCCGGGGTGCTGATCAGACACGCGCGCAGGCTGCGGACCGGCGGGCTGCTGGTCGGCAGCGCCGCTGCCGTGCTGGCCGGCGTGGTGAGCTGTACCAGCGTCACCGGGGGTGATCCGTCGGCCAACTCGCGCGATGCGCCGGCCTTCCGCACCTCGATGTCGGTCTCGGCCTCGGAGTCGGCGGCCACGTCCAGCGCACGGGAATCCGAACGTCAGGCGTCTCTGACCACTCAGGCCATGCACGACACCTGTGAGACGCTGTCGACGTCCAGCGCCGACGCCATCGACGCGGTCAACGCCTATGTGAGTGCCTTCAATCAGGCCACCCCAGGCGTCGCGGCCACCGAGGGTCCGGCGGTCGATGCGCTGAACAAGAGCGCCGACGCCGTCGCAGGCAGCATCACCGATGCGATCCCCGCCGAGTTGAAGACCGCGTTCAAGGATTGGGTAGACGGTGCACATGCGACGGCCAAGGCGATCATCGGACACGCGGGTCCGGCGGACTTCAACCAGACGATTCAAAGTCTCAACGACACCAGGTCGAATGCGTTGAGCTTGTGCGACGCGACGTATTGATTCCCACCGCGCGGCGAGTAATGAACGTCGTCGTGCGACGATAGGGCCTAGACAGCCGACCCTGATTCCAAGGAGGTTCCCACGGTGGTCGCGGAGGGTGGCCCCCCGAGCTACGCCCAGAAGCTGGGCGTCCAAAAAGGTCAGGTCGTACAGGAGCTGGGCTGGGACGAGGACACCAACGACAACATCAGGGCCGACGTCGAGGACGCTAGCGGCTCCGAACTGCTCGACGAGGATGCCGACGAAGTCGTTGACGTGGTCCTTCTGTGGTGGCGCGACGGCGACGGCGACCTGGTGGACCGGCTGATGGATGCGATCACGCCGCTGGCCGACGACGGCATCATCTGGGTGGTGACACCCAAGACCGGCCAGCCCGGCCATGTGCAGCCCGCAGAGATCGCCGAATCGGCGCCGACCGCGGGGCTGATGCAGACGTCGTCGGCCAATCTGGGGGACTGGATCGCCAGCCGACTGGTGCAGCCGAAGTCGAAGGCGGCCGGGAGGCACTCGTGACAGGAGGGGTCGGATCGCAAGCCCCTGACTTCACGCTCAAAGACCAGAACGGTCAGCCCGTCACGCTCAGTGACTTCCGGGGCCGAAAAAACGTGCTGCTGGTGTTCTTCCCGCTGGCGTTCACCGGCATCTGTCAGGGTGAGCTCGACGAGATCCGCGATCACCTGCCGGTGTACGAAAACGATGACACCGCCACGCTGACCATCTCCGTCGGCCCGCCGCCGACGCACAAGGTCTGGGCCACGCAGAGCGGGTTCGGATTCCCGGTGCTCTCCGACTTCTGGCCGCACGGTGCGGTGGCACAGGCGTACGGGGTGTTCAACGCCGACGCCGGCTTCGCCAATCGGGGGACCTTCGTGATCGACCAGGCTGGCATCATCCGGTTCGCCGAATGCAAGGAGCCTGGCGAGGCGCGCGATCAATCGGTTTGGACGCAGGCGCTGGCGGCCGTGTAACCTGCCCGGGCACGGGCGCGTAGCTCAGTGGTAGAGCTCTGGTTTTACACACCAGCGGTCGGCGGTTCGATACCGTCCGCGCCCACCAAAGTTTGTGCAGTTCAGTAGGGGTTAACGAGCCCCACACGTCCATCTGACGCTCGTCGCGGAGCCGCCAAGTTGCCAGTAGGTTGCCAAGCTGTACCAAGTGGTCCGACGATCACCCAAACAGGCTCGCGTCGGCCGCGCGCAGCTCGTCTATCTTGGCGTCGGAATAGATCGACAGGAGCACGGCCGGGTCGTGGCCGTGCCACGCCGCCATTGCCACATCACCACAGTCGATTGGCGAACGCATCCTCAGGTCGACAAGTTGCGCAGTGCCGAGCCCACACGATGCGGGAAGCGCAGTTTTCCGATCGTCTCGTAACTTTGAATTCTGGTTCGTCACCTTCTGCTGTGAAAAGTGATGTAGGCGGTAAGCACATCGACCAGTGTGTGAAGATCTCCGGAACTGTCCAGTGGCGCTGGTGAAACCAGCTGCGCCACAACGATTCCTCGTAGAGTAGCCCAGATCAGGTTGCCGATCTCCGCCGCATGCTGTGGATCAAGACCTTGACCGAGATGCCTGCCCAATTCGGTCAATTGGCACATTACTTCGGCGAGGTATCTGTTAGCGGCCTCCTCACGTCCGGCCCGGGTGGCGATCAAGATTTCCAGTGCCGCCATCGAGGTGGGGCTGGAGAACGCTTCCCATGCTGCTTCGACGACGACCTGCACACGCTGCTCGATCGGTAGTCTTGAAAGTGTGGCCAGTACCCCTTCGAGAGCGTCTAGCAGCTGAGAGAACCCTTGGTCGACGACCGCGATGAGGAGTCCATCCAGGTCGCCGAAGTGATATTGCACCACGCCCCACGTGACGCCGGCACGTTTGGTGATGCGGCGGACACTCGGGGCGGCGAATCCATCATCGAGTATGTAGCGGACGGTCTCGTCGATGACGGTTTGGCGTGTTTGTTGCGCACGCGCCTGGTTGCCGCTCGCCGGTCGGCGCGGTCCGTTCACCATGACTGCAATGTCACCACATCACGCCACGGCTCGTGCCAGTGACGATGGCGACCTTCCCAGCTAGCACACCCACGTCGAATTCCTTTCTCGTTCAGGGAAGGTCGGTCGCCAACATCGTCAGCGGCAATCCGAGCACGCTCATCTCGATCTCGTCGAGTCGCCATCCGGCACCGTCGCGGTGTTGCCGATAGTGGGTGACCGCGCGATACCGGCCGGCGATCTGTTCCGCCGCCGGCGCGTCATCGACGCGCAGCGCCAGCGTGAAGACGCCGTCACCGCGGTTGTCGAGGAATTGACACACCGGGTTGTCGACGTCGGAGGTAGTCGGAGTCACCAGCTCCAATCCGCCAGCCCAGTCGAGCAGCACGCGCAGCCCCACGTCGTCGAGATCGAACTCTTCGAAGCGGAATCCGAGATCGGTGAACAACTGAGCGGCGCGAGGCAGCCGTTCGGGGGCGATGGCGAGCACCGCGTGATGCAGGTGGGGTCGTTTACGGGATTCGGCCACGCCAGAAGATTACAGTTGTTATTTTTTCTTGGAAAGGGCTGGAGCAACGCGAGGAGGAGACGATGGCGGGGTTAGCTGGGAAGACGTATCGCGTGGCCGTGTGGGGCACAGGCGGCGTGGGGCGCTACGCGATCCGGACCATCATCGACCGACCCAACTTCGAATTGGCCGGCGCATGGGTCCATTCCGAGTCCAAGGACGGCCAGGACGTCGGCATCCTCGCCGGCATCGATCCGGTGGGGGTGCGGGCCACCCATGACGCCGACGCGCTGTTGGCCTCCGGCATCGACTGCGTGATGTACGCCGCGCCGGCCGGGCCTCGCCCAGCTGAAGCGCTTGCCGACTTCTGTCGCATCCTGGCATCGGGCACCAACGTGGTCACCACCTCGTTGCCGGGCCTGGTGTACGAGAAGGGATCGCTGTCCAAGCGCTTCCTGGACCCGATCCGGGAGGCCACCGCAGCCGGGCGCAGCTCGATCTTTTCCTCGGGTATCGAGCCGGGCTTCGGCTGCGACCTCTTTCCTATCGCGCTGATGACCATGTCGCACAAGGTTTACTCGGTACGCGGAATCGAGATCACGAACTACTCCGAGTACCCGGTCGAGTGGGATGTCCGCGAACTGTTCGGGTTCGGCCAGCCGCTGGACTACCAGGGCGGGTTGAAACGACCGGGCGTGCTCAAATGGGGCTGGGGAGCCGCGATCACTATGGTCGCCCACGCCCTCGGCGTCGAGTTCGACGAGATCCGCGAGACGTGTGAATTCCACCCGACCCCGCGCGATCTGCACACCGCTTGCGGACTCATCCCCGCCGGCACCGTCGGTGCGACCTACGCCAGGTGCGTCGGCGTCATCGACGGACGGGAAGTCGTCAGCCTCGAGCACGTGGACCGGATGGCCGACGACATCGCTCCGGAATGGCCCACCGGACGCACCGGCGCCACCGACGGGGTGTGGCGCGTCCTAATCGACGGCGAACCGTCCTTCGACGGTGAATTCGAAGTGGGGTACCGCAACGGCGAAAGCGCAAGCGAGCACGGCCTTCTCGCCACAGGAATGCGCGCCGTCAATGCCATTCCCTGGGTGTGCGAGGCCGCACCAGGCATCGTCGACGCCCTCCACCTGCCGCTGACCACTCCAGTGGGCGCGTTGCATCCGCACCGCGACGGCGTCCCCGCCTTTAACCCCAATACAAAGGGATCTCATCGATGAGTCAAGGACCGCTGGACAATCCCCAACAGTCGTACAAAGTCGTTGTATGGGCGACGGGCCGCGTCGGGCGGTTGGCCATCCGCGCGATCGCCGACCGCCCCAACTTCGACCTAGTGGGGGTGTGGGTGCACTCGGAGTCCAAGGACGGCGAGGACGCCGGCACGCTCGCCGGCATCGATCGGCTGGGAATCGCGGCCACACGCGACCAGGACGCCATACTTGCCAGCGATGCGGACTGCATCATCTACACCGGGCCGGCGACCAGCCGCCCCCGCGAGGCGATCAGCGACTTCTGCCGGATCCTGGAAACGGGCAAGAACATCGTGACGACATCGGTTCCTGGCCTGGTCTATCCGCGTGGCTCGATCAAGCCGTCGACCGTACAACGAATCGTCGATGCGGCGGTGAAGGGCGGCAGCTCGATCTACTCATCGGGGATCGAGCCTGGGTTCGGCTGCGATCTCATGGTGGCCGCGATCGCGTCGATGTCCAACCGCATCTACTCGATCCGTGGCCTGGAGATCACCGACTATTCGCGCGACAACACCGCCTACGAGATGCGCGAACTGTTCGGCTTCGGCCAGCCGATGAACTACCAGGGTGGCATCACGATGCCCGGCGTCATCACCTACGGCTGGGGCGCCGCGGTCACCCTTGTCGCAGAGGCGTTGGGCGTGCAGCTCGACGAGATTCGCGAAGATCATCGGTTCGCACCGGCGCCGCGTCGGCTGGAAACACTATCGGGCGTGATCGAACCCGGCAACGTCGCCGGCGTCTGGTTCCGTTGCGTCGGTGTCCTCGACGGGGTGGACGTGATCACCATCGAACACGTAGACCGGATGGCCGACGACGTCGCGCCAGAATGGCCGAAGAGCCGCGCCGGCGGCATCGACGGCGTGTGGCGCGTAATCATCGAAGGCGAACCGAGTTTCGACACTGAGTTCGAGACCGGTTTCAACACCGACGAGGACTCCACTGATCACGGCCTGCTCGCAACCGGCATGCGTGCCATCAACGCAATCCCCTGGGTCTGTCATGCCGAACCCGGCCTAGTCGACGCACTGCATATACCACTCACTCCTGCGATCGGTTCGCTGCGTCCACGCAAAGACGGAATCCCGACGATAAGAGGGCATCACGACAGCCGGCTGGGGATGTAGAACATTCCGACCGACGCCGCCGCCAGGCAAGCCATGGACGCCGAAGCAGTGGCCGAGTTCGAGCGGAACGTCCTCGGGATGTATGGCCAGATGGCTCTAATTGCGGTCACGCCGCACTAAGGCTTTGTTCAGAAGTTCGAGGTGGGCGCGAAGTCGTGTGGCAGCGTGTCGAGAATGGGAAACCGAGGCGGTCGAAATAACCCTTGCCGGGTTCGACCCAGCTCAGCAGTAGCGAGCTGTGCACGGCTTCACCCGAACAACGCTGCGCCCGCCGCCCCAAACGTAAGGAAGTAGACCGGCATGAGCCAACTGAACCTCGGCGTCATCGGCGCGACTCACAAGGAGAATGAGCGCCGGCTGCCGATCCACCCGCATCATTTCGATCGAATCAGTGCCGAGCTTCGCGGCAGGATCTATCTAGAACATGGATACGCAGAGCGCTTCGGGGTCAGCGACGGGCAACTGTCGGCTCTGGTGGCAGGAGTGCGCTCCCGCGAGGACTTGATTGCCGAGTGCGACGTCATCCTGCTGTTGAAGCCCGACGCCCGGGATCTCGTTGAACTGCGCACTGGCCAGGTGCTGTGGGGCTGGCCGCACTGCGTCCAGGACGAGGAGCTGACTCAACAGGCCCTCGACCGTCGACAGACGCTGATCGCGTTCGAAGCGATGAACTTGTGGAGTCGCGCAGGCTCGTTCAAACTGCATGTCTTCCATAAGAACAACGAGCTCGCGGGCTACTGCTCGGTTCTGCACGCGATGTCGATCGTCGGTTCGTCGGGCACCTACGGTCGCCGGCGGCGGGCCGCTGTGCTCGGCTTCGGCGCCACCGCGCGAGGCGCGGTGACTGCGTTGAGCGCACTGGGTGTACACGACGTCGACATCCTCACCAACCGCGACGTAACCGAAGTCGCGTCCCCGATTCATTCGGCCCGGATCGTGCATTTCGATCATGAGGCGAACTCCTTCGGCGGATCGCCGGCGACTTTCGCGGTAACCGAGGAGGGCAGAGTGCCGCTCGCCGGATATCTCGCCGAGCACGACATCATTGTCAACTGCGTGTTGCAGGACACCAACGCACCGCTGATCTTTCTGGACGACGACGACCTCGCCGCACTGCGCCCGAACGGTCTGATAGTCGACGTATCCTGCGATGAGGCAATGGGTTTCAGCTGGGCGCGGCCCACCTCGTTTGAGCAGCCGACGTTCGTCGTCGGCCCGAACGTCACCTACTATGCGGTCGATCACAGCCCGTCCTACCTGTGGGATTCGTCGACCTGGGAGATCAGCGAGGCGCTGCTTCCCTACCTGCCGACGGTGCTTGCCGGGAGTGACGCGTGGCAGGCCGATGAGACGGTGCGTCGGGCGATCGAAATCCTCGACGGGGCGGTGCTGAATCCGAACATCCTGTCCTTCCAAAATCGGCAAACGCACTACCCGTATGTTCGTCGGGGACCGGGCGGCCCCGAATTGGCGTAACGTCATCAGTATCGAGCAGCTCGGTTGCGAGCGAAAATGCTCGGCTACAAAGGAAATTCGATGGCCTCGCCCACAACGTTTCGCACTCCCTACGAGATTCGTATCCAACTCGTCGCAGACACCATCAGCGCCAACTCCAAGCTGGGCAACGAGGCGGCAGGCAAACTCGCCGTACAAGTCCTGCAGGTTCTGAACGCAATCCCCGAGAAGGTGCGCTGAGCGACGGCCCGGCTGGTCTGGAGAGTTCCTATGACCGTTACCGTGACTCTTGCCGACGGCGGGATCGACAAATACATGCGGTTCGGTGACAGCTACATCAAGCACAATGACGGCTCTTTGGACGTGACGCGGGGCGGCGCAAAGGACGCGCATCGCTACGAGCCGGGGGAGTAGACGCACGTCGACGGCGATCACCAGAGATTTAAGAGGCGCGGCCTCTGGCGCTGAGCGTGGCGTGCTCCTCTTGAATGCGCAAGGGTAGCTTTAGGTATCGACCGGCGCCCGCGATGAAGGACGCAGATAGTTGAGCGCGAGAAGCGTTATCTCGTCCAGAAATTCGTCGCGACTGATCGAAGGCTGGTCGATGATGTAGCGACCGTGAGCTGCTCGCGGTTGAGGGTCAGGTAGGCCAACGTCAGCTCGCCGATGCGCTGCTCGAACGCGGCCAACTTGTTCGCCGCTCCCAGCCGCGGGGTGTGCTCCATGACCGCGCGCAGGAACTCGGGATGCACGTCCAGCGCATCGAGCAGGGCGGCGATGGTGGCCCGGACGTAGTCGGGCGCGGGTTCGTTGAGTCGTTCAGCCACCGCTGTGGCGATGCGCGCGGACAGCGTATCGCTGTAGCGGTCGAGAATGTGCGGCGGGGTCCCAAGCCTGTAGAGCGTGTCATTGAAACGCGAGTTGAATGTGAGTAAAAACTGGTGTCAACATGCCTGTATGGCCTCATACGCCGAGTTGGGGCCGGACTCGCTGTTGTGGCGGTGGGCCGGCGATATGCGGATCGCGTTCGAGGGCGGCACCGCTGGACTGCTCCAGACCATGCATCCTGCGATCGGCCAGGGACTCATCGACCACTCGGACTTCTTCAACGACCCCGTCGACCGCGTTTTCCGGTCGTTGCCGGGCATTCTCGGAACGGTCTACGACGGCCCCAAGGCCGCCGCGACGGGTATGCAGGTACGCGACTTCCACCGCGAGATCAAAGGGACGCTCCCGGACGGCCAGCGCTATCACGCGTTGAATCCCGATACCTTCTGGTGGGCGCATGCCACCTTTCAGCGCATGGTCGACCGCGTCGGAAACTATTGGGAGGCAAGGCCGCTCAATGCACGGGATGGCGAACAACTGTACCTCGAGGGCTGCGAATGGTATCGCCGCTACGGCATGACCGACACCGTGCTGCCGCCGGACCGCGCCGCCTTCGAAGCAGAATTCGACCGTTACTGCCGCGAAGTACTGCAGCCCAATCCGGCGTCGGACTATCTGATCGAGTACATCAAGCGGCCGGCGATCCCCGACATGAGCGCCTCGCGGCAATGCCCTGCACACCCGCGGCTTCGTCCACTGACCGATTTGCTGCTGCCCACCCTTCCGGTGCGTGCGGCGCTGGCACCCCCGATGCGCCTGGTCATCTTTGGTGGACTGCCGCCGATAGTGCGCCGGCGTTTCGCGATCAGGTGGACCCGCCGGCACGAGCGTGCCTATCGCACCGTCCGCACCACCATCGCGCGCGCCTGGCCGCTGATCCCGGCATCGCTGGCGTGGCACCCGGCCGCTCGGGCCGGATGGCTCAAGCAAACCGGTCGCGTGCCCAGTCCGAGTGCCGTCGGCCGAGGTCCCAAACCCGCACTCCGACAAGGCCGCTGACCATCCGTGCGATTCACCACCATGACACGACGGTTAGTCTCAGCACCAGCTGCCCGAGCATTGCGAAACCTGGGAATGGGCGGATAGTCCGGTGGTCGGCGCTAGCATTCGATGATGCGACTCGACCATGTGGTCTTGTGGACCGCGGATGCGGCCACGGCCATGGACTTCTACACGCGAGTCGTCGGGCTCGATCCCGTCCGCTTCGACGAATTCCGGGCCGGCGAGGCGCCGTTTCCCAGCGTGCGGGTTTCGGACGACTCGATCATCGACTTGTCGTCGGTCGACAATGCCTCGGGTACCGAGACCATGACTCACGTAGGTGGGAGCGCCGGACACCGGGTAAACCACGTCTGTCTGGCGATGACCAGGGCTGAGTACGACGCGCTCGACCAACGCCTGCAGGCCGAGGGCATCGACACCAGCGCCCGACTCGCCCCCACCTACGGAGCCCGAGGGTGGGGCCCCGAAGGCATGTATTTCCCAGACCCCGACGGCAACGTCATCGAAGTTCGTTACTACGACGACCAGTGGCGGAAGGGAGAGCCGACGCGTGTGGAAGGCTCCTAGGACAGCGGCCGGTGTGGGTGGAGTTCTGGCACTGGTGGCGCTGTCAGCCGGCTGCAACGGCAACTCGAAGTCGCCGCCGCCGGCGTCGGGCTCATCATCGTCGGGTAGTAGCGCCCCGGCGCCGAATTCGGGGCAGCCGATCGATTACACCAAATTGTTGATCAAAGCCACCGACATCGAGGCGCCGCTGAGCTTTACGGCGGCTCCGCCAGTTCTGAACCCGCATGGCAAGCCGGGCGCGGCGATCACTTTCAGCGGTCCGGAGAATTCCCGGGTCATCACCGACACTGTCTTGGTCTTCCCAGATCCCACCGCCGCGGCAGGTGCACTTGAGGCAGCGAAGAGCGCACTGGGCAACTCGGTGAAGGGGACGCCCGAACCCGCGAATGTCGGCACCGGCGGTACGACAGTCGAGGGGGACTCGCCTGACAAATCCAAAGGGAAGACAGTATTGCTCTTCACCGAGGGAAGAGCGTTCGTCACGCTCGACTTCGACGCTCCCGCCGGGTTGTTCCCGCCCCCGGAATTCGTCACCCAGCTCGGTCAAAAACAAGCCACTGCGATCAAGAACGGCCTTTAGCGCCCGGCTGGAAGCTCACCGATGATTTCGTCGAGGAAGTGCCCGGCTTCCCGCCCGGCGCGCTCGGCGTCCCGCTCGGCGATGGCGTCGATCAGTCCGCAGTGCCCGACGTCATGCATGGTGCTGGTGATCGCCACGCTCTCGGTGACGGCTTCGGTCAAACCCTGGTACAGCTCGATGAGGATTTCGTTGTGAGATGCGCGGACCACGGCGAAATGCAGGCGCGCGTCGGCGAGGGAGAACTCGGCGCGGCCGCCGCCGCGTAAGGAGTCGCGATGGGCGAGCAGGTGCCGCAGTTCGGCGATGTCGTCGTCGGTGCGGGCCGTGGCCGCCAGTCGCGCCCCTTCGACCTCGAGGCAGCGGCGCACTTGCAACACCTCGCGCAGCCTCGACCCGCACATCCGGCTCAGCGCGCCCGAGATTTCGCTGGTGGCCCGGACATACGTGCCGTCGCCGCGGCGGACTTCCAGAATGCCGCTGTGGGCCAGCGCGCGTACGGCTTCCCGCACGGTGTTGCGGCCGACGCCCAGCGCCGTCGCCAGGCCGGACTCGGTCGGGATGCGGGTGCCGACCGGCCATTCACCCGACGTGATCGACTGTCGCAACTGGGCGATGGCATGGTCGACGAGCCCGGACGGGCGTGCGGCGGCTAACGGCATCGAAAACCCTTTTCATCCGATCATGGGATGTATGACACGATAGCGCGGTGAGCCGCTATGAGCGCGACCTGTCCCTCGAACTGGACGGCGCCGTGGAAGTGCCGTCCGGTGAGCGCGTCGCTGCCGGAGCAGTGCTCATCGTCGCGGTCGTGCTCACCGCAGTGAACCTACGTCCCGCTGTCACCAGCGTCGGGCCGGTGCTCGGTGATATGCAGCGCGCCCTCGGTGCGTCGGCGGTATGGGCCGGTGTGCTGACGACGTTGCCCGGGTTGTGCTTTGCCGGAGCGGGTTTGGCGTCGGCGGCGCTGTCCCGCCGATTGGGTGTCGGCCGCTCCATCAGTCTGGCCTTGGCCACGTTGATCGTGGGGCTGCTGGTCCGCGTGCTCGACGGACCGTATGTGGTGATCGGTGGAACCTTGGTGGCGACGGCGGGGATCGCCGTCATCAACGTCCTGATCCCGGTGGTGATCAAACAATCGTTTCCCGCCCGGCTCGGCTTGATGACCGGCATCTACACCGCAGCACTGCAGGGCGGTGGCGCGCTGGGCTCAGCCGTCACGCCACCTCTGGAGAACATCTATGGCGGCTGGCGGCCGGCGCTGGGTGCATGGGCCATGCTGGCCGTTGTGGCGCTGGTGATCTGGCTCATCGCCGCGCGCCGCGTCGAAAGTCCCGCCGACTCGGCTGAATCAGGAGCGCGCCGGTCGCTGATTCGTAATCCATTGGCGTGGACCGTAACGCTGTTCTTCGGAACACAGTCGCTGCTGGCATACATCATGATGGGCTGGCTGCCGGAAGTGTTCATCGACAGCGGGGTCGACAAGACCTCCGCGGGCCTGCTCGTCGGACTGCTTTCGGTGATCGCCGTGCCCATCAGCCTCGTCCTCGCGCCGATGGCAGCCCGTTCAGCGCATCAAAGCGGCTGGATCGCCGCCCTCGGGGTGTGCGGCTTCACCGGTGTCGTCGGGCTGCTGGTCGCCCCGGACTTCAGCCCGCTGCTGTGGAGTGTGTTGGTCGGCATCGGTATGAGCGTATTTTCGTTGGCCCTGACCGTGATTGCGTTGCGGGCGCGTACGCCCGAGGACACCGTGCAGCTCTCGGCCATGGCGCAGGGCTTCGGATATCTGTTGGCCGGCATCGGCCCGTTCCTGTTCGGCACGCTCCACGATGTGACCGGAAACTGGACAGTCCCCTGGATGATGGTGCTCGGTGTGTACGCGGTACAGATCCTGCTCGGCGTGTTGGCCGGTCGCAACCGCTACGTATGAGTCACCCGAGAGGCTCGGTGGCATCCTGGCATCGGTCATCGGTACCGCCGGCATCGTGGTGGGCGTTGTCACCGGGCAGCTGAGCATCATGATCATCGGGCAGGCAATCGCGGGTGCCGGCTTCGGTGCGTCGTTCACCGCTGCCTTGCGATTGGTCATGCCGCGGGCCACCGAGCACGAACGGGCCGGGTTGGCGGCCGCGATCTATCTCGTCTCCTACATCGCGTTCGGCGTGCCGATGGTGCTCGCGGGACAGGCGACCGGCGCGTACGGGACGGTGCCGACGGTCGTCTGGTTCGGGGTGGTCGCGTGTGCGCTGGCGCTGCTTGGGTTGCGCCGCACCAAACCACCACATTGGAAACAACGACCAGATCGAATGGCGCCACGCCGTAGGCTCCAGTGATGCGCACAGTGCGGTCCTACGCCCGGTGGTTGGCCAGAGCCAAGCCAGGCGACTACGTGATCGCGCTGAGCGCCGCGTCGGCGTCGGTGCCGCTCATCGGGCGGCATCTGGAGGTCCTCGGTGGTTTTGCGGCCCTGGGGGTGGGTGGCCGTCGCTATGTGTCGAGCATCGGCGTCCGCCTGACACAGGCGCGATTGAGCCCTGTCAGCGCAGAGGAGCGAAATGCCCAGCGCGCGTTGACGCCCAGCCTGTTGACAGAGGCGTTGGGCGGTGTCGTCGCTGCCGATCAACTCGCCCAGCCGTGGCCCGCACACCGGGATCGCGCGCCTTTTCTGAAGGCGGCCGGCCAGCGGCGATATGTGTACCGCTCGTCGGTGCGTTATGGCGACCGCCCAGGTCAGCTGCTCGACGTGTGGCGAAGTCCAGAGGCAATCCGGGAGCCGGCTCCGGTGCTTGTCTTCGTCCCCGGCGGCGCATGGGTGTTCGGCCGCCGAGAGCTCCAGGGCCACGCCCTGATGGCACACTTGGCGCGGCGAGGCTGGGTGTGCCTGTCAATTCAGTACGGGTCGAGCCCGCGGCACCGCTGGCCTCGCCAGATCACCGATGTCAAAGCTGCGATAGCGTGGGCACGGGCCAACGCCGCGAAGTTCGGAGGCGATCCGAATTTCGTTGCCGTAGCCGGGTGTTCAGCAGGCGGTCATTTGGCCACCCTGGCCGGACTGACAGACAGCGACCCACAGTGGCAAACCGATCTTCTCGCGGGCGCCGATACGTCGGTGGATGCCGTGGTCAGCGTGTACGGCCTGTACGACTGGCACGACCGCAGCACCCCTGAGCGCGACCGCTTCCTGGAATTCCTCGAACGCGTGGTGGTGCAGCGCCCGCAGGCTCGTCGTCCTGAGATCTACCTTGCCGCATCGCCGATGGAACGCGTGCACTCGTCCGCGCCGCCCTTCCTGGCGATCCACGGCAGCAACGACGGCCTGATCCCGGTTGGCGAGGCACGCGGGTTCGTCGCACGACTGAGGTCGGTGTCCGAGTCGCCCGTGTGCTACATCGAATTGCCTGGCGTCGGACACGGTTTCGACCTGATCGACGGAACGCGCACGGCGCCCGTGGTAGCCGCGATCGGCCGCTTCCTGCACCACGTCCACCAGGACCAACTCCACGGCAGGACCTCGTCGGCGATCTGAAACGGAGCATATCGTGGGCGTCTTGTCTACGGACTGGTCGCGGTCGATGGGGATCGATGTGCCGATCGTCAATGCCCCGATGGGTGGCGCCGCCGGCGGTGCCTTGGCGGCCGCGGTGTCACGAGCCGGCGGCCTGGGGATGATCGGCATGGGAAGCTCGGCCACCGCAGGGAAGCTTGCGGCCGAACTCCCGCACGTGTCAAACCTGGACCGCCCCTTCGGTATTGGACTGGTCGAGTGGGTGGCGGCTTGTCAGCCGGACCTGCTCGACACGGCGCTGGCCGCCGGGCCTGCACTGCTGAGCGTCAGCTTCGGCGACCAGTGGGACTGGGTGCGGCGAGCCCATGACGCCGGCGCGCTCGCCGCCGTTCAAGTTCCTGATCTGCCCAGCGCGCGGCGTGCGGTCGACGCCGGCGTCGACCTGGTGATCGCCCGCGGGGCCGAAGGCGGTGGCCACGGGCAACCGCTGATCGGCACCTTGCCGTTACTGACGGAGCTGCTCGACCACGTGGCGGTCCCTGTGCTGGCCGCTGGTGGCATCTCGTCGGGCCGCGGTCTGGCTGCGGTGCTGGCGGCCGGTGCGTCGGCGGCCTGGGTGGGCACCGCGTTCACCGCGTGCAGCGAGTCGCTGTTGTCCGGCGCCACCCGCGATCAGCTGCTGGCGGCTTCGAGCGCCGACACCGTCGTCACCCGGACCTTCGACGTCGCGCTGGGGTACAACTGGCCGCCGTCGCTGCCGGAACGCGTCTTGCGCAACGAGTTCAGCGACCGCTGGGACCGTGACGAGGACTCCATCGACGCCGATGCCGCCGCGGAGCTGGCCGCGGCCATCGCCGCCGATGACTTCACCCGGTCGCCGATCAACGCCGGCCAGGGTGTCGGGGCGCTGACCGCGGTCCGGTCGGCAGCTGAAGTCATCGGTCAGCTGAGTAGCGAAGCGGCCGAACTGCTTTCGCGCTGGGCGTCGGCCACATAGATAAACGCGTTGGCAGAAGCACGAATTTCAACGTCGTTGACGGCGCGTGAGGGACTGGGTAGGGTGCGAACAAACGTTAGGTTTTATATCCCGTCGTGAGTGGAGTCCATGTCGTACGAGAGCGCCGCCGACCCACGCAGTGTCGTCATCACCGGTGCGTCGCGGGGACTTGGTCTGGCGTCGGCCGCGCATCTCTTCAGGCTGGGCTGGCGTGTCGTCGCGGCAATGAGGTCTCCTGACACGGGGATGAAGGCGCTCCGCGAACTCACCGGCGCCGGCGGGGATGATCCGCGACTGGTCGGAGTGGCACTCGATCTGACCGACCCGTCATCGGTGAAGGCCGCAGCGCAAGCCATCGAGGGCGCCGTCGGTGCGCCCTACGGACTGGTGCACAACGCCGGTATCTCCGCGGCCGGCATGGTCGAGGAGACCCCGACCGAGCTGTGGCAGCGGATGTTCGCGACGACAATCTTCGGTCCGGTGCTGCTGACCAAGGAACTGCTGCCGTCGATGCGCCGGGCCGGAGCCGGCCGGATAGTTCTGGTGTCGAGCCAGGGCGGTGTGCGCGGAATGCCCGCGACTGCACCATATTCCGCGGTCAAGGGTGCGCTGGAGAGGTGGGGCGAGTCGATGGCGGGGGAGGTCGCGCCATTCGGCATCGGTGTCACGGTCGTCGTCACGGGCACGTATGACACCGAGATCATCACCGAAGCCGGCTCCACCGACTGCCGCGATCTCGCCGGCGTCTACGCCCGCCATCACCAGACCATGGACAAACGAGGCCGAGCCGCGATGAGGATCGCCGCGCGTTCCCCGCAGAAGTTCGCCGAAGGTCTGGCCAAAGCTCTTGAGAGTAAGAAGCCCTTCGTCAGGACCGTGATCGGTCCGGATGCGCGAATGCTGTTGATTGCCAACCGGGTACTGCCATCGGCCGGACTGCACCAGATGACCCGGCTGATGATGGGCATCCCGCGGTTCGGCGCCATGAGATCAGGAGATGGCAGCAGTGGCTGATAGCGCAGGCGTCGGTTTCGAGACGAAGATGATGATCGACGGAAAGCTCGTCGACGGTCAGGCGGGGACCTTCACCAATATCAACCCGGCCACCGAGGAAGTGCTCGGTGAGGTCGCCGATGCGTCGAAGGCCGATATGCACCGCGCCATCGACGCGGCGCGACGCGCGTTCGACGAGAGCGACTGGTCGACCAATCACGCCTTCCGCCAACGATGTCTGCTGCAATTGCAGGACGCGCTGGAGCACGAGCAGGAAGAACTGCGGGAAGAGCTCATCCTCGAGGTGGGCTGCCCGCGTGCCATCACCCACGGCCCGCAACTCGATGCGCCGCTGGCCGACGGGCTGCGGTACCCGGCCACGCTGATCGACGAATACGCCTGGGAAACGTCCCTGGGCGATGCGGTGGTCTCGGTCACCGGCGTCAACACCACCCGCAAGGTCTGGCGGGAGCCGGTGGGAGTTGTCGGTGCGATCGTGCCGTGGAATTTCCCGTTCGAGGTCACCATCCACAAGATCGGCCAGGCGCTGGGGACGGGCAACACCGTGGTGTTGAAGCCGGCGCCCAACACGCCGTACAACGCGACCAGGCTGGGCCGGCTGATCGCCGAGAACACCGATATCCCATCGGGCGTGGTCAACGTCGTCACCGCGTCGGACCACTTTGTCGGCGAGGAGCTCACTCTGTCGCCGAAGGTCGACCTGATCTCGTTCACCGGTTCCACGGTCGTCGGACAGCGGATCATGGAGAAGGGCGCCGCGACCATGAAGCGGCTGTTCCTGGAACTCGGCGGTAAGTCGGCGACCATCGTGCTGGAGGACGCGGACTTCGCGCTCGGCTGCATGATGGGCATCGCCCCCTGCATGCACGCCGGCCAGGGCTGCGCCAACCCCACCCGGATGCTGCTGCCGCGCTCCCGCTATGAGGAGGGAGTGGAAATTCTGCGCGGCATCTATGAGGGCGTCTCAGCCGGTGACCCGCAAGACCCCGGCACTCTGTGCGGCCCGGTCGTCTCCGACCGCCAGCGCAGCCGCATCCGCGGCTATATCGAGAAGGGTGTCGAGGAGGGTGCCACCCTGCTCGTCGGCGGCGCCGAGGCGCCCGAGGGTATGGACAAGGGATTCTTCGTCAAGCCAACGCTGTTCGTGAACGTCGACAACTCGATGACCATTGCACAGGAAGAAATCTTCGGCCCCGTCCTGTCGGTCATCCCCTTCGACGATGAAGACGACGCGGTGCGCATCGCCAACGACAGCCCCTACGGTCTGGCCGGCAACGTGATGGCCGGCTCGCTTGATCGGGCTCTGTCGGTGGCCAGGCGACTGCGGGCCGGGTTCATCGGCCTCAACGGCACCGCCGGTTACGGTGCCGACACCCCATTCGGCGGATACAAGGCCAGCGGTGTGGGCCGTCAGAACGGTATCGCCGGATTCGACCAGTACACCGAAATCAAATCGGTTGCCTACCCTGCGAATTGAGGAGCTTCTTGTTGTGACCGATTTCGACGTGGTGGACTTCTTCACCGATGAAACGCTCGTTGGCGACCCGTACCCCTACTTCGACCACCTGAGGTCGAAGTGCCCGGTGACGCCGGCGACGGCCTTCAACGTGCTGGCGGTCACCGGCTATCAGGCGGCGTTGAGCGTGTACAAGAACCCGGCATTCTCGTCGTGCGTCTCGGTGGCCGGACCGTTCTCCGGCATGCCGATCAGCCCGGGCGAGTCCGATGACGTGTCGGAGCTGATCGAGCAGCACTGCGCGAATGTGCCGATGGCCGAACACATCACGTCGCAGGACCCGCCGCTGCACACCCGCACCCGCGGTCTGATGAACACGCTGATCACGCCCAAACGTCTCAAAGAGAACGAAGACTTCATGTGGCGGCTGGCCGATCAGCAGCTCGACACCTTCCTGGCGAAGGGCGAGTGCGAGTTCCTCACCGACTACGCAAAGCCGTTCTCGTTGCTGGTTATCGCCGATTTGCTGGGTGTACCGGCCGAGGACCACGAGGACTTCAAGAGGGTCTTCGCGGATCAGGTGGTCGGCGAGGTCGGCTCGGATTCGCCAACACATTCGCATAACCCGCTGGAGTGGCTGAACGAGAGGTTTTATCGCTACCTGGACGAGCGCAGGCGCGAGCCGCGCGACGACGTGCTCACCGGGCTTGCGCTGGCCAAGTATGAAGACGGCTCGACACCCGATCTCACGGACGTGGTGAACCTGTCGACATTCCTCTTCGCCGCAGGCAGTGAGACGACGACCAAGCTGGTGAGCTCGGCAGTGTGGTTCCTCGCCGAGAATCCGGGATCTGAACACGCGTTGCGCGCGGACCGCGGCAAGATTCCCGCCTTCCTCGAAGAAACCTTGCGGATGGAGAGCCCGGTCAAGGCGCACTTCCGGATGGCGCGCACGACGACGACGGTGGGGGACGTGACGGTCCCGGCCGGAACGACGGTGATGCTCATGCCGGGTGCCTGTAACCGGGACGCGGCAAAGTTCGATCAGCCGCACAAGTTCCGCGCCGACCGGCCGAATGTGAGGGAGCACATCGCCTTCATCCGCGGTGCGCATTCCTGCCCGGGCGCGCCGCTGGCACGGGCGGAGGGGCGGATCTCACTGAACCGGATCCTGGATCGGATGAAAGACATCACGATCTCGGAGGCCGAGCACGGTGCAGCCGACAACCGGCACTACAGCTACGAGCCGACGTTCATCATGCGTGGGCTCAGCGATCTCCACATCACGTTCACCCCGGTCGACTAGTCGGGAGACGAGGAACAACCCCTGGGGATAGGAACAGTCATGGGAGCCGTAATCATGCTCGGCACGCTGCTCGGGCTGATTGTGCTGATCTTCGGATTGGTCATCTACTTTGATCCGGAAGCCCGTGACCGATGACCTCGGTGATGATCGCCGGCCAGACGTTCGCCTACGCCGGCGGGTTCGTGCTGCTGGGTGTTGGCATCTACTTGAGCGTGCGTCGCGGACGTATGCATCCACTGCTGCTGGTGTCGATCTCGGCAATCTCGTTCTCGTGGATCGAGGCGCCCTACGACTGGGCGATGTACGCACAATTCCCGCCCGCACTGCCACGCATGCCGTCGTGGTGGCCGATCAACATGACGTGGGGTGGCGGGCTGCCGTCGGCAGTCCCGATCGGGTACATCTCATACTTCGTGTTCCCGGCGTTGATCGGTGCGG
Organism: Mycolicibacterium sp. P1-5; assembly: GCF_008329565.1. Taxonomy (GTDB): domain Bacteria; phylum Actinomycetota; class Actinomycetes; order Mycobacteriales; family Mycobacteriaceae; genus Mycobacterium. The sequence goes on from NZ_NPKT01000011.1 coordinate 154,959, forward strand.
TCATCGGGCGGTGGCTGGTCAAGCGGTTCGGGTGGCGCAGGCCGCAGACGCTGCTGTTCGCGGGGTTCGGGATCGGCTTCAGTTGGGCGCTGTTCTTCAACGCGGTCATCGGTGCTCAGCTCGGCGTCTTCTACTACGGCTACGTGATTCCGGGGCTCGCAATTTTCGAGGGGACCAAGCACCAGTACCCGGTCTATGACTCCATTGCGATGGGTGTGCAGATGATGGTCTTCGCCTATCTGCTCGGCCGCACTGATGACCAGGGCCGCAACGTGATCGAGGCGTGGGCTGACAAGCGGTCATCGAGCAAGGTGGGTTCAGCCGTGATGTCGGTGGTCGCCGTTGTCATCGTCGGACACCTTCTCTACGGGGCGGTCTTCGCACCGCACCTGGCGACGAAGCTGGGTGGCTACGTGACGGCCGGACCCACCGAGCAACTGTTCCCGGGTGTACCCAACCAGCCGCGATAACTACGGCGTCGGGATGCAAAACTCCGGGGAAAATCCCCGCATTCGTCGCACGACCGGCAAATACTGGAGGGCGAACGACAGGGGGTCGCCATGCGCACAGCGGCGTATATCGGTGGAATCGGCGGATTCGCGGTGGCACTGGGCGTTGGCGCCGCGGTGACCGCCGGCTGCGGGGTGGCTTCGGCCGACTCGGTGGACTCGGGATCGGGCCCGAAATCATCGGCGACGCACTCCTCGTCGACGGCCCGCTCGGCTGTCGGTCATGCACAGCGAACCAAACCCGCGACCACCGCCGCACCTCGGCAGAATTCATTGCCGGTCAATCAAACTCGGACAGTGGTCTCGAAGGCAACCGCGGCGGCAGTAGCCACATCACCGGTCACCACCAAGGTCGGCTGGGTGACCGGACCCAACACCTCGACCCCGAGCCGATTCGGCATCTACGGCACCGACGTGGGCATCATGTGGGACAACGGCATGGCCGGTGACAAGCGTCAAGTACTGACGATCTTCGGCGACACGTTCAGCGGCCCGGGCATGTCGGGTAACTGGCGTTCCAACGTGCTGCTGCGCACCACCGATCCGATCAACCGCGTCTTCGCGCCCGGTTCGACCACCGACCCGTTCGCGGGATCGCCGTTGAGCTCACCGGGGATGTCCAAGCAGGCGATCGCGGGCAGTGCGCGAAACCTGGGTCTGTTCGGCTCGCAGGTGACGGTCATCCCGACCGCAGCGATCTCGGTACCCTACGACAACCAGTACGGCGCACGGCAATACGTGAACTTCATGTCGGTGCGGTCCTGGGATTTCGGCGGCGCGTGGACCACCAATTACTCCGCAATCGCCTACTCCGATGACAATGGCCAGAACTGGACCGTCGCGCCGCAGACCATCCGGGCGGCCAGCTGGCTGCGCTCGTCCACCCCATTCATGTACGGGAACCAGAACTTTCAGCAGGGTGCCTTCGTCAAGCCGCCGACTGATTCGCCGGACGCCGGGTACGTGTTCTCATACGGCACCCCGTCGGGGCGGTTCGGCTCCGCGTACGTCTCACGGGTAAAAGAAGCCGACATTCTCGATCTGACGAAATATGACTACTGGGACGGCAATACGTGGGTGACCGGTGACCCGAATGCGGCGGTTCCGATCCTGCCCACCCGCGGCAACCAGTACGCGGGCGGGTTCCTCGGCCAGCTGGGACTTCTGTTCGGCGGCTGGGTGGCGGGGCTGTTCGGGGTGGGCGGACCCAACGGCCATGTCAGCGAGATGTCGGTGCAATACAACACGTATCTCGACAAGTATGTGGCGATGTACTCCGACGGCATCGGCAGCGTGGTGATCCGTACCGCCGACTCGCCGCAGGGCGCCTGGTCGGATGCCACCACGCTGGTGACGTCGCTCCAATACCCCGGGCTGTACGCGCCGATGATGGACCCGTGGTCCACCGGGCAGGACATCTACTGGAACTTGTCGCAGTGGGGTAGCTACAACGTCATGCTGATGAAGACGACGTTGGGAGCGGCTGCGATTCAGGCCTCAGCCGGCGGGGCGAAGAACTCCAGCGTGATGCCGTCGGGGTCGCGGAAGCTCAGCCCGGAACCGTAGTGCGCGTCGACGATTCCGCCGTGCGCCAGGCCCAGTTCGTCCAGCCGGGACTGCCAGCGTTCCAACTCGGATCGATCGGCGACGCCGAAGCCGATGTGGTCCAGGCCGATGTTGTGCTCGCTGAACGACTGATCCGACGGCGCGGTGGTGTGCTGGTGCAATCCGAGCAGGGTGCCGTTGTCGAGCAGGAACACCGAGTGGTGGAAGCCGGCGTCGGTGTCCTCGTCGAGCACCGGGTTCGAGCCGATCAGCGCCCGGTACCAGGGCACGCTGACCGACAAGTCACGCACCGTGACCGCGACGTGGGCGAGGGTGGGAAAGGTCATGGCTCAATCCTTTGTTTGTCGTTCAACAGCAGGTGTGGCGAGGTGCATCGGCCAGGTGGGCATGCGGGGCTGGATCGGTGCCGCTGATGGCGCCGACGAACGTTCTCAGGTCGGTGCGCTCGCCGCTGAGCCACGTTCCGCCCACGGTGGCCTTCTCGGCCAGCTGTGCGGGATCCACCGCGTAGGGGTCGGCGGCCAGCTCGGTGAAATCGGCGAGCTTGCCGACCTCGAGTGAGCCGATGAGCTTGTCTCGGTGCAAGGTTCGGGCGGCGTTGATGGTGTGGGCGCGCAATGCTTGGTCGAGGGTGATGCGTTGGTCTGCGCCGTGGACGGTGCCCGCCCGGGTCCGCCGGGTCACCGCCGTCTGGATGTTGAGCACCGGCGTCGGTGGCGACACCGACCCGTCATTGTGCAGCGAGACGACTGCCCCGGAGGCCACCGCATCGGCGAAGGCCGCCCACTGGCTGCCGTGCTCATGGTCGAAGATCTGCCCGTCGAGCAAATCGCCCCAGTAGTAGTACTGGAACGGCGCCATCGAGACGTGCACGCCCAGGCGTGCAGCCCTGTCAAACTGGGTGCGGGTGCCCGCCCCGAGATGTTCCAGACGCCAACGATGGTCGGTGCCGACCAGATCGTGCCGCTGCAGCGCTCCCTCGTAGGCGTCCAGCGCCAGTTCGATGGCCAGGTCGCCGTTGGCGTGGAAGGCCATCTGCCAGCCGGTGGGAGCCGCGACGTCGAGGACGGCGTCGAGCTGGTCGAGGCCGTAGTTCATCGACTGCGGGCCGCCGGCCACCGCGGGGTCGATGCCGGCGGTCCGTGTCACCTCAGTGTTGAGGTAGGGAAACGAGATCGCGATGTTGCCGATCCAGGGTGAGCCGTCAGTCCAGAGCTTGACTCCCTGCTTGATCAGTAATTGCTCTGCGACACTGAAGCTTTCGGTGGAATTATAGGTGTCCGTGGTCGACATTTCCCACATGCTGACCCGCAGCGGACACGACGGCGCGGCGGCCAGCGTCTCGTAGGCGCCCTTGAACTTCGGGTCATAGGTCATGTCCGAGGTCGACGTGTAGCCGCTGCGCGACATCCAGGCGTAGTACTCGGCGGCACTGATCAGCGGGTTACCCAGTTGAGCCAGCACCGGCCCGGCGACGGCGAGTAACACCGCCGTCTCGAACCCTTGACCGGTGAGGCTGCCGTCGGGATTGCGGCCGAAATGTGCGCCGGCCGGATCAGCGGGCGGATTGACGTCCCAGCCACGGTTCTTCATCAGCGCGGTGTTGAAATACACGCCGTGGCCGGAATTGTCGGTGATCACGGCAATCCGCTCGCCGAAGATGCGGTCGAGTTCGGGCGCCTTGGGTGAGGGGCGCTTGTGCAGCAGCGCGTCGAACCCGGCGAACAACAGGGGAAGGTCCGGACCGGTGTTGGCCTTCGCATCGGCGAAAATCGCCTCGACGTCCGACCACGCCGGTGCGTCCCACGGCGCGATCGAGCGGGCCGGCAGTTGGGTGGCGATCCCACTCATCACCGGATGACTGTGCGGTTCAACGAATCCCGGCAGCAGCGCCGTCGCGCCGGTATCGATCAGCTCGGCGTCCGGGCACCTCGCCTGACACTGTGCCAGCGACCCCACCGCCACGATCAGTCCGTCAGCAACCGCCACGGCCTCCGCCCGCGGCTGGTCGGGATTCATGGTGATGACCGTTTTGGCGGTAAGGATCTTTCTCGGCATGTTCCCCTTGTTTCAGACGATCCGCTGTCCCCGGCGCGCTCTGGCCCGCATGTCCCACAGGTAGATCTGGTACCCGAGAATCCAGGCCTGGTGCGGGATCAACCGGTCGGCCAATCGCAGTGCCGCGAGCAGCCACTCGAAGCGGCGCTGCTGCCCGGCTCCCCACGGCAGGCGCATCATCGCCCGAAATTCGGGCGGCAGGAAGCCGGCGGTGGCGAACAAATTGAGCCGGCCCAGCGTCTCCCGGATCGGCAATGGCATGAACGCCATTCCCGCAACACCTTTCAAATGCTCGCGGACCGGTGGGTCGATGTGCAGGTCGTCCAGGGAGCGCTTCCAGTACTCGTCGAAGGCGGCGCGGTCGGCCGGCCACATGCCCTCACGAACCTGAAGCGTGGTGCCGAGCCGGCTGGCGTCGGCGTACACCGCGTCGGCCGCCGCGTCGTCGAGCGGCCCGTAGAGGAACTCGTGCTGATCGACGTAGTAGCGGTACAGGCAGGCCGCCACCCACAGTTGCAGCTGCGGGTCGAATGCGCGATAAGACACCGGACTGGCCGGTGTGGAGCGGACCTGGGCGTGCGCGCTGTCCACCGCGGCACGGATGAGGGCGCGGTCGGCGTCGGTCCCGATCGTGGCCGCCGCCAGGTACGTGCCGGTGGTGCGGGCCCGCTTGATCGGATGCTTGTAGACGTTGCCGCTGTCGACCGGGCTTTCGAGGACGCCGTAGCCGACGCCGGGGTGAGCCAGCTGCATGATGACGTTGGCTGCGGGGGCCAACACCGCGGCCGGATTGAGCAGGTCCGAGACTCTGGTCGGGTGTCGCGTCATCGCGGCCTCACCCAGGCAGTACATCACGTGTGAGAGAGTGCCGGGGTGTTTGCGCGCGAACGGGCCCGCGGTGTGGGCATCCTGGCGGCCCAGCTTGCCGATCTCACCTTCGGTGATCCGGCGCATGGTCATCCGGTCGCGGGGTTCGGTTGGTGTGCAGCCGCACTCGAGAAACTGACCTATCGCGACAGCCGGAGCGCCGGCGCGGTGCACACTGGTGTGCTGCTGGCCGGGTTGGCGGTCGCCGGCACGATGGTGCAACGGGGCACGCGCGGACCGGCGCTGGCGGCCGCAACCGCCGCCGCCACCTGGGCGTCACTCGGCGGAACCACCCTGGGCCGCACCGGCGACAAGCTGGCCGACCTGCTGACCGCCGGGGACATCGACGGCGCCCGGGCGCTTCTGCCGTCATTGTGCGGGCGCGACCCGTCGGCGCTGGATACCGATGGGCTGGCCCGCGCGGCCCTCGAGTCGGTGGCGGAGAACACCTCCGACGCGCACGTCGCGCCGCTACTGTGGGCGGCGACCGGAGGAATACCGGGGGTTTTGCTCTACCGCGGGGTCAACACGCTGGACGCGATGATCGGACACCGCTCGCTCCGCTACGCCCGGTTCGGTTGGGCGGCAGCGCGTTTGGACGATGGCGCGAACTTCGCCGCGGCGCGGGTGGCGGGCGCGCTGGTGGTGGTGTGCGCCCCGCTGATCGGCGGATCGCCGACCGGGGCGTTGCGCGCCTGGCGCCGCGACGCCGCGCGGCATCCCAGCCCGAACGCCGGTGTGGTGGAGGCGACGTTCGCCGGAGCGTTGGGCGTCCGCCTCGGCGGCCCGACCCAGTACCACCATCAGCTGGAGATCCGGCCGACTCTGGGCGACGGTCACATCCCCGGCATCGAGGATCTGCGCCGGTCGGTGCGGCTGTCGCAGATCGTTCAGGTCGCGGCGGCAGTGCTCGCGGTCGGGCTTACTGCCGTCGGCCGTAGCGGTCGGCGAGCTTGTCCTCGACGGTGACCGGCTCCGACGACTGAGAAGTGGCGGCGGCGTTCTCCCGGCGGCGCGCCTTGATCTCCGAATAGACGAAGTAGCCCAGCCCGATCGGGGCGACGATCCCGAACGCGATCCACTGGATGCCGTACGACAGGAACGGTCCGGAATCCAGATGCGGCAGTTCCGCGATACCGAGACCGCCGGGCTGGTTCTCCACCAACTGCAAATAGGAGCCCGCCACCGGTACTCCGGTGGTCACCCCGACCTGTGCGGTGTCGATGGCGTACAGCTGGGTGAAGCCGCCCTCGGTGAACGGTGGTTTGCCGGCGGGCGCGGTTTCCGAATCACGCAGCCGCGCCGTGATCGTCACCGCGCCGGACGGCAACGGCGCGATCTCAGGCACCTTCGAGCCCTGGACGGCAAGCACATATCCCCGGTCGACCAGGACCGTCGGGCCGCCGTCGACGATGAACGGCACCAGCACCTCGAACGCCGGAGCACCAGCGACCACCCGCAAGCGCGCCAGTACCTCAGCCGACGGCACGTAACGCCCGGTGGCCGTCACCGGTCGCCACTGCGCATCGGGCGCCGACGAATCCTGATGCGGCAGAAGCGTTGTCACCGCCACGGGCTCGGCGTTCAGCGAGGACGCGATCTGGTTGTTCTCCCGGCTGGTCTTCGTGTTCTTGCCCAGCTGCCACGGCGCCAGCACGGTGAAGCAGAGGTAGGCGAAGGCCACCACAACCAGTGCCAGGGCGATCCAGCCCGGGCGCAGCAGGAACGGTAGACGTTTCATCAGCCGGTCATTCCCGCCCCGGGTAGCCGTTCGTCGACCCAGGCGTGCAGCCCGGGCAGGGCCGCTTCGATGACGGTGAACGTCTCCTGAAAGTCTCCTGCGCCGCCGTAGTACGGGTCTTCGACATCGCCGGGGTGCGCCCCCGAACGCGGATCGAACGACCGCAGCAGCCGCACCCGCTCGGGTTCCACCCCGAGATGGGTCAGCATCCGCACGTGATTGCGGCCCAGCGCGATCACCAGGTCGGCCGCCAAGTGGTCGTCGTCGACCTGTGCCGCGCAGTGCTCGGTCGGGTAGCCGTGCTGGCGCAGCACGGCGTTGGCGCGTTCGTCGGCCGCGTTGCCGGCATGCCAGTCACCGGTGCCGGCGCTGGTCACTCGGACGAGGTCGGCCAGACCGCGCTGGTCGATCTGGTGGGCGAACATCTTCTCGGCCATCGGCGAGCGGCAGATGTTGCCCGAGCAGACGAACGTGATGTGCAGGAGGGGCTCAGACACCGAGCACCTCCCGCAGCGCCGTCACGGTCGGAACGTGCGCGGCCGCCGCATCGGCGACGCGTGGGTCGCGGAAGTCGGTCGCGCCATAGCCCCACGCCACGACGATCGTGTCGATGCCGTGCTCGGCGGCACCCTCCACATCGTGGGCGCGATCGCCGACCATCACCACCCGGTCGGGCAGCGGCTGGAGCTGACCGAGCGCCCGGGCCAGCACGTCGGCTTTGCGTGCCCGCGCCCCGTCGACACTGGCACCGGCGATCACGTCGAAGTACTCGGCCAGCCCGAAGTGCTCGAGGATCTGCCGTGCGGTCGGCTCGGCCTTGGATGTGGCCACCGCCAGGCGCACCCCGGCCGCCCGCAGGTCGGCCAGCAACTGCGGGATCCCCTCGAACAGGCTGTTCATCGCCCAGCCGCGGGCGGTGTAGTCGGCGCGGTAGGCCGCGATCGCATCGCCGGCACGCTCGCCGAGGCCCAGGCCGTCCAGGGTCTGCTTCATCGGCGGTCCGACGATCCGGCCGACCAGGTCACCGGCGGGTACCTCGGCGCCGACGGTGGCCAAGGCATGCCGGAAACTGGCCACGATGCCTTCGGCCGAGTCGGTAAGGGTGCCGTCGAGGTCGAAGATCACCAACTGGGGGCGAGTGGCGGAGGCCGTGCGTGTCACCGCTCCATTGTCGCCGATCGCCGCGCACTACTGTTCATGGCGTGGTGAAGGTCATTTGGCGATGAGCGTGAAACTGGCCGAGGTCATCGCCGTGCTCGACGCCGCCTACCCACCTGGTCTGGCGCAGACCTGGGACTCGGTCGGCCTGGTGTGCGGAGATCCGGACGACATCGTCGACTCGGTGACGGTGGCCGTCGACGCCACCGCCGACGTCGCCGCGACGGTCGGGTCGCGCGGGCTGTTGCTGGCCCACCACCCGCTGCTGCTCCGTGGGGTGGACACCGTGGCGGCCAGCACGCCGAAGGGCGCACTGATCCACCAGCTCATCAAGGCCGGAGCGGCGTTGTTCACCGCCCATACCAACGCGGACGCGGCCAACCCGGGTGTGTCCGACGCACTCGCCGAGGTCCTCGGGTTGGAGGTCGACGACGTGCTCGACCCGATCAGCGCCGGCCGGGACATCGACAAGTGGGTGATCTTCGTACCGGTCGCCGACGCGGAAGCGGTCCGCGATGCGGTGTTCGCCGCCGGGGCCGGCCACATCGGTGACTATTCGCACTGCAGTTGGAGTGTCGCGGGCACCGGGCAGTTTCTGCCGCTCGACGGGGCGACACCGGCCATCGGAACGGTCGGGTCAGTGGAGCGGGTCGGCGAGGATCGCGTGGAGGTGGTGGCCCCGGCCCGGCTTCGAGCTCAGGTGCTTGCCGCATTACGCGCGTCCCACCCGTACGAGGAACCGGCGTTCGACGTGGTGTCGCTGGCCGCTCTCCCTTCGGGAGTGGGCATCGGGCGGACCGGCACCCTGGCCGAGCCGTTGCGGTTCGCCGACTTCGTTGCGCGGGTCGCTGCGGTGTTGCCGAAGACGACCTGGGGGGTGCGGGCAGCGGGTGACCCGGATGCCCCGGTGCGCCGCGTGGCGGTGTGCGGCGGCGCGGGCGACTCGCTGCTGGGCGCGGCTGCTGCCGCCGGTGTGGACGCCTACCTGACCGCCGATCTGCGTCACCATCCCGCCGACGAGCACCGGCGCGCCAGCGATGTCGCGTTGGTGGACGTCGCGCATTGGGCCAGCGAGTACCCGTGGTGCGCACAGGCCGCCGCAACTCTGCGGGATCATTTCGGGGCAGCGCTGCCGGTCACTGTCAGTGACTTGCGCACCGACCCGTGGAACATCGAATCAGTGAAAGGCGCTTCGTGAAAGCTGAAGTGACACAGCAGCGTTCGCTTCTGGAGTTGGCCGAACTGGATGCCGAGGTGGCTCGCCTGAGCCACCGGGCGGCCAACCTGCCCGAGGAGCAGGAATATGGCACGGCACAGGGTGACCAGCGGGCGTCCGCTGACCGGCTGGCCGCGATGGCCATCGCGCTCGAGGACATCGACGCCCAGGTTGCGCGCTTCGAATCCGAGATCGACGGCGTACGCCAGCGTGAGGATCGGGACCGCAATCTGCTCGCCTCCGGCACCGTCAACCCCAAGCAACTGGAGGAGCTGCAGCACGAGCTGGACACGCTGCAGCGCAGGCAGGCAAGCCTCGAAGACTCCCTACTCGAGGTGATGGAACGTCGCGAACAGCTCGTCGCCGACCAATCCGAGGAGAAGGCGAACGCCGGAGCGCTGCAAGCGAACCTGACCACTGCGGGACACAACCGCGACGAAGCGCTCACCGAGATGGAGCGGGTGCGCGCCGAGCGGGCGGTCCGACGCGCCGAAATAGTGGCAGGCCTGGATCCTGGATTGGCTCAGCTCTACGAACGGCAGCGGGTCGCGACGGGTGCCGGCGCGGCGCGGCTGCTCGGTCGCCGCTGCGGAGCCTGCAGCATTGAACTGGATCGTGGTGAGCTGGCGAGGATTTCGGCAGCGCCGGACGATGAGGTGATCCGCTGTCCTGAATGTCAGGCGATCCTGCTTCGCATCGGTGCGGCGTAGCGGTGAAGGTTCTCATCGAGGCCGACGGCGGGTCGCGGGGTAACCCCGGGCCGGCGGGCTACGGCTGCGTCGTCTGGTCGGATGACCACCAGACCGTCCTGGCCGAACACGGCCAGGCGATCGGCACCAGCACCAATAATGTCGCCGAGTATCGCGGCCTGATCGCGGGCCTCGAGGAGGCCCGCCGGCTCGGTGCCAATGAGGTTGCGGTGGCGCTGGATTCGAAGCTTGTGGTGGAGCAGATGGCCGGACGCTGGAAGGTGAAACACGCGGCGATGGCCGAACTGCACCAGCAGGCGCGCGCGCTGGCGTCGACCTTCGATTCGGTGACGTACCAGTGGATTCCGCGCGAGCAGAACTCCTATGCCGATCGGCTGGCCAACGAGGCCATGGATCGCGAAGAGCAGGCGACCGCAGCCGATCCGCAGGCCGAGGCGGTTGCCGTGCCGCCGGCGGCCTGGACCGGCAACCAGGGCGCGCCGACCCGCATGCTGCTGCTGCGGCACGGTCAAACCGAATTCTCGCGGCAGCGTCGCTATTCCGGCCGCGGCAACCCCGAGCTCACAGACACCGGCCGTCGCCAGGCCGAGGCCGCGGCACGCTACCTGGCCGAGCGGGGCGGTGTCGACGCGGTGCTCAGCTCGCCGTTGCAGCGTGCCTATGACACCGCGTCGGCTGCCGCCACCGCTCTGGGCCTGGACGTGACGATAGATGAGGACCTGATCGAAACCGACTTCGGCGTCTGGGAGGGCCTCACATTCGCGGAGGCCAGAGAGCGCGACCCGGACTTGCACGGCCGCTGGCTGAGGGACACCGGTCTGCGGCCGCCGGACGGCGAAAGCTTCAACGACGTCGGGGAGCGGGTCCAGCGGGTCCGCAAGCGGATCATCGCTGAGTATCCGGGCGCGACCGTGTTGCTGGTCTCGCACGTTACGCCGATCAAGACGCTGCTGCGACTGGCGCTCGACGCCGGTCCCAGCATCCTGCACCGGCTGCATCTTGACCTCGCGTCGCTGAGTATCACGGAGTTTTATCCCGACGGCGGTGCCTCGGTGCGACTGGTGAACCAGACGTCGTATCTGGGCTGAATAGGCATGCTTCGTCATGGGTATGCCCCCGTGCCATGACTGCTGAATATGACTGCATCGTCGTCGGTGGCGGCGCCGCGGGCTTGAGCGCCGCGTTGGTGTTGGGCCGAGCCCGGCGGCGCACACTGCTGGTTGATGCCGGCGACCAGAGCAACCTGCCGGCACACGGCGTCGGAGGTCTGCTCGGTTTCGACGGTCGAAGCCCGGCGGAGCTCTACGCGCTGGGTCGAGAGCAGCTGACGCAGTATCCGAGCGTCGAGGTGATCACCGGTGAGGTGGTGGACGGCGCCGACCTCGGTGACAGTTTTCGGCTCGTGTCAGCCGACGGCAGCGAATGGACCACCCGCCGGGTGCTGCTGGCCACGGGCGTGGAGTATCGGCCGCCGAACGTGCCGGGGCTGCGCGAGCTGTGGGGGACCACCGTCTTCCATTGCCCGTTCTGCCACGGTTGGGAGGTGCGGGACCAGCCGCTGGCGGTGCTGGCCAGCGGGGAGAAGGCGCTGCATGCAACGTTGTTGATCCGCAACTGGACCGACGACCTGGTGTTGCTCGCCAATGGACCGGCCGACATCGACGCCGAGGGGCGCGCGCTCCTGGACGAGGCCGGAGTGCGCATCGACGAGCGGCGCGTCAAAGAAGTGGCAGCCGAAAACGGGCGCCTGTCGGCGATCGTCTTCACCGACGGCTCGCGGCTGGAACGCAGCGGCTTGATGGTGGCGACCACACTGCATCAGCGCACCAAGCTGGCCGACCAGCTCGGCGCGATGTCTCACGAGCACGGGCCGGTGGTCACCGATCCCATCGATATCGACGGCCTCGGCCGCACCACGGTGGCGGGGTTGTTCGCCGCGGGGGACGTGTGCACGCAGGCGCCCCAGGTCGCAACCGCGATCGCGACCGGATCGGTGGCGGCGACCGCGGTGGTGCAGAGTCTGCTCACCGAAGACACCGGCCTGCCGTTTCCACCACGAAACATCTGAAGCGTGTCACTGCCGCACGTGCACTCGTTCACCGTGCGGGCCGAACAGGATGATGGCCTCCACCGGGTCGTCGACGGCGCCGAACCAGTGCGGCGTCCAGGTGCTGAATTCCACCGCCTCGCCGGGTTCGATGACGAATTGCTGCTCGCCCAGGATGAGCTGTAGTCGTCCGGAGAGCACGTAAAGCCATTCCTGCCCTTCGTGTGTCGGCAATTCGGCCGGCGGGGTGCGCCGCCGCGCGCTGATCCGGATCTTGAAGGCCTGCGGGCCGCCCGCTCCGCCGTGGCGGGTCAGCGGCCAATACGTGACCAGGTGGCGGGTGTGCGACGGTGCCCGGACTCGAGGGTCGACCGTCGTTGGGGCGCCGAGCAATTCGTCGGCGCTCACCGACAGCGCCGCGGCGAGCCGAGGGAGATGGTCGAGGGCCAGGCGGCGCTTGCCCGATTCCAGTCGGCTTAACGTCGAGACGTCGATACCGGCGCGGGTGGCGACATCCTCGAGGGTCAGGCCGAGGCGGCCGCGCAGTTCCCGCAGTCGCCTGCGTACCCGCAGATCGACATCGTCGTTTGCCTGCATGGCAAAAGACATTGCCACTTGTGGCTGCCGGGGCGCAAGCTGATGAGCATGACTGCTGACCACCACACCCATTGGGAGACCAGATATGCCGAGAAGCCGCGGATCTGGAGCGGACGCCCCAATGCGCACCTCGCCGACATCGTCGGACCGCTGACCGGTTCGCGGGCATTGGATCTGGGCTGCGGTGAGGGCGGTGATGCGATGTGGCTGGCCGAACACGGCTGGCACGTCGTGGCCGTCGACGTTTCCACCACCGCGCTGGCCCGCGCAGCCGAGGACGCCGCGACGCGAGGAGTGCTGGAGCGCATCGATTTTCAGCAACACGACCTGACCAAGACACTGCCCGAGGGGCCGTTCGATCTGGTGTCGGCGCACTTCTTCCACACCACCCTCGAGATGGACCGGTCCGCGATCCTGCGCCGCGCGGCGGCCACCCTGGCCTCCGGGGGAACGCTGCTCATCGTCGACCATGGCGGTGCCCCGGCGTGGGCACCCGAGGAGGTTCACCATCACGAGTTTCCGGCCCCCGAGGAGGTGCTGGCCGGCCTGGCCCTCGATGACACCCAATGGGAGACCGTGCACCTGGGAACGACCGAGCGAGACGCGGTCGGGCCCGATGGTCAGCACGCCACCCTGGTCGACAACATCATCATCGTGCGCCGTAAATGAGCTACCGTGTTCAGGCGAACGAGTTGGCCGGGCGGCCGCGGCTCCTTGAGTCGAGGAAAGTCCGGACTTCACAGAGCAGGGTGATTGCTAACGGCAATCCGAGGTGACTCGCGGGACAGTGCCACAGAAAACAAACCGCCACCGACTCCTGTTGTTTTGGGCCGGTGGTAAGGGTGAAACGGTGCGGTAAGAGCGCACCAGCATTCCGGGTGACCGGGATGGCTCGGTAAACCCCACCCGAAGCAAGGCCAAGAGGCCGCACCTGGTGCGGCTGCGCAGGCGATCGAGGGCTGCTCGCCCGAGCCTGCGGGTAGGCCGCTCGAGGCACCCGGCGACGGTGTGCCCAGATGGATGGTCGCCGCCGCCCTGCCGCGGTTACTCGGGGCAGGGCGGGACAGAATCCGGCTTATAGGCCAACTCGTTCGCCCCGCGACTTGTGAACTGCTGATTCCGTATGTCGGCAGGCCCTTGGTCCGCAGTGGGTCCGCAGTGCTCTCAGCACCGAGCCGATCGCTTCCCGGACCTGAACAAGATCATCTGCCGGTCTAGAACCACGGTGCGGTCAAGCAAGTCCACCCGGTCGACGGTCAAGCCGAAGCATTCTCCTTGCCGCATCCCCGTGCTCGCCGCCAGGGTGACGAGAGACCGCAACTCTGGCGGCAATGCCTTGCCGACCAGTTCGACATACTCGGTCTTCGGCGGCACGAGCGGGTCCTTACCGAGACACCGATCAATGACGTTCAGGTGTCTGGACAACGTGCCGTCCCGGCATTTGAGGACGGGGCACTACATGTCGTATAGGTCGCCACATATAGAGGGCGTGCCTCGCCAAACCGCGCACCGTCGGTTGCCTGCAGCGCTGCGGTTGAGACTTTTCGCGGTGAGGGCTTCTGTTACATCGATCGACGGGCGCGCCACCATCTCAACTGCGTAATCGCCGGGCGGGGGGCTGAGGCTTCTCCCACCCCGGCTTGCAAGGGTGCCAGGACCACCAAGATTTGACACACGTTCCTGGCCAATGTCCGGCCGGCTGTTCGTCAACGGCACGACCGCCGTTTGATCGTCGCAGCAGCTGCTCAGGGACGGCACCGTACTTCAGCTCGCGGCCGTTACCGCGCCTGACACGTGATCGATCCTCGGCCCAGAACGAGTCGATTTGCTCGTCATTGAAGTCGATCTGGGCCGTCCTCAAAGACATATCCATTCGCAAATGCTGTTTGCAGTGCCGCACACTGTCGCGCGAAGAAGCCCTGCGCCACTGGAGTTTTGGAGGCGATGATGTCGAATCCGTGGAAGGCTCCTTCGACTACGTCGAGCTCGCAGCTCACACCCGCGTCGCGGAGCCTATACGCGTATTCCACGTCTTGGCCGTAGAGCGGATCCACCGTTCCCACGCCGATCCACGCGGGAGCGAGTTGGGACAGGTCGTCGCGCCGCGCCGGCACCGCAGATTGGCGATCGGCACCCTTGAGATACGCCTGCCACCCCAGCCGGTCGCTCTTTTCATTCCACAGCCGGTAGTGCTGACTTTCAAGGCCCGGACGACTTGACGGGCGATCGTCGACCATGGGATAGACGAGTAACTGGAACAACGGTGTCACTTCGCCGCGATCTCGCGCCAGCAGTGCCAGCGCAGCTGCCAGACCGCCACCCGCACTGGCGCCGCCGATAGCGATCCGGCCGGGATCGACGCCGGGCAACCGCGCCAACCACGTCAGCGCGGTGTAGCAGTCCTCCAGTGCAGCTGGAAAAGGATCTTTTGGAGCAAGCCGGTAGTCGACTGACGCGACCGGCACGCCCACGCGGCGAACGAATCGTTGGCACAGCTTGTCGTCCTGTGCTGCCGTTCCGATGACGTATCCGCCGCCGTGGATCCACAGCAGTGCGCCCCCGTGCGTGCACTCACGTTCGGGCCGGTAAAGCCTGGCCCCTGTGCTTGGTGTGATTGTGAGGACCTCGACACCCTCGCACGCGGACGGCGCGAATCGGGTCAGGCGGCGCATCGTCGGCAGCGTCAATCTGTTGAACGGCGACCGGGGAAGCACCCGCGCGATACTCTTCAAGTCGGGGTGGTAGTGGTCAGACCGGATACGTGACACCAGTCAACTCCTCGGACACAGTCCACAAACGTTGCTGCACCTCTTGGTCGTAGGACTTCTTGCTGGAACGGACGAGCGTCGGGTAGCCCGCCATCTCCAGGAATCCGTCCGGTCCCCAGTACTGGCCACCCTGCACATCAGGCATTGTCGCGGTGTACAGCTGTGGCAGTGCGCCCTTCGCCGGATCCTGGCCGATGAAACGGTCCGCAAACTTCATCATCGCCTGGACCGGTTTCCACATGTTGCGGAAGAGCTCGGAGTGTGAATAGCCGGGGTGGGCAGTCACCGTCATCAGCGGCGCACCCGATTTGACCAGCCGCCGATGAAATTCGTAGCAGAACATCAGGTTCGCCAGCTTCGACTGAGCGTAGGCCAGCGCACTGCTGTACCGGCGCTCCCACTGGAGATCGTCGAAATGGATGGCACCGCCGAGCTTGTGGTCCAAACTTGCCACGACCACCACTCGGGCCCCGTCGACGTCGAGCATGTTCTCGAGCAGTAGTCCCGTCAGCGCAAAGTGGCCAAGGTGGTTGGTGGCGAACTGCAACTCGAACCCCTCAGGTGTCATCGTCCTGGGCGGGAACGCCACCGCGGCATTGTTGATGAGCAAGTCAATCCGCGGGTGCGCGGCCCGGAGTTCAGCCGACGCGGTGCGCACCGATTCGAGCGAGCCGAGATCGAGCCGCTGTGTGGACACCTCCGCGTCCGGCACCGACTGACGAATCTTCTCGCAGGCTGCCTTGCCTTTGTCCAGGTTGCGCACGGCCAGCACCACTTGCGCGCCGCGTTCCGCGAGCGCCCGCGCGGTGTCCAACCCAAGACCCGTGTTGGATCCCGTCACGACGACGACCCGACCAGACTGATCCGGGATGTCGTTCTCGGACCACTTGTGCTGCTTCATCATTCAGTACCTAATTGATCGTTCATCCTTCAGAACCTATTTGATCGCGGTTCAAGAAGGCGCCAAGGTGATGAGCGACGACGCTTGCCCGAAACTGCGTAGTTGTTGAGGAGTCTGCGACTGAAACCGCCGTGCCGGTGATTTGCCGACCGTCAGGGGAAGGGTAAGTTCGGCGGCCAGTTGAAGACGCGATCGCTGCTCTCCGGGGGCCTTCCAGAACAACACTATTGGCAGAGCTATCACCGGCAGGCCGAACAGCAAGTTGGCCGCGACATCTAGCGTGAAGCGTGGCGACAGCAGTCCAGTACCCACTCCGATGGTCGTGCCAACGAACACAATACCCACGACGGTGAACAGCGCGGTGTAAGCCTTTAGGCGATGGGGTGCAACGGGTCTCACGAAGTCGGCTTCGCGGGTTTCCATGGCATCACTTTCGGTTTCAGAGTTGAGATCAATTCCTCGCGACTGCGGCAGCTTTCCTCAAGTCAATGGGTAAATGCGTCGGCCCACGCAGCGAGCTGTTGGTCGACCAAGTGGTAGGGCCGACGGTAGTGATTCGGCTGACGCGGTCGACGAGTTCACGCAGTACTGCTTGGGCCTCCATGCGCGCCAGAGGAGCTCCGACGCACATGTGTGCGCCGTAACCGAAGCCGATATGCATGCGCGGGTTGCGGTCTGCGCGGTATTCATCGGGATCGTCGAACACGAGAGGGTCGCGGTTGGCTGCACCGAAAGACAGGAGCACGCGAGCGCCGGCGGGAATGGTGACCTCGCCGACCTGGTAGTCCTGGCGCGTATAGCGGTAGAGGTTCTGGATCGGGCTGGAGATCCGCAGCTGTTCCTCGACGGCGATGGGAATGAGATCAGGGTTGGCGCGGATGAGATTGTATTGGTCGGGGTTGTGGGCCAACGTTTCGAATAGCCCACCGAGTAGATTGGTAGTCGTCTCGTTGCCGGCGATGAGCAGCAACAGGGCAACATAGAACAACTGATCGTCGCTCAGGTTGCCTTCGGTGTTGTGTTCCAGCAGTCGCCCAAGCATGGTGTCCGAGCCTTTGAGCTCGCCGGTCGCGAGGTGACGCAGGAAATAGCGTCGTAGCGCGAGGACTGCGCGCAGCGAGTTTACGGTTTCGACAACACCTTTCGGTGTCGGTGAGAAGTTGATGATTCGAACACTGTTCTCTGACCATCGTCGAAAGTCGGCGACGTCGGTCTCCGGTATCCCCAGGATCGCGGCGATGAGACGCATCGGCATTGGTATCGCGAGTTGTTCTACTATGTCGCAACCGGGCTCATTGAGCACCTTGGATACCAGTTCAGCTGCAAGTCTGTCTGTTATTTCCTGCCAGTTTTCCAGCGCGCCGCGAGTGAAGCCGGGCTGGACCTGCTTACGTAGTCGGGCGTGCTGGTCGCCGTCGGTGAGCACTAACAGGTCGGCCGCCATCCTCACTCGCGTTACGCCCTGGGCGCTGGTGACCTGATCCGCGTCGCGTAATGCGGCGCGGACGTCGTTGAGTCGGCTCAGGATCCAGGTGGCGCGTTTGGGGTTGTAGTGCACCCGCCCGCTGCGGTGCAGCGCTCGGTACGCTTCGTGCGGCTGAGCCGCAGTGGCGGGGTCCAGGGGGTCGTAGTCGGTGTTGACCGCCCCCGTCCAGCCTCGATAGCCCTGCCGCTGCGTGCGGATCGCCCCGGCGAGATTCATCTCGACAGCGCTGCCAAGCGGTTTGAGTAATGTAACGATGCCGCGCGTGCTGTTCACCATTACCGCCCGACTTTCGCCCGATGCCGACGAACGCAAAAGTCTCGGACCGGCGGGGCCGCACCGTACGGGCCGGAGTGAAAAGCGTTGCACGCCAAAAGAAGGGTCTCCTCAAACTCGCCGATGGGTGGGCATCGGCAGGACTGGTAGGCGCTTGCCGACACAAAGTAATGGCGCTCCACCGACATGGCCTCAGCGTGGGCGCTGGCGCCCGTATCGTCAACGGTGCGACACGAAGTTGAAAGGCCAATTCGGGCGCTAGTGAGCAAGCGTTTAGCAGCCGAATCACCTGACCAGCGTCTTCGCGTTTGAATCGTCCCTTAGAATTCTCACGTTGATAACGCCCTGCTTTAATGCTCGGAGATCAGTTGCACACGTGCAAGCAGGTTCTGCAGAACCGGGACCGCCGGTGCGCAACTGCGCGGGTCGAGGTTGCGACACCAGTGGCGGGGTAGTGTGATGGCTTCTCGCGACAGGTGTGAGCCGGGTGCAGCACTCAAGATAATTCTCAACGCGAGAATGCGGATTCATCGGTCGGCTGGACGGGACAAGGTGTCATGACACGTGACGATTGGTTGGTCGGCCGCGACCGAGGCAGCGAAGCCGCCGACCGGATCTACGACGCGGCCGCGGAGCTGGTCACGCGTGGTGGATTCGAGGCGTTCACGATCGAGGCGCTGGCCGCCAAGGTGCATTGTTCGCCAGCCACGATCTATCGTCACGCGGGCGGCAGGGCCGCGATCCGTGAAGCCGTGACCATGCGCACCTCCTCACGAATTGTCGGGTTAGTGCGTGAGGCCATCGAGGGTTTACAGGGTACTGAGCGTGTAGTGACGGCGATCTTGGTTGCGTTGGAGCACATCCGGGCTGAGCCGCTCGGTGACCTGATGATGGGTTCGATCCGGCCGAGCCACGAAGGCGAATGGTTGACAGCGTCGCCGGGCGTGGGCCGCTTGGCCCAGGAAGTGGTGGGTTCCGATGACCCCCTAGCGGCGCAGTGGCTGCTGCGTGTAACCCTGGCGCTGTGGTACTGGCCAGCAGAGGACCGCGACATCGAATACGCGCTTGTGAGACGCTTCGTTGGGCCAATCTTTATCTAGCGCAAGCGGAATCGGGTTTCGCGCTGGCGTACTCGGGGATGCGTCCAGCTTCGTCTGCCCGTACCAAACTTTCCTTCGCAGCATGAGAGAAAACTCTAGGAAATTCTCACCCATCTGTGCAGGTAAAGCCGGTACGAGCTGTTGGGCAATTAGCTGAGGGGGCCGAACACCTTTTCAACCTCGTGGCGCCCCGTTGACGATTCGATGAGGTGTTCACCAAGCTGATGTGATGATGACAGCGCAGCGCCCACGCGAGGCTGGCGTCGGCGGCCGGTGGCGGCCGTCGATGGCCGCAGCGGGCAGCTATGCCGTGACGACTCGACCGCGGCGACGCGGTGGGCAGACAGACCTGCAGGCAATGGCTTGCTCGAGATCAGGTTCTCCACTGTGACTTTCGTGATCACCCAGCGATGCTGCAACGATGCCAGCTGTGTGTCGGTGTGCCCGGTCGACTGCATCCGGCCCTCGCCGGATGACCCCGATTTCAGCACGAGCGAGATGCTGCACATCGCTCCGGACACCTGCGTTGACTGCGGCGCCTGCGTGCCTGTCTGTCCGACCAACGCGATCCGCTACGAGGTCGATCTGACCGAACCGTTGAAGCGATACAAAGCCATCAACGCCGCCTACTTCGAGCGGAACCCACTGCAGGCAGATCCTCGCCGATTAGACGAGATGCTCTCACGTCCGCCCAAGGAATTGGGGACCCTGCGGGTCGCGATCGTCGGCGCCGGACCGGCCGCATGCTATGCGGCCGAAGAGCTTTTGGCCCGGGCCGACGTAGAGGTGGAGCTGCTGGACAGGCTGCCGACGCCGTACGGGCTCATTCGCGGCGGCGTGGCACCAGACCACTCCCAGACTAAGGAGGTGGGCCTGATCTTCGGGGCGAGGTTCGTCACAGATGCGGTGGGTTTGCACCTCAACGTCGAAGTCGGTAAGCACATCACGCATGAAGAGCTGATGCGCCACCACCACGCGGTCATCTACGCCGTCGGTGCATTCGAGGAGCGCCGGCTCGACATCCCCGGTGAGAATCTGCCCGGAAGCCATCCCGCATCCGAGTTCGTCGCCTGGTACAACGGGCATCCCGACTACGTCGATATGACATTCGATCTGTCCGGACAGCGCGCCGTGGTGGTTGGAAACGGCAACGTCGCCTTGGATGTGGCGCGAATTCTGCTCCTCGACACCGACGAATTGCAGACCACCGACATCGCAGACTATGCGCTGGACGCGTTGCGGCGCAGCAATATTCGGGAGGTCGTGCTTCTGGGGCGACGCGGGCCACTGCAGGCGGCCTACTCATCATCGGAGTTTCTCGCCTTCAACCACCTGCCGGGTGTGGATGTCGTGCTCGATGAGCGCGAGCTGGACCTCGACCCAACCAGCCGAGCCCAATTCCCCGACCCCGCGCTGGAACCGGCGCTCGCCCTAAAGGTGAGGCTTGCAGAGGAGTTCGCGCACCGTCCGCTGGACGCGCGTAACAAGCGCGTCGTATTCCGCTACTGCGTTTCCCCAGTCGAGATTCTCGGTACTGATCGCGTTGAGGGAGTGCGGATCACCGCCAACGAGCTCGTCGATATCGACGGCGCGATCAAGGCCGTCGCAACCGACCAGACCGAGGAGATCGAGGCATCACTGGTGCTGCGCTCGGTAGGCTTTCGAGCCCGGCCACTGGCCGGCCTGCCCTTCGATGAGCAGCGCGGAATCATCCCCAACGATTGCGGCCGGGTGATCGGCGAGGACGGGCAGCCGATCCCAGGTGTATATGTCGCCGGATGGATCAAGCGTGGAGCCAATGGCACGATCGGTACCAACAAGCACTGCGCCCGCGAGGCGGTCGACAACATCATGGAAGACTTCATCTCCGGCAGGCTCCGCCGACCCGACGGAGATCGACCTTCGCTTGAGCGACTTCTCTCTGTTCGTCAGCCCGACCTGATCTCGGGGGCCGGCTGGCACGCGATCGACCAAGCCGAACGTCGTCGTGGTAACGCCTCCGGACGACCACGGGTCAAGTTCACCGACCGAGCCAAGATGGTTGAGATCGCCAGGAGCCCCAATGAGCTTGTGGTGCCGCGGGACTCGTGAGCTTTGCTGAGCCGTCCAACTACTCGACCGGCAAACATAAACACCGCGCAGCATCACATTCGCCAGACCCGTACGGAGAGCCATCCTGCCACCCGCTAACTGAGAGCAATCGCCTTCATCGTGTTACAGAGGATCATCGCAAGTACTTGATACTTTGACGCGATGACGAGTGACGGCAGGTGTGGCTGCTTGACAGGTGCCGACACGACTCGTAATACCTCCGCTTCCGTCGAGATAGGTATTAGCTCTCAGCTGGCCATGATCCGATGCGATCGGCCTTCGCGGGCTAAGCCCACCCGCCTGACATCATCTTCCTTCATGATCAGCGTGATAACGCTTGTCGAAGGACCTCCGACTCTTCCGCCGGACGCCACCGTCACTGTTGGCCGATCCATGTGTCAGCTCCGGTTGAATTGTGAGCAGCCTGTTCCGGTCGAAAGGTGAGCAGGTGTGCTTACGGGGTTGAGTCTGCCTGACGGTCGACCTCCACGGAGG
>NZ_NPKT01000012.1 GCF_008329565.1 Mycolicibacterium sp. P1-5
CACACTGGCCTGCAAATGCGACAACCTCTTGGTCGAAAACAACGGCTGGAGCACCCGCCAACTGCCCAACGGCCAAACCGAATGGATCCCGCCGCCCGAGGTACCACTGCGCGGCGGCACCAATGACTACCACCATCCTGAACGTTTCCTGCCGAAAGGCGACGATCCGTGAGGCGGGGGAATGAATCGATACCCGCGGGAACTTGTAGGCAAGCATGACGTTCACGCTGACTGACGACTCAGCCCTGCTCCAGCCGATCACGATCGGGGCGAACACCGCCCGGAACCGGCTGTTCATGGCGCCGCTCACGCGATCGCGCGCGCAGTCCGACGGCACGCCGAGTGACCTGCAGGTCGAGTACTACGCGCAGCGTGCGTCGGCGGGGCTGATCGTGACCGAAGCAACCGCCATTTCACAGGTGGGGAACGGCGCCTACGTCAACACCCCGGGCATCTACAGCGACCAGCACCAAGAGAAGTGGTCGGACATCGCCTCGGCCGTGCACGCCCAGGACGGGTTGATGTTCGTTCAGTTGTGGCACGTCGGCCGGATGGCGCACCCGGACATCAGCGGCGCGGAGTCGGTGGCGCCCTCGCCGATCGCGGCGAAGATGCTGGCGCACACCCCGGCCGGCAAGAAGCCGCTGCCGGTGCCGCGAGCATTGGGGACGCACGAGATCGCCGGTGTGGTCGCAGAATTCCGCGCCGCTGCCCGGCGAGCCGTGGACGCGGGACTTGACGGCGTTGAAATCCATTCCGCCAACGGCTATCTGCTGCACCAGTTCCTGGCCGACGCCACCAACACCCGCACCGACCGGTACGGCGGATCGGCGGAGAACCGGGCGCGGTTGACCGCTGAGGTCGTCGAAGCGGTCGCCGACGAGATCGGGGCCGACCGGGTCGGGTTGCGCATCTCGCCGGGAAACGGCGCAGGCGATGTCAACGAGGTCGACACCGTTTCGGCCTATGAGGCTCTGCTGGAACGTGTTTCGCCACTCGGCCTGGCATACCTGCACGTTCTGATCAACCCGGACGCCCCCGAATTCGGAATCGTTCGAGCACTGTGGTCCGGGCCGTTTGTCCTGAACACCGGCCGCGACGTCGACACCACTTTCTGCGAGCTGGAGAACCTCGCCGACTGGGGTGCCATCAGTGCGGCCGCGGTCGGCCGGGCCTATCTGGCCAACCCCGACCTCATCGAGCGGCTGCGCACCGGCGCCGAGCTGACCGAGCCCGATGTGGCCACGTTCTATTCACCGGGGCCTGCCGGTTACGTCGACTACCCGACGCTCGCTCCGACCGCTTGACGCGACTTCTCGTGCAACCGCTGCCTTTCGACAGTGGCCAGATAGAACGCCCACGCGAAGGCGAAGCTGGTGAAGAGGCTTGCGACGAAGTAGAGCCACGGGCGGCGAATGCCGCGTCGGTACCCGTCGATGATCGTGAACAGCGGAAGCAGGATCACGTTTCCGATCGTGTAGTCCTGGCTGGCTGACGCCGCTGCCGGATTGTCGTAACCCAGGGTGATGAACTGCCACCAGCTGCCGGCGCCGGTGAAGACGTTGCCGGTTCCGTCGGCGTACTGGTGCACGAACCGGATGTTGAAGTACCAGCCGAGCACTATCGACGCGATGCCGACCAGGTAATAGAGGATCTCGAGGGCACTGACCGCGGGACCATTCGCGGGCCGGCGGAAGACCCCGGGATTGGAGCCGATGATCCACGCGATGACGAGGACGGCAAGTACTGCGTGAACGAGGAGCGTCATGGCTACGTAACTGTAGTGAACTTCAATTATCGTTTTGTCAATTTTGACAATTCTTTTTGCGGTAGGTTACCCCCGTGGTTCGCCCTGCTCAGACAGCGCGCAGCGAGCGCACGCGTGACGCCCTGCGCCGCGCCGCCCTCGTGCGCTTCCTGGCGCAAGGCGTCGAGGACACCTCCGCCGAGCAGATCGCCGGCGACGCCGGCGTCTCACTGCGCACCTTCTACCGGCACTTCACCTCCAAGCACGACCTGCTCTTCGCCGACTACGACGTCGGCCTGGAGTGGTTTCGCGCCGCCTTACAGGCCCGTTCGCCTGGCGAGTCGATCATCGAATCGGTGCAGTCGGCTATCGACGCCTCGCCCTACGACCCGGAAGCGGTCGCCCAGATCGCCGCGCTGCGGGCCAGGGAACTCGACCCCGGCCGCATCGTGCGCCACACCCGGCAGGTGGAAGCCGAGTTCGCCGACGCGATCGCCGAGCAGCTGTCGAAGAGCAGTGCGCCGAAGACACCTGACGAGCGCCTGAGGGTGATCGTGACGGCACGGTGTATCGCCGCAGCCGTCTTCGGTGCCATGGAACTGTGGATGGTCGGCGAGGATAGATCGCTGGCCGAGTTGGGACGGCTGTGCCGCACCGCGCTGGCGTCCCTGCGCCACGGCATCATCGACGAGTGACGGCGTCGTCCAATTCGGCGGGCTCGGCGATTGTCAGCACGACGTCGACGATGTGCGGATCGGCTTCCAGCCTGCGTTCTAGATCACGCAGGGTGTGCGCGATCCGCGACTCGATCTGATCACCCACCAGATCCACGCTGGCGACCACGAAGAGTTGCCTCGGACCGACGAACTCGAGCCGGATGAAACGGACCGAGGAGACTTCGTCAAGTTCTTCGATCGAGGCCACAACGGCGTCACGCAATTGCGGCGTCCCGGGTTCCCCGGTCAGAAAGCGCCGGTTGCGGTCGATCAGCAGCACCGCCACCACGCCGAGCAGCAGCCCCACCAGAATCGACCCGGCCGCATCCCAGGCCGCGACCCCGGTGAGTTCATGCATTCCGATGCCTGCGGCCGCCAACACGATTCCGATCAGCGCGGCGCTGTCCTCGGCGAATACCGCACGCACTGTCGGATCGGACGTCCGCAGCGCATACTCGAGCACCTCGCGATCCATTGCGTGCGCATCGGTGCGCAGCTGCCGCACCGCCTGCGCCCAGGAGATGCCCTCCATCACCAGCGCGATGCCGAGCACCACATAGGCGACCAGGTAGTGCTCGTCGGCCGGCCGATCGTCCAGTAGTTCGTTGACCCCGCGCCAGACCGACACGGTCCCCCCGACGACGAAAAGGCCCACCGCCGCCAGCAGCGACCAGACGTATGCCTCCCTGCCGTAGCCCAGCGGGTGCCTGCGGTCGGCAACCCGGCTACTGCGTCGGTTCGCGACCATCAGGAACGCCTGGTTGCCGGTGTCCGCCCAGGAGTGCGCAGCCTCTGCCGCCATCGACGCCGACCCGGACAGCACGCCGGCCAATGTCTTGGCGAGAGCGACGACCAGATTGGTGGCGAACGCGATCGCGACTGTCTTGGTGCTCTCTGTCGGTGCCGTCATTCCCGCTGGGGTACCCGTGGCATGCTGACCACATGCATGCCTTTCGCGCCGCCGTCGAAGCCGGTGATTTCGATGCCCTGCCCGCCCTGTGCGCCGAGGATGTCGTCTTTCGGAGCCCGGTCGCGCACAAGCCCTATCAGGGCCGCGACCAGATCGGCGTTATCCTGCGCGCGGTATCGCGGGTGTTCGCCGACCTCACCTACGTGAAGGAGATCGGCGGCGAGGGCCAGGCGGACCATGCGTTGGTCTTCACTGCGAAGGTCGGTGACCTCGACATCAACGGCTGCGACTTCCTGCACACCCGCGAAGACGGGCTCATCGACGAGTTCACCGTGATGCTGCGGCCGCTCAAAGCCGTCACGGTGTTCGCTGAGCGGATGGCGAAAGAATTTGAAAAAGAAATGGCTGCCGCCGGTTTGGTGTGATTCCTCGGCGTGGGTCCGCAAATCGGCGGCTCGGGCGGAGCACTATCTAGGGCATGGCGAGGATCGGTGACGACTCCCTGATCGTGCGCGGCGAGCAGCGTGCCGACGGCACTTGGCTTTTCACGATCCGCTATACCGTGCACTTCGAGCCCGGCGAGCTGGGGACCCGCTTCGCCGACTCGGTGCAGGTGTCCGCGGACGGCGGTGCGACGCCGGTCCCGTTCGTCGCCTGTGGCCGCTCGGTGCTGCGCAAGAAGCGCGTCGTCGTCGACGACAAGGCGTTGACCGACCACGCCTATGCGACGGTGTGCGTGCGCCGACGCGGCGGCTCCGACGCACTGACTCAGTCGGCGCGGTTGCGCAGAATCGCCGCCCAATCGCTGGGCACCCGGCCGCGCGGGCCCGGCGTGGTCTCCTCGGACGGCCGGCTCACCGGCGGGGCCAAGTCCGGCCCGTCGTAGTACTCGTTGGTCTGGTAATCCCAGAACCAGTCTTCGCCCGGCTCGAACGAGCGGATGATCGGATGTCCGCTGTCCCGCCAATGCGCGGCGGCGTGCCGCATCAGCGAATCATCGCAACAGCCGATGTGCCCGCAGGCGGCGCAGCGCCGCAGGTGCACCCACCAGCCGCCTGCCGCTTCGCATTCGACGCATCCGGTGCCACTTGGCGGAACCGACGGATCAACCGCTTCACCCATGGCTGTGAGCCTAAGCCCCCGTGCGGAACTCGCGTGTAATTGCCGCCCACCAACTAGGGTCACGCCATGGCAACTAAAGATTCCCGTGAGGTCGTGATCGAGGCGAGCCCCGAGGAGATCCTCGCGGTGATCACGGACGTCGAGTCGACGCCGAGCTGGTCGCCGCAATACCAGAGCGCGGAGGTGCTCGAGTCCTACGACGACGGCCGACCGCACAAGGTCAAGATGGTGATCAAGGCAGCAGGCCTGACCGACGAGCAGACCGTCGAATACAGCTACGGCGACAACGTGGTGAGCTGGACACTTCTCAAGGCCAGCCAATTGCGTTCGCAAGAGGGCAAGTACACGCTGACCCCCGACGGCGACAAGACCAAGTTGCGCTTCGACCTGTCGATCGATCTGGCGGTGCCGCTGCCCGGCTTCGTGGTCAAGCGCGTCATCAAGGGAGCGCTGGAGACCGCCACCGATGGGCTGCGCAAGCAGGTACTGAAACTTCAGAAGGGATAGTTTCGAAACCATCTCTGCGGGCAATGGTGGCGATATGGCCATCACCGAGACCCGCGAGGTCACCATCGAGGCAACGCCCGACGAGATCCTGGCTGTGCTGTACGACCTCGAGTCGTTGCCGAAGTGGTCCTCGGCGCACCAGAAGGTCGAGGTGCTGGAGAGAGACTCCGACGGACATCCGACCAAATCTCGCCAGACGGTCAAGGTCGTCGGCGTCAACGACGAGCAGGTGCTCGACTACACCGTGCAGCCCGACGGGGTCAGCTGGACTCTGGTCAGCTCCAAACAGCAACGCGCACAAGAAGGTCGTTACACATTGGCTCCCGAAGGCGAGTCGACCCGGGTGCGTTTCGAGTTGACCGTCGACCCACTTGTCCCGCTGCCCGGCTTCGTGGTCAAACGCGGTGCCAAAGGTCTGATGGAAACCGCGACCGACGGTTTGCGCAAGCAAGTTCTCAAGTCCAAGAAGGGTGGCTGAGCTACCTTTCAGTCGTGACGAACAACGGACCCCTGGCCGGCGTCCGGGTTATCGAGTTGGGCGGTATAGGCCCGGGCCCGCACGCCGGGATGATCTTGGCGGACCTGGGTGCCGACGTGGTGCGGGTGCGGCGCCCAGGCGGGCTGCAGATGCCGGCGGAGAACGTCGACCTCATGCACCGCGGCAAGCGGGTGGTCGATCTCGACGTCAAGTCCCAGCCCGATGTGCTGCTCGAACTCGCGGCGAAGGCCGACGTGCTGCTGGACTGTTTTCGTCCCGGGACCTGTGAGCGCCTCGGCATCGGGCCCGAGCACTGCGCGGCCGTCAACCCGAGGCTGATCTTCGCGCGCATCACCGGCTGGGGTCAGGACGGCCCGCTGGCGTCGACCGCGGGCCACGACATCAACTACCTGTCTCAGACCGGCGCGCTGAGTGCGATCGGCTATCGCGACCGCCCGCCGGTGGCGCCGCTGAACCTGGTCGCCGACTTCGGCGGCGGCTCGATGCTGGTGCTGCTCGGCGTCGTGGCCGCCCTCTTCGAACGGGAGAAGTCCGGCCGTGGCCAGGTCATCGACGCCGCGATGGTCGACGGCGTCAGCGTGCTGGCGCAGATGATGTGGACGATGAAGGCCACCGGCTCGCTCACCGACCAGCGGGAATCCTTCTTGCTCGACGGCGGTGCGCCGTTCTACCGGACCTACGAGACGGCCGACGGCGGCTATATGGCGGTTGGCGCGATCGAACCGCAGTTCTTCGCCCTGTTGCTGGCCGGGCTAGGCCTCTCGGCCGACGAGGTGCCCAGCCAATTCGACCGTGCCCGCTATTCCGAGATGCGGGAGCTGTTCACAACGACCTTCGCCGGCAAGACCCGCGACGAGTGGACGGCCACTTTCGCCGGGACCGATGCGTGTGTGACGCCGGTGCTCAGCTGGACCGAGGCCGCCGCAAGCGAACACCTTTTGGCGCGCCGCACCGTTATCGACGTCGACGGCACACAGCAGGCCGCGCCCGCGCCGCGGTTCTCCCGCAGTGCGGCCGGACTGGTTGGCCCGCCGCCGCACAGCACGACCTCGCTCGCCGACATCAATTGGTAATGGTTCAACTCACCGAAAGCCGACACACCCGCCGGCTTGGGTAACTACGTTTGCTGATTGTGGCGGTACGGGCATCGCGCGAGATTGTGATCGACGCCCCGCCGGAGGCCGTTCTCGACGCGATCGCCGATGTCGAGGCGGCGCCGACGTGGTCGTCGGTCCACAAGCATGTCCATATCGTGGATCGCTACGCCGACGGACGGCCCCGGCTGGTCAAGGTCACCGTGAAAGTGCTCGGCATCGTCGACCACGAACTCCTCGAATACCACTGGGGGCGGGACTGGGTGGTGTGGGACGCCGAGCGAACCGCGCAGCAGCACGCCCAGCACGGCGAGTACACCCTGCGCCCGGAGGGTGAGGGCACCCGAGTGCGGTTCGATCTCACCCTCGAGCCGTCCACCCCGCTGCCGCACTTCCTGGTCAAGCGCGCGAAAAAGGCGGTGCTGACAGCCGCGACCGAAGGCCTGCGCGGCTTCGTGCTCAGCCACAAGGGTTCGCTTCAGCGCGAATAGATCGGAATGCCCGCCGGTGCTATCGGCGTTGGGGCAGACATGACGACCGGAGTGATACTGCTGCCGAATCCCGATGCCGACAACGCCGTGGACGATGTCATCGCCCAGGCCCGAGCCGCGTACGCCGCGGGCGTCGGTCAGGTCTGGTTCGCCCAACGGTTCGACCTCGACGCCATCGCGTTGGCCGGGGTGGTCGGCGCCGCGGTGCCCGGTCTCGGTGTGGGAACGTCTGTCGTACCGCTGAATCCGCGTCACCCGCTGATCGTCGCCGGACTGGCGCAGACCGCGCAGGCCGCCAGCCACGGAAACTTCAGCCTCGGTCTCGGGCTGGGCGCGCATGAACCCGAACGGGTGGCGTTCGGTCAGGCCTGGCCCAATACGATCGCCCGGCTGCGTGAGCACCACACCGTGCTGCGGTCCGTATTCGACAGCGGCTCAGTGCATTTCCACGGCTCGGAGCTGTCGGCCGACCCGGAGTGGGACGTCGCGGTGCCGGGCGGGACCCCGGTACCGGTATACGTGGCGGCGATGGGCCCGAAGGCCCTCGCGGTCACGGGTGAGTTGGCCGACGGGACCTTGCCGTATCTGGCCGGTCCGCGCACCATCGGCGAATTCATCGTGCCGACGATCGGTAAGGCCGCGCGAGAGGCGGGCCGGCCGCGTCCCCGGATCATCGCCGCCGTGCCGGTCCTGGTGACCGACGACGAGACGGCCGGGCGGGAGGCCGCCGCCGAACATCTTGCCTTCTACACCAGTATTCCGTCGTACCAGAACGTGATTGCCCGCGAGGGTGTGGAAAACATCGCTGAGCTCGCCGCCGTGGGTTCCGTTGACGCCGTGCAACGCCAGCTACGGCGCTATCTCGAGGCGGGCGCAACCGATCTGGTGCTCAGCCCCCTGTGGACGCAGCCCGTCTCACGGGAGGCGCTATGGGAGGTCGCGGCCGCCCTGTAAGGCGCCGAGCCTGGTGATCGCCTCTTCAAGTGTGTCGTCGCGTTTGCAGAAAGCGAACCGCACCAGGTGGTTCCACTGACCGATGTGCGGAGAGTCCGGGTCGCAGAACGCCGACATCGGGATCGCTGCCACCCCGACCTTTTCGGGTAGCTCGGCGCAGAATTGGGTGCTGTCGGAATATCCCAGCGGCCGCGGATCGGCGCACAGAAAGTAGGTGCCCGCGCTGTCGTGCACGTCGAAGCCCACTTCGGTCAGCGCCGTAGAAAGACGATTTCGCTTGGCCTGCAAGGAATCTCGCAGCGCACCCACCCAGGCTCCCTCGAAGTTGAGCGCGTACGCGACCGCGGGCTGGAAGGGAGCCCCGCCGACGTAGGTGAGGTACTGCTTGGCCGCCCGTACGCCGGCGATCAATTCCGGTGTGCCGCATACCCAGCCGATCTTCCAGCCAGTGCAGTTGAACATCTTGGCGGCGCTGGAGATCGTCAGCGTGCGATCGGCCATGCCGGGGTAGGCCGCCAGAGGCAGGTGCTTGTGGCCGTCGAAGACCAGATGCTCGTACACCTCGTCGGTGATCACCAGCAGGTCGGCATCGACGGCGAGTGCGGCCAGTGCGCGCAGGTCGCGGTCCGAAAGCACCATGCCGGTGGGGTTGTGCGGCGAGTTCACGATCAGTGCGCGGGTCTTCGACGTCACCGCGGCGCGAAGCGCGTCGACGTCGAGGGCGAAGCCGCGGCCGTCGGCCACCAGCGGCACCGGCACCCGACGGCAGCCGGCCATCGCGATCACGGGGGAGTAGGAGTCGTAGAACGGCTCGATCAAGAGCACATCGGAGCCCGGCTCGACCAGGCCGAGGACCGCGGCCGCGATGGCCTCGGTGGCGCCGACGGTGACCAGCACCTCGGTCTCCGGGTCGTACTCGACGTCGTACTGCCGCTTGCGCCGGGCGGCGATCGCCTCGCGTAGCGGGGCGATGCCCAGCCCGGGCGGGTATTGGTTGACCCCCTCGGCGATCGCTTTCTGCGCGGCCTCCAGCATTCCGGGCGGACCGTCCTCATCGGGGAAGCCCTGGCCCAGGTTCACCGCGCCGATGCGGGCGGCGAGCGCGGACATCTCGGCGAAGATCGTCACCGCGTAGGGCTGCAGCCGGGACACCGTCATAGCTGGAGAATCTACCGACGGGATTGCCGGCTCCGATTATTTGCAGATGTCGCTGCCCCGGCGCTGATCCTGAGCGACTGCCCAACCATCCGGTTGGGCGGTCTTGGTAGGCTCCCGGGCAGAGGACGACTGTCGAACGATCGTCACGCCCAATTCCGAGCAGGACCTGGAGAGAACACACATGTCCGAAGAAGCCTTCATCTACGAGGCCATCCGCACCCCGCGCGGCAAGCAGCGCGGCGGCGCGCTCAATGAGGTCAAGCCGCTGAACCTGGTAGTCGGCCTGATCGAGGAACTGCGCTCGCGCTTCCCCGACCTGGACGAGACGCTGATCAGCGACGTCATCCTGGGTTGCGTCTCCCCGGTCGGTGACCAGGGCGCCGATATCGCTCGCACCGCGGTGATCGCGGCCGGCATGCCGGAAACCGTCGGCGGCGTGCAGCTCAACCGCTTCTGCGCCTCCGGCCTGGAAGCCGTCAACACCGCCGCACAGAAGGTCCGCTCCGGCTGGGACGACCTGGTGCTGGCCGGTGGCGTCGAGTCGATGAGCCGCGTCCCGATGGGCTCCGACGGCGGTGCGATGTTCACCGACCCAGCCACCATGTTCGACAACTACATCGTTCCGCAGGGCATCAGCGCCGACCTGATCGCGACCATGGAGGGCTTCACCCGCGAGGACGTCGACCGCTACGCCGAGCGGTCGCAGGAGCGGGCGGCCGCGGCGTGGTCCGGCGGCTACTTCGCCAAATCGGTGGTACCGGTCAAGGATCAGAACGGGCTGGTCATCCTCGACCACGACGAGCACATGCGTCCCGGCTCCACCGTGGAAAGCCTCGGCAAGCTCAAGCCCGCCTTCGAGGGCCTGGCCGCGATGGCCGGCTTCGACGACGTGGCGCTGCAGAAGTACCACTGGTTGGAGCGCATCAACCACGTCCACACCGGCGGTAACAGCTCCGGCATCGTCGACGGCGCCGCCCTGGTGCTCGTCGGCAGCGAGGCTGCGGGCAAGTCGCAGGGCCTGAGCCCGCGGGCGCGAATCGTCGCCACCGCCACCAGCGGCGCCGAGCCGACGATCATGCTGACCGGCCCTACGCCGGCCACCCGCAAGGTGCTCGACCGCGCCGGACTGACCGTCGACGACATCGACCTGTTCGAGCTCAACGAGGCCTTCGCCTCGGTGGTGCTGAAGTTCCAGAAGGACCTGAACATCCCTGACGAGATCCTGAACGTCAACGGCGGTGCGATTGCGATGGGTCACCCGCTGGGTGCCACCGGCGCGATGATCACCGGAACCATGGTCGACGAGCTGGAGCGCCGCGGCGCCAAGCGCGCGCTGATCACGCTGTGCATCGGCGGCGGCATGGGTGTCGCCACCATCATCGAGAGGGTTTAAGGAAAAGTCATGGCAGAGAACACGATTGCGTGGGACAAGGATGCCGACGGCATCGTCACGCTGACGTTGGACGACCCGACCGGTGGTGCCAACGTGATGAACGAGCACTACAAGGATTCGATGCATAAGGCAGTAGAACGCCTTGTCGCCGAGAAGGATTCGATTACCGGTGTGGTGATCACCAGTGGCAAGAAGACGTTCTTCGCCGGCGGTGACCTCAAGAGCATGATCACCGCGGGCCCGGAGAACGCCGGCGAGATCTTCGCCGAGGTGCAGGACATCAAGGCCGACCTGCGCGCCCTGGAGACCCTGGGCAAGCCGGTCGTCGCCGCGATCAACGGCGCCGCGCTCGGCGGTGGCCTGGAGATCGCGCTGGCCTGTCATCACCGAATCGTCGCTGACGTCAAGGGTGTTCAGATCGGCCTGCCCGAGGTCACCCTCGGGCTGCTGCCCGGTGGGGGCGGCGTCACCCGCGTGACGCGGATGCTCGGTATCCAGAACGGCTTCGTCAACGTGCTGTCCCAGGGCACCCGATTCAAGCCGGCCGCCGCCAAGGACAACGGCCTGGTCGACGAACTCGTCGGCAGTGTCGAGGAATTGGTGCCTGCCGCCAAGGCATGGATCAAGGCCAATCCCGAATCGCACACGCAGCCGTGGGATGCCAAGGGCTACAAGATGCCTGGCGGCACCCCGGCTACCCCGTCGTTCGCGGCGATCCTGCCGTCGTTCCCCTCGCTGCTGCGTAAGCAGCTCAAGGGTGCACCGATGCCCGCTCCTCGGGCCATCCTGGCCGCCGCAGTCGAGGGCGCACAGGTGGACTTCGAGACCGCCAGCCGCATCGAGAGCCGCTACTTCACCGAGCTGGTCACCGGGCCGATCGCCAAGAACATGATCCAGGCGTTCTTCTTCGACCTACAGGCCATCAACTCCGGTGGCTCCCGGCCCGAGGGCATCGGCAAGACCCCGATCACCAAGATCGGTGTGCTGGGCGCCGGCATGATGGGTGCTGGCATCGCCTATGTCTCAGCGAAGGCCGGATTCGACGTGGTGCTCAAGGACGTCAGCCTCGAGGCCGCGCAGAAGGGCAAGGGCTACTCCGAGAAGCTGGAGGCCAAGGCCCTCGAGCGTGGCAAGACGACAGCCGAGAAGTCGCAGGCCCTGCTGGGCCGGATCACTCCGACCGGCGACGCCGCTGACTTCAAGGGCGTCGACTTCGTCATCGAGGCGGTCTTCGAGAGCCAGGAACTCAAGCACAAGGTGTTCCAGGAGATCGAGGACATCGTCGAGCCGAACGCCATCCTGGGTTCCAACACCTCCACCATGCCGATCACCGGTCTGGCCGCCGGTGTGAAGCGCCAGGAGGACTTCATCGGTATTCACTTCTTCTCCCCGGTCGACAAGATGCCGCTGGTGGAAATCATCAAGGGCGAGAAGACATCCGACGAGGCACTGGCCCGGGTGTTCGACTACACGCTGGCCATCGGCAAGACACCGATCGTGGTCAACGACAGCCGCGGCTTCTACACCAGCCGGGTCATCGGCACCTTCGTGAACGAGGCGCTGGCGATGCTCGGTGAGGGTGTCGAGCCGGCGTCGATCGAGCACGCGGGCAGCCAGGCCGGCTACCCGGCCCCGCCGCTGCAGCTGTCCGACGAGCTCAACCTCGAGCTGATGCACAAGATCGCCGTCGCGACCCGCAAGGGCGTCGAAGATGCTGGGGGCACGTACGAGCCGCACCCGGCCGAGGCTGTCGTCGAGAAGATGATCGAAATCGACCGTCCCTCAAGGCTTGCCGGCGCGGGCTTCTACTCCTACGTCGACGGCAAGCGGACGCAGCTGTGGCCGGGGCTGCGGGAGACGTTCAAGAGCGGCACGTCCACCCCGCCGCTGCAGGACATGATCGACCGGATGCTGTTCGCCGAGGCGCTGGAAACCCAAAAGTGCTTCGACGAGGGCGTGATCACCACGACCGCTGACGCCAACATCGGCTCGATCATGGGCATCGGCTTCCCACCGTGGACCGGTGGCGCCGCGCAGCTGATCGTCGGCTACCCGCACGGCGGCAAGGCCGGGTTCGTGGCGCGGGCCAAGGAGCTGGCGGAGAAGTACGGCGAGCGGTTCAACCCGCCGGCGTCGCTGCTCTAATCCCGCGAACAGACGCGAAAACCCCCGAAACCTCGGCGTTTCGGGGGTTTTTGCGTCTGCTCGACTAGGTTGGGCCCGTGACGATCAGCAGCAGGCTGGCCACCAGCCTGTCCGGCTACGGCAACGCGCCGTGCATCGAGTTCAACGGCCGCTGGTACACCGGTGCCGAGATCGCGGCCTACGCGGCCGCGATCGACGAGGCGCTGCGGGCGGCCGGTGTCGCCGACGGAGCGGCAGTCGGGGTGGTGGCCCGCAACCGTCCACCGCATGCGGCGGCCGTTATGGGGTTGCTCGGCGGCGGGCGATGGGTGTCGATGCTGTACTCATTCCAGTCGGCCGACGCGATCGGGCGAGACATCGAACAGCTCGAACTGGCCGCGGTCGTTGCCGACCGGGAGGACTGGACCGCACCGGTGGTCGCCGCCGCTCTTCGCACCGGTACCGCGGGCGTAGCGGTTTCGCTGACACCGCCCACGGTCGAACTCGTCAGCGGCATCGAGCGAGTCTCGGATCGGCTGCATGCGGTCGGCCGGGACGGCTCGACCGGCCTGCAGGTACTCACCAGCGGCACCACCGGGCCGCCCAAACGCCACCCGATCCCGACCGCGGTGCTGGAGCACACCGTTTCCAGCGTGGCGATCACCGGCGCCTCCGCCGACGAGCCCCCCGAGCTGATGTACTGGCCGCTCGGTGGAATCGGCGGGGTGTGCCAGCTGATCACCGGCGCCTACCTCGGCAAGCGGATCGCCCTACTGGAGAAGTTCAGCGTCGCCGAGTGGGTACGGGTGGTGAAGACTTACGGCATCCGCCGCTGCGGTCTGCAGCCGGCGGCGGTACGCATGCTGCTTGACGCCGACCTGCGCCCCGAGGACCTCGCCTCGCTGGAATATGTGATCAGTGCGGCGGGCCCGCTGGATCCCGAGACCCGGGACGCCTTCGAGCAGCGGTACGGAGTTCCGGTGCTGTTGGCTTATGGCGCAACCGAATTCGCCGGTTCGGTGTGCACCTGGACCCCGGATCTCTATCGAGAGTTCGGCACCGCCAAGCGCGCCAGTTCGGGCCGGGTGATGCCCAACACGGCGGTTCGCATCGTCGACCCGGGCGGGCGCGGTGAGGTGCCGACGGGCGAGCAGGGTGTCCTGGAAGCCAAAATTGCGGCCATCGGCCCGGACTGGATCCGCACCAACGACCTCGCTTCGATCGACGCCGATGGGTTTGTCACGCTGCACGGCCGCGCCGACGGGGCGATCAACCGGGGCGGGTTCAAGGTGCTGCCGGAGACCGTCCGCCGGGTTCTGGTCTCTCACCCGGCGGTTCGCGATGCCGCGGTCGTCGGCGTCCCGGATACCCGGCTCGGAGAGGTGCCCTTCGCCGCTGTCGAGCCGATCCCCGGTGCCCAACCTCCCGACCCCGGCGACCTCGTGAACCTGGTCCGCCAAGCCCTGCCCAAGCACTATGTCCCGGTCCAGGTGGTCGTCGTCGAGCATCTTCCGCGGAACCAGTCGCTCAAAGTTTCGCTACGTGACATAGCTGCGATGTACACCGGAGCGTCGAGCTAGACGCCACCCGGCCTGGGTCATTGCCAGCATGATTGGCCACGTATCGCCTGCGGCGAGGGTGTCGGTGCTGGGCGTCGGCCGGCCGCCGCGAGGTCGCAAATTCCGGATTCGGATTGACATCTTGGCGTGAGCAGGTATAAAAGCCACGCTCGACGATAACGGCAAACTCCCGTGCGTTCGACTCTATGCCGTTTTGTAACGTGAGTTGCTGGCCGAATTGCCCTAGTGAATGGGGAGCGCGCGATTTGCCGCAACGACGGTTTCGGCGAAGTGCGTCTGAACTCGATATATGTCCGAAGTGGATAGTTGGACGCTCGTCGTCGGTGCATTTGCCTGCCCGCGCAAGAATTTTTGCTGAAGTACGACGTCTCAGCTTGCTCTCAGCTAGTTTTTGCGGTGTGATAGGCCCTATGCCAGGGGAATGAGGAGGCAAGGGGGAGCATTGGCCCCTCCCGTATGGGAGGGGCCGATTGCCGTCCAGGGGGCCTTACGTCACTTCGCCATTCGGGGTAGCCACGCCAACGCCCACGCAAGCCAGATCCCGAGGACGGGCACGTCTACGGGGATACCGCGGTGATGCACTCGGCCGTAAAGTCGGGCCATGCGCTTCGGACTGTTCATCCCGCAGGGCTGGCGACTGGATCTGGCCGGCATTCCCACTGAAAAGCACTGGCAGGTAATGCGTGATCTGGCCGATTACGCCGACGCGGGTCCGTGGGACTCGCTCTGGGTCTACGACCATTTCCACACCGTGCCGATCCCGGCCGATGAGGCCACGCACGAGGCGTGGACCCTGATGGCGGCCTACGCCGCGACCACTTCGCGGATCAAGCTCGGCCAGATGTGCACCGCGATGAGCTATCGGAACCCCGTCTACCTCGCCAAGGTCGCCGCCACCACCGACATCATCTCCGGGGGCCGGGTGCAGATGGGCATCGGTGGCGGCTGGTATGAGCACGAGTGGCGGGCCTACGGCTACGGCTTCCCGTCCGCAGGGGTGCGGTTGGCCCGGCTCGACGAGGGCGTCCAGATCATGCGGGACGCCTGGCGCAACGGAAAGGTGAGCTTCGACGGCAAGCAGTATCAGGTCGACGGTGCGATTGTCGCCCCCAGGCCGTTGCAGGAGAACGGCATTCCGCTGTGGATCGCGGGTGGCGGCGAGAAGGTGACGCTCAAGATCGCGGCGAAGTACGCGCAGTACACCAACTTCACCTGCGAGCCCGACGGGTTTGCGCACAAGTCGAAGGTGCTCGCCGAACACTGCCGCGAGGTCGGCACGGACTTCAACGCCATCGTCCGATCGGCCAACGTCAACGCAATCCTCGGCAGCTCGGCCGACGACGTCAGGGCGCGGGTCAAGCGGGTGCGTGATCGGCTGGCCGGGGTGTGTGGCGACGCCGCCGCCGACGCCATGATGACGACGGTCAGTGCGCCCGGCTCCGCGGCGGGCACGCCCGATCAGGTCATCGAGAGTCTGACGGGGCTGCGCGACCTGGGTTGCGAGTACGTGATCTGCTACTTCCCGGAGGCCGCCTACGATCGGTCCGGCATCGAGCTGTTCGAGCGCGAGGTGATCCCCGCACTGACGTGATAAGCGCGTGCACTCAGATGAGAATGCGGTTTCCAAGAAGAGCTAACAGTGTTGTACGATCCGGCTACCGACTTGGACTACGAAGGATGCCTCTATGCAAAAGGCCCTGGCGCCCGAAATCTCCACTTGGCCGGAAGACAATCCGCAGCTCATCGGCAGTAAATGCGCGAGCTGCTCGGCCGTGGTCTTTCCCAGCCAGGAGCGTTGCCCGCAGTGCAGCGCCGGCGGCATGAACGAGGTCAAGCTGCCCCGGCGGGGCACCCTGGTCGCGTGGACCACGCAAGGCTTCCCGCCCGGCGCGCCCTACATCGGGCCCACCGGTAAGGACTTCGTCCCGTTCGGCGTCGGGCTGGTGCAGCTCGAGGACGTCGTGCGCGTCGAAGGTCGGCTCACCGAGAACGACCCCGAGAAGCTGAAGTGGGGCATGGACGTCGAGCTGACGATGATCCCGTTCGCCACCGACGCCGAGGGCAATGAGGTCGTCACGTTCGCCTTCCAGCCGGCGGAGGCCTCGGCATGAGCAGCGACGTCGCAATCATCGGGGTGGGCCTGCACCCGTTCGGCCGGTTCGAGAAGACCGCCATGCAGATGGGCGCCGAGGCGATCGAGCTGGCGCTGAAGGACTCCGGCGCGGAGTGGAAGGACATCCAGTTCGGCTTCGGCGGCAGCTATGAGGTATCCAACCCGGACGCTGTGACGCGCTTGGTCGGGCTGACCGGCATCACGTTCACCAACGTCTTCAACGCCTGCGCCACCGCGGCCAGCGCGATTCAGCAGACCGCGGACACCATCCGGCTCGGCAAGTACGACATCGGAATCGCTGTTGGCCTGGACAAGCACCCGCGCGGCGCGTTCACCGACGACCCGGCCAAGCTCGCGCTGCCGCAGTGGTATGCCCAAAACGGACAGTTCGTCACCACCAAATTCTTCGGCATCAAGGCCAATCGGTATATCCACGATCACGGCATCTCCGAGGAGACGCTGGCGCGGGTGGCCAACAAGAACTTCCGCAACGGTGTGCTGAACCCGAATGCCTTCCGGCGCAAGGAGATCTCCATCGAGGAGATCATGGCCTCGCCGGTACTGAACTACCCGCTGCGACAGTACATGTTCTGCGCTCCCGACGAGGGCGCCGCCGCGGTCATCATGTGCCGCGCCGATATTGCGCACCGGTTCACCGACAAGCCGGTTTATGTGCGCGCCAGCGAGATT
This sequence comes from Mycolicibacterium sp. P1-5, assembly GCF_008329565.1. Lineage (GTDB taxonomy): Bacteria > Actinomycetota > Actinomycetes > Mycobacteriales > Mycobacteriaceae > Mycobacterium. Next base: position 17,099 of record NZ_NPKT01000012.1, read on the forward strand.
CGCACCCGCACCTTCGGTGCCTACGAGGTGCACGGAACCTCGGCGCCGCTCGACGAGGACGTGTCGCCGACCGTCTACGCGGCCAAGGCGGCCTACGAGGAGGCCGGAATCGGGCCGGAGGACATCGACATCGCCCAGCTGCAGGACACCGACGCCGGCGCCGAGATCATCCATATGGCCGAGACCGGTCTGTGCGCCGACGGTGAGCAGGAGAAGTTGCTTGCCGACGGTGCGACCGAAATCCACGGCTCGTTGCCGATCAATACCGACGGCGGACTGATCGCCAACGGCGAGCCGATCGGCGCCTCGGGTCTGCGCCAGATGCACGAGCTGGTGCGCCAACTGCGCGGCGAGGCCGGCGAACGTCAGGTGCCGGGTAACCCCCGCGTCGGACTGGCGCAGGTGTACGGCGCGCCCGGAACCGCCTCTGCGACAATACTTTCGCTGTAGTTCCGGGCGCTGCCCGTTGAACCGTCGCGGCAGCCCGTTTAGACGTCGATCTGTTGTCCGCCCACACCCTGGATGGCCTCGATCGCGACGAGCACCTCGATCAGGCCCGCCGTGGTGACCAGCCCCACATTGGCGGCCAGGGGCAGGCCGATCGCGTTGACGAGACCGTTGATGACGTCGCCGCTGAGTGCCTGCTGAATGCCGCCGAGGAACAGGTTGACGTCATAGGCGGGCAGCACCGTCAAGAGGGCGTTGACGATGTCGGCGGTCGGCAGTAGCGCCGCATACAAGGAAGCGGCCGCGGTCGAGATGAACAGCGCAGTGTTGGTGGTCACCGTTTGCAGCGTGGTGATGATGCCGGCCGGTGTGGGTTGCGTGTTCGACCCCGGGGCGGGGAACTTCAGTGACGCGAGTTCCCGCGACATCACCCCGCCCGGGCTGACGTCGGCGATGAAGTCCTGGACGCCCTGTTCGACGCCGGCGAAGAACTGCTGGGCCACGCTTACCCAGTTGACATCGGGCATGAAGCCGAAAGTTGTTTGCTGGTTGGCGAATCCGACGTTGGACCAGCCGTACTGGGGGTCGCCGTAACCGAGGTTCACGATCACCTTGAGGGCGGGCTGCAGGAGATCGGCAACGGGCGCGCCGATGACCGGCAGCATGCGCAGCGGTTCGAGCAGTGGCAGGTTCTCGGTCGGGATGATGTAGTACTTCTGGGTCGGATCGGTGGTGGGCAGCGCAATGGCGGCATCGACCTGCTGCTGCGTGAGTTTCGGGTATTGGGTGTGGACGAAGAGGATACCCAGCCCGGCGTTGAGGTCCGCCAGGAAATTCAGCGGGTAGCGGGGGAAGTCGGCGAACCCGTCGTACTCCAGTGTGTAATTGGTTGTCGGGAAGAGGTTTTCGGGCGTGGCGCCGTAGAAGTCAATACCGAGGCTTGGCATGTTGAGCCCGGGGAACCGCGACAGGAAGCCGCCATTGGGGTTCATCTCGTTGCCCACGAACACGAAGTTGACCGGCGTGCCCGACGGGAGCTGGCTCATGACCAGCGAGGACAGAATCGCGCTCTGCGAATAGCCGAAGACCGTGGCGCTGTTGCCGGCGGCGACCTGCTGGGCGATCGCCGTGGTGAGGATTTCCATGCCCTGCTGGACCGACACATTCAGCGGCAGGCTCTTCACACCGGTGAGCGGGTACAGCCCCTCCGGAGTGTCCAGTTGGGTCGCGATGGTGCCGAGCGGGCTGTTGGGTCCGACAAACAGATTGAAGACGTTCTGGATGTAGGTGGGGTTGGGGATCGGATTTCCGCTGCCACCCATGATCAATCCGGTGTTCTGTTGGGCGGTGGCCAGGATCGAGGCTTCCCGAACCAGCGAGGTTGCGCCGGCGGGGCGCGCCGAGACGGCGGTGTCGCGGCGACTGTAGGCCAGCGCCACCGTCTCCAGCGGCGAGTCGCTCGGCACGGCAGGAGCATCAGGTGTCGACGGCTCCGCGGCGGCTGTGGGGATCACCTTGACGCTCGGTGTCGAGGTGATGGACTGCGCCCGGACTGATGTAGTCGCGCGCGAGCGGGCCGACGCCGCGGAGGCCGCACCGTGCTTGGCCGGCCCGGCGACCGAACCGGGTTCGCCCGAGGCGGATCGGGCCGAACTTGCGTGCGCCGATGACGCGCCTGAGCCGGGGTCGGCCCAGGCCACCGCACCGTTGAATGCCGCGGCGCCAACTCCCAGCGCAACCGCCAACCCGCCAACTCGACCGATGAAACCCGCTGCGCTCACGCGCTACCCCTTTGGTCACCCAACCACGTGTTCTGGCGAAGAATAACGTGATGGTGCGGCGTTCGCTGTCACATTCGTTTTACGGGCGCAGCGTACATCTGATCGATCGGTGACCTTTTGCTATCGCAGCGTCGCGGCAACCTTTGGTTGCGTGACCTCAGATCGCCGGGCCGAGCAGGTCGTCAGCGTCCTTGATGATGTAGCCGTAACCCTGTTCGGCGAGGAAACGCTGCCGGTGCGCGGCGTACTCGGCGTCCAGACTGTCGCGGGAGACCACGGAGTAGAAGACCGCCCCACCCCCGTCGTGCTTGGGGCGAAGCAACCGACCCAACCGCTGAGCTTCTTCCTGGCGGGAGCCGAAGGTGCCCGAAACCTGAACGGCCACCGATGCTTCCGGGAGATCGATGGAGAAGTTCGCGACCTTGGAGACGACGAGCGTCTTGACCTCGCCGCGGCGAAACGCGTCGAAGAGTTGCTCGCGCTCAGCGTTCTTCGTCGAGCCCTGGATCACCGGCGCACCCAACTCGGTGCCGAGCTCGTCGAGCTGGTCGAGATAGGCGCCGATCACCAGCGTCGGCTCGTCGGGATGCTTGGCGAGGATAGATTTCACCACCGCGATCTTCGAATGCGCGGTCGAGCAGAGTTTGTAACGCTCCTCAGGCTCGGCGATCGCATACAGCATCCGCTCGTTGTCGGTCATCGTGACGCGCACCTCGATGCACTCGGCGGGTGCGATCCAGCCTTGAGCCTCGATGTCTTTCCACGGTGCGTCGTAGCGCTTGGGTCCGATCAGACTGAACACGTCGCCCTCGCGGCCGTCCTCACGGATCAACGTCGCGGTCAACCCGAGCCGGCGGCGGGATTGGAGATCGGCCGTCATCCGGAACACCGGCGCGGGCAGCAGGTGCACCTCGTCGTAGATGATCAGACCCCAGTCCCGGCTGTCGAACAGCTCCAGATGCTTGTACTCGCCCTTGGTCCGGCGGGTGATCACCTGATAGGTGGCGATGGTGACCGGCCGAATCTCCTTGCGCTCGCCGGAATACTCGCCGATCTCCTCTTCGGTCAGCGACGTCCGCGCGATCAGTTCCCGCTTCCACTGCCGACCCGCGACGGTATTGGTGACCAGGATCAGCGTCGTCGCCCCGGCCTTGGCCATCGCGGCCGCACCCACCAGTGTCTTACCCGCCCCGCAGGGCAGGACCACGACACCGGAGCCGCCGTCCCAGAACGAATCGGCGGCCATCTGCTGATAGTCGCGGAGCTCCCAGCCGTCCTGATCGAGGCCGATCGGATGTGCCTCGCCGTTGACGTAACCGGCCAGATCTTCGGCCGGCCAGCCGATCTTGAGCAGCATCTGCTTGACCCGGCCGCGCTCGCTGGGGTGGACGATCACGGTGTCGTCGTCGATGCGGGCACCCAGCATCGGGCTGATCTTCTTATTGCGCAGCACCTCTTCGAGCACCGCCCGATCGAGGCTGATGAGCGTCAGGCCGTGCGCGGGATGCTTGACCAGCTGCAGCCGGCCGTATCGGCCCATTGTGTCGACGATGTCCACCAGCAGCGGCTGCGGTACGGCATAGCGCGAAAAGCTGACCAGCGCGTCGACCACCTGCTCAGCGTCGTGGCCGGCGGCGCGCGCGTTCCACAGGGCCAGGGGAGTGATGCGGTAGGTGTGGATGTGCTCGGGCGCGCGTTCCAGCTCGGCGAACGGGGCGATCGCCGCGCGGGCGGCGCCGGCGAGTTCGTGGTCGACCTCGAGCAGCACCGTCTTGTCGGACTGCACGATCAACGGACCCTCGGTCATGCCGCACTCCTCGTCATCGCTCCATTATCCAGACTCGGCCGACATCACCGATGTCACGCGATGGACCGCGAATTCCCGCGGCCGACCCTGGTTCGGATCCCAGGCCAGTAGCTGACCGCCGCTGACGGTGAGCGGGCGCACCATGCGCTGGGTAGCCACCCCGGCAGCGTCCACATAACCGATCACGACATCTTTTTGTTCCATGGCCGCCTGCTGCAACAGCGCCATCGACACCGCCGGGTCCAGGCGAACGTTCGCGAACGGAGCGCTGGAATCCACCCGGCGCAGCATCGAGACCACCGAGGCCAGGGTGTCCGCGCTCGGCTTGGGCAGCCCGCGGAACAGGCGGCGGTGCTGGGGCACGGACACCCGCGCACCACGCTGCCGGAGGTCGACGATCGCTCCCGATGAATCCTCCGCCGCCGGCGCGAAGCCCGCCGCGCGCAAGGTCGCGAGCACCTCGCCGATCGGCGCCTGCGACACCGCCACCGTCGGAGCCAGCAGCCGCACCTCGAGATGCGCCAAGGCCGGTGCCGCAACCGCATGGGCGAGCAGCGTCGGGTCTTCGCAGCGCAGGAACGACGACGCCATGCCGACGCGCAGCTGCCCGTGCCGCCGGGCGACGTCATTGATCAGATACGTCAAGCCCTGCGGGACAGGGGTTTTCGAATGTCGCTCGAAGAAGCTGTGCAGCCCGCCTGCGGTTCGGCCGGTGTCTAGTGCGCGCCGGATCGATGCTTCGCTGACCCGATACACCATCGCCGCACCGGCCGATTCCACCGCCGCCACCGCCGCCAGTTCGTCGGCCAGCTCGCGTTGCAGCGGTCCGGGCACCACCACGGTCAGGTCGGCCTGCACCAGGAAGTGGTCGATCGGTGCCGGCAGCGCCTTGTTCATCGCCTCGATGGCGGCGTCCTCGTCACCGTTCAGTAGTATCCGCGCCGGTGTGCTGAGCGCGCCGCGCCCGATCAGGCCGAGAGCATGCGCCTCGGAAAGCAGATGCGCGACGGGCTCGGGCTGCAACCGGGCCGCCCACCGCGGCCGCCGCCAGATCAGTGCTCGCGAGGCGTGCGGCGCATCCACGCCGGAACCGGGTGAAAGCTCGGCGAGGAGTCCCAGCAGCAGGCGCCGATCGAGCGGGGCGGCCGTCGAATAGAGCGAATCAGACAGTGCTGCATAGGGTTTGCCGTCAGGACCGCGACCGCCGATCAACCCCGGGCGCGACGGCAGATCCAGCCAATTGGTGGCCAGCAGGTGCCAACGTGCGGCGGTGGGCGTCTCGAAGAATCGATCGGCGGCCACCGTCGGCGTCCAGTACGGGCCCGAACCGTCCTGCGGTTCCGGGTCGGGGGAGCCGCTGGCAATCAGGCCGGCGGCGACGCTGACCTCGAGTACCAGCCCGAGGCGTTGTTCGTCGATACCGGTGAGCTTGCTCAGCCGCTTGGCTTCCCGCACGCCCAGGCCGCCGCTGCGCAATTCGGGAACCGGTGCGGCGGAGAGGGATTCGATGACGAGCTCGATCTCGCGGATCAGGTCAAGCACCGCACCGGCGGCGGTGGCGTCGACGTCGGCGATGGTGGTGGTGCTGGCCACCGGGTCGGGTGCCACCAGGCTCACCGGCCCCGGCTCCTCACCGCGCAGCACCTGACCGACCTGGCGCGGCAGGATCACCGTCTCTTCGTCCAGCTGGCGCAACAGTCCGGCCGCGAGCAGCCGTGGCACGGGCCGGTCGACCGGTGCGCCGGGCGCGGCATCGCGGGTGCGGCCGACCGGGGACCCCATCAGGAGTCGGTCCAGAAGTTCGAGCTGGGGCTCGTCAAGGGCGTCGATGGCTGCGGAGATCTCCGCCCCTGACCGTGACGAGTCCTCTGCGATCGCCTGCCCGGGATACCAGGGCAGGCCCGCGGCTGCCTCGGCCGACACCCGCACGGCGGTGTCGCCCCATGCCAGAGCGCACTCGCGCAGATCGTCCAGTGCGGTCAGGATCGACCGTTCGTCGGCGCGCTCGCCGATGAGGGCCACCAGCTTGGTCACCGGCACGGCGGTCGTCTCGGCATGCAGCACGATCAGGGCGTCGAGGACGGCGAGCCGCAAGTAGTCCAGTTCGTCGGTGGCGGCCTTCACCGACTGTCGGGCCACCGCGCGGGCGGCCAGGGCCGCGATGCTGCCCGGCGCGGGTTGGGCAAGATCCGGCCGCAGTTCCAGTAGGCGGATCAGCCGGTCGTCGGGCAGATCGGCCAGCCAGGCGCCCAGCGGCATTCCTGCGTTGATTTCCCGGGTCGCTTCGCTCCTGCCCGCTGGCGAGGACGATTCAGTCATTGTTGACCAGCCTAAAACAGCCGCCTATGTGCACAAGCCGGGCCGGCAGATGACAGAATGTTGCCGTGGCTGAGAAGAAGACAAGGTATGTCGACAATGGCTGGCCGACCAGCGACCCCGACGACCACGCGGTGAGCGAGCTCGCCGCCGATCGGGCGGGCGCGCTGTCGCCGTTCGGCGACATCACGTTCCCGCTGCCGGCCTCCGATCTGCCGTATCTGCACCCGGTCACGGTCGTCAACAAGTAAACGGTGACCAACGGACCGCAGCACCGCCTCTCGCACCTGGACGAGCACGGTGCGGCGCACATGGTCGACGTCACCGATAAGGCTGCCACCAGCCGCACGGCGGTGGCCGCCGGTTCCGTTCATACCACCGCCGATGTGGTCGCGCTGATCACGGCCGGGGGTCTACCCAAGGGCGATGCCCTGGCGACGGCCCGGGTTGCCGGCATCCTGGCCGCCAAGCGGACCAGCGACCTCATCCCGCTGTGCCACCACTTGGCGTTGACGGGGGTGGACATCGAGTTCGCGATCGGCGACGCGGAGGTCGGCGTGACCGCCTCCGTGCGTACCACTGATCGCACCGGCGTGGAGATGGAAGCGCTGACGGCCGTCAGCGTCGCGGCACTGACGCTCTACGACATGATCAAGGCCGTCGATCCCGCCGCGCGCATCGAGGACATCCGAGTGCTGCGCAAGGAGGGTGGCAAGACCGGCCTGTGGGTGCGCGAGACGTGACCCGCTCTGCACGGGTCGTGATCGCCTCCACCCGGGCGGCGACCGGTGTCTACGAAGACCGCACCGGACCGATCATCGTGGCCTGGCTCGCCGAACGCGGCTTCGACGTGCCCGACGCCAGGGTGGTGGTCGATGGCAGTGCCGTCGGCGACGCCCTGCACGCGGCGATCGATGCCGCAGCCGACATCGTCATCACCTCCGGCGGCACCGGGATATCGCCGACCGACGCCACCCCGGAGGCGACCCTCGGCGTGCTGGACTACCAGATCCCCGGGCTGGCCGACGCGATCCGGCGGTCCGGCCTGCCCAAGGTGCCGACGTCGGTGCTCTCCCGCGGGCTGTGCGGGGTCGCAGGTCGCACCCTGGTGGTGAACCTGCCGGGATCGACAGGCGGGGTGCGCGACGGCCTGTCGGTGCTCGCCGGCGTGCTCGACCACGCACTGGATCAATTGTCCGGAGGGGACCACCGCTGATGACACGCATCCTGCGGGCCGCGCTCGCCGAGGGCCCGATCTCGCTGACCGAGCATGAAGAACTCGTCGCCGACGTTGCCGCCGGTGCGGTGGTCGGATTCTCCGGAGTGGTGCGCAACCACGACGGCGGCCGGGACGTGGTGCGGCTGGAGTACTCCGCGCATCCGCTGGCTGAGCAGACCCTGTTCGAGGCGCTCGCCGAGGTCGCTGCGAAATCCACTGGCGTGCGGGCGATCGCGGCGAGTCATCGGGTCGGCGTCCTGCACATCGGCGACGCCGCCCTGGTGGCAGCCGTGGCGGCCGACCACCGGGGAGCGGCTTTCGAGGCGTGCGCCCTACTCGTCGACACCGTCAAGGAACGGCTACCGGTGTGGAAACACCAGTTCTTCGCCGATGGAACCGACGAGTGGGTGAACTCGGCCTGACGGCTTACTGAGCCGGTGCCGGAGCGTCCTGCACCGGCAGGACCGGTGCCGCAGCGTTCGGGCCGGCCGGAGCCGCACCCATGCTCGGATCGTTGGTCACCGGGGTGTTCAGCGGACGCTGGGTCAGCGCCAGCAGCGCGTCGCCCCTGCTGACCTGCTGGGTCTGCACCGCGTGCCACAGTTCCTTGAGGTACGTGACATTCGGGCCCTCCTGCGGGCCTTCAGGCTGGTCGCTGGTTCCCGGCGGCAGGTTCTCCGGGCTCGACAGGTGCGGGACGCCGTCGGGCAGCGGGGTGGTCGGGCTGGCGGCCACCACGTTGGTGCCCGGGGCGGGCGCCGCTGCGGGGTCGGCCGGGACCGGAGCGGGAGCCGGCGGCAACGTCGGCGGCACCGCCGGGTCGGCCGGGGCCTGCGGCATGAAGTGGATCGAGGCCGCCTGCACCGTGATGGTCTGCTCGTCAGGGTTTGCCGGTGCGTCCGGGGCGGGTACCTGAAGAGCGGTGTCGATCACGGGCTCGGCGGCCGGCGGTGCGGCTTCCTGAGCGACGGGGACGACATCGGGCTGCGGCGCGGGCGGCAGATCCTGCGGTGCCGGCGGGAGATCCTGCGGTGCCGGCGGGAGGTCCTGCGGGGCTGGCGGCAAGTCCTGCGGCGCGGGCGCGAGGTCCTGCGGTGCCGGGGGCAGATCCTGCGGTGCCGGCGGGAGGTCCTGCGGGGCGTCCGGTGCGGGAGCATCAGGCAGGGGGGCGTCAAGCGCGACTGCCTCGACGGGCGCGGTGTTCTGCTTCGGCTCGTTGACTACGTTGCGCGGGCTAGCACCCGACAGGCCGCGGCCGCACACCGGCCATGCACCACGGCCCTGGCTTGCCAGGACGCGCTCGGCGATGGCGATCTGCTCGTCCTTGCTGGCCATGTTCGCGGCGGGGGCGTACTGCCCGCCGCCGTGCGCGGACCACGTGCTGGGGGAGAACTGAAGGCCGCCCTGGTAACCGTTGCCGGTGTTGATGCCCCAGTTGCCGCCGGACTCACAGCGGGCAACCTGATCCCATTCGTTATCGGGAGCTGCCTGGGCCTGTCCGGCGAGGGCGAGGCTGCCGCCTCCGATGACCACACCGGTGACCGCGATCTTGGCGACGCTGACTGACGATGAAGTGGGCTTGCGATGCCGTCCACTCATATGGCGATGTATTCCTCTCTTCAGTGCGCCTGCGAGGTCAGCTGTCGGGTTCGGGCTGGAGAGGTCGCCCGGCCTCGGTCGTCTCTGGTGGAAACGATCTCGGCTTCACCCCAAGGAGCCGCATGCGGCTCCAAGTCCTATCGGTGGACCGGTGGGTCCCCCGCCTCCATCCATGGTGTTCGTTGGTCTCTCCGCTCCTTGGATGGAGCTCAGCGCTAGGAGCGAAGAGGGTCTTCCCGGGTTGAGGGGGCCGACCTCCGACAGACGGTAATGGGATCTCGGAGTGCCGTCGACTTTTGCAAATCCGGGCGTTTCTGCTACTGGCAAACCTTAAAAAAGGTTAAAGGCCCTAGATAGCTCGGCGTTCGCCCAGGTAGGTCCGGCGCTAAACCAAGCCGTGGCCATCTCGTTACCTGATCGTGATGTGACGTAAATCACGATCATCCGCCGGCAAACGGGGGTAATACGTCAAGCGTCTGGCCGGGTTGCAGTTCGGTGGCCTTGTTTTTGACCGCGATGCCGTCGCAGAGGTAGGAGCATCGCTGTAACACCCGCGCCAATTCGTCGTTGCGGCAACCTAATTCGTTCACCACGTCGGCGACCGTCGTGCCGGGATGCAGGTTGAGCCGGTGCGAGTCGGTACCCGCGGCAGCACGGGCCGAGGCGAAGAAACGCACGGTCACGTCCACCGACTGGCCCACCTCAGCCACCGATCGCGCTCATCGGCCGCTGCGGCTGAACGAAATCCGGGTTGTTGATGCCGTGCCCGGCTGCTTTGCGCCACATCGCCGCGCGCCACGCCGACTCCAGCGCGTCGTCGTCCGATCCGTTGCGCAGCAGCATCCGCAGGTCGGATTCCTCAGCCGAGAACAGGCAGTTACGGATCTGCCCGTCGGCGGTCAAGCGGGTCCGGTCGCACGCCGAGCAGAACGCGTGCGAGACCGAGGCGATGATGCCGACCGTGGCCGGGCCACCGTTGACCTGCCACAGCTGAGCCGGAGCTGAACCACGCGGTGCGGGGTCGGGAGTCAGATCGAAGCGCGCCGCGAGTGCCGTGAAAATCTGGTCGGCGCTCAGGTTGGCGTCTCGGCGCCACAGGTGACTGGCATCGAGCGGCATCTGCTCGATGATGCGCAACCGATAGCCGTAGCGCAGGCAGTACTCCAACAGCTCGACGGCGTCTTGGAGGCCGCTGTCGTGATCCAGAACGGCGTTGACCTTGACCGGCCCCAATCCGGCGACCGCTGCAGCGGACAGGCCTTCGAGCACGTCGGAGAGCCGGTCGCGCCGGGTGATGGCGGCGAAATGCTCGGCGTCGACGGAGTCAAGCGACACATTGACCCGGTTCAGCCCCGCATCGGCCAGGGCACGCGCGCGTCGGGCCAGGCCCAGACCGTTGGTGGTCAGCGCGATCTCCGGCCGCGGGCGCAGCCCGGCCACCGCCGACACCACGTCTTCGAGCCCGCGATACAGCAGCGGTTCGCCGCCGGTGAAGCGAACGCTGGTGATGCCGAGCCGCGTCACGGCCAGCGTCAGCAAGCGGACCAGCTCGTCGCGGGTCAGCAACTCATCGTCGGGCAGCCAGTCCAAACCGTCGGCCGGCATGCAGTAGGTACAGCGCAGATTGCAGCGGTCGGTGAGCGATACCCGCAGGTCGGTGGCGGCCCGGCCGAACGTGTCGACCAGCGGGCCGCTGCGCGGCATGCCGCCGGGCGCCTCTTCGCGGTCGCGGCGAATCGCAGGCAATCCGAGAGCGGTCAGCGTCATGGCGCCACCCGACCCTGATCGGCGGGCACGATCTCCTTGCCCAGCGGCACCAGCGAGACGGGGATGAGTTTGAGATTGGCCAGTGCCAACGGGATGCCGATGATCGTGATCGCCATCGCGGCCGCGCTGACCAGGTGGCCGATGGCCAGCCACAGGCCGAACAGCAGGATCCAGATCACGTTGCCGATCAGGGCGCCGGGACGTGGGCCGGGCTTTTCGACGACGGTCCGCCCGAACGGCCACAGGGCGTAGTTGGCGATCCGCAGCGCGGCGAAGCCGAACGGGATGGTGATGATCAGAACGAAACTGACAAGCGCGGCCAGCAGGTAGCCGAGGGCAAGCCACAGCCCGCCGAACAGCAACCAGATGACGTTCAGGATCAGGCGCATGTCTCCTCCAGCGGTTTGCCCAGCCTACCGAACTGAACTCAGGTGCTGGGCACACCTGTTCCCGAGTAGGATCACCGGCACGCGTCCTGCACCGGCGGGACGCTTCGTCATGTTGTCATGAACCCCGTTAGACAAGCAGGTGAGACCAGTGCCGACCGGCAAGGTGAAGTGGTACGACGCCGAGAAGGGCTTCGGCTTCCTGTCCCAGGAGGAGGGCGAGGACGTCTACGTCCGTGCGTCGGCACTGCCTGAGGGCGTAGAAGGTCTCAAGGCCGGTCAGAAGGTCGAGTTCGGGGTGGCGTCGGGGCGTCGAGGCCCGCAGGCGTTGAGCGTCAAGCTGATCGATCCGCCGCCGAGCCTGACCCGGACCCGACGTGAGGCCACGCCCGTCGAGCGCAAGCACACTCCCGACGAATTGCACGGCATGGTCGAGGACATGATCACGCTGCTCGAAGGCGCTGTGCAGCCCGAGCTACGCAAGGGCCGCTACCCCGACCGCAAGGCCGCCCGGCGGGTGTCCGAAGTCGTCAAGGCCGTTGCGAGGGAACTCGACGCCTAACTGGGTAACACTGGAGTCGTGGGTGCCTATGTCGCCGGAGGCGGCGAATTCAATCGCGATACCAACTACATCACCACCCGGATCACGACCGACGGTGCTGACGGCTATCCCGTCGAACCCGGCCGCTACCGGCTGATCGTCGCGCGGGCCTGCCCGTGGGCGAACCGGACGATCATCGTGCGCCGCCTGCTGGGCTTAGAGGATGTGCTGTCCATCGGGTTCTGCGGTCCGACGCACGATGAGCGCAGCTGGACCTTCGACCTCGACCCCGGTGGCGTGGACCCGGTGCTGCAGATTCCACGGCTGCAGGACGCCTACTTCGCTCGCTTCCCGGACTACCCCAAGGGCATCACGGTCCCGGCGATCGTCGAAGTGGCCACGGGTCAGGTGGTCACCAACGACTTCGCGCAGATCACCCTGGACTTCTCCACCGAGTGGACGGCCTACCACCGCGAGGGTGCGCCGCAGCTGTACCCCGAGCCGTTGCGCGACGAGATCGACGAAGTGGCACAACGCATTTATACCGAAGTGAACAACGGCGTGTACCGCTGTGGGTTCGCCGGCTCGCAGGAGTCCTACGAACACGCCTACGACCGGCTGTTCGCCGCACTGGACTGGCTGTCCGATCGGCTGTCCGGCCAGCGTTATCTGGTGGGGGACACCATCACCGAGGCCGACGTGCGGTTGTTCACCACGCTGGCCCGCTTCGATCCCGTCTACCACGGTCACTTCAAGTGCAATCGGTCGAAGCTCGCCGAAATGCCGGTGCTGTGGGCCTACGCCCGGGACCTCTTCCAGACGCCGGGATTCGGCGACACCACCGACTTCGTTCAGATCAAGCAGCACTACTACATCGTGCATTCGGACATCAATCCCACTCAGATCGTGCCGAAGGGACCCGACCTTTCCAATTGGCTGACACCACACGGACGAGAAGCGTTGGGCGGCAGACCGTTCGGTGACGGAACTCCGCCGGGGCCGACTCGCGAGGGTGAACGCGTTCCGGATCAGTTCTAGCCCGCGAACGTCGAGTTGTGGCCGTCGAAGTCGCTCGACTGCCGCAACGAGTCGACGTTCATCGCGCCGGCGCGCCCGCCGCCCGCAATGCGTCGAGGATCCGGGCCACGGCGACTGCGGGTCGGTGTCGAAGTAGGTCAGCGCTGACGCGGACAATCCGCCAGCCGAGCGCTTCTAAATGTGCCAATCGATCGATATCCCAGGTTCGCTGAACGGGGTCCGTCCAGTGCTGAGCCCGTCGAATTCGACGCCGACCAGGTATTCCTCCCAGCCCATGTCGACATCAACACCAGGCGGGTCCGAGTTTCCCACGGTGATTCCGCTCCACCGTCGAAGAGTTCAAGAGCGCGCCGAAGCTGTACGAGTCCGCGCGCGCCACGGTGTCGCTCGACCAACGCCTCGACGTCGGCGATCTTCAAATCGGTGGCGTGTGCCAGCGCGTCGATGCGAATGATGGTGTTATGCAACCCTTTCCGCCTCCCGAGATCGAACGCAGTGCGGGCCGGGGTGGTCAGTGTCACACCGCTGTGAACGCAAATCTCGTCGTCCGCCAGCGCGTCGCTGTGCAGGACGATGCCCTTGGCCTTGTCGCGTCGGCTTCTGTTCAACTCGGCGGGAAGCCAGTCATCGATCCACTTCGTGCGGTACAGCGCTGCGGGCCGAGAGTCCTGCAAGCGTCGCCTGGCGATCGGACCACAGCCACGCCGCGACGGCCCGATTGACCGGCGTCAGCGCCTGCTCCTTTGGCAGATACACGTTCCGGTGGATGGCCCTGAAGTTCGTGCGCAGCTGATATCGCGTCACGGTCCCCGCCGTGAGTGCCTCGCTGGCCAGAAAGGGCCGACAGAGTTCGTCCATGGCGACACCGTCAGGAGCGAGACCGACAAGAATGATCGAACGTCGACTAGTTGTCCACAGGACCTACGATTCGGCGCAACAACTCGACATTCGTCGAACAATTAACTCCAGGCGAGACGGACCGACCACTCGGCGTGCGGGGCGTCCCTGAGTTCGCCGGTCTGGTCCTGCACCAGGGTGAGCAACTGGACGACCACCCCGGTGAGCCGGCCGCGCTGCGGGTCGACCGTCGGAATCGTCACCGCCAGTTCGGTATTGGGCCGATAGATCGTTGTCGTCGAGTTGCGGTCGTCCTCGTAGACGCGCAGCAGCTGCCACGGCGCGCGGCCGATGGCGGTCGGCACCGACAGCTGGACCGGATAGCGCTCCGTGACCGACAGTTGGCCCTGGCTCTGGGGGTTCTGGCAGTCGTTGAGGTTCACCACGTTGCAGTACACGTACGGCCCGACGCGCACCGCATGCCCGTGTGAGTACGCGCTGATCTCGGGGAGTTCGGATCCGGTGTCGCGGGTCAACACCCAGGCGCCGACGCCGGCACCGGCCGACGCCAACACGACGACGACCACCAAAAGCCAACGGAGCAAACGGCTCACCGGTTGGTCACCGCCGATGCACCCTCCGGTTCGGCCAGCACCGGGCGGTTACCACCGAAGCCGGGGATCAGTGAATTACCGCGGTTGCTGACGATGGTCTGGGCCAGGCCGAGGATCAGCAGCGCGCTGATCGCGGTGAAACCGACCCATAGTTCGGTGTACACCAGCACCCCGAGCGCGCCGCCCATCACCCAGGCCAGCTGCAGCACCGACTCTGAACGGCCGAACGCCGATGCTCGTGACTCCTCGGGCAGGTCATCCTGCAGCGACGCATCCAGTGATGCTTTGGCGATCGCGGTCGCGCCCGAAGTGACCAGCGTGGCCACCGCCGCGACGATCAGGTTGCCGGTGACCGCGGCCACCAAAGCCATCGCGGTCACCGCGATCGTGCACCGCACGACGAGCATCGCGGGCCGGCCCAACCGCATCCGGGCAGCGGTGAAGTTGCCCGCGAAGTTGCCGATGCCGGCCGCCGCGCCGAGCAGACCCAGCATGCCGAGTTGAACCCAGCCGCTGGCCTGGTGCGCCTTGGCGACGAACGCCGGATACAGGAACAGGAATCCGACCATCGCCTTGATCGTGCAGTTTCCCCACAGCGAGGTGATGATGTTGCGGCCCAGGGGTTGTCGCGGTGCGCCGGTCTTCGCGGCCGGCTCGTCGACCCAGCCCAGCGGCCCGTTCTCGCCGTGGTAGGTCAAGGTGGCCGGCACCTCGCCTTCGGTGACCTCCACCCAGCGCGGGATCCGCATCGACAGCGAGGCGCCCGCCACGGCCACGAAGACCACGACGAACAACGCACCGGGCAACTGGAACAGCGTGGTGAGCAGGTATTCGGCCCCGGCCGCGATACCGCCGCCGACGATCGTGCCGCCGATCAAACCGAACATCGTCAGCCGTGAATTCACCCGCACCAGGTCGATCGTCGGCGGCATCACGCGCGGGGTGACCGCGCTGCGCAGCACGCTGAAGGACTTGGACAGCACCATCATTCCCAACGCACAGGGATAGAGCACCCATGACGGATAGCTGCCGGTGACGCCGTCGTAGTCCATGATCAGCACGAACGCCAGCGCGGCGCGAAGGATGAACGACATCGCCAGCGCGGCGCGCCTGCCGTGCTGCACGCGATCGAGTGCCGGTCCGATCAGCGGCGCGATCACCGCGAACGGCGCGATCGTGATCAGCAGGTAGAGCGCAACCTTGCCCTTGCTCTCGCCGGAGGCGGCGGCGAAGAACAACGTGTTCGCCAGTGCCACGGCCATCGCCGCGTCCACCGCGAAGTTGGCGACCACCGGCCAGGTCAAAGCGGTCAGACCGGACTTGTCGGCACCGTCGGCCGTGGCCGCGCGGTGCACCATCGAATACACCTTGGTGCCCATCTCGCGGCTGCGCATCGCGGCGCCACGGCCGCGAGTCACCCGATCCTCGGTGCTCCGCGATCCGGGTGGCGGCGGACTCAGGTTTTCGGTGCGTTGCTCGCCCAGCGGCGGCAGATACCGGTTGGAGCTGGGCGTCGGATTGGACCGGCGGGTGGCGTCTGAGCGCCGGTAACCGTCCCCGTCACTGGGGTAGTTGGCCATGCCGGGGTGTTCCCCGGATGCGCCGGCCGAGTGGCGGCGATCCGTGCCGAACGCCGGATTTGCGCGGGGTTCGTCACGCCGGCTCTCAGACACGTCACAATTGTCCCCTATCCCGGCATGCCCGGCGCGCACGTGACCGGTGTGGCTGCACACACAGACCGTGAGGCAAGATTGGTGACGATGGACAGCACTCTCGACTCGACAGAAGCCGCGGCACCGGCGTCCACCGACGCGCCCTCAGAGGCGGTTGCCGCCGTACTGAACGGTGCCGAGGAGCAGGCCCGCCAGGCCATCATCGAGCACAGCGGCGACACGGTGGGCGAATACCTCGGTGTCAGCTTCGAGGACGAGACCGCGGCGACGCACCGCTTCCTGGCGGATATGCCCGGCTATCAGGGCTGGCAGTGGGCGGTGGTGGTCGCGGCCTACCCCGGCGCCGATCACGCAACGGTCAGCGAGGTTGTGCTGGTGCCCGGCCCGACCGCGCTGCTGGCCCCGGCCTGGGTGCCGTGGGAGGAGCGCATCAAACCGGGCGACCTGAGCCCTGGTGACCTGCTGGCTCCCGGCCAGCAAGACCCGCGGCTGGCCCCCGGATACACCGCCACCGGGGACCCCCTGATCGACGACACCGCGTATGAGCTGGGCTTCGGGCGCAGTCAGGTGCTCAGCGCGCTCGGCCGCGACGAGACCGCGCAGCGCTGGCACGACAGCGACCACGGCCCCGGTTCGCCGATGGCCCGGGCGACCAAGCGGGTGTGCCGCGACTGCGGCTTCATGGTTCCGCTCGCCGGAGCGCTCGGCGCGATGTTCGGGGTGTGCTGCAACGAGATGTCGGCCGACGCCCACGTCGTCGATTTCGAGTACGGCTGCGGCGCGCACTCGGACACCCCGCAGCCGGCGGGGACCGGATCGCCGATCTACGACCCGTACGACGACGGTGTGCTCGACGTCGTCGAGGTCCCCGCGACCGTCGCCGAGACGCCGGACAGCGCCGAGACTCCGGACAGCGCCGACGCTGCCGAAAGCTCGGAGGACCCGGAGTCCGTCGAGCAGGGCTAGCCTTCGGCGGCGGCCTTGATGCGCGCCAGCGAGGCGTTCATCCCCTCGACCAGTTCCTTCTCGAAGCTGGGCACCCCGCCCATCACCGCGTTGACCGTCATGGTCGAGACTGCCTTGACGCCGTTCTCGGCGTGGCGGGTCTCCACGACCTTGGTGCCGGTCGCGGTCGGTTCGAGTTCGTAGCTCCAGACGGTGTTGTTGGCATTGACCCGGAACGCCAGCTTGCGCTCCGGAATCAGTTCGGTGATCGTCGCCGTCGTCGGCCAGAACAGGTTGTTGCGCCGGTTGAGGTTGAAGGTGCGGGTGCCCGGTTTCACCGCACCGAGTGGCTTCATCAGCCGGCACTGCGGGCTCCACTTGGGCATGTTGCCCAGGTCCGAGAGCAAGCTCCATACCTTCGCGACCGGGGCGTTGATCTCGATCTCTGCGTGCAACAGCGGCGCTGCCATGGTTCTCCTTCGTCGTTGACTGGTTACTGTCCGCGCGGCCCGAGGCCGGTCTGCGCGCCCCGCGCCCCGCGCCTGGCTGCGGTGCGCTGCCATAGGAATACCGAGGTGCCGACGACGCCGGTGCCCAGACCGGCGATCGCGATCGGACGCCACGACTCCAGCGCCGGAACGCTGAACGCCGCGATCGTCGCCAGTGCCCACAGCACGGCGCCGACGATGATCACCGGCCACGGGTCCAGCAACGCCGCGGGGAGCGCCGGAGGCTCGGGTTCGGCCGTCGGCTCTCGGCTCGGCTCGCGCTGATCGGAAGGCATTGTCGTCCAAGGTAACCGATCGGGTGAGCGGCCCGGTATGCATCCGCCGCAGTTGGCCGGTTCATCACTGATCGGGTGTGTCGTGTCGTACTGTTTGCGTTTGTGTTGGACGCTGACCTGCGGCTTGCGAGTGATTTGTCGTTGGCCGTCATGCGACTGGCGCGTCAGCTGCGCTTCCGCAGGCCCGAATCGCCGGTCACGCTGTCGCAGTTGTCCGCGTTGGCGACCCTGGCCAAGGACGGGGCGATGACGCCCGGGGCGCTGGCCGTCCGCGAGCGGGTTCGGCCGCCGTCGATGACGCGGGTGATCGCATCGCTGGCCGATTTGGGTCTGGTGGCGCGCACGTCGCATCCCTCCGACGGTCGTCAGGTCCTGGTGGCAGTGTCGGACGCCGGCGCGGCGCTGGTCGACAGTGAGCGCCGGGCCAGCCAGGAGTGGCTGCGCAACCGGCTGGCCACCCTGGCCGGAGAGGACCGCGACACTCTATTGCGGGCTGCCGACCTGATGACCGTTCTCGTCGACGAAGACGCGTGAGCGACAAGGCTTTTGGCGCGGTAGACGTTGTCGACATCACCGACCCGGCTGATCCCCGAGTCGACGACTTCCGCGACCTGAACAGTGTCGACCGCAGACCGGACCTACCCAGCGGCAAAGGACTGGTGATCGCTGAGGGCGTGCTGGTCGCTCAGCGAATGATCGCCTCGCGGTTCACTCCGCACGCATTCCTCGGCACCGATCGTCGTCTCGCCGAACTCGGCGACGATCTCACCGAGGTACAGGCCCCGTTCTATCGCGCGTCGGCCGAGGTGATGGCCGATGTCGTCGGCTTCCACCTCAACCGGGGTGTGCTTGCCGCGGCCCGGCGGCCGCCGGAGCTGACGCCGGCCGACGTACTCGACGGCGCGCGCACGGTCGCGGTGCTCGAAGGTGTCAACGACCACGAGAACCTCGGATCGATCTTCCGCAACGCCGCCGGCCTCGGCGTGGATGCGGTGATTTTCGGCTCCGGCTGCGCCGACCCGCTGTACCGGCGCGCGGTGCGCGTGTCGATGGGCCATGCCCTCCTGGTGCCGTTCGCCCGCGCCCAGCAGTGGCCGGCCGACCTCACCGAGCTGCGCACCCGCGGGTTCCGGCTGCTGGCCATGACACCGGATCCGGCGGCGCAGACCCTGGCCGACGCGATGGCCGGTCTGGCGGGGGACAACGTTGCGGTACTGGTCGGCGCGGAGGGTCCCGGCCTGACCGAGACTGCGATGCGGGCGAGCGACGTCCGGGTCCGCATCCCGATGTCCCGGGGCACCGATTCGCTGAACGTCGCGACTGCCGCGGCGCTGGCGTTCTACGAGCGGGTGGCTCGGTAAGGTCCCCGTCATGACTGACGAGACCACGCCCTGGGGGACCGGTCTGACGGTGTCGGCGTTCGTCGCCGCGGTCACCGGTGCGGCGATCGTGGTGCTCAGCCTCGGCATGATCCGGGTGCACCCGGTGGTGGCAGTCGTGCTCAACCTGATAGCGGTTGGCGGCCTGGCGCCCACGTTGTGGGGCTGGCGGCGGATTCCGGTACGACGCTGGTTCGTGCTGGGGGCCGGCATCGGCGTCGTCGGAGGTTGGATCACGCTACTGGCGATGGTCGCCAGTCAGTAGTGCGTCAGCGCTCGCCGCTGGAACGCACCCCGAGCAGCACATCCTCCCAGCCGGGAACGGCGGGCTTGGCCTTCGCGCGCTTGGCTCGCGGAGCGGGAGCTGCAGCAGGCGCCGGCTTCTCCTCGACGGGAACGGGCGCCGGTTGCGGCTGCTGCTCCTCGAAGTCGAGCTGCGCGACGGCCGCCACCGGCCGCAACGGGCGCTCGAAGGTCGGGTCGATCAACTCGCTTGCGGCGTCGTCGAGTGCGGAGACCGTGCCACCGTGTGCCCCTGGACTGAAGCGGAAGTGCGCGACATTGTCGGACAGTCCGGCCTGCCAGGACATCTGCACCACCCACCGGCCGTCCTCGCCCCGCCAGGCGTCCCACTCTGTCGCTTCGGGGCTGTGGCCCCGCGCGACCAGTGCGGTGCTGACGGTGTCCAGCAGCGTCGTCACCGCAGGCCCGTCGGCCAGGATCGGGTGCGCGGCGCCGGCCAGTTCGGCCGCCCGGGAGCGCTCCAGGAGCACCGGGTGGGCGAAGCGTTCGACCTTGCTGATGTCCATGCCGGATGACGCGGCAACTTGCTCGACGGACGCACCCGCTCGGATGCGCGCCTGAATGTCCCTGGGCCGCAACACGCCTTTGACCTCTTTGTCCCTCGGGGTCTGGCCCAGCGACCGGTCGCCGCGAATCGCGGCGCGCAATCGATCGTCGACCTGCAGGGTGAACTTGTCGGCCGGGTCGGGACCTTCGCAAATAATGTGCCTGCCGTCGACATCGAGTCCGATCACCCTGAGTTCTCGCATGTCGACCTCCTTGTTCGTCCGGAATTTAACCCAGCCGAGGCAACATAACGGTTAGGACACGCCGGGCGGGCTCAGAGCCGTTCGACAACCCAGTCCACACACTGCGTCAGCGCGGACACGTCGTCGGGTTCGATCGCCGGGAACATCGCGACGCGCAGCTGGTTGCGGCCCAGCTTGCGGTACGGCTCGGTGTCGACGATGCCGTTGGCCCGCAGCACCTTGGCCACTGCCGCGGCATCTACCGCATCGGTGAAATCTATGGTGCCGACGACCTGCGAACGCAGCGCGGGATCGGTGACGAACGGAGTGGCGTACGACGACGCTTCGGCCCACGAGTACAGCCGCTGCGACGAGTCGGCCGTGCGCTTGACCGCCCAATCCAGACCGCCGTTGCCGTTGAGCCAGTCGACCTGCTCGGCCATCAGCACCAGCGTGCCGATCGCCGGGGTGTTGTAGGTCTGGTTCTTGAGGCTGTTGTCCACCGCGATCGGCAGCGACAGGAAGTCGGGCACCCAGCGGCCCGAGGCGGCGATGGCGTCGATGCGCGCCAGCGCGGCCGGGGATAGAACCGCAAGCCACAGCCCGCCGTCGCTGGCGAAGTTCTTCTGCGGCGCGAAGTAGTAAGCGTCGACGTCGTTGACGTCCACGGGCAGCCCGCCGGCCCCGGACGTCGCGTCGATCAAGATCAGGGCGTTGTCGGAGCCCTCCGGTCGGCGGACCGGCACGGCCACGCCGGTCGAGGTTTCGTTGTGCGCCCAGGCGATCGCGTCGACGGACGGATCGGACTGCGGCTCGGGGGCGCTGCCCGCATCTGCCTTGATCACGATCGGGTCGTCGATGAACGGGTTGGCCGTCGTGGCCGAGGCGAACTTGGAGGAGAACTCGCCATACGTGAGGTGCAACGAGCGCTTCTCGATGAGGCCGAACGCGGCGGCGTCCCAGAACGCGGTCGCGCCGCCGTTGCCCAGGATCACTTCATAGCCGTCGGGCAGCGCGAAGAACTGCCGCAAGCCGTCGCGCACCCGGCCGACCAGGTTCTTAACCGGTGCCTGTCGATGCGATGTGCCGAACAATGCGGCCGATGCGGCCAGCGCCTGCAGCTGCTCGGGGCGCACCTTCGACGGGCCACAACCGAAGCGGCCGTCGCCGGGCCTGAGGGAATCGGGAATCACGAGCTGATCAGCCATGCCCCAAGCCTAGAAGTCGACGCCACCGCCCAAGAAACAGAGGGGTAAACCGAGGCATTCGGCAAACCGGGAAACGGGTATGGACAAGTATGCGATACCTGCGGTACCGTTTGTACAACGACCGCCCAAATGTAAACCTCTGTTGAGGAGACTGTCATGGCGAGAACCAAGCTGATCCGGCGCTGGCGCCGCAACATGGACGTGCAGGACGACATCGCATACGTCGAGATGCTGAACACACTGTCCGAGGGCTCAGTCCGGCGCAACTTCAACCCGTACACCGACATCGACTGGGACTCGCCCGAGTTCGCCGTGGTCGGAGGAGACGAACGCTGGATCCTGCCGGGGACCGACCCGATCGGACAGCACCCCTGGTACCAGTCGCAGTCCAAGGAGCGCCAGATCGAGATCGGCATGTGGCGTCAGTCCAATGTCGCCAAGGTCGGGCTGCACTTCGAGTCGATCCTCATCCGGGGCCTGATGGAGTACGCCTTCTGGACGCCCAACGGCTCACCGGAGTACCGGTACTGCCTGCACGAGGCGGTCGAAGAGTGCAACCACACGATGATGTTCCAGGAGATGGTGAACCACATCGGCGCCGACGTGCCCGGCATGCCGCGGCTGCTGAAGTGGATACAGCCTGCGATTCCGCTGGTGGCGGGGCCGCTTCCGATCCCGTTCTGGTTCGGCATCCTCGCCGGCGAGGAACCCATCGACCACACGCAGAAAAACATTCTGCGAGAAGGTAAGACGCTGCACCCGATCATGGAGCGGGTTATGGCCATCCACGTCGCCGAGGAGGCCCGGCACATTTCGTTCGCCCACGAGTACCTCCGGAAGCGGGTGCCGCACCTGCCGCGGCGCAAGCGATTCTGGCTGTCGCTCTACGTGCCGGTCGTGATGCGCGTGCTGTGTTCGGCGATCATCGTGCCGCCGAAGGCGTTCTGGAAGGAGTTCGACATCCCGCGCTCGGTGCGCAAGGAGATCTTCTTCTCCTCGCCGCAGTCGCGACAGATGTTGCGCGACATGTTCGGTGACGTCCGGATGCTGTGCCACGACACGGGATTGATGAACCCGCTGGCGAAGCTGATGTGGCGGATCTGCCGAATCAATGGTGCGCCGAGCCGCTTCCGCAGCGAGCCGGTTCGCCAGCACGTGGTCGCCGCCTAACCCAAAGGACTTCCACCTGTGCCCCATGTGATCACCCAGTCGTGCTGCAGCGACGGGTCCTGTGTCTACGCCTGCCCGGTCAACTGCATCCATCCGAGCCCCGATGAGCCGGGCTTCGCGACCGCCGAGATGCTCTACATCGATCCGGTGGCCTGCGTGGACTGTGGAGCGTGCGTCAGCGCCTGCCCGGTCGGCGCGATCTCGCCGGACAGCAAACTGACCGACAAGCAGCTGCCCTTCATCGAACTCAACGCTTCGTTCTATCCCGAGCGGCCGGCCGGCGTGAAACTGCCACCGACCTCCAAGCTCGCCCCTGTGCTGCCCGCACCGCAGGTGCGCCGTGGCGAAGCGGATCTGACGGTGGCCATCGTAGGTTCGGGACCCGCGGGGATGTATGCCGCAGACGAGCTTCTGACGCAGAAGGGGGTGCGGGTCAACGTCTTCGACAAACTCCCCACCCCGTTCGGCCTGGTGCGCGCCGGCGTCGCCCCGGATCACCAACACACCAAAGGTGTGGCGCGCCTCTTCGAGCGGATCAGCAAGCACCCGCGGTTCACCTTCTACCTCAATGTCGAAGTGGGGCAGCATCTTTCCCATGATGAGTTGTTGCAGTACCACCACGCGGTGATCTACACCGTCGGTGCGCCGCACGACCGCAGGCTCGACATCCCCGGCATGGAGCTGCCGGGCACTGCGACGGCCACCGAGACGGTGGCGTGGATCAACGGCCACCCCGACTTCGCCGGGCTGGACGTCGACCTGCGCCACGAACGGGTCGTGGTGGTCGGCAACGGCAACGTCGCCCTCGATGTCGCCCGGATCCTGACCGCCGACCCCGACGACCTGGCGCGCACCGACATCTCCGATACCGCGCTGGCAGCTCTGAAAAACTCTGCCGTGCGCGAGGTGGTCATTGCTGCGCGCCGCGGGCCGGTCGACTCGGCCTTCACCCTGCCGGAGCTGATCGGGCTGACGTCGACGGCCGAGGTTGTCCTCGCCCCTGCAGACCACGACCTGGTCGAGCAGGATCTGGCCACCGTCACCGATGCCCTCGGACGCGCCAAGCTCGAAATCCTCGCCAATCTGCCGGTTGCTTCCACCCTCACCGGCCGCCCACGGATTCGACTGGCCTATCGGCTGACTCCGCACCGGGTGCTCGGTATCGATCGGGTCAGTGGCGTCGAATTCCGGCGTACCGGAACCGATGAGGCGGTGCAGATCGACGCAGGCCTCCTGCTCACCTCGATCGGATACCGCGGTGCGCCGATCGCCGGGCTGCCGTTCGACGAGGCCGCGGCCGTCGTGCCCAACAGCGACGGGAGGGTCATCGATCCCGACACCGGAGAGGCCGTCACCGGGGCGTACGTCGCAGGCTGGATCAAGCGCGGCCCGACCGGTTTCATCGGAACCAACAAGTCCTGTTCGATGGAGACCGTCTCGAGCTTGGTCGACGACTTCAACGCCGGCCTGCTCACCGACCCGAGCACGCGAGTATCGCCGCTTGACAAGCTGGTTCGCGCACGGCAGCCCGACGTCGTGGACGGGCGTGGCTGGCGCGCCATCGATGCCGCCGAGACTGCTCGCGGTGAAGCCGAGGGGCGGACGCGGGTGAAGTTCACCGACGTGGCCGACATGGTTGCGGCGGCGGCCGCCGCGCCCGAGCCGCCGATGGTCAGACGGCTGCTCGCAGGTCTGTTGCGGTAGGGACTAGAGCGAGCGGCCGAGGCTCAGCTGCCAGGAAACGCCGAACCGATCGTTGACCCAACCGAACTGTTCGGCGAAGTCATATGCATCCAAGGGCATCAGGACCTGCCCGCCGTCCTCGAGCGCGCGGTAGATGCGGCGAATCTCGCCCTCAGACTGACAGTCGACGTAGAGCGACATCGACGGTGTGAAGGTGAAGTTGTGCGATACCGCGCTGTCGATGCACATGAACTCGTGCCCGGCCAACGTGAAGGAGGCATGTTTGACGCTGCCTTCGGTTCCAGCCTCACCGGGTCCGACCCGGGTCACCGAGGTGATCTCGGAGTCTTCGAACAGCGACGCGTAGAACCGGAGCGCTTCCTCGGCGTTACCTTCGAACATGAGGAAGGTCGAAATTCGCTGCACTGCAGTCACAGTCAAATCTCCTGCTTTGTTCGGTGGTCAGGCCTCGTCCCGCAGATACTTCAACACGGCGTCCCAGTCGGGGAACCGATCGGATCCGAAGTGGATCCACTCACCCTCGAAGCGTTCGGCGCCGTTGTTCGGCCGATCGTCGACCAGGAAGTCGCCGCGGTTGAGGTCCTTGTTGGTGGGTCAGGATCAGCCGCTTGTACGCCGGTGAATCGTCCTCGGCGCCAAGGTGTTCGTGCACCCATTCGATCTTGTGCTGCCAACCCGACGGGTTGCGCCACGGCGCGGTCGACAGCAGGTAGGTGTCGAACAGTGTCGACAACTCGGTGAAGGCCTCGATCGCGCCGGGCATCGAGCGCATCAACGCGAAGATGCCCGGCGCCTCGTCCATCCGCCCGCTGTACTTGTCCACCACGACCTGGTCGAGACCCTCGATCCGGTGGACGAAGTCGACCATCGTGTTGTCGAGGTCGATGTAGAGGATCTTGCGCCGATCCTGGCTCACGCCTGCATTATGCCTGGCTCATCGCCTGCTGGACCTCCTCGTAGCTGACCTCGCGGACAGGCTCGCCGAGAGACCACTGATGCCCGAACGGGTCTCGGACCATGCCGTACCGGTCACCCCAGAACTGATCGTCGAGCGGCATCACGACCGTTGCGCCCGCGTCGAGTGCGCGCTGGAACTTCTCGTCGACATCGGTGACGGTCAGGTGGATGGTGACCGGGGTGCCGCCCAGCGCGGTGGGCGTCGTCGACTTGCCGTCGGACATCTCGGGGAAGTCGTCGTTGAGCATCACCATGGACCCGTTGATCTGGACCGCGGCGTGGATCAGCTTGCCGTCCGGACGAGGCACGCGACCGATCTCGGTGGCGCCGAACGCCTTGACGTAGAAGTCGATCGCCGCGGCGGCATCGTCGACGACAAGGTGTGGGGACAGTGCGGGTTGGACTTCGATCGCCATAACAACCTCCTGTGGTTTCCGGCTGCCTTCGGGCCGCCATCGGTGTAGACATCACGGGTGGGCAGAACTCATCGCCCACGCCTGATGCAACCATCGGGCACCGACAGAAACGATTGCGCGCGAGACGAGCTCTGGCGGCGCCCACGGGAGGCCAACGATGACCACCACGACAGTGCCGCGGTCGAGCGCTGCCGAAACCCGGCGGGCGATCTGGAACACGATCCGGGGATCATCGGGCAACCTGGTCGAGTGGTATGACGTCTACGTCTACACCGTGTTCGCAACGTATTTCGAAGGCCAGTTCTTCGACGAGTCCGAGAAGAACTCGACGGTGTACGTGTATGCGATCTTTGCGATCACATTCGTGATGCGGCCGGTCGGGTCCTGGTTCTTCGGCCGCTTCGCCGACCGGCGGGGCCGCCGCGCGGCGCTGACGGTGAGCGTGTCGATGATGGCGCTGTGCTCCCTGATGATTGCGCTGGTGCCGTCGCAAGCGGTGATCGGGATGGCGGCGCCGATCATCCTCGTCGTCGCCCGGCTGGTGCAGGGGTTCGCGACCGGCGGTGAATACGGCACATCGGCGACCTACATGTCGGAGGCGGCGACACGGGAGCGGCGCGGGTTCTTCTCCTCGTTCCAATACGTGACGCTGATCGGCGGACATGTGCTCGCGCAACTCACACTGTTGATCCTGCAGTCGTCCCTCAACGACGGCCAACTGCGCGAATTCGGTTGGCGCATCGCGTTCGCCGTGGGTGGCGTCGCGGCGGTGGTGGTGTTCTGGCTGCGGCGCACCATGGACGAGTCGCTTTCCGAGGAGGTCATCGAGGCGGCCAAGGCGGGGGAGGACCGTGGCGCCGGGTCCTTGCGGACGCTGTTCACGGTCTACCGGCGGCCGTTGCTGCTGTGCTTCCTGATCACGCTCGGTGGCACGGTGGCGTTCTACACCTACAGCGTCAACGCGCCGGCGATCGTCAAGACCGCGTACAAGGGCGACGGCATGACGGCGACATGGGTGAACCTGACCGGCCTGATCTTCTTGATGCTGCTTCAGCCGGTGGGCGGGGTGATCAGCGACCGGATCGGGCGCAAGCCGATGCTGGTGTTCTTCGGCATCGGCGGGCTGTTCTACACCTATGTGCTCATCACCTTCCTGCCCGAGACACGTTCGCCGCTGGCGTCTTTCGCGCTGGTTGCGGTCGGCTACGTGATCCTGACGGGCTACACGTCGATCAACGCGCTGGTGAAATCGGAACTGTTTCCGGCGCAGGTGCGGGCGCTCGGTGTGGGGGTCGGCTATGCGCTGGCGAACTCGATCTTCGGTGGGACGGCGCCGCTGATCTATCAGGCGGCCAAGGAACAGGGTCAGGTGCCGCTGTTCATCGGCTATGTCACGGTATGCATCGCGGTGTCGCTGGTGGTCTACGTGTTCTTCCTGCGCAACAAGGCCGATACGTATCTGGATCGGGAACGGGGTTCGGCGTTCAGTGCGTAAGCAGCGAGGCGGCAGTCTCCGGTGCCGCCTCCACTACACCGGGTAGTGCGCGATCTCGTTCCAGCCCTGCACCGACTCCGGTGATCGGGGCGCCGGGCCGACGTAGATCGCCGATGGACGCACCAGCTTGCCGAGCCGCTTCTGCTCGAGGATGTGAGCGCACCATCCCGCCGTACGACCGCAGGTGAACATCGCCGGCATCATCGTGGCAGGGACTCCGGCGAAGTCGAGCATCACCGCGGCCCAGAATTCAACGTTGGTCTCGATGGCCCGATCCGGCCTGCGTTCGCGCAGTTCGGCAAGCGCCGCCTGCTCGAGGGCGACGGCCACCTCGTAGCGCGGCGCCGCCAGTCGCTCGGCGGTGGCGCGCAGCACCCGGGCCCGCGGGTCCTCGGCCCGGTAGACCCGGTGGCCGAAGCCCATCAGCTTCTCGTTGCGGTCCAGCACACCCTTGACCACCGCGCGGGCGTCGCCGGAGCGCTCGACCTCCTCGATCATCGGCAGCACGCGGGCGGGGGCACCGCCGTGCAACGGGCCACTCATCGCGCCGATCGCGCCGGACAGCGCCGCCGCGACATCCGCACCGGTCGAGGCGATCACCCGGGCGGTGAACGTCGAGGCGTTCATCCCGTGCTCGGCAGCCGACACCCAGTAGGCGTCGATCGCCTCCACGTGCCGCGGATCCGGCTCGCCCTGCCAGCGGGTCATGAAACGTTCTGTGACAGTTGAGCATTCGTCGATCACGCGTTGCGGCACCGCCGGCCGGTAGATGCCGCGGGCGGACTGGGCGACATAGGACAGCGCCATCACCGACGCGCGGGCGAGATGATCACGAGCGGTTTCACCGTCGATGTCCAGCAGCGGTGCGTAACCCCAGATCGGGGCCAGCATCGCCAGGCCGGCCTGCACGTCGACCCGCACATCGCCGGTGTGGATCGGTAGCGGGAACGGCTCGGCGGGGCGCAGGCCGTTGCCGAACCGGCCATCGACCAGCAGCGCCCAGACATCACCGAATGTCACCCGGTTGCCGACCAGCTCCTCGATGTCCACACCGCGGTAGCGGAGTGCGCCACCGTCCCTGTCCGGCTCGGCGATCTCGGTGGTGAAAGCCACCACCCCCTCGAGGCCTGGCACGAAGTCGTCGGGTACCACCGTCATGGGTGGATTCTCCCATTCGGCGATCGGGCCGTCGCTACCGGTCGGTAACGAGCAGCCCACCGTTTGCGGCGTACCGTTGGCGCGTGGAATCCCCCCGGGAGAATCGCCTCGCGGCGATGCGCGTGGAGTACGGCTCGGTCGAGAAAGACGGCAGCAGCGACCTCGATGTCGACTGGCTCGCGGACGGCTGGCTTGCCTTGTTGCACAGCTGGATAGCCGACGCGGAGGCGGCCGGCATCGCTGAACCCAACGCCATGGTGCTCGCCACCGTCGACCGTGCGGGAAGACCGGTCAGCCGCACGGTGTTGTGCAAGAGCGTGGACGAGACCGGGATCACCTTCTACACCAACTACGACTCGGCCAAGGGCGACGAGCTGGCGACGACCCCGTACGCCGCGATCACGTTTCCCTGGTACGCACTGGGTCGCCAGGTGCACGTCCGCGGTGCGGTGAGCAAGGTCACCGCCGAGGAGACGGCCGAGTACTGGTCCAAGCGTCCGCGCGGGTCGCAGCTGGGTGCCTGGGCGTCGTCGCAGTCGCGCCCGATCGGTTCGCGCGCCGAGCTGCTCGGCCAGCTCGCGCAAGCCACCGAGCGCTTCGCTGCCGACGAGCGGGTACCGGTGCCGCCGCACTGGGGTGGCTACCGGATCGCCCCCGAGGTCATCGAGTTCTGGCAGGGCCGAGAGAACCGGGTACACAACCGGATTCGCGTAACAGCCGGAGCCGCCGGGACGGCGACATCGGGCGGAAGCCGCATCGAGCGGCTGCAGCCCTAGGTGGCGGGGCTTTTCGCCGATACCACCCCACTGAGAACGCCGGACTTCCGCCGGCTCTGGGCGGCCGGCATCATCACGGTCATCGGGGCCAACCTCACGATCTTCGCCGTCCCCGTCCAGCTGTACGCACTCACCCAGAACTCGGCGTACGTCGGGCTGTCCGGGGTGTTCGCAGTGGTGCCGCTCGTCGTCTTCGGCCTCCTGGGTGGGGCGTGGGCCGACGCCATGGACCGGCGGGTGCTGTTGATCATC
This sequence comes from Mycolicibacterium sp. P1-5, assembly GCF_008329565.1. GTDB lineage: Bacteria > Actinomycetota > Actinomycetes > Mycobacteriales > Mycobacteriaceae > Mycobacterium. Next base: position 46,399 of record NZ_NPKT01000012.1, read on the forward strand.
ACCTCCTGCGGCCTGACGGTGTCCTCAGTGTTGCTGTGGCTGCAAGCCTTCCTCGGGTGGAACAACGTGTGGGCGGTGTTGTGCCTACTGGCGGTACAGCAGGCGTTCTACGCGATCGACAGCCCCACCCGGGCGGCGGCGATACCGCGCGTGCTGCCCGGCGATCAACTGCCCGCGGCCAACTCACTGAACTTCACGGTGTTCCAGTTCGGCGCCATCGTCGGGCCGCTGATGGCCGGGGTGATGCTGCGGTGGATCGACCTGTCCACGCTTTACCTGATTGACGCGATCACCTGCCTGGTGCCGATCTGGGTCGCCTGCCGGCTCGCGCCGATCCCACCCACGGTCGCAGGCAAGGGTATGGGATTCGACGCCCTGCGCTCGGTCTTCGACGGCTTCCGCTTCCTGTCCGGCAACAAGGTCGTACTGATGTCCTTCGTCGTCGACCTGATCGCGATGATCCTGGGAATGCCGCGCGCCCTGTTCCCGGAAATGGCGCATCAGAGTTTCGGCGGACCGATCGAGGGTGGCACCACCATGGCACTGCTGGCGGCGGCGATGTCGGCAGGTGCGGTCGCGGGCGGCGTGTTCTCCGGCTGGTTCCCCCGCATTCAGCGTCAGGGCCTGGCCGTGGTGATCGCGATCGTCGTGTGGGGTTTCGCCATGGTCGGCTTCGGCGTGGCAGGTGGGTTCGCACATGGCCGCACCGGCGCGTTCCTATGGATTGCGTTGGTGTTCTTGGCGATTGGTGGCGCAGCAGACATGGTATCGGCGGTCTTTCGGTCCACGATCCTGCAGCAGGTGGCCTCCGACGATCTGCGCGGGCGCCTGCAGGGAGTGTTCACGGTCGTCGTCGCCGGCGGTCCCCGGCTGGCCGACGCCGCACATGGCGCGGCCGCCGCGGTGGTCGGCACCACGATCGCCGCGACGGGTGGCGGCGCGCTGGTGGTGCTCGGTGTACTGATCGCCGCCGCGGCGGTCCCGGCCTTTGTTCGCTATCGGGTGCAAGCGGCAAGGCGGTAAATCGGTACGTCGCGAACTAGGGTTGGGGGGTGGCCGACGTCATCGCGAAGTCGCCTCCGGGACTACGCGAACGAAAGAAGCAACGCACCCGCGCCATGCTGGTCGATGCCGCCGTGAAGCTGTGCATCGAGCGCGGATACGCCAACACCACCGTCGAGCAGATCGCCGCCGTCGCCGAGGTGTCCCCGCGCACGTTCAGCCGGTACTTCCCGACCAAAGACGCGGTGATGATGAGCGTGCTGGACGACCTGGTCCACGCCGCGGTCGCCGAACTGGCCGCGATCGATACGCAAGTGCCCCCGCTGACCGCGCTGGCACGCGCGCATACCAGGGCCCTGCGCGGCGTGCCGTCCGGTGAGGCGACGGAGTTGACCACACACCGCCTGGTCCTGATGGTCAACGTCATCTCCTCATCCAGTGCGCTGCGACTCGCCGCTGCCGCTACGCGACTGCAACCGTTGGTGATGGCGGTGGCCGCTCGCATGGGCATCGAACCGACCAATCGGCGGGTGGCGCTGATCGTGTCGGTCTGGGGAGCGATCACCGCCGCAGCGTGGGGGCAGTTGGTGATCGGGCCCGAGGACTACGACACCTGCGCGGTCATCATGGCCGACCGGTTGGACCTCGCCTTCGGCGAATTCGCCGATATCGCCGCCCTCGAAGCGGGAACGGGGCTACCCTCGACGGTTTGACGTCGGGGGGCGCGCGGAAAGACCGGGGGGAGGCGCGACGTGGCGATTGTCGCGAAAATTCCTGTTCCCGGGCTGCGTGAACTCAAGAAACAGCGGACCAGGGCGACGTTGATCGACGTGGCCGTTGCGCTGTTCATCGACCAGGGCTACGACAACACCACCGTCGAACAGATCGCCACCACCGCCGAGGTCGCGCCGCGCACCTTCAGCCGCTATTTCTCGGGCAAGGATGCGGTGATCATCGCCATCCTCGAGGGAGTCGCCGGTGATGTCGCGGCCGTCTTCGCCCGCCAGCCGCTCGACATCTCCCCCTACGAGGCATTGGCTCGGGCTCACCTCGAGACCTTCGGCAGCGAGCAGTACAGCACCTCGACGTCGTTCGAGCAGATGCAACTGTTGCTGAGGATCCTGAACTCCGCCCCGGCGCTCGGGCTCGCGCCGTTCATGTTCCGTGCGGGCGGCTTTCACCATCAGGCGGCCGAGGTCGCGGCTCAGCGGATGGGCGTGGCATCAGACCACCCGTCGATCCGCATCCTCTTCGACACCTGGGCGGTGGTGATGGGGGTGGCCTGTCACGGGCTCGGAACCGCAGGCGGTCCGCCGATCGAGCCGGACGTCGTATGCCACCGAATCGAGTCGGTATACGCACTTTTCAACGAGCTCCGGGCGCCGCAGGCGACCCCGGGCCAGACCCCCGCGGGCGTGGCGGCAGAATAGCGACTACCTTCACCTACATACGGACGCCTCGCAGGCGTCGACGAGCTCAGAAGGGGTTCATGTGGCCGCAACCGACGAGACCGCCTCCCTGAAGTACCCGGGCGGCGAGTTGGACCTCGACATCGTGAAAGCGACGGAGGGGTCTGACGGGATCGCGCTGGGCTCGTTGCTGGCCAAGACCGGTTACACGACGTTCGACCAGGGTTTCGTGAACACGGCGTCGACCAAGAGCGCCATCACCTACATCGACGGCGACGCCGGCATCCTGCGCTACCGCGGCTATCCGATCGAGCAGCTCGCCGAGAAGTCGACCTTCATCGAAGTCAGCTACCTGCTGATCTACGGCGAGCTGCCGACCACCGAGCAGCTGGAGAAGTTCACCACCCAGATTCAGCGGCACACCCTGCTGCACGAGGACCTCAAGCGGTTCTTCGACGGCTTCCCCCGCGACGCGCATCCGATGCCGGTGCTGTCCAGCGCGGTCAACGCCCTCTCGGCCTATTACCAGGATTCGTTGGATCCGCTGAACAAGAAGCAGGTGGAGCTGTCCACCATCCGGCTGCTCGCCAAGCTGCCGACGATCGCGGCGTACGCGTACAAAAAATCCGAGGGGCAGCCGTTCCTGTACCCGGACAACTCGCTCACGCTGGTGGAGAACTTCCTGCGGATGACGTTCGGTTTCCCGGCCGAACCCTACGAGGTCGATCCCGAGATCGTTCGGGCGCTGGACATGCTGCTGATCCTGCACGCCGATCACGAGCAGAACTGCTCGACGTCGACGGTGCGGCTGGTGGGCTCCTCGCAGGCCAACCTGTTCACCTCGATTTCCGGCGGCATCAACGCGCTGTGGGGTCCGCTGCACGGCGGCGCCAACCAGGCCGTGTTGGAGATGCTGGAGAAGATCCGCGTCGGCCAAGACGACGTCCAGACGTTCGTCAAGAAGGTCAAGAACAAAGAAGACGGCGTGAAGCTGATGGGCTTCGGGCACCGGGTCTACAAGAACTACGATCCGCGGGCGCGCATCGTCAAGGAGCAGGCCGACAAGATCCTGGGCAAGCTCGGCGGTGACGACGAGCTGCTCGACATCGCCAAGCAGCTCGAAGAGATCGCGCTGACCGACGACTTCTTCATCGAGCGCAAGCTGTACCCGAACGTCGACTACTACACCGGCGTGATCTACCGCGCGATGGGCTTCCCCACCCGGATGTTCACCGTGCTGTTCGCACTCGGCCGGCTGCCCGGCTGGATCGCGCATTGGCGGGAGATGCACGACGAGGGCAGCAGCAAGATCGGCCGTCCCCGCCAGATCTACACCGGTTACACCGAGCGCGACTACGCCACCATCGACTCCCGCCAGGGCTAGGGCCCTTCTTCGCCCAAACCGACGTTTGGCCGAAGAAGTGCGAGTGATCTTCGCCATTTCGTCGAATTCGGCGCAGTATCGCCTTGACCCGCGAACGATTGTAGTTTCACAATAGTTGTGTGATTACAACTGTCGGTGAGCTCAGCGCGCGGCGCAAGACGATCATCCTGGCGTCCTGCTGCCTGAGCCTGCTGATCGTGTCGATGGACGCAACCATCGTGAACGTCGCGATCCCGGCGATCCGCACCGACCTGCATGCCTCCCCGTCGCAGATGCAATGGGTGATCGACATCTACACGCTGGTGCTGGCGTCGCTGCTGATGCTGTCGGGCGCGACCGGCGACCGGTTCGGGCGCCGACGGGTGTTCCAGATCGGTTTGGCCGCCTTCGCGCTGGGTTCGTTGCTGTGCAGCCTGGCACCCGATATCGACACCCTGATCGGCGCCAGGCTGGTCCAGGGACTCGGCGGTTCGATGATGAATCCCGTTGCACTGTCGATCATTACGCAGATCTTCGTCGGACGGGTAGAGCGCGCCCGTGCGCTGGGCCTCTGGGGTGCGGTGGTCGGCATCTCGATGGCGCTGGGACCCATCGTCGGCGGTTTCCTGATCGAGGCGATCAGCTGGCGCGCGGTGTTCTGGATCAACCTGCCGATCTGCGCGGCCGCCATCACCCTCACCGCGATCTTCGTGCCCGAGAGCAAGTCGGCCACCATGCGCAACATCGATCCGGTCGGGCAGCTGCTGGCCGTGCTGGCCCTGTTCGGCGTCGTCTTCGTCCTCATCGAGGCGCCGGGGATCGGTTGGACGAATCCGCGCATCATTGCGATCGCTGCCGGCGCAGTGCTGGCCCTGCTGGCCTTCCTGCGCTATGAATCGCGCCGTCACGACCCCTTCATCGACCTGCGGTTCTTCCGCAGCGTCCCGTTCTCGTCGGCGACGGTCATCGCCGTGTGCGCCTTCGCCGGCTGGGGGGCCTTCCTGTTCATGATGTCGCTGTACCTGCAGGGGGAGCGTGGCTACTCGGCAGCCCACACCGGCCTGATCTACCTGCCGATCGCGATCGGTGCGCTGTTCTTCTCGCCGTTGTCGGGACGGCTGGTCGGCCGCTTCGGCGCCCGCCCGTCCCTGGTGGTGTCGGGCGTCCTGATGACCGCCGCGTCGGTGATGCTGACGTTCCTCACCGCCACCACGCCGATCTGGGCGCTGCTGGCGATCTTCACGGTGTATGGGATCGGGTTCGGCATGGTCAACGCGCCGATCACCAACGCCGCGGTCAGCGGCATGCCGCGCGACCGAGCCGGCGCCGCGTCGGCGGTGACCTCCACCAGCAGGCAGGTCGGCGTGAGTATCGGTGTGGCGCTGTGCGGTTCGGTTGCCGGTTCTGCGCTGGCGATCGCCGGCGCGGACTTCACCGCGGCGGCCAGGCCGCTGTGGTGGGTCAACATCGCTCTTGGTGCGGTGATCGTTGCGCTCGCGATCGTCTCGACTTCGGCGCGGGCCAAGCAGTCCGCGCAGCGGCTGGCTCCGCTGATCGATGACCACCGGATCGAGGCCGCACATGTCGGGTAACCAGGTCGCCGACCAGGTCTGGCGGTCGATGTCGAGACTGGTGCTGGACAACAAGGACCGCTGGCGTCGCGCGGTGGTCGATCGAACGGGCTTGCCGTTCAGCAGGATTCGGATCCTACGGCGACTCGCATCACAGCCGATGACGGTCAAGCAGGTCGCCGAGGCGGCCACCATCGACGCACCCGCCGCCACGGTGGCCGTCAATGACCTTGAGGCGCGCGGACTCGTGGTCCGTCGGCCTCATCCGGAGAACCGGCGCTGCAAGCTGGTGTCACTCACCGACGCGGGCCGCGACGTCGTCGCCGTGCTCGACGCCACCGATGACCCGGCACCGCAGATGCTGGCCTCGCTCGACGAACAGGACCTTCAGTCGTTGCAGAAGATCCTGGCCCGCATGGTTCAGCTGAGATAACCCTCGACTTCATCGCCGGGCCGCACACTGGCCTGGCTCGGGTCGCCGCCCGTCTCGCGCAGCGCACGGCGCTGGCGGAGGAGGTCCCAGCACTGGTCCAGTTCGGTTTCGATGGTCCGCAGGCGCTCGTGCTCCTCGGAGGGGTCGATGTGCCCCTGCACCACCCGCTCGCGCAGCTCGCGCTCCTGCGCCACCAGGTCGTGAATACGGGAAAGGGTGTCGTTGTCTTCAGCCACTGGTCCAGTGTGCCCGACCATGCCGCCTCAAAACGGCGAAGCGAGAACGGCGGCGAACTGGGTGCAGAACCAGTCGACATCGGCGCTGGAGAAGACCAGCGGTGGGCGGATCTTCAGCACATTGCCGTCGCGGCCGCATACCGAGATCAGCACTCGGCGCTCCCGCATGGCGTTGACCAGTGCCCTCGCGCCGGCTCGGTCCGGTGCGCCGGCCTCGTCGATCATCTCGACACCGATGTACAGCCCGGTGCCGCGGACATCACCGATGCGCGGATGGCCGGCGCCCAGTCGCGCCAGTTCGGTGCGAAGCTGCGAACCGACGTCAGCGGCATTGCGCATCAGCTTCTCGTCCTCGATGACGTCCAGCACGGCCGCGGCGGCGGCTACCGTCACCGGGTTGCCGCCGAAGGTGTTGAAGTAGGGCACCTCGCGGGCGAAGGCGTCAAGAATCTCCGAGCGGGCGGCCATCGCCGCGATCGGCATGCCGTTGCCCATCGGCTTGCCCATCGTGACCAGGTCCGGTACCACGCCGTGGCGGACGAATCCCCACATCGCCTCGCCGGTGCGGCCGAATCCCGGCTGGACCTCGTCGGCGATGAACACCCCGCCGGCCCGATGCACTGCATCCACGGCGGGCGCCAGCACCGAGGGATCGGGATAGATGCCGTCCGAGGAGAAGATGGTGTCGACGATCAGCGCGCCGAATCCGGCGCCGCTGGCCTGCAGGTTGTCGATCGCGGAGACCACGTCGGCGGTGAACCGCGCCGCGAGTTCGTCGGCCGGTACCCGGTAGCTGTCCGGTGGCGGGATGGTGCGGACATGGTCGCCGAGCACCGTCGCTCCCCCGAGGGACGGCGAGATCGCGGTGACCGCGGCGGTGTTGCCGTGATAGGCGTCGGCGGCGACGATGACACCCTTTGCGCCGGTATACATTTCGGCCACTCGCAGGGCCAGGTCATTGACCTCTGAGCCGGTGCAGGCGTACATCACCTGGTCGATCTGATCGGGCATCGTGTCCAGCAGGCGCTCGCTGTAGTTGACGATGCCACCGTGCAGATAGCGGGTGTGGGTGTTCAGTGTGGACAGTTGCCGGGTGACGGCCTGCACCACGTGCGGGTGGCAATGTCCCACGCTGGCGACGTTGTTGTAGGCGTCGAGGTAGCAGGCGCCGTCGGCGTCGTAGAGACGGGTGCCTTCGCCGCGGACCAAGTGCACCGGCCGTTGGTAGAACAGCCGGTAGGCCGGGCCCAGGATGCGGTCACGGGCCGCGATCAACGATTCGGTGGCGGGATCGACCGGGTGATCTGCCGAGTAGCTGTTGGAATCCATGATGTTGGAAAAGCTCATACCACTCCCTCGTTGACGCGGCCCGTGACAGCCAGCACTAGCGTTCGTGCGCCTCTTCGAGGACCGTCCGGCCCAGCTCCGAATAGCGCTGCGGTGAAAGGTATTTCAACACCACCGCCAGCAGGAGGCCGCCGATGCCGACCACGCCCACCACATACGGGATGATCTCGAATACCCAGTCCGAGGCCGCGGTGCCCGCCGCGAACGACGCGTTCTTGGCCAGCAGGTAGATCACGTAGAGCATCCCCAGACCGCCCAGCAGGGGCGCGGTGAACGTGCGGAACCAGTTGGCCGTCTCGGGGTGGTTCTTGCCGACGTGGAAGTACGCGATCACCGCGAAGGCGGCCAGCGCCTGCACGAGCAGGATCGCGGTGGTGCCGAGCAAAGCCATCAGCCCGTACAGACCCGTATAGGGATCACGGCCGGTGAGCGCGAAGAACAGCACCACGACGGTGGCGAACGCGGTCTGCACGAAACCGGCGATGTGCGGTGAGCCGTGCGAGGAGTGCGTGGCGCCGAGCGTTCTGCGCATTCCGGGGATCACGTTCTCCCGGCCGAGCGCATAGATGTAGCGGGCGGCGCAGTTGTGGAAGGCCATGCCGCAGGCGAAGGAACCCGTCATCAACAGGACCTTGAAGACGTCGACGGCCCAGGCGCCCAGGTGGGCGCCGATCGGGCCGAAGAAGATGTCCCCGGCGGTGGTCGAATCCTGCGCCAGCGCAACGGCATTCTGCGGTCCGGTGCCGACGATCGCCAGCCAGGAGACGAGGACGTAGAACACGCCGATCCCGACCACTGAGCTGATCACCGCGATCGGGATGATCTTCTTGGGGTTCTTGGACTCTTCGCCGTACATCGCGCTGGACTCGAAGCCGACCCACGACCAGAACGCGAAGAATAGGCCGATGCCGGCGGACCCGGCCACCGTGAGCATACTGCCGCCCGGGCCGGCGACCGTGCCGGACAGATTGTGAAAAGCGTTGAGCGGGTTGAGCGATCCCCACGACCAGCCCTGCGGTCCACCACCGGTGAACAGCACCGAGAGTGCCAGCAGCGAGAGCATGATGATCTCGGTGATCAGAAAGACCCCGAGCACGCGGGCAGCGACGTTGATGTCGAAGTAGGTCAGTAATGCGTTGATCGCGAGCATCGCGATCGCGAACACGATCCACGGGATGTTCACGTGGAACAAGGAATTGAACGTGTCGTTGCCGAAGAACGCGAAGATGCCGATGATCGACGCCTCGAACACCATGTAGGCCATCGCGGTCAGGAAGCCCGCGCCGAGTCCGACGATGCGGCCCAGGCCATGCGAGATGTAGCCGTAGAAGGCACCGGTGGCGGTGATGTGCTTGCTCATCGCGGCGTAACCGATCGAGAACAGCGTCAGCACGATCGTGGCGACGAAGTACCCGGCGGGTGCGTATGCCCCGTTGCCGAATCCGACCGCGATCGGCACGTTGCCCACCATGGCGGTGATCGGCGCGGCGGTGGCGACGGCCATGAACAGCACGCCGACGAGCCCGACGGCATTGGGCTTGAGCCGCTGGACGGAGTCGGTCTTGGCATCGGTGCCGGGCGGGGCCGGCGGATCGATGATGTCGCTCATTGTTGGATTCCCATCTGATGCGTGACTGGGGGGTCGCGCCGCTTTTTGGTCTGGTTTGACCCGGATGCAGCTGCGCCCGGGGGGCGATGGTGATGTCGGCACGACTTTGTGGTGCGACGTCGTCATTGTTACCCCCGCCAGATCGCCTGGTCAACAGGAACATCCGGGAACGCCCCGACCGATGTTTCGGCTGTGTTTCCGACGGCGGGGGTAGGAAACGGCGGCGTTAAATGTTTCGATTTGGTCTGCTCGAATCGCTGTTGTGGTCCACACTGGTCGCATGCCGGGATTGCCGCCGACTCATGAGTTCTTCGCGCGCGCTGCCCTCCCCGCATATGGGCGCTCAGCCGAGACCCCATTGCGGCTGCTCAGCCTGTCGGAGAACGCCACCTACCTCGTGCAGGACGACGACCCGATCGTCCTGCGGGTGCACCGGCCCGGCTACCACTCTCTGGCGGCGATCCGCTCCGAGCTGGCGTGGATGCAGGCCCTGCGGACGCAGACCTCGGTGGTCACGCCAGAACTGGTCGCCGCGCGCGACGGTACCGACGTCGTGGCCGCAGAGGTCGACGGCGATGTGCTGCACGTCGACGCCGTCACATTTGTCGCGGGCTGCACGGCCGAGGAGGATCCGGACGCAGTCGGCTTCGACCAACTCGGCCGGCTCACCGCCGTCATGCATGAGCACGCCAGAAACTGGACATTCCCGCGGGAATTCACCCGGTTCCGCTGGGACCTCGACACGATCTTGGGCCCCGATGCTCGCTGGGGGAACTGGCGGCTGGCCCCCGGCCTCACCGACGACGACCGGGCTCTGATCCAGCGCGCTGCCGACGACATCACCGCGAAGCTCACCGACTTCGGCTCAGCGCCAGACCGATTCGGCCTGGTCCACGCCGATCTTCGGCTGGCCAACCTCATGGTCAACCCTGCCGACACGGGCGCAGGCATCACCGTGATCGACTTCGACGACTGCGGCTGGTCCTGGTATCTCGCCGATCTGGGTGCAGCGGTGTCGTTCATCGAGGACACTCCGGCGGGGGAACGCATCATCGCCGAATGGCTCACGGGTTATTTCCAGGCAGGCTCGATCCCTCCCGACCACCTCGCGCTGATTCCGTCCTTCGTGATGATGCGCCGGATCATGCTCACGGCGTGGATCGCCTCGCACTTCGACGCCGACGCCGCGATCGGTGTCGGTGCGGACTTCGCTCCCGACACCGCCCGGCTCGCGGGGCGGTATCTGCAGGATCGCACTTGGCTACACGACGCGATCTTCGGGTCCCGGGTCTAAAACCCGTCATAGGCAAGGAGTTACACGTGTTTGACTTGCAGTCAACGTCCGTGGTGGTGACCGGCGGCAGCAAGGGGATCGGTCGCGGCATCGCGTCGGTGTTCGCCACTGCGGGCGCCAACGTAGCGATCGCCGCGCGCTCGGCGGCCGAATTGGATTCGGCGGTGGCGGATCTGGATGCGGTTGGTAGCGGAAAAGTGTTGGGACTGCAAACCGATGTCACCAGCCCGGTGGCCTGTGCCGAGTTGGCCGCCGCCGTCGTCGACGCGTTCGGCGGCATCGACGTGGTCTGCGCCAACGCCGGTATCTTCCCGGAGGCGCCGCTGGCCACGATGACGCCGGCGCAGCTGGCCGAGGTCCTCGACGTCAACGTCAAGGGCAACGTCTTCGCCGTGCAGGCCTGCCTGGACGCGCTGATCGCCTCCGGGCGCGGCCGGGTGATCCTGACTTCATCGATCACCGGACCGATCACCGGTTTCCCGGGCTGGTCCCACTACGGGGCCTCGAAGGCAGCGCAGCTGGGCTTCATGCGCACTGCCGCAATCGAATTGGCGCCGCACGGAATCACGGTGAACGCCGTGCTGCCGGGCAACATCTTCACCGAAGGCCTCGCGGACATGGGTGAGGACTACATCGCAGGGATGACCAAGGCGATCCCGGCGGGCGCGCTGGGCAAGCCGGAAGACATCGGGCATCTGGCCGCCTTCCTGGCCACCGTCGAGGCCGGTTACATCACCGGTCAGGCGATCGCCGTCGACGGCGGTCAGGTGCTGCCCGAATCGCCGGATGCACTGAGCCCCTAGTCCGATGGAGGAGTCGGAAGGGGGACCGATCGCCGAGGATGTGCGCAGGCGCATCCTGTCGATGCTTGCGCAGGGCGCCCTTCGGCCCGGCTCACGGCTGGGCACCGAACGCGAGATGGCGGATCGCTTCGAGGTTTCCCGATCCACTCTGCGCAGTGCGCTGCTGCCGTTGAGTCGCGCCGGGGTGGTGGAACGGCGGACCGGTCGCAACGGAGGCACGTTCGTGCGCGCGGATGTGGTGCAACGCAACGCCGCCGAGCTGGCCGGCCTGCCGGCGCGGCTGCGCAGCGGAGGGCACACCAGCGCGACCAGCGTGCTGGCCACCGACCGCAGGCCGCCGACCCCCGCCGAGGCAGCTGCATTGGAAATCGACGCCGGTGACGATGTTTTCGCGATCCGCCGGCTGCGTTTCGCCGATGGGGTGCCGCTGTCGGTGGACTTCTCGTGTTTCGTCGCCGGGCATGCCGTCGATCTGTTGGAGCAGCCACTCGGCGGCTCGCTCTACGAGTTGTTCGCCATGCGCTACGGCCTGGTGCCCGCCACGTCCAGCGAGACAATCGAGGTGGTCAGCGCCAGCCCGCGGGAGGCGGACTGGCTGGGCATCGCGCACCGGCGGCCGTTGGTCGCGATCACCCGGATCACCCGCGACGACGCCGACCGGCCGTTCGAGTACGCCTACGACCTGTTCCGCGCCGACCGGGTGCGCTTGACCGCCACGACGTCGACAGTCACCGCGCGGGAGCGCCGCGGTACGGACGGGCGGGTGGAACGCTCGGTCAGCAGCGCCTGAGCGACTACTGTGTGACCGGTGACGAGCAAACCCGTGATCGAATTTCCCGACGGCCCGGCGCCCAGCGATCTGGTCATCAAGGACCTGGTGGTCGGCGACGGCGACGAGGCCAAGCCGGGCGCCGTCGTGGATGTGCACTATGTGGGTGTCGAGTACGACACCGGTGAAGAGTTCGACAGCTCGTGGAATCGCGGGGAGTCCATCTCCTTCCCGCTGCGCGGGTTGATCCAGGGCTGGCAGGACGGAATCCCGGGCATGAAGGTGGGTGGCCGGCGTCAGTTGACGATTCCGCCCGAGCAGGCTTACGGCCCGGCCGGCTCCGGACATCAGCTGTCCGGGAAGACGCTCATTTTCATCATCGACCTGCTGGCCACTCGCTAGCAGGGCGCGGGCAACCGCAGCATCAGCCGCGCGCCACCGAGCGGACTGTCCTCCAACGAGGCGGTGCCGCCGTGGATTTCGGCCTGCTGCGCGACCAGGGCCAGGCCGAGCCCGGAACCCGAGTGGGACGCCGTCGATCCCCGGGCGAACCGGTCGAACACCGCCGCGCGCTCCGACTCGGGTACGCCGCAACCGTTGTCGTCGATCGCGATCTCCACGCCGTCGCGCGAGGAGACCGCCGAGAGCTGCACGCGTGTGGCACCACCGTGTTTGACCGCGTTGGCGATCGCGTTGTCCACCGCCAGCCGGAGTCCGGCGGGCAGGCCGATGATGATGCACGTCGGGGACGGCGCCAGCGAGACCTCGAGATCGGGGTAGACCCGCATCGCGTCGTGCGCGGCGCGGTCGAGTAGCTCGGTGATGTCGACTGGAACCTGGTCGGCCTCGGTTGAAAGTTCGCCCTGGGCAAGGCGTTCCAGTGCACCCAGCGTCGCCTCGATCCGGGTCTGGGTGCGCACGACGTCGACGAGCACTTCCTTGCGCTGCTCGTCGGTCATGTCCATGGTGGCCAGCACCTCTAGGTTGGTGCGCATCGCGGTCAGCGGCGTTCGTAGCTCGTGTGCCGACACGGCGGCGAAGTCGCGGGCCGAGGCCAATGCGGCCTGGGTCCGGTCCTGTTCGGTCCAGATCCGTTCCAGCAGACCCTTGATCGCCTCGCCGATCTCCACCGCCTCGGTGGCGCCGCCGATCTCGACGTCGGGTGCCTTGTCACCGGCCTGGATCTCCCGGGTCTGCGCGGCCAGCCGCCGGAGCGGCCGCACCGCGAACGTCGCCAGCGCCCAGCCCAGCAGCGCGGCGGCGCAGACGGCGAAGACACAGATGATCAACACCCGGCGGTGCAAGTTGTTGGTGTCGGCGATGGTGTCGTCGAAGGTGGCGCCGACTTCCAGCGTCGTGGTCTCCGGGTAGGACAATTCCACCGTGCGCACCCGGTAGCGCACACCGTCGACCTCGGCCGTGCCGTAGTCGGAGTTCAGCCGCGGCAACACGATGTCGGAGTTGGACCGGACCGCCTCACCCCGGCGGACGGTGATCACCACGTTCTGGTCGTTGGGCGATGGCGGAATCTGGTCGAGCCCGCGGGGAACGAACGGAACCGCGAATCCCGCCGCCTCGTCGAGGCGCCGATCCAGCCGTTCCAGCCGGTCGTTGGTGATGCCGATCCAGACGATGAAGCCGACGATCGTCACCACGATTGCCGCGCCGATCGCCGTCGCGAAGGCCACCCGGGTGCGCAGCGAGGGGGTGCGACGAAAGATGCGCGGCAGCGTCACGAGCCGGTCACTGGGTGCGTAACACGAAACCGACGCCGCGCACGGTGTGCAGCAATCGGGGCGCGCCGTTGGCCTCGAGCTTGCGGCGCAGGTAACCGATGAAGACGTCGACGACGTTGGTGTCAGCGGCGAAGTCATAGCCCCACACCAGCTCGAGCAGCTGAGCACGGGACAGCACCGCCGTCTTGTGCTCGGCGAGCACCGCCAGTAGGTCGAACTCGCGCTTGGTCAGGTCGACGTCGACGCCGTTGACCCTGGCCCGCCGGCCGGGGATGTCGACCTCCAGCGGACCGACCTGGATGGTCTCCGAGGAGAAGGTCGCCGTCGCACCTCGCCGGCGCAGCAGCGCCTTGACCCGGGCCACCAGCTCGGCCAGCACGAACGGTTTGACCAGATAGTCGTCGGCGCCCGCCTCCAGGCCGGCGACCCGGTCGTCGACCGAACTACGTGCCGACAGCACACAGACCGGCACGTCGTTGTCCATCGCGCGAAGCGCGGTAACCACGCTCACGCCGTCCAACACCGGCATGTTGATGTCGAGGACGATCGCGTCGGGCCTGCTCTCGGTCGCTGACCGTAGGGCTTCGGCTCCGTCGACGGCGGTGGCCACTTCGAATCCGGAGAGCCGCAGCCCACGCTCCAGCGAGGCGAGCACGTCGGGATCGTCATCGACCACCAGTACTCGGGGTGCGGCCGAATTACTGTCCATGGGCACCATCTTGCCTGATCGAGGCCCGTATCAGTGGGAGGCCGACGCGACACCGATCGCGCACCACCGGGCCTGCGCACAGATCTGCACCCCGTCGCGACCGACCCTGCGCCGTGGAGGCAGTTCCGGGGTCGGTGCCGGCCGCGCGTCAGGCTTCGTCGAGTGCTTCACCGAGTTCTTGGGCGATCCGACTGTGGTGATTGTTAGCCAGGGCGTGTCCGGTCGCCAGGATTAGGGCGATGGGCCATTCGATGATTTCTGCAGCGGCCAGTGCCGTCAGCGCCCCGTAGTAGGCGAGTTCTTCGGGTCGTGGCAGTTTGACCGATCCCAGTATGGGCAGGGTGACTGAGAAGTGTTCGCCCTCACGGATCCGTTTCACGGCGCTGCGCTGGCGTGAGGCGTGTTCTGTCTTGTCAGGCATTGGTTGTCTTCCGGTCATGGCGTGTTCCCCGTGGCGACGCGTGTGTGATCGATGGTGGGGGCATGGTTTCGTTAGCTGACGGTGTTGGGTCTGATCCGTTACCCGTGGCGCTGGCTCGGTTGCTGGTGGTGCCGTTGCGCGAGGTGTACGCACTGTTGTGGCGGGTCGGCGTGGTGCACGTCGTCGACGGTTCGTCGGATCCGAACGTCGGGACCGGCAACAGTCGGGACGCGAAGGCTGCGCCTGCGGTCGCGCAGGCGGCGGAGCCGAGGGCCTGAGCCCATCCCAGCGGTCCTAGCGGGGTGTTGCCCAGCAGTTGACTGAGTCCCGGGGTGCTGATCGCGCCGGCCAGGACGGTCAGCGATCCGAACGCGGTGACTACGACGAGGGGGCTGCGGGATTCCAGCATCGTCTGTCCCAATTGTGCTGAGACAAGGGCGACGAGTGCGACGGTGGAGGCTCGGCGGGGTCGTCCGGTCAGACTGGCCAAGGTCCAGGCTGCTGTCGCTGCGGCGGTGGTGGCTGTGCCGCGGACTGCCACCGCCCGCCACAGTGCTGTTGGATCGAGGCCGCGCGCCGTGGTGCTGGTGCTGCGGGGGGTGCTGACGGCCAGGGCTGCGGCTGGTAGCGCGTCGGTGAGCATGTTCACCAGCAACAGTTGGCGGGCGTTGAGCGGGGCCCGCCCGGTGATCGCGGTGCCGATGACGGCGAACGCTACCTCTCCGGCGTTTCCGCCGAGTAGGACCGCGACCGCGGCTTGCACGCGTTGCCATAGTCGGCGTCCCTCATCGAGACCATAGAGGAGAGCGCTGATTTGGCCGTCGAGGAGCATGACGTCGGCGGCAGTGCGTGCCGGGTCGCTGCCGGCGGCGGCGACTCCGACGCCTACGGTGGCCGCCCTGATGGCGGCGGCGTCGTTGGCGCCGTCACCGACCATGGCGCACACATGGCCGATGCGTTCGAGCGTCTCCACGATCTGGACCTTGTGTTCGGGGGCCATCCGGGCGAACACTCGGCAATCGGTGACGGCGCGTTCCTGGGCGCGTCGGGGCATCGCCTCCCATTCGGCGCCGGTTACGACCTGGCCCTGGGCCTCGGTGAGGCCGAGTTCGGTGGCGATGGCCGCGGCGGTGACGGGGTGATCACCGGTGATCAGCCGGATGCCGATGTTCTGCGCGGTCAGCGCGCTCAGCAGGTCGGCGGCCTCGGTGCGCGGCGTGTCGGCCAGCCCGAGTAGGCCCAACACGTCCAGTTCGGCGCTACACAGTGCGGTGAACACCTCGGTGTCGTCGGTGGCCGCCCGTACCTGGGTCGGCGAGAGCTGTCGCCGTGCCACGGCGATAACCCGGAGGCCGCGAACAGCCAATTCTTCGAGGGCGGTGGCGATCTGGGGGTCAGCGACAGCGCTCGCCTGCAGGACCGTCTCGGGCGCGCCTTTGATGTAGAGGTGATTGTCGATCAAGGTGGCTGAAAACGGTCTGCCGGACCTGAACGGCAGGCAGGCGCTCACCGAACCAGTCTCAGTGCCGGCCGACGTCGCGGAGCTGGCGGCCACGACGGCGGCATCGGTGGCGTGCTCGTGACGCTCGCCGGTGGCCGGGGGTGTCGCCCGTCCGGCCGCGGTGAGCACCTCTGCCTGCGTGACCCCAGCCGCGGTGGTGACCTCGGTGACGCGTAGGCGGTTCTCGCTGAGAGTGCCGGTTTTGTCGAAACAGACTGTGTCCACTCGACCGAGGGCTTCCACCGACCGTGGACTGCGTACCAGCGCACCGGCGCGGCTCAGGCGGCGCGCCGAGGCTTGCTGGGCCAGGGTGGCGACCAAGGGCAAGCCCTCTGGCACAGCGGCAACGCTGATGGCGACACCGCTGCTGACGGCCTGGCGCAAACCGGTCATCCGCAACATGCCCAACCCGGTGACCACCGCACCGCCGGCCAGACTGAGCGGCCACGCTTTGTCGGTCAGTGCGCGCAGCTGCGATTGGAGTCCGACCACGGAATCACCGTGCCGGCTGTATCTGCCGGCCCGCCGCGCGGCGGTAGCGGGCCCGACGGCAGTGACGATTCCGATCGCGGTGCCCGCGACGACCGTGCTTCCGGCGTGCAGCATGCAGGCGCGATCACCAAGGGGGACCGCGGGAGTGGCCTGTGTTTGCTTGGCTACCGGCAGCGATTCCCCGGTTAACGAGGACTCGTCGACTTCGAGGTCGGCACCCTGAGTGAGTCTGGCATCGGCGGGCACGACCTCGCCAGGACGTACCTCGATGACATCACCGGGGCGCAGCATGGCGGCCGCGACGGTTATCGCCGTTGGCGGCTTACCCGGTACCTCGACGAGCCGACGAGCCGGCGGATCATGCACGGCCAGTAGCCGTTTCAGTAGCCGCTCGGCGCGCATCTGCTGGGTGGCGGCCAGGGCGGCGTTGCCGACGAGCACCGAGCCCACCAACGCGGCGTCAACCGGTGATCCGAGAATGGCGCTGGCCGCGGCGCCGACCGCTAGTACCGGGGTCAAGGGATCAGCCAGCTCTGCACGCATCGCCATGGTGAAATCACCGGCCGCAGTGACCACCGGCGCGGCTATCCGTCGCACAACAGCACCCGAGGTCTCCGCCACTGACGACAGCCGAGACGGCCGTTTGCGTTCGACGTCAGGGCGCGGCGGCAGGAGTCGGCGCACTTGGGCACCGGACATGGCATGCCACTCGCGGAGGTCGACCGGCGGTGGCAGCGGTGTGCCCACGGTGGAGCGGGCCAGGCGGTAGCCGGTCCATATCCCGGCGGCCGCCCCGGCGGCGACGGGTCCCGGTCCGCGACCCCGCACCCCGGGGATCATCAACAGAGCTCCCAATGCCGATGCGCCGGTGGCGAGTTCGACGCCGCGCCGGCTGGCCTGTCGAGCCGCCGGCAGGGCGTGGATGAGCTGCCACACCGCTGCCACGTCATCTGCCAGCAGCTGTGCCTGCCAGGGCGGCGCGATGCCGGGGCTGAGAAGGCCGATCGACACGTCGGCCGCGGCCAGCGCTGTGCCCGCAGACGAGGAGATGACAGCGACCGTGCGCCCCTGTTCTTGCAGCGAGGTGACGGCGGCGCCGAGCGCAGTATCGATGTCCGGGGCAACCGCGTGTAAAACGTCGAAGCCGGACCGTAGGTCGCCGAGGTCCTCAACATCCACCGACACCACCTCGGCGTCGGCGCGGCGTGCTTCGGTGATCAGCGCGGCGGCCAGCGGATGATGCGCATGACGAATCAGCACTTCGCCGATTCCGGCGGGCTGCCAGCCGAGGCGCAGATTGCCGCGGGCGAGCTCGTCCTGGGCTTGCTCCCATACGTGCGCCCGTTGCGCATCGGTGATACCGCGGATTGCTCCGATGCAGAGTTGCGTCGCAGCCAGCGCGCGAGGATCGATCACGATGGCATCGACGCGATCCAACCGACGAAACGCCTCGGGGGCCAACGGCAGCACTGCGTGTCGGCGGGCCAGGTCTCGGCTCACTGTGTTGGCGAAGGATTCTCGACACGTGCGAGCCGCCTTGGGAGCTGCGACCGCCGCCGCGACCGCGGCCGTATCGAGACTGGCGGTGAGGGCGCCGAGCGCGGTCGCGCCGAGGGCTTGCACAAGTCCGGCGCGGTCGGCGTGGCGCTCGATGGGGCCGGGCGGCACCGGGCACGGCCGCGCCGGTGTCTCGGCTGGCGTCGGGCAGGCAGCCTGCGGAGCCAGGGCGGGCTCATGGTGTCGCCACGCTGTCGCCGCTGCTTGCGCGGCAGCGGCTTTGGTCAGCTGCACCAGCAGATCCACCGCCAACGAAGTGGTCGCTTGGGTAAGGGTGTGGGCAGTGGCAGTCGCGAGCCCCAGCACGGCGTCGGTTGTGGTCGCCCCGAGTTGGTCTTCGATGAGTCGACGCAACCGCGGCTGGTAGTCGACCACGGTGACCGCCGCCGACAGCGAGCTCGGTAGCCGCGGGATCCACAGCACCCGCCCCGCCAACGCCACTCCTAAGCCAGCAGCGTTGAGGGCCGCCGCGGTGAGGGCGACAGCCAAGTCCACCCCGTCGCCAGGCAGATCGGTCGATGTGTGGCGCGGGACAGGCTGGCGCACAGTGCTTTCAGCGTTATCCAGAAGGTCGAACAACTCCCGCGTCGGCGGTGCCACCGCATGCAGATGTATGACGACCCGAGCCAGCGGTACGTTGATGTCGGCCGACGCCACCCCGGGGTGGGCCCGCAACGCGGCTAGAACAGCGCCGGCGACGGCCGGGCCGGTGTCAGCGTCGTCAAGTCCGCGTACCTCGATCCAGCACCGGTTCTCCCTTCGCCAGCTTCGCCGCCGGTGGGCACCGACCATTTCTGCCGCGACATCGGCCACCTTCGGTGCGGACACGGCCGCGAGGTCAGCGGCCCTCACGGTAGCCGACGTTACCGCCGAGACAGCTACCCCGGCAACACTATTCGCCGTACGTACGCCGCCCACTGCGACGGAGGCGGGCACAGTGATAGCGGCCACCAGGGTGCGGCGCAGATTCAGCAATGACGGGCCTAACGAGGCTTGGCCGGGGCACGCCGCGGGCGTGCCGCACTGTTGCGCGACGGCGACTTCGGGGTTGATGCCGTGGCCTTCTTGGCTGCCACCTTCTTGACGGCAGCCCGATTCTTGACCGGCCCGGCCGTCGTCGCCGGGGTGGCCTTGACTGCAGGCGTCGACGAACTCGCGGTGTCCGGGGCGGGATTTCCGTTTGGCCGGAGTCGTTGTATCACCAGGGCTGTCCCGCCGATACCGAGCAGCAAGGGCCAGTCGACCACCCCGGCCGCACCGAGCAGACCGAGAGTCAGCGCCGCCGCCGACGTCGAATGGCTACCGGTGCGGACGCCGTCTCGTGCCCCTTCGACCCCGCCGCGGACCCCGCCGATGACGCCGTTGATCAACGCCCCGCCCGCCGCGCCGGCAGTTGCAGTCACCGCACCTGCAGCGCGCCCAGCGCCGCGAACCACGCCATCAACGATGTTCATCTGTGCCCCTACTCGAATCCATTCCGCAGTTGCCGAACGTTTAAGTGGAGGCTACCCGCGGTGGCTTCAGGGAAACTGTGAGCGCAAGGCCGTTGAGAAACCGACTCAGTGCGGCGTGACACTCGTGCTCGTCGGTGAGCCTGCGATGGCCGTGCTGCTCGGCGCGGCGGCGCTCGGCGCGTACTTGTTCGTCCACGCACGTGATCATGAATCTTGTTGGCGTGAAAGCGGATCGGCGTACGCGACGAGTGAGGCTACCTATGGGACCAGGGCCGCTCAGGCGGCAGCCTCGTTGGCCTGCTTGGACACCGGCTTGCCGAACACCGCGCGGGTGACGTTGATCGGGCTGATCATCGAGGTCGCGTTGCGTGCGAAGTCGTTGGGCAGCGAGAGGCGGAACACCTTCTTCCACGCCGAGGCGACCTGTTTGGGTAGGGGGCCGCTGACGTAGTCGAGCCCGTAGCGCTCGAAGAGTTCCTGAACCTTCGGCGCGATTTCCTGGTACCGGTTGCTAGGCAGATCCGGGAAGAGGTGGTGCTCGATTTGGAACGACAGATTGCCGGTCATGAAGTGCATCCGCGGGCTGCCGGAGATGTTGGCTGAGCCGAGCATCTGGCGCAGGTACCACTGTCCGCGGGTTTCGCCGTCGATCGATGTCTTCTCGTAGGTCTGCACACCTTCGGGGAAGTGGCCGCACATGATGACCGAGTGAGTCCACAGGTTGCGGATCAGGTTGGCGGTGAGGTTGGCGGTGAACGTCGTGGGCGCTGACAGGCCGGACATCAACGGGTGTAGCACGTAGTCCTTGCGCATCTGCCGGCCGATCTTTTTGACGACGGCCTTGGCTTGACGGGCGAAGACGTCCTTGTCGGTTTTGCCCTTCAAGAATCTGCCGATCTGCAGGTCATAGCCCGCGATGCCGTACTGGAAGATGCAGGCGTTGATGACGTTGGTCAGCGGCTGCGCCAGATAGAACATCTTCCAGCGTTGGTCTTCATCGACGCGCATGATGCCGTAACCCAGGTCCTGGTCTTTACCCAGCACGTTGGTGTAGGTGTGGTGCAGCTCGTTGTGCGAGTGCTTCCACATTTCCGACGGAGAGGCGCTGTCCCATTCCCAGGTGGTCGAGTGGATCTTGTTGTCGCGCATCCAGTCCCACTGACCGTGCATGACGTTGTGGCCGATCTCCATGTTCTCGATGATCTTTGAGATGGCGAGCCCGGCGGTTCCGGCGATCCAGGCGGGCGGGAACAGCGAGAACAGCAGCAACGCGCGGCTGCTGAGTTCGAGCTTGCGTTGCCCGTCGATGACGTTACGGATGTAGGTGGCATCGCGCTCGCCACGGCTGGCGATGACTTCGGCGCGGATGGCATCGAGTTCGGCGCCGATGTTCTCGACGTCTTCGTCGGTGAGGTGTGCGATCGGGTTGTCGTGCTTGCGTTGCAGAGCAGTCATCTCGGTCTCCTGGTATCAGAGTTGTAGGGGAATCAGAGTTCGATGTCGCAGGCGCCCGCCGCGGCGGACACGCAGGTCTGGATGGCGACGTCGTCGCCGGGGGTGGCGATGGTCAGGTCGCCCGATCGCAGGTCGCGTACCGCGCCTTGGCGTAGCGGGACGACGCAGCCGAAGCAGATCCCCATCCGGCACCCCGACGGCATGAGGACGCCCGCGGCCTCACCGGCGTCGAGCAGTGTCTGCGAGCCATCGGCGTCGATGACGGTCGCCGACTTCGTGAACGTGACGGTGCCACCCTCACCGGCGGCGATGACCGTCGGCCGGAACCGCTCGACGTGCAGCCGATCGGCGATGCCGTCGGCGCCCCAACGGGACTGCAGCGCATCGAGCATCCCGGCGGGACCACACGCCCAGGTGTGCCGCTCGGCGACGTCGTCGACCAGCTGGCTCAGTTCCGCCACATCGAGCATGCCGTCTTTGTCGGTGTGTCTCTCCACCAGACGAATTCGACCTTGTTTGGCCATCATCCGGAGTTCACCGCCGAAGATGACGTCGTCACAGGTCGGCGCGGAGTGCACCACCACAACGTCGGAATTCCCGTCCGCCATGTTGCGCAGCATGCCCATCACCGGAGTGATGCCGCTGCCGGCGGTGACGAAGAGGATCTGGCCTGGTTGAGCGTCGCCCAGAGTGAAGTCGCCGCTGGCCTGGTCCAACTGAACGACGGTGCCCACGGTGGCTCGGCGGACCATGTAGTTGCTGACGACACCACCGGGGATCGCCTTGACGGTGATCGCGATGTGGCCGTCGGGTCGGTCGGTAGGCGAGGTCAATGAGTAGGCCCGCCATTGCCGCACCCCGTCGACGTCAACACCGATCCGGATGTACTGGCCGGGCACGTGGGTGCGCCAGGCGCGTCCGGGCTTGATGACGACGCTGGCCGCATCGCGGGTCTCGGGATGGATGGCGACGATGCGTCCGCGCAGGTTGTTCGCGGACCGCAGCGGGTCGATGACGTCGAGGTAGTCGGCGGGAAGCAGCGGGGTGGTCACCCGTTCGGCAAGCTTGAACGCTTGAGCACGCAGCGCGCCAACAACCGTGGGCCGGGGTGCTGTTGTTGTCATCCTCTTACTCTGGCTGATGACCCGGTATAAAGTCTTGGCTGCTAGGCGTGATTTTCAGTGATGAAATTGTTCGTGAGGAATAGATTTGTCAGATTCCGCTTCTGGTTTCACCGGTCTTGACCTGACCGATGATGTCGCTCAGTCGCTGCAGGCAGTGCTGCCCCGCATGGCCGAACGCACGGTGAGTGCCGTGACCGCAGAGGTGCCCAGCTACGCCGATGCCTTCGGTGGGCGGATGGGCCAGACCATCGAGAACGCCGTACAGATGTCGCTCGGCGCGTTCCTGCGGCTGGCGGTAGGGGCTCAGGGTTCTGATCCCGCCTCGACGTTGTCGCCCGCGCTCGACGGCGCATACGAGTTGGGACGCGGAGAGGCCCGCCAGGGCCGATCGATGGACGCGCTGCTGTCGGCCTACCGCGTCGGCGCCCGTGAGGCCTGGCGTGAGCTGTCGGCCACCGCGGTGGCGGCGGAGGTCAGCGCCGATATCGTGGCCCGGTTCGCCGGGCTGGTGTTCGCGTTCATCGACGAACTGTCGGCGTCGAGCGTGGCCGGGCATGCCGATGAGCTGGCCACCACAGGCCGGGTGAGGCAAAGGTATCTCGAGCGGCTCACTCGCCAGCTGCTCACCGGTGAACCAACCGAGACGCTGCTGGCCAGCGCCGAGCAGGCCGACTGGCGCCCACCGGCCACCTTCACGGCGGTGTTGATGGCGCAGAGCCACACTCGCGGGTTGGCAGCACGTTTCGGTCAATCCACCCTCCAACTGAGTGAGGATCTACCCGAGGTCGACCCCAGCGAGGCGCTGGCCGTCCTGCTGGTCCCGGACGTGGACGGCCGAGCCCGCAGTCAGCTGCCGTCGGCGTTACAGGGCAGACGCGCGCTCATCGGGCCGGCCCGGCCGTGGCATGCGGTGCAATCGTCGTACCGACGGGCACTGCGGGCGCGCGAGCTGCCGGTGCCGTCGGGCCGCGAGGTCATTGACACCGATGACTTCTTGGTGGAGCTGGTGCTGACCGCCGACCGCGGCGCCGCCGAGGATCTGCGCCGTCAAGTTCTGGCACCCCTGGCGGGGCTTCGCTCGACCACCGCAGAACGGCTCACCGAAACGCTGCGATCCTGGGTCTTGCACCGCGGCCACCGTGAGGCGGTCGCGGCAGATCTGTTCGTGCACGCTCAGACGGTCCGCTACCGGATGACACAGCTGCGTGAGCTCTACGGCGACCGGCTCGACGAACCCCGAACAATCCTGGAACTGGCGGTGGCGCTCGGTGTCGATTCAGGGTTCAGCGGGGAAGCCTGGAAGGCTAAGACAGGCTCGGCCATAACTTGAGTCGGCAGCTACCGTCCGCCCGCGACGGTGTTGACGGTGGCTGGTGCGGGGTTGGCCGCCCGCGACAATACCGGTTGAGGCAACGGGACGGCGGGCACGCCCGGGGTACCGAGTTGTCCCGCTAACCACGGCAGTGTGGCCGAGAAGGCCTGGGCCGCGAAGGGCCAGTCGTGTTTGCCCGGCTGCGTCAGCATCCCGCACTGGATACCGTGCGTGGAGGCCAGGGCGGACAGCGTTTTTATAGCGACATCCTGCCCCTCGGGATTTCCGACCAGATCAGGGCGGCGGCCGTTTTGTGGGTTGCTGGCCATGTCGAATATCGCCGACACACCGGTGTACGGCCCGTGCCGGGTGATGACCGTCGTCGGATCAAAGGCGGCCCAGGCGTCGGCGTTGCCACCGAACAGCCGGGAGATGGTCTGGGCTTTGTTGCCGGTGTTGGGCCCGAGATCGCCGGCGATGTCGACGAAGGCGCTGAACAGTTCTGGATGCATGACGGTCAGGTCGACCGCACATGTGCCACCCATCGACCAGCCGAGGATCCCCCAGTTGGCGCGGTCGGCGCTGACCCCGAAGTCGGTGACCATGAAGGGCACCACGTCTTTGGTCAGGTGGTCGGCGGCCTTGCCGCGGCTGCCATTGACGCATTCGGTGTCGTTGTTGAACGCACCGGTGGCATCGACGAAGACCAGCACTGGTGCGTTGCCGTTATGCGCAGCGGCGAAGTCGTCGACGGTGGTGATCGCATTGCCGGCACGCAGCCAGTCAGCCGGGGTATTCAGGGCTGCGCCGATCATCATCACCACCGGCAGCCGTGGTGGCGGATTGTGGGCGAACCACGCCGGCGGCAGGTACACCAGCTCGCCACGATGTGTGAACTTCGACGCCTCGGCGGGGATCGTCACCGGCACGACGACGCCTTTTGCGGGCCGGTCGCCGGCGACCTGCATGGCGGTGACGGCGACCCGGTCGGTCTGGTTGGGCACCGGGGCCCGGGTCAGCTGGTTCCAGACCACGTTCACCGTCGGGAAGTAGCCGACCCACGCGTTGAGCGCGAGTGCGGCGCACAGCAGGCACAGCGGCACAGCCAGCGCCGACACACCACGGCGCCACCACTGCCGGTTGAGCCAGCCCGTCACCAACACACTGACGGCCAGTCCGGTCAGCCCAATCCACAGCCACAACCGCCACGGCGCTGAATCGCCGGCCACACCGATCGACCCGATGTACCAGTGCGCCACCCCGGCCAACACGACACCGCTTCCGAGGTGCCACGGCAGCCAGCGCGTGTTCCAGAGATCCGATCGCCACCCGACAGCGCCCGCCACGGCCACCACGGCGATCACCTGCACCGCGGCCGGTACCCACCCACTGATCAGGGACAGCTCGAAGATGTAGTGGTGCAACGATTACGCCTGATCCGGCCGGGGTGAAGCGGTAACCCGCGCCATCGAAGGTGCCACCCCTCCATCATGGAGAACCAGACCTTACGGGTTCCTGTCAGGCTGGGGTCACGTCGAGGTCTGGAGCAACGCGTCGACCTCGGTGACGGTGGCCCGCGGCAACCGTTTCTTCAGCCGGGCACTCTTGCGCATCTGGATGATGAGATTGGCTGCGGTGAACATCGGAATCACGCCGAGGAAGGTGCGTTCCGACGGGGTGTGGCCGTGCAGGTATTCCAGGCTGCCGAACACGAAGAAGATCCCCATCGTCATGAACGCGGCGGGTACTGAGTACGCCAGCGGGGACCGGCGGATGTCGATGATGCGCTCAGCGAGGTTCCATTCGTCTCGAGACATGGGCTCGTTCTTGCGCAGTTTGCGTAGCGCCGCCTGATAACTGTTCAGTCCGTCGGCGAGGGGGAGGTTGGGCAAGCGCAGCAGCCGCCGGACGTAGATGGACGCCAGGCCGGCGAAGACCACCTCGAATCCGAGTGCGACGAGCATCAACAACCCCCACAGGCCCAGGCCGCTGGTGTGCGTGCTCAAGCTCATCGGGCCACCCCCGCGAAGTCCGCCGGCCTCAGCTGGGGCAGCGGTCGTGCCCGCACCAGTGTCGGCCACCAGAACCACGGCCCGAGAAGCCTGATGAGCGAGGGCACTATGAACGACCGCACGATCAGCGTGTCCAGGAGAAGACCGATGCAGACCGTGGTCCCCACCTGGGCGATCGTCCTCAGATCGCTCGCGAGCATCGCCAGCATGGTGAACGCGAACACCAGGCCGGCCGACGTCACCACACCTCCGGTACTGCCGAGGGCGCGGATCAATCCGGTGTGCAATCCGGTGGTCTGATAGCCCACACCGATCTCTTCCTTGACCCGCGCGATCAGCAGCAGGTTGTAGTCCGACCCGACCGCAACGAGGATGACGAACGTGATCGGTAGCACCAGCCAGTGCAAATGAAGTCCGATCAGGTGCTGCCACAACATGATCGACAAGCCGAATGCCCCGGCGAACGAGAACGCGACAGTGCCGGGAATGACGATCGCCGCCATCAGGCTCCGCGTCAGCACCAGCATGATGAGGAAGATCAGCACGAACGCGGCGATCGCCACGATCTTCAGGTCGGATGCGGCGTACTCCTTGATGTCTTTGTTGTTCGACGCGGCGCCGCCGATGTAGATCTTCGACCCGGCCAGCGATGTCTCCTTCAGCGCCGCTTTCACCGCGTCGGGGAAGGCATCGACGTGATCGATGCCCTCCGGTGCCATCGCGTTGCCCTCGTGGGTGATGACGAACCGCGCGGCCTTACCGTCTGGTGACATCATCAGCTGCATACCGGTTTTGACGTCTTCGTTGTCGAAGGCTTCTCTGGGCATGTAGAAGTAATCGTCGCTGCGGGACTTGTCGAAGTCGTTGCCGACGTTGATCTGATCGTCGAAGGTCTGGTCGGTCTGGGTCGCCTGCAGATGTGCTGGCCCGTAGGAGTCTACGACGATGGCCTGTAGCTGTTGAGTCTCGTCGCGCGTGATTTTCAGCTGCGCGACCATCTGCGGCATCAGGGCATCGACCGCCTGGAAGTCGGTGACGGCGTTGTGAATTTGCGCGTCGAGCGCGTCGATGCCGTCTAGCCCGTCAAACAACGACCGAAAGGCGAAGCAGATCGGAATATCGAAACAGTGTGGCTCCCAATAGAAATAGTTTTTCAGGGGCCGAATGAAGTCGTCGAGATTGGAGATGTTTTGGTTGATCTCGTCGGTGACCTGCTGCAGATTCTCGAACGTGAGCACGGTCGTGTGCAGATCGTCGGCCAACTTCTGGGTGAGGTCGATGGTCTTTCCGAGTGTCGCCACCGTGTCGGCCTGGATCCGTGCCTGCTGGTCGGTGTTGTCGTTCTGGTGTTCGTTGAACGGCAGCTGTTGTCCGGCCGCGCCGCCCTGGACGGTGAACAGGTAGGGGACGTTGGCGTGGTCCAGTGGCCGGCCCAGGGGTCGGGTGATGCTCTGCACCATCGCGACTCCCGGCAGACGAACCAGTTCCTTGGCAACCCGGTCGAGTGAGATGAAGTCCGCCGAGTTGCGCATGTCGTGGTCGGACTCGATCATCATCATCTCGGTGAACAATTTGCTTGGCGGGAAATGTCGGTCCGAGGCCGTGAATCCCTGGTTCGCTGCGCCGGTGACCGGTTGGTAGGCCCGGTCGTCGTAACTGACCCGATAGCTGGGGACGAAGATCGCCCCGAGGAAGACCACGGCTGTACTGGCCGCGAGGATCGGCACCGGCCATCGCACCACGCTTGCCCCGATGCGGCGGTACACGCGCCCGCGTGCGGCCTGCTTGGGGTCGAAGAGACCGAACAGGGTTCCCAGGGTCAGCAGTGCCGGAGCCAACGTCAGTGCGGCGGCGATGGTGAACAGCATGCTGATGGCGACTGCGGGGCCCATGGTGTGGAAGTAGTCCAGCCGCGCAAAGCTGAGGCAGAAGCACGAGCCGGCGATCGTCAGCCCTGACCCGATGATGATCGGGGCCACGCCGCGATAGGCGGTGTAGTACGCCTCTTCTCGGGACTCGCCGAGCTGTCTGGCCTCGTGGTAGCGGCCCAGCAGGAAAATGCCGTAGTCGGTGCCGGCGCCCAGCGTCAATGACACGACGATGTTCACCGCGAACGACGACATCGGAATGAACCCGTAGTGCCCCAGCGTGGATACGACCCCCTTGGCGATGAGAATCTGGAAAAGCACGCTGTACATGGGCACCGCCACGTTCGTCAGCGAGCGGTACACCAGCAGCAGCATGACGAAGATCAGGATGACGGTGACGATCGTGATGTTGTTCAGGCTCGCGTTCGCGATCGCCAGGGTGTCGGACGCCATCGGCGCCGAGCCGCTCACATAGACCTTCAGCCCTTGCGGCGGAGGGTCTTTGCCGACGATGTCACGGACGGACTCCACGGACCGATTCGCTTGGATCTGGCCGACGTTTCCGGCCAGCCGCAGCAGCACGTAGGTGGCTTTTCCGTCGAGGCTCTGGGCGCCGGCCGCGGTGATCGGCTTACCCCACAGATCCATCACGTACTGCACGTGCTGGGCGTCATTTCTGAGTCTGCGTACCAACTCGTCGTAGTACTGGTGGTCCCGGTCGTCGAGCGGCCGGTCGGCTTCCAGCACCACCATCGTCAAACTGGTGGAGTTGGATTCCTGAAATTTGTCACCGATGCGCAGCAGCGCCACCTGCGAGGGCGCATATATCGGAATCTCCGGCCCGGCGAGCTCAGTGGCCACGTCCTCCACCTTCGGCACGAAGGTGTTCGTCGTCACCGCGACGAGAGCCCAGAAGATGATGATTGGAATGGCAAGCAGCCGAACCATTCTCGGGACGAACGGCCGCTTCGCCTGATGTGCGCTCACGCCGACTTCACCCGGCAGGTAACGTCGGCGTCCTCGCGAGTCGCTGATTGTTCATCGCGCACAACATCATTGACCAACATCCGGCAACCGACCGTGCCGCCGTGCACCTGCACCGAGATGCTGCCTGACACCACAGTCAGAGTCGTGGTTTCGGTGTGCGACCACGGCAGATCGGTCAGATCCACTGTGTGGGGATGGCCATCGATGTCGATGTAGGACAACATGCCGCCATTTCCCACGTCACCGAACACCTCATAGGTGAGTCGTTTTGGGGTGAACTCCTCGGGAGCCTGCGGAGGACTGACGGCCAGAATCGGTCCGGGGGCTGACGATTGATGCACCTTGACCATGCACAAGGCGCCTACGCCGAGGGCGACCACGACCACCAGGGGCAGCCAGGCTCCAGCCAGGATGGTTCGGGCGCTCGGGCGCCAGGTTCTGACAGGTTGACCCACTCGTCGCCTCCCGCTTGGCCTGGACCTTCGAGAAGTTATATCCCATATAGGATAGATTGTTCAACCGGTAATCACGCCGCCTGCACTGTTGCTGTGCGCTTGCGACAACAGATAAGTGCTGATCGTGGGTCCCTGACTGCCGCAGTTGCCAAACGCTACATCGTCGCGATTTATTCCGAATAAATTAGTTAAGTGATATAAATTGGGTATGGAAGCTGAGATCGCCGGCGGGGTGGACGCCATCTCCGAGATGATCGCGCTCGGTACGGACATGATGTGGCGCTATCTGATCGACCGCGCAGACCTCGGTGCGAGTGCCGCGCTGGTTTTGAATCGACTGCATCGCGAGGGGCCGATGCGGCTGACGGCGCTGGCCGCGGCGGAAGGATCGAGCCAGTCGGGAATGACGCAGCTGGTGCAGCGGATGGAGCGGCAGGGACTCGTGGAACGCTGCAGCGATCCAGACGATGGTCGGGCGTCGCTCGTCATGCTCGGGAAGGCCGGCGAACAGAACTGGGAAGCCCGCGCAAGCCTCCGGCGACAGCGGATCGCCGACCTGTTGCCCGGGGTGTCCGAAGACGATCAGGTGGCGTTGTGGTTGGCGGCGAAGGTGGTCAACCGAGTTCTCGGACAGATGCGCGAAGCGGCGGTTCAGCGGGGGTAATGCGAGCCGGCCCGGCGACATCTTTGGGGGATGACCTGCGCCGGAAGGATTTGACCTCAATCCTTGTTGAGGTCCTACGGTGCCAGTGGTGTGTCCGATAACCGATTGCGGTGCGTGGAATCATCGAATGTGGGGGAGTTGTGTCGTATGTGCCGCATATGTTCAGCGGTGATCGGTACCGAGATTTGATGGGGTGGACGAGGTGACTTCCGAAATCGTGTCGGAGCCGGCCATCGCCGCGCCGCGCAAAGACCCGAGGGCCGCCTCCGATCTGTTCCGGTTGCTGCCCTATCTGATGCCGTACCGGGTGCGCTGGATCGCGATGGTCATCGTCGCGATCACCAGCCTGGCGGCCACCGTCGCTATCCCGTTGATGACCAAGGCCGTGATCGACGGACCGGTCCGCCATCAGGATCAGCGAGGCCTGTGGGTGGTCGGCGCCGCCGCGATGGCAGTGGGCATCACCGAGGCGGTGCTGTGGTTCATCCGCCGCTGGCTGGTCTCCCGCGCCACCATGGGCGTGGAGGCCGACATCCGCAAGGATCTCTACGCCCGGCTGCAGATTCTGCCGATGTCGTTTCACGGCCGCTGGCAGTCGGGCCAGCTGCTGTCGCGAATCATGAACGACCTCAATGTGATTCGACGACTGCTATCGTTCGGTCTGGTATTCCTCATTCTCAACATCCTGCAGATCACCGTCGTCACGATCATCCTGCTGGCGATGTACTGGCCGCTCGGTGTGGTGGTGCTGGTGTCGATCGCG
The DNA here is from genome assembly GCF_008329565.1 of Mycolicibacterium sp. P1-5. Taxonomy (GTDB): domain Bacteria; phylum Actinomycetota; class Actinomycetes; order Mycobacteriales; family Mycobacteriaceae; genus Mycobacterium. Next base: position 76,745 of record NZ_NPKT01000012.1, read on the forward strand.
CCGATCACCCTGATCGTGCTGCATTTCGAGCGCAGGTTCACCCGGCTGGCCCGGCAGGCCCAAGATCAGGCCGGCCACGTCGCCACCCACGTCGAGGAGTCTGCGTTGGGCCTGCGGGCGGTGAAATCGTTCGGTCGCGAGGACTACGTCTTCGACCGCTTCGACGAACAGGCCAGCACGTTGTACGACACGCAGATCCAAAAGGTCGCGGTGTCGGCGAAGTTCTGGACGCTGCTCGAGGTGATCCCCAACATCACGCTGATCATCGTGCTCGGCTTCGGCGCGTACGCCGCCGGGCACGGCCTGGTCACCATGGGCACACTCGTCGCATTCATCACGATGATGCTCTCGCTGGTGTGGCCGATAGCGTCGCTCGGCTTCCTGCTGTCGATGACCCAGGAGGCGATGACGGCGGCCAACCGGATCGCCGAGATCTTCGACGCGCCCCGCGAGATCACCGACGGGCCCCGCACGCAGGCCCCGCGTGGCGGGCGGTTGGAGCTCGACGATGTGGGTTTCCGCTTTCCGGACTCGGACACCTTCGCGCTGCGGCACGTCAGCATCACCGTCGAACCGGGGGAGACGCTGGCCCTGGTTGGTGCGACCGGATCGGGCAAGTCCGTGCTCGCCGGCTTGCTGCCCCGGCTCTACGACGTCACCGAAGGCGCGATCCGCATCGACGGCACCGATATTCGCGACCTGAGCTTGAACGCGCTGCGCACCACCGTCGCCACCGCTTTCGAGGACCCGACGCTGTTCTCGATGTCGGTGGCCGAGAACCTCCGGCTGGGTCGCCCGGACGCTAGCGACGACGAGCTGCGCAGTGCTGTCGAAGTTGCCGCCGCCCAGTTCGTCTACGACCTGCCGTACGGCTTGCAGACCCGCATCGGCGAACAGGGCATGAGCCTGTCCGGAGGTCAGCGGCAACGACTTTCGCTGGCCCGCGCGATCCTGGCAGCGCCACGGGTCTTGGTGCTCGACGACACCCTGTCCGCACTCGACGTGCACACCGAGGCCACGGTCACCGAAGCGCTGGGCCGGGTGCTGTCGGGTGTCACAGCGGTGGTGGTCGCCCACCGCGCGTCGACGGTTCTGCTGGCCGACAAGGTCGCGCTGCTCGACACGGTCGACGGTGCGGGCACCATCACCCACATCGGCACCCACGCCGAACTCCTGGCAGGAGTGCCGCGCTATCGCTTCCTGCTGGCCGCCGACGACGAGCTCGACGACGGCTGCGAGGTGCGGTGTGACTGGGAGGACGACGACGAGCGCCGGCGCCTCGGCCGTGCCTATGAGGAGGCCTGCGAGGAACGCGCCGTGCGCCGCAGAGCCGACTACGCGGCGTCGGAGGGCAGTCAGCGATGACCGCCACCGAATGGCGCGGGCAACTCGACGACGAGCCCGACGACGACGTAGCGATCGACGAAGCCCGGCCCCGCCGCCGCGAGGCCCTCGCGCTGCTGGGCTCGCTGCTTGCCCCCTTCAAGATGACGGTCGGTCTGCTGGCGCTGGTCGTCGTCGTGGAAAACGCTGCGCGCCTGTCGGTTCCGCTTCTGGTGCAGCGCGGCATCGACCATGCCATCCCGCCGCTGCTGGCCGGGAACTCAGCGCGCGAACTCATCATCGTCGTCGCGGTGCTGTGCGGTGTGGTGTGCGTCCAGGCGATCAGCCGGATGACGTTCTTGAAGCGCTCCGGCCGCATCGGCCAGAGCGTGCTGTTGGAAGTGCGCCGCCGGGTGTTCCGGCACTTTCAGCGCCTCGATGTCGCCTTCCACGACCGCTACACCTCGGGGCGGGTGGTCAGCAGGCTGACCAACGACGTCGACGCCATTCAGGACATGCTGGAGACCGGATTCGACAGCCTGATCACCGCGGTGCTGACGCTGTTCGGCACCGCCATTCTGTTGGTGACCCTCGACGTGAAGTTGGGCCTGATGTGCCTGGCCGCCTTCCCGATTCTCGTGGCGCTGGTGTGGTGGTTCTCGGCCGAGTCGGCCAAGACCTACCGCCGGGTGCGCGAGAGTGCCGCGCTGGTGATCGTGCAGTTCGTGGAGACGATGACCGGCATCAAAGCAGTGCAGGCCTACCGCCGCGGGCCGCGCAATCAGGAGATCTTCGACGACGTCGCAGACCGGTACCGCGCTGACAACGAACGGACCTTCCGGCTGCTGGCGATCTTCATGCCCACGGTCAAGCTGGTCGGCAACCTCACCACCGGCGTGGTGTTGCTCTACGGCGGCTACCGGGTGCTGCACGGCGAGATGACGATCGGCACGCTCGCGGCGTTCCTGCTCTATCTGCGGATGTTCTTCGAACCGATGCAGGAGATCTCGCAGTTCTTCAACACCTTCCAGTCCGCGTCGTCGGCGCTGGAGAAGCTCGCCGGCGTGCTGGCCGTGAAACCGGCCATCGCCGACCCGCCCACACCGGTGCAGCTGGACCGGATCCGGGGCGAAATCGCCTTCCGCGATGTGCAATTCAGCTACGTGCCGGACCGGCCGGTGCTGCCCGGGCTGTCGCTCGTCGTGCCGGCGGGCCAGACTGTCGCACTGGTTGGCACCACCGGGGCGGGCAAGACCACGATCGCCAAGCTGATCGCCCGGTTCTACGACCCGACCTCCGGGGCAGTCACCCTCGACGGTGTCGACCTGCGGGACTTCGCGCAGAGCGACCTGCGCCGCCACGTCGTGATGGTCACCCAGGAGAACTTCCTGTTCTCCGGGACCGTCGCCGACAACATCCGGTTCGGCCGCCCGTCGGCGTCCGGGGCGGAAGTGCGAGCGGCCGGGGCCGCGGTGGGCGCCGACGAGTTCATCGAAGCGCTGCCCGACGGCTACGACACCGACGTCGCGACCCGCGGTGGACGGCTGTCGGCGGGGCAGCGGCAGCTGATCGCGTTCGCGCGGGCTTTCCTCGCCGATCCGGCGGTGCTGATCCTCGACGAGGCGACCTCCTCGTTGGACATCCCGAGCGAGCGGCTCGTGCAGGGGGCGCTGCGGACAGTCCTGGCCGACCGGACAGCGCTGATCATCGCCCACCGGTTGTCGACCGTTGAGATTGCCGACCGGGTGTTGGTGCTCGAGCACGGCCGCATCGTCGAGGACGGCTCGCCCGCCGAGCTCATCGACTCCCACGGCCACTACGCCGCGCTGCACCGCGCGTGGCTGGAATCGTTGGCCTAGGCGGGGCGATACTCGAAGGTATGCAGCGCTACGCCGATAGGGCGGATGCGGGCCGTCAGCTGGCCGAATGGCTACTGAGCTACCGCGGGCGCGACGCCCTGGTTCTCGGGCTGCCCCGGGGCGGCGTGCCGGTGGCCTTCGAGGTCGCCAAGGCGCTCAATGCCCCGCTGGACGTGCTCGTCGTGCGCAAGCTCGGCGTGCCCAGCCAACCCGAGCTGGCCTTCGGCGCGATCGGAGAGGGCGGCGCGCGGGTGATCAACGACAACGTGCTGCGGCATGTCCCGGTCAGCGAGGCCGAGATCGCCGAGGTCGAGGCCGGTCAGCGCGCGGAGCTCCAGCGCCGCGTCGAACGCTACCGCGGCGACCGGACGCCGCAGCCGCCGGCCGGTCGGGTGGTGATCATCGTCGACGACGGCTTCGCCACCGGCTCCACCGCGCGGGCGGCGTGTCTGGTGGCTCGGGCGCAGGGCCCTGCGAAATTGGTTTTGGCCGCGCCGATCGGCTCCCCCGACACGATCGTCGAACTGGGCTCGTACGCCGACGAAGTCGTCTGTCCCGGCGCACCACGGTATTTCAGCGCCGTCGGCCAGGGCTATGACAGCTTCCACCAAACTTCCGACGATGAGGTCACCACGTTGTTGGAGTGCGCCGAGCACGGCTTTACGCAATGATGAGTTAATCAGCGACACAACGAAACATTCTCTTGGTGACTATCCGCACCCGCACGTGGCGGTCGACACCGCGCTGCTCACCCTCGATCCGTCGGACCCGGAGCTGCTGGTATTGGAGGTGCGCCGCACCGACACCCCGGGGTGGGCGCTGCCCGGAACCTTTCTGCATACCGGTGAGCGGCTCGCCGACGCGGTCGAACGCTCGCTGCAGGCCAAGGCCGATGTGCGCGGACTGCGGCCTCGCCAACTGCACGTCTACGACGACCCGGCTCGCGACAGCCGGGGCTGGGTGCTGTCGGTGGCGCACGTCGAAGTCGTGCCGATCCGCCGACTCGATTCCCGCAGGCCCGGCGACACCCGGCTGGTCTCGGTGGCCCGCCCGGGTCGGCTCGGGTACGGGCACGCCGAGATCATCGCTCGTGCGGTGCGCGAAGTGCGGGACCGCTACGCCGAGCAGCCGGATCCCGACCACCTGCTGGGGCGCCAGTTCACCCTCGGCGACCTGCATCGGGTGCATCAAGCGGTCGCGGGCCTGCCGCTGCAGCGCGATGGCTTCCGGCGGCTGATGAAACCGATGCTGCGGCCCACCGGCCACCTGCTCACCCGCACCGGCGGCCGGCCCGCAGAGCTGTTCCTGCGCGCGTCGAATCGCTAGCCGGGCAGTTTGATACGCCGATAGCGGGCCAGCCGCGCCGCATAGCGCTGCTCTGACGGGCTTTCCCGAAGCGCGTGGATCTCCCGGGCGATCGCCCATGCCAGCCTCCGCACGAACTCGACCGGCTCGTCGGCGGCGTCGGGATGCTCGGGCACTATCGCGTCGACGATGCCGTTGCGCAACAAGTCGACCGACCTAATTCCCTGTGCCGCCGCCAGTTCCGGAGCGTGGTCGGTGTCGCGGAACACGATGGCGCTGGCGCCTTCGGGCGGCAGCGGCGCGAGCCAGCCGTGCTGGGCGGCCAGCACACGGTCGGCCGGAACCATCGCCAGCGCGGGCCCACCGCTGCCCTGACCGAGCAACACGGACACCGTCGGGGTGTCCAGCATGACCAGATCGGACAGGCAGCGAGCGATCTCACCGGCCAGCCCGTCCTGTTCGGCCTCTGCCGACAATGCGGGCCCGGCGGTGTCGATCACCAGCACCAGAGGCAGCCGCAGGCCGGCGGCCAGCGCCATGCCGCGACGGGCCTCGCGGAGCGCGGCCGGGCTTACCAGCCCGCCCACCACGCGTTGCTGGCCGACGACGACAGCCGGCTGGCCGCCGAAGCGGGCCAGCGCCAGCGCGGTGGTCGCCGCATCGCCGTGGGTACCGGACAACAGCACCGGGTCGGTGGCGCCCTCGCGCAGCAGCCAGCTCACGCCGGGCCGGTCCGGGCGGCGTGATGCGATCACGGATTCCCACGCGGGCACGTCCGGGATCGGCTCGTCGGGCAGCGGTGCAGGCGGGGGTCCCGGTGCATCGGTGATGACGGTCAGCGCGCGGTCCAGCGTCGGGCGCAGCGCCTCGAGGCCAACGACAGCGTCAATTACGCCGTGCCGCAACAGGTTCTCCGCCGTCTGCACCCCGGGCGGGAACGGTTCGCCGTAGAGCTGTTCGTACACGCGCGGCCCGAGGAACCCGATCAACGCACCGGGCTGCGCGGCGGTGATGTGGCCCAGTGAGCCCCAGGACGCGAACACCCCGCCGGTCGTCGGGTGCCGCAGGTACACCAGGTAGGGCAGGTGCTTCTGCTTGTGCTGGGTGACGGCCGCCGCAATCTTCACCATCTGCAGGAACGCGACGGTGCCCTCCTGCATGCGGGTGCCGCCGGAGCTCGGCGACGCCAGCAGCGGCAGCTTCTCGGCGGTCGCGCGTTCGATCGCCGCGGTGACGCGTTCGGCCGCGGCCACTCCGATGGACCCGGCCAGGAAGTCGAATTCGCAGGCCACGACGGCCACCCTGCGACCGAAGATGGTGCCCTCACCGGTCAGCACCGCCTCGTCGAAACCGGTCTTTGCGCGGGCCTGCTCGAGGTCACGGGTGTAGGCGTCGTCTGCGCCGACATCCAGCGGCGGACTGTCCCAGCTCCGGAACGAACCAGGGTCCAGCGCGGCATCGCGTAGTTCGGCAGCCCCGATCCGGCTCACGAGACGAGATTATCCGGCCAGTACCCTCGAACCATGATCGGTATCAACCGCGTGGGGGATGTGACCACCATCGAGTTGCAGCGTCCGGAACGACGCAACGCGCTCAACTCCGAACTCGTCGACACGCTGCGGGAGACGGTCGAGAAGGCCGCCGCCGAAGACGTTCGCGTGATCGTGCTGACCGGCCAGGGCACAGTGTTTTGTGCAGGCGCAGATCTTTCCGGCGACGTGTTCGCCGCCGACTTCCCGGACAAGGCCATCGCGCTGAACAAGGCGATCGACGCCGCGCCGATGCCGGTCATCGCCGCGATCAACGGCCCGGCGATCGGTGCCGGTGTGCAGCTGGCCATGGTCTGCGACCTTCGCGTGGTCGCTCCCGGCGCCTACTTTCAGTTCCCGATCGCGAAATACGGTCTGGCACTCGATAACTGGAGTGTGCGTCGGTTGTCCTCGCTGGTCGGCTACGGCCGCGCCCGAGGCATGCTGCTGGGTGCGGAGAAGCTGGATGCCGAAACCGCGTTGATGACCGGGATGGCCAACCGGCTCGGCGACCTGGCCGACGCCCAGGCCTGGGCCACAGAGATCGCCGGGCTGGCGCCGCTGTCGCTGCAGGCGTCCAAGCGGGTGCTCAACGACGACGGCGCGTTCGAGGAGCAGTGGCCAACCCACAAGGAGCTGTTCGAGAAGGCGTGGGGCAGCCAGGACGTCATCGAAGCCCAGGTGGCGCGCATCGAGAAGCGCGCCGCCAAGTTCAAGGGGGCGTAGCCCCATGCTCGGCCTTCCCCGGGTCGCTTCGCTCCTGCCCTCCGGCAAGGCGGCGCTGAGGCTGGCCGCTGGGACAGCGTCACTGGCCGGCGGTGGCTGGCTGCTGCGCGCCCTGAACGACGCACCGGCATCGCTGGGCGCCGGGCCGGGCGAGATCCGGCCGGTCGCCGACGGCTCGCCCCACTACCGCGAGGGTGTGTTTCACAACCTGGAGCCGGCCACGGCGCTGCGGCTCGACACCGAGGAAAGCCGTCTGGTCCTGTTCGACATGTTCTCCAGCCGCACGGCCAGCCGCCCCGGTCGGCCCGTGCCACTAGCCGAACCGGCGGCGACCCGCCCCGAGCCGCTCGCGGTCAGGTGGCTGGGCCACTCGACGGCGCTGCTGGACATCGACGGCTACCGGGTGCTTACCGATCCGGTGTGGAGCGAGCGCTGCTCGCCGTCGCGCACCGTCGGCCCGCAGCGGCTGCATCCGGTGCCGGCCCCGCTGGAAGCCCTGCCTGCGCTGGACGCCGTCGTGATCAGCCACGACCACTACGACCACCTCGACATGGACACCGTGCTCGCGCTGGCCCGCACCCAACGGGCCCCGTTCGTCGTGCCACTCGGCGTCGGCGCACACCTGCGGCAGTGGCGCATTCCGGCGCAGCGCATCATCGAACTCGACTGGAACGAGCAGACCCGTATCGGGGACCTCACCCTGGTCTGCACGCCCGCGCGGCACTTCTCCGGCCGGTTCCTGTCCCGCAACACCACCCTGTGGTCCTCGTGGGCGATCATCGGTCCCCAGCACCGCGCGTACTTCGGCGGCGACACCGGCTACACCCGAAGCTTCGCCGACATCGGTGCCGAGCACGGTCCCTTCGACCTGACACTGATGCCGATCGGGGCCTACAACAAGTCGTGGCCGGACATCCACATGAACCCCGAGGAGGCGGTGCGCGCCCATCGCGACGTCGCCGACGCCGGGCTGTTGGTCCCGATCCATTGGTGCACCTTCCGGTTGGCTCCCCATCCGTGGGCCGAGCCGGTCGAGCGGATGCTGGTGGCCGCCGACGATGCCGGGGTGCAGACGGCGGTGCCGAGACCGGGTGACCGGGTGGTGGCTGGCGCGGCGGGGACAATAGACAGGTGGTGGGAGCTGTGACCCACTACGGTGCAAGCCATGACCGCTCTGGCAGCACGCGCCGCGATAGTCGTCCTCGTCGCGGCGCTCACCGCATGTAGCGGTACAGCCTCCAAACCGCAAGCATCCAAGTCACTGTCAGATCAGCCGCCGCCGCTGGTGCCCGCCATGGCGCTACCGGACAACGCCGTTGACAACGCGGTGGGCAAGCTCGACGGGATCGCTGCGGACCTGATGAAGTCCTCGGGTATCCCCGGGATGTCTGTGGCTGTCGTACACGCCGGTAAGACCGTGTATGCCAAGGGGTTTGGCGTCAAGGACGTCAACCGTCCCGCCGATGACCCCGCCAACAAGGTGGATCCCGACACGGTGTTCCAGCTGGCGTCGGTCTCCAAGCCGCTCGGTGCCACCGTCGTCGCCCATCAGGTCGGACAGAACGCCATCAACTGGAACACCCCGGTGACCGAGAAGTTGCCGTGGTTCGCGTTGTCGGACCCGGCGGCCACCAAGATGGTCACCGTCGGTGACCTGTATTCACACCGTTCCGGGTTGCCCGACCACGCGGGGGATCAGCTGGAGGATCTCGGCTACGACCGGCGCTACATTCTGGATCGGTTGCGTCAGCTCCCGCTGGCGCCCTTCCGAATTTCCTACGCCTACACCAACTTCGGTTTGACCGCAGCCGCCGAGGCGGTGGCTGTGTCGGCCGGCAAGTCCTGGGAGGACCTCAGCGAACAGGTGTTGTACCGGCCGCTGGGCATGATGTCGACCAGCTCCCGGTTCGTCGACTACGAAGGCAGGGCAGACAAGGCGGTCGGGCACATCCGCATCGACGGTGCATACAAGCCGCTCTACAAACGCAACGCCGACCCCGAAGCACCTGCCGGCGGCGTCAGCTCCTCGGTGAACGACCTCACCCACTGGCTGACCATGATGCTGGCTGACGGAAAGTTCAACGGCCAGCAGATCGTCGATGCCGCCGCGCTGTTGCCCGCGGTGTCCCCGCAGATCGTGTCGAGTCCGCCGGCGGAACCGGCGATGCGCTCCGGCTTCTACGGATACGGTTTCAACGTAGGCACCACCTCAGCGGCGCGGGTGCAGCTGAGCCACTCCGGTGCCTTCGATCTCGGTGCCGCAACGAACTTCGTGATCATTCCATCCGCCGATGTCGCGATCGTCGCGCTGACCAACGGCACCCCGGTGGGCATTCCGGAGACCCTGACCGCCGAGTTCGCAGATCTGGTCCAGTTCGGCGAGGTTCGCCAGGACTGGCGCACGTTGTACGCCCACGCCTTCGCCGACATGGACAAACCGTTCGGCACACTGGCGGGCAAGACACCGCCGCCCAGCCCGGCCCCGGCCAAGCCGTCCGCCGCGTACGTCGGCAGCTACGGCAACAGCTACTGGGGTCCCGCGGTGGTCGCGGAGAAAGACGGCAAGCTCACGCTCGCATTGGGCCCGCACCCGGACATCGTGGAGCTCACCCATTGGGACGGCGATGTGTTCATGTTCCGCTTCCCGAGCGAAAACTTCCCTCCCGGAAGCCTTTCCAAGGCGACGTTCGCTGGTGAGAAGTTGACGCTCGAGTACTACGACGAGGACAGGATGGGGACTTTCACCAGATGACCCTTGATCTGGCGGCAGGCCTGTCCGCCGACGACGTCGCCGCACGGATCGCCGCGGGTCAGACCAACGACGTCCCGACCCGTGCCTCACGTAGCGTCGCGGAGGTGGTGCGGGCCAATGTGTTCACCCGCATCAACGCCATTCTCGGAGTCCTGCTGCTCATCGTGCTGTCCACCGGGTCGTTGATCAACGGCATGTTCGGGCTGCTCATCATCGCCAACAGCGGCATCGGCATCATCCAGGAATTGCGTGCCAAGAAGACGCTGGACAAGCTGGCCATCGTCGGGCAGGCCAAACCCACCGTGCGTCGCCAATCCGCGACAAAACCATTGCCGCCCAACGAAGTTGTACTCGACGACATCGTCGAACTCGGCCCCGGTGACCAGATCGTCGTCGACGGCGAGCTGGTGGAGGCGGCCAACCTCGAAGTCGACGAGTCGCTGCTGACCGGAGAGGCCGACGCCATCGCCAAACACAGCGGCGACCCCGTGATGTCGGGCAGCTTCGTGGTCGCAGGCACCGGCGCCTACCGCGCCACCAAGGTGGGCCGCGAAGCCTACGCGGCCAAGCTCGCAGAGGAGGCCAGCAAGTTCACGTTGGTGAAATCCGAACTGCGCAGCGGCATCAACAAGATCCTGCAGTTCATCACCTACCTGCTCCTGCCTACTGGGCTGCTGGTCATCTACACCCAGCTGTTCACCACGGACGTCGGCTGGCGGGAGTCGGTGCTGCGGATGGTCGGGGCGCTGGTGCCGATGGTCCCCGAAGGCCTGGTGCTGATGACGTCTGTTGCCTTCGCCGTCGGGGTGATCCGGCTGGGACGCAGGCAATGTCTGGTCCAGGAGCTACCCGCGATCGAGGGGCTGGCCCGCGTCGACGTGGTGTGCGCGGACAAGACCGGCACGCTCACCGAGAACGGAATGCGGGTGGCCGAGGTCACCCCGGTCGAGCACGACGATCGGGTCGCCGACGTGCTGGCGTCGCTGGCAGCCGATGACCCCAAGCCCAATGCCAGCATGCAGGCCATCGCCGAGGCCTATCCCGACGCCCCGCGCTGGACCGCAACGGGCAGCGCACCGTTCAAGTCCGCCACCAAGTGGAGCGGTGTTTCCTACGGTGAGCACGGGAACTGGCTCATCGGTGCCCCCGACGTCCTGCTGGACCCGCAGTCGCCTGCCGCCGCCCAGGCCGAGGACATCGGCTCCCGCGGTATGCGGGTGTTGTTACTCGGTGCCAGCGACCAGCCCGTCGACAGCCCGGCCGCGCCCGGCCACGTCACGCCGGTTGCGCTGGTGGTGCTCGAGCAGCGGGTCCGGCCTGACGCTCGCGATACGCTCGAATACTTTGCGGATCAGCATGTCTCGGTCAAGGTGATCTCCGGCGACAACGCAGTGTCAGTCGGTGCGGTGGCCGGGGCACTCGGCCTGCACGGCGAGACGATGGATGCCCGCCGGCTGCCTACCGAACCGGACGCGCTGGCGGACACCATGGCCACCTACACGACGTTCGGCCGGGTGCGCCCCGACCAGAAACGCGCGATGGTGCATGCCCTGCAGTCGCGCGACCACACCGTGGCGATGACCGGTGACGGTGTGAACGACGTACTGGCACTCAAGGACGCCGACATCGGCGTGGCGATGGGCTCAGGAAGCCCGGCATCGCGCGCGGTGGCGCAGATCGTGTTGTTGGACAACAAGTTCGCCACGTTGCCCTATGTGGTCGGCGAGGGCAGGCGAGTCATCGGCAACATCGAGCGGGTCTCCAACCTGTTCCTCACCAAGACGGTCTACTCAGTGCTGCTGGCCTTATTGGTCGGGCTGGCCGGCCTGTCGCACAAGCTGTTCGACACCCCGCCGCTGCTCTATCCCTTCCAGCCGATCCACGTGACGATCGCAGCGTGGTTCACCATCGGTATCCCCGCGTTCATCCTGTCGCTGGCGCCCAACAACGAACGCGCCCACACCGGTTTCGTGCGGCGCGTGATGACCTCCGCGCTACCGTCCGGCGTGGTCATCGGTGTGACGACCTACGCCTCGTACCTGATCGCCAATCACGGCGTCAGCGCGACCACGGCCGATCAGACCCAAACGTCCACCGCCGCGCTGATCACCCTGCTGATGGGGGCGGTCTGGGTGCTGGCTGTCGTCGCCCGGCCCTACCAGTGGTGGCGGGTGGCCCTGGTGACCGTCTCCGGGCTGTCCTATGTGGTGATCTTCGCCATACCGGCAGCCCGTGAGACGTTCATGCTCGATCCGTCGAATCTGGAGGTCACTTCGACCGGGGTTGCGATGGGATTGCTGGCCGCCGGTCTGATCGAAGTTCTGTGGTGGGTGCAGGGCCGGGTACTGGGCGAACGACGGATGTTGTGGCGAACCGAGTCCGCGGTGCAAGATTGACCGATGGGATTCCTCGACAAAGCCCTCGGCAAGACCAAGGAAGTCTTGGGCGAGAACGCCGACAAGGTAGGCCAGGCCATCGACAAGGCAGGCGACATCATCGATCAGAAGACGCAGGGCAAGTACTCCGGCACCGTCGACAAGGTGCAGGATGCCGCCAAGAACTACGTCGACCCCAACCGCACCGACAAGGGCGACCAACCACACTGACCTATGGCGAAACTTTCAGTCTCCGTTGATGTTCCACTTCCGCCAGAACAGGCCTGGCAGCACGCGTCGGACCTCTCGCGCTACAAGGACTGGCTGACCATCCACCGGGTCTGGCGCTCGAAGCTGCCCGAAACGCTCGAAAAGGGCACGGTCGTGGAGTCGATCGTCGAGGTCAAGGGCATGCCCAACCGGGTGAAGTGGGAAATCGTCCACTTCAAGGCGCCGGAAGCCATGACGCTCAACGGCGTAGGCGTCGGCGGGGTGAAGGTCAAGCTGATCGGCAAGGTGAGCGCCAACGCCAAGGACCCCAACACCTCCGTGGTGACCATGGACGTCCATCTGGGCGGTGCGGCGCTGTTCGGACCGATCGGCATGGTCGTGGCCGGTGCGCTGAAGGGCGACATCAAGGAGTCGCTGAACCGCTTCGTGACTGTCTTTAGTCCGTCCTAGCCTTTGCGTCCTTTTAGCCCCTGATCACCCGGTGCGGGGTCGGGTAGGGGGTGACGCGAGGGGCGCCGTGGCGAGCCGCGCCCAGGCCGGGCAGCGGATGCCGAGCCTGCTCGCTGCGAGTGACCTCCGCGACGAGGAACCGCCGTTCCAGCCCGGCGATCAGATCCTGTACCGATCGACGCTCCCGTTCGGCAGCGCGGATCATTCCGTGGATCCGGCGGGCCTGCGTCTGCTCACCGCGCCGCTGGTAACGCTCGAGCGCCGAGCCGTAGGTGGCCAGGTCGGTGTCGAGTTGCTCACACTGGGCCAGCAGCATCTGCCGGAGATGTTCGGCCTGAAGGCGATTCGCGGACTCGGGGGTCTGGTCGCCGGCGTCCACGTTGCTCGGTGAGGTCACGGGCGAACTGTATCCGACGTCGTGGCCACGCGCGCACCGGGTGGAATCACATAGGCGACCCCGCCCATTGTTCATCCACCCGCTACCGCGCCGTCATCGGCAGTCGTGCCGATAGTTGCGCAAACCCGGTATTTCGTCCGATGATGTCCGGCGTGGAACGTGCTGACGAGCAGCGCCAGATCGACGAGGTCGTGACCCGCCTGACTGAGTCATTCCCGTACGTGCCCGACCACGTCATCACCGAGACTGTGGACAGCACCTACCACCGCTTCGACGAGGCCCGGATCCGCGAGTTCGTGCCGCTGTTCGTCGAGCGGTCCTGCCGCGCGGCGTTCGTCCTCGTGCCCGCGGTCGAGATCTCGGTCTGAGCTACGGCGTCACAACTGGGCCGGGCTCACTGCGGCGCACCGCCTCAGCGGCGAACAGCGCGGCCTGGGTGCGCCCGGCAAAGCCCAGCTTGAGCAGCAGCCGGGACACATAGTTCTTCACGGTCTTCTCGGCGAGGAACATCCGCTGCCCGATCTCTCGGTTGGTCAGGCCCTCGCCCAGTAGCTGCAGCAGTTTGCGTTCGGTGGACGACAGGTCCCGCAAGCGCTCGTCCTGTTCGGTGTCCTTGCGCAGCCGGGACATCAGGGCCGCCGCGGCGCGGTTGTCCAACAACGACTTTCCGCTTCCGACCGCTTTGATCGCATCGGCCAGAGCCATTCCGCGGATGTCCTTGACCACATAGCCGCTCGCGCCCGCCATGATCGCGTCGAGCATGGACTGTTCGTCGGTGAACGCCGTCAGGATCAGGCAGCGCAGGTGGGTATCTGTGGCCAGCAGATCCCGGCACAGGTCGATCCCGCTGCCGTCGGGTAGGCGGACGTCGAGCACAGCGACGTCGGGCGCGGCGGCGGGGATGCGTGCGAGTGCCTGAGCCACCGTGGCGGCCTCGCCAACCACGGTCAGTTCGGGGTCGGCGCCCAGGAGGTCCGCCAGACCGCGGCGCACGACTTCGTGGTCGTCAACCAGGAACACGTTGAGCACACAGCAGTGAAGCCCGGACGGGTTGCGCACCGGTAGGGACTTTGGTCCCGAAAATCGCGGACGATCGGCGTTCGGCCGAGGTCAGGCACTGTTCTTCTACACTGCGTCGATGACCGCCGCCTACCAGCCCGCCATCGACTTCGCCGGGGTCGACGCCATCGACTTCCACACTCACGTCGAGATCGACTCCGCCGGCCGCTGCGCCTACGACGACGAGCTGGCAGAGGCCACCGGTCGCTATTTCAAGCTCGGTGCCGACTACTTCGCCCGCGTCGATGACCTCGCCGCGCACTACCGGCAACACAACACCGCAGCGGTGGTGTTCACCATCGACGCGCACACGGTGTCGGGGCACCCACCGAACTCGGTCGAGGAGCTGATCGAGGGGGCGGTGCGCAACAACGACGTCCTCATCCCGTTCGGCTCCGTCGACCCGTGGGACGCCGACGCGGTGCTGCGGGTGGGGGAGCTGGTGGGCGACTACGGGGTCAGGGGCTTCAAGTTCCACCCCAGCCTGCAGGGTTTCGAACCCAACGACCGCCGGTTCTATTCGATCTACGAGGCCATCGCCGCCGCCGGGGTGCCGGCCCTATTCCACACCGGCCAGACCGGACTGGGGTCGGGACTGCCCGGCGGGCATGGGATCAAGCTTCGTTACTCCGACCCGATGCTGCTCGACGACGTCGCCGCCGACTTTCCCGAGCTCACCGTGGTGATGGCCCATCCGGCGGTCCCCTGGGTCGACTCGCAGATCGCAATCGCGTCGCATAAGGCCAACGTATTCGTCGACCTGTCCGGCTGGTCGCCTAAATACTTTCCGCCACAACTTGTTTCCGCGATCGGGCGGCAGCTGCGGACCAAGGCGCTGTTCGGCACCGACCATCCCTACATCGCGCTGGAGCGCTGGCGGCGGGACTTCGAGGCACTCGATATCGATCCCGCCGCGGTGCCGCTGATCCTCAAGGAGAACGCCATGCGGGTGCTGGGGCTGTCCTAGACCTGAGAGTCGACGACCATCTCCGACGGCGCGTTGCGTTCCCACAGCACCGCGCCGGCGCATGCCGTCAGCACCCACCCGGTGCCGACCGCGCCACACCAGATCAGCAGGGCCATTGCCACGCCGATCGGGCCGAAACCATCCCAGTCGTGCAGCAGCGAAGGGAAGACCAGCCGGGAGCCCAGCGGGATCGCGACGCCGTCGATCACCACGCCCGCCAACCCGGCCAGCGCAAGAGAGCTGATGCCCCGGCCGCCGTCGCGCACCAGCAGAGCCGGGGTGAGCGACCAGAACAGCCACACCGGTAACAGGCCCGCGACGAACAGCAACGCCCGGGGAAGACCATGGTGATGATGGCCGAACATGATTCGCTCCCGTACCGCGATGCTGAGGAGGTAGAGCGCGAACCAAGCGGTGCCGCGCAGCAACCGGGTCAGCAAGCCGTACTGTTCGCGACGCCAGGCCTTGGCGAAGATCGTCGCGACCGAGGCCGCCATCGGGATGCCCCAGACGAGGAAGCTCGCGACACCGATCAGTGTCCAATCCGCCCGCAGCCCAGCAGAGTTGCCGAACGCTTCGCGCAACCGGTCGGACAGCGGGTGTTCCAGGCCGAACTGCCGGGTGAAGATCGTTCCGGGGCTGGCATTGTCGGCGAAGCCCTGCATATAACTGAAGCCGATGACCATCAGCGGAATGACCGTGGTGAACAGCTGGGTGGACACCACGGCGCCCTGGGTGCCGCCGTCGATCTCGGTGAAGCGCGCAACCAGTGCGGTGAGCGGGCTGAGCCTGCGGGAGTCGGCAAGGCGCTTGTAGCGCTCCTCGAGGCGGCGGCGGATGTCGTCGCGCCTCGTCATCGGTTCGCCCGACTGCGTCATGAGCAGAGGGTAGGCGATCAGCCTGTCTTTGACGGTGACGCCTGCTGCCCTTTGCGGAGCGTGGCGATCAGCTCACGGTACGGTCCGACGAGATATGCGGTGTCACCGGCGATCAACTGGGTGTCGCGGCGTGGATGCAACCGCAGCGGAGCGTCCTCGCGGGCAATCGAAATGACCCGGGTCTGGGTGGACAGCTCGAACATCCGGATGCCGTCCAGCTCGCTACCGGGCTGTACCTGTACCGCGCCGACCATGAACGACCGCTGGCCCACCGAGAAGGTGCCCAGCACGTCGAGGCCCATCGCTTCACCGATGAACCACGGCGTCGCCAGATCGACGGTCGAGCGGACGAACTCGAACTTGAATCGCGTGCCGACGGCCGACCCCAGCGTCCTATCGTAGATGCGCAGTACGATGGGGACGCCAGGAAGCGTTCGGGGACCGAGCATTTCGCGCACCACGATGCCGGTCTCGATGTTCACCATGTCGTCCTGGGTGAGGACCGCGACCGCGCGGGCGTCACCGATGCGGGCGGCTTGCAGGGTTTGCCGCAGCGTGGCGTCACCGAAGATGACCGGAACCCCCAGTTCGGCAGCCGCCGAGAGGTAGCGGTTGTCCTCGTCGCGTTCGATCACGGCAACGTCGTGCCCGGCGGCCTTCAGCACGGCAGCCACCCCGATCCCGAACGAACCCAGGCCGACCACGACGACGTGGCGCTGGAGGTGACGCACCTTCTGCCGGCTGGCCGCGTGTGAAATCCGCTGTGACAGAAGAACATCAGCGACAAACGCCACCACAATGGCGGTGGTGGCGACCCCGGCGAACATCATCACGACACCCCACAGCCGCAGCCAGGTGGGCTGCTGGAGGAAGTTGAAATCGCCGTAACCAACTGTCGCGATGGTCTCGGCCGAGAAGTAGAGCGCGTCGGTCCAGCTCATCCCGGGCCTTGTGTAGGCCAATCGCAACATGATCGTCGACCCGATCAACAGCGAGGCCGACACCGCCAGCGCGCGGTAAAACATCGGGTTCAGGTCATCGGCGAACGCGCGCACGGCGTCGGCGACCCGGACGAACAGTGGGCGCGCCCGCGGGGACGCCGGTATGGGCTTGGCGACCTCGATATCGCGTTCGGCGAGTTCGTGGGCGGTACCGATCATGGCGGTCCAGTCACCGGTTCGCACCTGCACGTCACGGCCGGGGCAGGCGATCATCTCGCCAGGACTTTCCGAGTCGTCGCCGCGGATTACGGCGACCGGGGCGAGGTCACCGAAGATTTCCCGCAGGCTGCCGTCCCGGCCGGCGGTGGTGCCGGTGACAACGAAGTCCACCCCGGCCACCGCGATCGTGTGGGTGGTCCGCTTCAGCAGTGCCTCGACCACAGACGGCGCTGCCAGGTCCGCGACATCGAGGATGGCGCCGGGCCCGTTGCCGTCGGCCATGGCCTCGCGCAGCACCGCGTTGGACAACCGGGCGACGATTCGTGCAGTCGGATTGGCCTGCCGTGCCAGCAGCGCGATCTCCAGGTTCAGCGCATCGTCGTCGTCGGCGCAGATCACCGCGGCGGCGGTGGCGATCTCCGCCCTCTCCAGATCCTCGGGTGCTTGCGAGATCGCCACGCTGACGCCGGCGTTGTTCAGCTCGTCGATGATCCGCAGTCCGAGTGCGTCGTCACCGCAGACGATGGTGTGGCCGTGCATAGGGAAACGCTACTTCGGACGTGAACCCGGCGCCGAGGACATGGCGCAGCTGCTGCTGAGCCGGGGCATCGGCTCAGAGGCTAGGCGGGCTCAATGCGAAGTCCGCGAAGTCGAAGCCCGGCACCACGACGCAACTGACCAGCGTCGGCTCGTCGTCGCGGGGACAGGCCCGCTGCCAGTGGCCCGGGGGTACCAGCACCTGTGGCTGCTGGCCGGCAAGGACATCCGGACCGAGCAAAATCGTTGTGGCGCTGTCCTTTTCCAGGCCGACGTCGAGCATCAGGGGGCTTCCGCGGTGGTAAAGCCAGAGTTCGGCGCTGCGTACCGTGTGCCAGGCGGACTGCTGGCCGGGCAGCAGCACGAAGTAGATGGCGGTTCCGGCGTTGCGCGGGCCGTTGTAGTCCGGCGGCAGCGCCGACTCGCCGACAACGAGCTCGCTGCGCCAGGTCTCCCGGAAGAAGCCACCTTCGGGATGAGGTCCCATTTCGAGCTTCTGCACCCAGTCGGGGAGGTCCGTCATGGCTTCAGCGTAGGGATAAATCGGTTGCCCACATCGTAGGTACGCCACTACCGTGGTTGTCGTTCTTATCCATGCGTCGAAAAGGAGGGTCCCCATCGTGGATTACAGCGCCGCTCACCTGCCCGCTGACAACCACGTGGAGACCCATGCCTACCGAATCCGCCATCACACTGATCGACCTCGACTTCGTCTGGCCGGACGGGACCGTCGCCCTCAGCGGCCTTGACGCCACCCTGTCAGCCGGCCGGACCGGACTGGTCGGAGCCAACGGCAGCGGCAAGTCAACCCTGCTGCGACTGGTCGCCGGTGAACTCACGCCGACCGGCGGCCGGATCGTCACCGGCGGCGACGTCGCCTACCTCCCGCAGACGCTGACCCTCGACGTAACGTGCACGGTCGCCGACGTGCTCGGCGTCGGCGCCAAGCTGGCGGCGCTGCGCGCAATCGAATCCGGCTCCGCGACCGAACGGGACTTCGAGGTGATCGGCGAGGACTGGGACATCGCGGACCGCGCCGCCGAGGCGCTGCGCGTCATCGGTTTGGGACCCGCCGACCTGGACCGCACGGTCGGGCAGGTGTCCGGCGGGGAGGCAATGTTGTTGGCCATCACCGCGCTTGGGCTGGAGCCGGCCGCGATCACCCTGCTCGACGAGCCGACAAACAATCTCGACCGCGACGCGCGGGTCCGGCTGTTCGACCTGATCGCGGACTGGCCGGGAACGCTGGTGATCGTCAGTCACGATGTCGCGCTGCTCAATCGGATGGACCACACCGCCGAGCTGCACAACCAGCGGCTCACGTCCTTCGGTGGTCCCTATCGCGAGTGGCGTGTGCAGGTGGAGAACGAACAGACCGCCGCGGCGCAGGCGGTCTCGGCCGCCGAACAGACGGTGCGGCTGCAGAAGCGTCAGCGCGCGGCCGCGGAGACCAAGTTGGCCCGCCGTAATCGCAAGGCGCAGAAGGACTACGCCAACAAACGTGCACCGAAGATCGTGATGAACAACTGGGCATCGGCCGCCGAGGTGTCGGCGGGCAAGCTGCGCACCGGGCTCGATGACAAGACGGCCGAGGCCGCCGATGCGTTGCAGGCAGCCGAGGCGAGGTTGCGCAACGATGAGCACATTCGCGTCGATCTGCCCGATCCCGGTGTGCCGGCCAGTCGGCGGATCGCCGAATTGCCGGGTGCGCGTGGACCATTGGTGGTGATGGGCCCTGAACGGGTTGCCGTTGTCGGGCGAAACGGCATCGGTAAGACCCGGCTGCTGGACGATCTGATCGCCGGCTCCGTGGGCCGATTGCTGACCGATCGGGTCGGCTACCTGCCGCAGCGCATCGACGGCCTCGATGAGCAGGCCAGCGTCCTGGACAACGTGCGCGCCGCGGCGCCGCATGCCGACGCTGCGCTGGTGCGCACCCGGCTGGCGCGTTTCCTGCTGCGCGGTGACGCGGTGTACCGGCCGGTGACCAGCCTGTCCGGCGGAGAACGGTTCCGGGTGGCCCTGGCGCGGTTGCTGCTGGCCGAGCCGCCGCCGCAGCTGATCGTGCTCGACGAACCGACCAACAACCTCGACCTGGCCAGCGTGGACCAGCTGGTCGACGCATTGCGCGCCTACCGAGGCGCGCTGATCGTGGTCAGTCACGACGACGAGTTCCTGGCCCGGCTGGATGTGGACCGGACGTTGTCGATGCGGCAGCCCGGTGTACTTGATGCGGCGGGTTAGGGTCTGACCATGGCACACCTGCGCGCAGGCTGGTTCGTCGCGCTGTGCGCGGCGATACTGGCGATCAGCGCCTGGCTGCCGTGGTTGACGACCTCGGCGTCGGGCGGCGGTCGGGCCAGCGCCATCGGCGGCACCGTCGGGAGTATCGTGCTGCCGCCCCGCTTCGGCGCCGGTCAGTTGATTGTGCTGCTGGCGTCGGCCCTGATCGTCTCCGGTGCGATGGTGGCGCGCAATCTGTCCCCGCGATTGGCGGCCGCGACGGCGCTGGTCATCTCGGTGCTGCTCGGTGTGCTGACCTACGGGTACTACCACCTCAATGTCGGTGGCTCGGTGTCGGTGGGATATGGCTTCTACATCGGGGCGGCGTGCGCCGCCGGTGCGGTGCTGTCGTCGGTGTGGGCGTTGATCACCGCGTTGGCGCACCGCAGATGAGCCGATTCGTCGAACCGGTGACTTTGACCGGCGCGCAATGGGTTTCCCTTGAGCCACTGCGCGATTCCCACGTTCCCGAGCTCGCCGCCGCCGCGGCCGACGTGGGCGAGCTGTGGTTCACCAGTGCGCCGTCGCCTGAGACCACCGCGACGTGGGTGAGCCGGATGCAGACAATGCAAGGCTCCGACGATGGTGTCACCTACGTGATCCGGCGACGGACCGACGGCGTGGTGGTCGGCTCCTCGAGCATGTTCAGCGTCGACGCCGCCAACCGCCGGCTCGAGATCGGCCACACCTGGTACTCGGCATCGGCCCGGCGCAGCGGGGTCAACACCGAGACGAAGTTGGTGATGCTATCGCACGCATTCGACCAACTCGGTTGTATCGCTGTCGAATTCCGCACGCACTTCTTCAATCACGTAAGCCGGGCGGCCATCGAACGCCTCGGCGCCAAGCTCGACGGCGTGCTACGCAGCCACCAGCTGCTCGCCGACGGGTCGCGCCGCGACACCGTGGTGTACTCCATCCTCGACATCGAATGGCCGGCGGTACGCAATAACCTGACGTTCAGGCTCAGCCGCCATAAGTGACGACTGAGCCTGAACGTACGGAATCGGTTGGTCTCAACCTGCTTCGACGGTGGTCGGCTCGATGGGCTTGCTCTCGCCGGAGCGGGTGACTTCGATGCGGCGTGGCTTGGCGCGTTCGGCCAGCGGGATCGTCACCGTCAGCACGCCGTTCTCGTAGGTGGCCGAAATCCTCGTGGTGTCGACGCCTTCACCGAGTGCCAACTGGCGCCGGTAGGTGCCGAAGAATCTCTCACTGGTCAGCCACTGCACCGAGTCCTCGGAGCGGGCCGAGCGGTGCGCCGTCAGCGTCAGCGTCCCGTTGTCGACGTTGACGTCGATCGAACCGGGATCCACGCCGGGAAGGTCGGCGGTCAGCACATAATGGTCGTCGACCTTGTAGAGGTCCATCGGCATGAATCGGGGGCTGCGATCGGTTCCGGTTTGGCTGGTCAGCAGTCCCCGGGCCATGGCGTCAAGTTCATTGAACGGATCGAAGCGGAGCACAGTACTCACCTCCTGCATTCCTGAACGCAACCCACCACCCTGGCGGGCAGCTACTGTGCACCGCTAGATTAGCACTCGATGATGGAGAGTGCTAACACTTTTCGGCAGTCTTTTTCCCGCCGCCGGTAGGCTGGGCCGGGCTTTCTAAGGGGTGACATTGGGCAAGTTGACGGGCGTCGTGTCGGCCACGCTGGCGGTTGCGCTGATAGTGACGATCGCAGGGTGTTCGGACGACAACAAGCCGGTCGCCGCCAAGTGCGACGAGGTGTCGGCGCCGCTGATCGACATTCCCACCCGAACCGACCAGGAGCCGCGGTTGCGGCTGCCGCAGCCGCAGGGCTGGGAACGCACCACCAAACTGGACTCGGAGTCCATCCGGTACGCGATCCGCAATCCAGGGCTGGCTGATGAGGGATTCACGCCCAATGCCGTCGTCACCCTGCAGAAGGTGGGCGCGACGGAGGGCAACGCCCAGCAGATCCTCGACATTCAGAACAAGCAGCTCGTGGCGCGGCTGAAGGTCAAGGACCTCAAGACCAGTTCGGCGCGGGTCTGTGGGTCGGAGGCTCAGTCCACCACCTACACCGCCCCGGCGATGGGCAAGGTCCCGGCCCGCAACGCAACCTCACTCGCGGTGGTCTACACCGATGGCGACGTCAACTACGTCAGCACGCTGACCGTGCAGACGATCAAGCCCGACAATCCCACGTACGCAGCCGATTCGGCGACGATCCTCAAGGGATTCCAGATAGTTCCGGCTAAATAGCGACGGGGCTGACTTGTGCCCCGCTCAGCCGTTCGGTGCAGCAGTCGCAGGCGAGTTCGCCGGTGAAGCCCGACCCGCAGTCGTGGTGGGTCATCACCACGGCCGGCCCTTCGGGCGCCTGGAACCACCACTGCGCCCACTGCAGCGCGGCGGTCAGCACCGGGAAGAACGCCCGCCCCTTCTCGGTCAGCAGGTAGGCGGCCCGCTCGGGACCGGAGCGCTCCGTCGGCGCGGTGGTGAAAACGCCGAGATTGCAGAACGTCTGGAGCCGTTCGGCCAGCAGGCTGGGCGGTGCGCCGAGCTGGGTCTGGAAATCGGTGAAGCGGGTGGTGCCCAGGAAAGCCGCCAGCAGAAGGGCTGCGGCCCAACGGTTGCCGAACACACTCATGGTTTCCGGGAACAACCCGGCCTCGCGCGCCGCGCTCTCCGAATCCGATCGGCGTCGCGTCGAGGCGGCCGGCGCCGACCGCGTCCAGTCTCCGCTCGGGCCGAGGCTCAGCTCCACGTCGGATCCGGTGACCACGGCTTGACAGGTGTTGCAGCGCAGCAACGGTGCGAAATGCGACCCGCACGCCAGGTGGCGCATGGCCGGCAAGGCTTCCTGATGTTCGGTGACCCAGTTGCGTTCCCACTCCCAGATCGACAACAGTGCCGGCCACAGTGAACGCCCGCGGCCGGTGATCAGGTACTCGGTGCGGGCCCGGGTGGAGGCATGCACCTTGCGGGTCAGCAGCCCGTCGCCGACCAGGATCCGCAGCCGGTTGGTGAGCACCGAGTTCGAGATCGTCAGCCGCGACATGAACTGGCTGTAGCGGGTGGCGCCGAGCAGCGCCTGCTGCACGATCAGAAGGTTCCACTCGTCACCGAGTAGGCCCAGCATCCTGCCGATGGCATTGGGACTGTCGGGCGCCAAGACGGTGGGCGTCTCGACGGACTGCGGCTCGGTCACTACAGTCCGATCGCCTCGGCGGCCGAGTCCACGGTGTGCCAGCGGCGCAGCGCGTTTCCGCCCACCCAGGTGGAATGGGTGCCGCTGGAGATCCGTTCCGGCAGTTGAAGTTTGCACACCGGGCCGTCAGCCAGCCGGGCGGCGTCGAACACCAGGCAGTACGAGGCGTCGGCGGTCATGTCGGTGGTCAGCGTGACCAGGTAACCGTCGTCCTCGGACCGGCTGCCGACTCGCGGAGCCATGGCGGTCTCGCTGCCGTAGACGCCGTCGTCGAAGGTGTAGCGCTCCTCGGCGCCGGTGCGCACGTCGTGGCGGACCAGCCCGTCGAACAGGAACCAGCCGGGTTTGCCGGTGGCCGCATAGGTGTAGCGATACGGCTCGCCGAGATGGCCGGTGTTGATCATGCCGAACTCGGTGATGCTGTCCGACAACGGTTCTTCGGTGAGTCCGCCGGTGACGAGGTTGAGCCGCCAGCGGTGCAGCCGGGCCTGCATGCGGTCCAGCGCGAGGAATCGGAAGGCCCGCTGCCACTTGGTGCCGGTGCCGTTGTCGGTCGGCTCGGGATCGCCCTGGAAGAAGCCGTCCAGCACGATCTCGTCCCCGTCCTCGTAGGCATTGACGAAGTGCAGGACGAACGTCGGATCGGCCTCGAACCACTGGATTTGATTCGTGGAACCCCGGCGGGGAAGGACCGCGAACCGCGACGGCATGTCCCGGTGGAATCGGGCCATGTGCACATCGCGCTCGAGCAACTCGGGATCCCAGAACAGCGGGAAGTCGTTGAGGATCACATGGTTTCGGGTGAACGCCATGTCGTGCGGCAGCCTCGGGCCCGGCAGCGGGACGTCGACGTAGTGCGCCAGGTCGTTGTTCGCGTCGACCACTCCGTAGTGCATGTAGGGCGCGTTCTTGGAGTAGTTGAAGAACAGCATCTCATCGGTGCGGTCGTCGACCTTCGGATGAGCCGAGACACCCCAGTCGCCCGGGAACCCGCCGCCCCACGTCTCCTTGCCGAGCGTCTCGGCGGAGTACGGGTCGACGCGGTACAGGTCACCGCACTGGTAGAAGCTCGTCAACGCGGTGCCCCGGTGCACCACGACATCGGTGCTGGACGCGTCCTTCATCAGCGTGCGCGCGCCCCAGCCGTAGTCCACCTTCGCCAGGGGCAACGGTTCGGCCAGCCCCGGCCAGAGCGGGCCGCCGGCGTCGTTCTCCGCCTCGAACCCGTCAGTGCGGACAAACCGGTTGCGGTAGAACGCCTTTCCATCGCGGAAGCCGACGATGTGCAGCATGCCGTCACCGTCGAACGGGTGGTACGCCTTCAGGGCCGGGTGCAGCGGGTTCTCGGTGTTGCGGAGATAGACCCCGTCGAGGTCGGCGGGGATCTCTCCATCGACGACGAGGAGGTCGTCGGCGCTCCACTCGGTGGTCTGCGGTCGCCAGGGGCCGGTTCGGTAGGGGTGGTCGTCGTCCTCGGGCAGGGTCGAGAGGAACCGGCCGACGATCTCAGTGTCCATCGTCGGCCGATCCGATCACGAAACTGACTGTGGTCGCGGTGCTTCCGCCGAAATTCAGGGTGCCGAACCGGCGTGCGCCGTCGACCTGGTAATCCCCGGCGAAGCCACTTACCTGTTTGGCTGCGTCGAGCATCATCCGGATGCCCGATGCGCCCACCGGGTGGCCACCGCCGATCAGACCACCACCGGGGTTGATCGGAAGCCGGCCACCGATCTCGATCTCGCCGTTCTCGACCGCCTTCCACGACTCACCGGGCCCGGTCAGCCCGATGTGATCGATGGCGAGGTACTCACTCGGGGTGAAGCAGTCGTGTACCTCGATGCCGTCGAGATCCTCGAGCTCGATGCCGGCCCGGCCGAACGCGTCGAGCACGGCGGCCCGGACGTGAGGCAGCACATACGGGTTCGTCGCGTCGCGGTCGAGCTTTTGCCGGAGCCCCAACCCAACGGTGCGGTGACCCCAGCCCTCGATCAGCCCGATGGGGCGCACGCCCGGGTGATCGCACAGGAAATCGTCGTTGACCAGAACGACGCCTGCGCCGCCGTCGGTCATCTGGCTGCAGTCATAGCGGCGGATCCGGCCCTCGGTGGGTGGGTTGACGGCGTCGTCGCTGCCGTGGGCCACCAGATCGGGGACCGACCAGTCCCGGGTCTGGGCGTTGGGGTTGCGTTTGGCGTTGGCGAAGTTGAGCGCGGCGATGGCATGCAGGTGCGCATCGTCGATGCCGAACCGGCGATCGTATTCGTCGGCGACTTCGGCGAACATGGACGGCCACACGAATGTGGCTTCGGCCCCTTCGTGACCGGTCCATGCGGCGGCGCCGAGGTGGGCGGCCGCCGTGTCGCCCGGCACCGTCTTCTCCAGTTCCACGCCGACCACCAACGCGGTGCGGTAGTTGCCTGCCCGTAGATCGGCCATGGCGGCGAGTGCGGCCACACCGCCCGAGGCGCAGGCTGCCTCGTGGCGGGTGGCGGGCGTATCCCACAGGCCGTCGTGGACGGTGGCGGGCATGGCGCCGAGGTGGCCTTGGCGGGCGAACATCTCTCCGAACGCGTTCGCGACATGCACGACTTCGATGTCGGCGGCGTCGATCATCGACCCGCTCAGGGTCAGATCGACGACCTCGCTCGTGAGTGCGGCGAAGTCGTGGCCTTCGCGGGTGAAATTGCGGGCGAAGTCCGTCTGATAACCACCGAGGATCCAGACATTGCTCGCCATACGCCGAAATTACTACAGCTAAGAGAGTGCCGGGCCGGATTCCGCTTGCCCACGGATATCAGGGGCGGCCCCGTCGGCTCGTGGTCTGAACCGACAGGACCTAGCGGGCGTGGGTGTCGACCACCGCGCCCGCTTGCAGCCCAGCATGCCCTTATGGAAAATCCGCAAACGTGAGACCGGGGCCGGCCGCATTCGTCATTCCGGCAAGTGTGAGTAACACTTGCTGGATGTCTACGCCCAACCACGATCTGGCGCTGCGGATGGCCGAGTTGGCCAGGAGCACCGCGCCGCCCCGCAAGGTCGACGAGGTGCTTTCGGGGGTTACCGCCGCGGCGGCCGAGATGATCCCGGGTACCGACACCTGCGGCGTGCTGTTGATGGGCAAGGGCGGCAAGTTCAGTTCGCTGTTCGGGACGTCGGACTTGATCTACAAGATCGACGCGCTGCAGGAAGAGTGTGGCGAAGGGCCCTGCATCCAGGCCGCGCTTGACGAGCTGATCGTGCGCACCGACGACTTCACCACCGAGCGACGCTGGCCCAAATACACCGCCGCGGTCACCGAACTCGGGGTTCGCAGCGGCCTGTCGTTCAAGCTCTACACCGGCGACTCGACGGCCGGCGCGCTGAACCTGTTCGGTCTGCAGCCGCATGCCTTCGACGGACAGTCTGAGGCGATCGGCTCGGTGCTGGCTGCCCATGCGGCAGCGGCGATCCTGGCGAGCCGCCACGGCGAGCAACTCGAATCGGCGTTGACCACGCGCGACATCATCGGTCAGGCCAAGGGTGTGATCATGGAACGGTTCAACGTTGACGCCATCCGCGCGTTCGAGATGTTGCGCGAGCTGTCCCAGACCTCCAACACCAGGCTGGTCGACGTTGCCACCCGGGTGGTCGAAACCCGGGGCGCATAACCGCCGCGTGCCTTCCCGGCGCCCCGGTATCGTTGGTCGGAGGATTTTCCGGTGCTGGTGGGGGACGCTCGATGGTGTGGGATGCGCTCAGGCGTTGGTGGCAGCGATCCACTCATTACGAATGGTTGAGCGGATATCTCGCCGATCGAGGTTTGCGTGGGCCGGCGCGCGCCCTGATGGCCTTCATCGCCGCCTCCTTCGTGGTGTGCCTGTTGGGACTGCTGCACTCGACCGATGGACCGGTCGGGACCGTGCCCGTCTTCATGACGTGGCTGGCCATCGCGGGCGGGGTGGCGGGTTGCGCACTCTTCGCGGTGAAGTGGCCGAGCCGCCGAGAGTCAGTGGCGTTCGCCTTCGTCACCAACGCAGCGATCGCGCTGGCCTGTCTGGCCAACCCGAATCCGCTGCCCGCGGTCGTCGGCTGCATCGCGTTCGCGACCATCGGTGCTTACATCGCGTTCTTCCACACCACCGCACTGGTCCTCTACAACTTCGCCGTCGCGGCCATCGTGGTGACGAGCGGTGCGGCGCGGATGGCGGCCGCCGGCCATCCCCTCCTTGCCGCTGTTGACTGGTGGCTGATCATCCAGGTCAATATCGCGCTGCCACTCGCCATCCAGATCTTGGTCAACGCTCTTAGCGTCGATCTGCTTACCGCCGAACGGGATCCGCTGACCGGTCTGTTCAATCGGCGGCAGTTCCACCGTGCGACGTCCCGGTTGATCGAGCCGGGGCGGGGTGACGGAGCATATCTCGCAGTGGCGTTGATCGATCTGGACAAGTTCAAGTCGGTCAACGACCGCTACGGGCACGCGGCCGGCGACGAGGCGCTGGTGCATGTCGCTCGCGCTCTCGAGCAGGCGGCCGGTGCCAACGCGGTGGTTGCGCGCAGCGGAGGCGAGGAGTTCTTGGTGGCGATCGCGTTACCCAGCGCGGACTGTCATGAGCTGGCGCAGCGGATCTGCGTCGCGATCGCCGACTCGCAGGCGGGGGTCACCGCCAGCGTCGGCACCACGGCGGTTCGGCTGCGCGAAACCGACGGGGACCACAAGTCGCTCCTTGACCGGCTCGTCGCCACCGCCGACTGGGCGATGTACCGCGCCAAGCGTGCCGGGGGTAACGGTTGCCGGCACCAGGACACCGATCCCGTCGACCGGCGCCCACCTCATCTCGGCGGGGACGCAAGCCAGTCGATCGCCTGAGCTGTGGACTGCCGTGACGGGGGTCCGTCCGAACCTGGGGAGTGTGGCTGTGTGTCAGTACTGCGGATGTCGGGATATGCCGCTGCTCCGCGATTACATCGCTGAGCATGAGCGGGCGATCGACCACGGCGGGTCGGTGGTGCGAGCGCTGGACGAGGCTGACTACGGCCGCGCGCATGAATCTCTGTCTGCGATGGCGGAGGAGCTGCGAGCCCACTGGAGCGGTGAGGAAAACGGATTATTCGCGGTGATGGCCACCGACGAGCTGTTCGCCTCGCACATCACTCCGCTCGTGCGTGAACATCGTGAGCTCGATGAGCTGCTGGCGACCGCCGATCTCACCGACGGTGGCGATCGAAAGCTCATCCGCGAAGCCATCTTTGAACTGCGCGAGCACATTGTGAAGGAAGAGGATGGCCTCTTCCCTGCATCGTTGACAGCTCTGGACGGCGAGCAGTGGGACGCTGCAATCACCGGCTGGCATCAGGCACATCCCGGCAAGTCACCGCTCGGCGGCAGCTGACCCGAGTGCCCCCGGCAGGATTCGAACCTGCGACACCGGCTTTAGGAGAGCCGTGCTCTATCCCCTGAGCTACGGGGGCGCAACGGCTGGCAGCTTACCGCGAGGTGGGCATCGTGCGATCAGCGCGCAGTGGGCATCGTGTGATCAGCGCGCAGTGGGCACAGCGCGACCAGCGCGCAGTGGGCACAGTGCTATCAGAGCGCAGTGGCCTTGCGCCGGTGCTGTGCTGGGGTAGTCGTGCCGAATCCAAGCGGCAATGCGTCGGATCATGGTCGGCGTCGTCCTGCCACCAGCGCGCCCCACTCAAAGCGGGCGACGGCCGTCGCATTGCTGTCGACCTCGGCTTCCACGTTCTGGGCCAGCCGGATCAGCGCTTGGGCCACCCGCCTGATGTCAAGGCGGTGGCGTCGGGCCACCTGGTCGATCTCGCCGGATGCAGCCTGGACTGTGCATCGCTTCAACCCCACGAGCACTCCCTCGGCGCACTGCTGCACCTTTGAGTCGTCGTAGCCGTCGTGCTCCGTCAAGAAGCCCTGTAAAACTGTCATGCTGTCGCCTCCCGTGCTTATGGCCATTGCCAGGCCCACGGATTCGCAAACCCCTTAGCGAAGCTCCTCGATGACTTTGGCGAAGTACTCCGCGTGGTAGTCCTGCACAGTGAAGTAGGTGATCCCGTACTCGTCGCGGCGGGCGCGCAGCGTGTCGGCGATATCCCGCGGCGTGCCGGTGAGAACGGTCGGCAGCGCCAGCAGTTGCTCCTCGGTGGCATCGGGGGCATAGCCGCGGGTCAGTGCGAGATCAGGGATGCCCGACGAGTCCGTCGGCACGCCGGTGATCGCGATGTTCAGTTCGAGATCGGCGAACCGGTCGCCGGCCGCACCGCGCACGAACTCGACGCGCTCGGCCAGCGGGTCATGGCCCGGGTACTGCGGCACGCCGCCGCCGGTGAGGCCGATGATGTCGGCGTGCTGGGCGGCGATGCGCAGCACACGGTCGCCGTTGCCCGCGATGAGGATCGGGATCGTCGGTGCGGTTTCCTTGAGATACCGGGTGGTGTGCCGCAGGTGATCGACCCGCTCGCCGGCGCTCGGGTAGGGCATCTCGGCGGCCTCGAACTCCTCGCGCACATAGCCGGTGCCCAGTCCGAGGTCGAGCCGGCCCTCGCTCAGGACGTCGACGGCGACGGCGTCACGGGCCAGCAGGGCGGGCTTGTAGAACGCGGCGTTGATGACGAACGTCCCGACCCGCATCGTCTTCGCGGCCTCGGCCGCGGCCACCATCGTGGGGAACGGCGCAGGCACTCCGAAGCGGCCGAGATGGTCCGGCACATGCAGGACGTCGAACCCCAGATCTTCGAAGCGGCGCACCGTCTCGCGCAGCCGCTGTGCCGACTTGACCGACCGCACGCCGATGCCGAAGCGAAAGTCTTTGCCCATCTCGGCATGCTATGGCCGGGCTCACCGCGATCGACAGCGTCGGTCCCGGTATGTGGCACTGCTGACCTTTGGGTTTGATCCCACACCGGCGCGGGCATCTCTGTGCATCGTGAAACCGCCCAGCGTCGGCGTTGAGGAGGAATTCCTTCTCGTCGATCCCACCACCGGTGAACCGGTCGCCCGCAACATCGAGGTCGCCAAGTACGCGGCCGAGCGCGGGGTCGAGCTCCAACTGGAGTTGACCTCGTGTCAGGTCGAGACGACCTCTGATGTGGCACAGTCGAGTTCGCAACTGCGCCAACAGATCATCGAGCTCCGACAGGTGGCGGCCGAGTCCGCCGAAAAGGCCGGTGCGCGACTGCTGGCAGTCGGTCTGCCGCCGACGGTTCCGCACAGTTTCCCGATCACCGACACCCCGCGCTATCGCGAGATCGGCGAGCGGTTCGGGATGATCGCCCACGAGCAGGGGATCTGTGGCTGCCACGTCCACGTGGAGGTGCCCGACCGCGACGCGGCCATCGCCGTCAGCAACTGGCTGCGGCCGTGGTTGCCGATGCTGTTGGCGTTGACCGCCAACTCGGCGATCTACCGCAACGCCGACAGCGGCCATGCCAGCTGGCGCAGTGTGTTGTGGGCACGCTGGCCCAGCGCCGGGCCGCCGCCGCACTTCGATTCCGCCGAGCACTACGACTCGATCGTCGGCCTGATGAATGACGCCGGCGCCATGCTCGACGAGGGCATGGTCTATTGGGACGTCCGCCCCTCCGAGAAATTCCCGACGGTGGAGATCCGGGTCGCCGATGTTCCGGCCACCGCGGCCGAGACTGTCCTGCTGGCGACGCTCAGCCGCGCCGCGGTGATGACCGCGTTGGCCGCTGAGCGCGGCGGCCACAAGGCGCCCAAGGTCGACGACCACATCGTGCGGACGGCGTACTGGAAGGCCGCGCACGACGGATTGGACGGCCAGGCGATCGACGTCATGGAGGGGTGGGCGTCCGCCCCGACGTCACGAGTACTGGGCGAGTGGCTGGGACTGCTGCAACCGGCGCTCGACGATCTGGGCGACAGTGAATGGGTGCACGCGGAGCTGGGCCGACTGCTGCGGGACGGTAACGGTGCCATGCGACAGCGGGCCGCGTGGCGCGAACGCCACGAGGTCGCCGACGTCATCGCCGCCGCCGCCGAGGCGACCCTGGAGACCTAAGCCAACGGAAGTTCGGCGACCACCTGGCCGGTCGGCTGCGTCGACCCCGTTCCGGGTTCGACGGTGAACTTCAGCGCCGTCGAGTTGCCGAGGTCCGACAGCACCGCGGTGGTCGACGGCGTCACCGCGTTGTCGTCCATCGTCCCGGCAGACGTGGCGCCGCTGGTGCTGACCAGCCACATCTGATACACCGTGCCCGGCGTCGGTTTCGGTACGTCGTTCATCACCAGCACACCGGCGTTCTTCTCGCGCGAGAACACCACTGTCGCGGTGCCGCCGCCGGGAATCGCGCCGGAGACGGTGTGTACGTCCTTGGCGGCGAACACCTGCTGCGCGGTCGACACCTTCGCAGGCTCGGGGCGCAGCGCGACACCGATGCCAACGGCGCCGAGGCCGATCACCAGTGCGGCCGCCACCGCGAGCACGGCTGCCCGCCAGCCGCGACCCGTCGAAACAGGTTGCGGCGCAGGGAGACTGCGGACATTGTCGTCGGCGACCGCGTCCAGCAGTCGTTGGCGCAGATCCCTCGGCGGCTCGCTCGCGCTCACCGCCGAGACGACGGCCATGGTTTCGCGGACGGCGCGTACCTCGTCGTAGAAGGCGTCGGCGTCGGGCCCGCCCAGCTGTGCCAGCCGGTCCTCGATTTCGCCGCGCTCAGAGTCGGACACCGCGTGCAACGCATACGGCACGGCCAATTCCAGCAGGTCGCTCATCTGTGGTTCCGTCATCGCACACCCAAACAATTACGAAGCCCGCGAAGCGCATCGCGCATCCGCGACTTCACCGTGGCCAGGTTGGCGGTCAACCGCTCCGACACCTGGACGTAGGTCATCCCTTGGTAATAGGCGAGTTCGATGCACTCGCGTTGCACCTTGGTGAGCCCGTCCAGGCAGGCGGCCACCTCTCGTCGTTCGTCTTCGGTGATCACCGCGTCGGCGACGTAATCGGACGGCGGCTCCACGCTCGTCGCGCCGTACCGGCTCTCGCGTTGCGTCAGGGCCTGCTCGGAGCGCACGCGGTCCACGGCGCGGCGGTGCGCGAGCGTGAGCAGCCACGCCACCGCGCTGCCCGACGCAGGGTCGTAGCTTTCCGCGGTCCGCCACACCTGTAGGTAGACGTCCTGGGTGGTCTCTTCGCTGTAGCCCTGGTCGCGCAGAACCCGAGTGATGAGGCCGTACACCCGCGAGCGGGTGGCGTCGTAGAAGGAGGCGAAGGCGTCGGGGTCGCGCTGCGCCACCCGGCGCAGGAGTGCGTCGAGATCAGCGGCCGCGGTCGTCAACGCCGCCATCCAAGTTTTGCTGGCATCGTGGCGTAGCCTAACGGCCCCACCGGCCGTAGAAGTCACGCACATCTCACGAAGGCATCCACGAACGTTTCTGTGCGGTCCAGCCGGGACGGATCGCCACGGGGTGCGGCAAGCGTTCCGGCCGACCGGCCGGGCGCGGTATCGCCGGGACGCCTCGCAACCGCAACACGAAGGTGTGCACACGCATGCTCAACGCGGTCATCTGCGGAGCCAGCGGCGCCGTCACCTGCAGCCGCAGGATCTGCCCGGCCGTTGCGGGCCGCCGGGTGCCGCGGACGGTCGCCACCAAGGCGGTCTCGTGGTCGCGCATCAGCGACATCCGCAGGTCGACTTCCTGGTCGGGCCGTGGCGCGCTGACCGTGTACTGGCCGTCGGTACCGCCGAACGGCGAGGTGTATTCACCCGGCGGCAGCAGGTAGACGTCCCGGCGTCCGCCCTGCTGCGTCTCGGCCAGCACACACCGCAGCACGCCGTCGGAGGCGTGGCACCAGAACAGGCTCAACGGATTGCAGGCCCGGCCCAGCACGCGTGGCAACAGCAGCGCGGTGATCCGGCCATCCGGCAGGTGAACGCCGTGGTCGGCCAGCACGGCGTCGACTCGCTGCCGGAGAGTGTCATCGGGCGCGCCGTGGAAGTGGTCTTTCGCCTCGAAGCGGGCGAACGGCTGCAGCCAGCGGGGCAGCCGGGGCAGGTCGTCGATGTCGACGTACCAGCTGTAGCTAGAGCGCTCGGTGTGGTGGTGCACCGGTGACCTCCGTAATTGCGTGATGCGGGTCCGGTACAGCGCGGTCGTCGGGCGGTGGGTGCTTGTCGGTTCCACACCTGTTATTCGGAGCAGGCCGGCGCGTGGATGGGTGAGTCAGGAAGCCGGCCAGGCGTGCGCGGCCGAAACCAGGCCCTGAACCAATGCCGACGTCGCCGCGGAAAGCCCGTCGGCATCGGGCGGCTGGCTGCGCGGGCTGATTCCCCGCACCCGGGTCGGCAATTCCAGCTGTGCGCCGCCGCCGCGCGTTCGGTTGACCGGGTTGTCGGGATGCAGGCCGCGCAGTTCGGCCGGGATGGACTCGAGATCGGTGACGACCCGGTAGCCGGGCAGGTCGAGATGGCCTGCGACGTGGTCCGCGAGTTCCCGGTTGCGGCCGCCGGCCAGCAGCTCGGTGCTGCGGCCGATGCGGCCGTACCCGTGCAGCGACACCGCCACCTCGACGTGGTCCAGAAATGCCGCGAGGCGGTCGGATTCGGTGCCGAGATAACGCGCCGACGGCAGGTGGTGCGGATAGTTCTTGGGATGGCGCAGCAGATACAGCGACGCGCCCGCGGCGTCGGCGGCGCGTTCGGCGATGACGTCGGTCATCTGCTCCAGACCGCCGCCGTGAATGGCCAGGAACCCGAACCGCGACCGCAGCCGGCTCTCCTCGACGATCGACGGATCGGCGAGCAGTTCGGAAAGTGTTTGCGGCCCGGACTTATTCGATGCCAGCGGCCGTGGCCAGTTCGCCGGATCCCAGCGGCGCAGGAAGTCGACCCAGCGTTGCGGCAGTCCGTGGTGCAGCGCGCCGTCGATGATGCGCTCCAAGTACCCGGGACGGGGTGGGCCGGGTTCGGTGCGGTGGTCGATGTACACCCAGGCTGGGGCGGGCCCGTCCGCGGTGTGCACGGTCAGCCGGTCGCGGCGATACCGCACCGGCACACCCTCGGCGCTGTCCAGGGTGGCGAGGTCGTGGTCGCTCAGCCACCACAGCACCCCGTGCACGGTGCTACCCGTGAAGGGTTCTACGGTGGCTACGCCGCGCTCGTTGATCAGCCAGTCGTGGTCGGCCAGGGTCGCCGGCCGGGGGTCGGCGGCCTCGGGACAACGCCGGGCCATCTGCTGGGCACACAGGTTCGACCCGTAGGCGAAATACGGGTGCTTCACTTCAGTGGGCGAGCGTGAGATAGATCAGTACCACGTTCAGCAGCGTAATCACTGCCGCCACCGTCCAGCCGAATGCCGTGGTCAGTCTGCTGTTGACGTCGGACCCCATCAGCTCGGAATTACTGGTCAGCCGTATCAACGGGATCAATGCGAACGGGATCCCGAACGACAGCACCACTTGGGAGATCACCAGCGCGCGGCTCGGATCGATGCCGGCGCCCAGCACCACGAGTGCGGGGATCAGCGTGACCAGCCGGCGCACGAGCAGCGGGAAGGTTTTGTGCAACAACCCCTGCATGAGCATGGCCCCGGCGTATGCCCCGACCGACGTCGACGCCAGACCGGAGGCCAGCAGCCCGACCGCGAAAAGCAGTGCGACCGTTGGTCCCAACGCGTCGCGGACGGCGGCGTGCGCCCCTTCGATCGAGTCGGTGTTGTCGCGGCCCTGCAGGTTGCTCGCGGCGATCAGCAGCATCGACATGTTGACTGCACCTGCCACCAGCATGGCGATGCTGACATCCCATCGAGTGATCCGCAGCAACCGGGCGCGCGGCGCACCGGCTTCGGGGTGTCCGTGCCGGTCGCGGGCGAGCCCGGAATGCAGGTAGACGGCATGCGGCATCACGGTCGCGCCGAGTATGGCCGTGGCCAGCAGGACACTCTCCGGTCCGTCGAATCGGGGCAGCAGTCCGCCCAGTACTTCGGCGGCAGGCGGTGTCCGGACGAACAGGCTGGACAGGAAGCCGATCGCGATGACCATCAACAGACCCGTGATGACGCGCTCGAACACCCGCTGCCCCCGGCGGTCTTGGACGGCCAGCAGCACCAGCGACACCGCCCCGGTGATCACCCCGCCGAGCAGGAACGGCAGGCCGAACAACAGTCGCAGCGCGAGCGCACCACCGACCACCTCGGCCAGGTCGGTGGCGATCGCGACCAGCTCGGCCTGCATCCAGTAGCCGATGCGGGTCGGTGTCCGGGTGTGGTCGCGTACGGCTTCGGGCAGGGTGCGGCCGGTCACCAGCCCGAGCTTGGCCGACAGGTACTGGACCACTCCGGCCATCACGTTGGCCACCACGATCACCCAGACCAGCAGGAACCCGAACTGGGCGCCTGCACTGATATTGGCCGCGACGTTGCCCGGGTCGACGTAGGCGATCGCGGCGACGAAGGCCGGACCAAGCAAGTACCAACCCGCGCTGCGGTCGCGCGTCACCTGTGCCAATCCCCGAGCTTTCTATCCGGTCCCTCAAACTCAAAAGTTAGGGTAACCGAAAGAGCTCGTCACAAACCGATGAAGATCCCGCCCAGTCCGATGCCGAAGCCGCCGTAGCCCCAGCCGGCCAGCGGATTCTGCAGGGCCGGGTTGGGCGAGGTGGTGATCTGGGAGTGGCCGGGCGTTTCGCAGATTGTCGTGCTGGGTCCGGTGTTGGTGCACTGCGCCGGGCGGGCCACCGCCGGGACGGCCAGCACCACACTCACGACCGCAATCAGTAGGGGAGCGCCAAGAACAATCTTGGTCCGCATGGTGGCCTCCTTCGTGGCCGTGCGATCGAAAAGTCAGCGGCCTCCGCCGCCATGGCCGCCGCCACCGCCGCCGGGGCCGGGGCCGGGGCCGCCGAAAATCAGTGCAGGACCGTAGAACTCGTCGCCCCAGGGGTAGGCGAAATCCTCCGGAACCTCGGGGGTTGCGTTGAGCTCCACATTGCCTGGGGTGGCGCACTCGGTGGTCTGGCCACCGATGACCGTGCTGCCGCCGGTGTCGACGCAGCTGGGAATCGTCGGGTTGATCAATGTCGTGTCAGCGGATGCGGCCGGCGCAAGCGCGCCGGTAAGCACACCGGCCGCGATGATGATCGGAAAGACGTAGCGGAGCCTTTGCCGCATTGACATTCCTTTCCTGGCAGTTCCCTAACTAGGAGCGTACAGCCCTTTGCCAGTGACGAGCGGCAAGTCGATTGTGGTGCGGATGCCGGCCGGTGCCGCCACCACCGAAGGGATGGCATTGACGAGGCGCATCGCGGTGGCCACCAACCCGGCGTGGTTGTGGTCGCCGTTGGGCGAGCCCAGGCATACATCCACGGCGTAGGACGGTTCGCCGGTGATCTCGATGCGGTAGTTGCCGCCGGGCTGGGCCGGCTGCGGCCACTCCGGATAGAGGTCCTCGCGCAGCCGGGTGACGTGTTCGAGGACGATGACCGGTGCGCCGCCGACCAATCCGATCACTTCGAAGCGCAGCCCCGCAGCCGTGCCCTTGGCGATGGTGCCTGCGGCGATCTCGATGTCCTCCGGCGCGGGCTCACGCACGTACATGTCTTCGATGCCGTCGAGTTCGAGTCCGAGCCCGGCCGCGATCTGGCGGATCACCGAGCCCCAGGCCAGACTCAGCACGCCGGGCTGCAACAGCATCGGGATGTCGTCGAGCGGTTTGCCGAAGCCCATCACGTCGAACATCACCGTGGGACTGTCGTACGTTGCGTAATCGAGGATCTCCATGCAGCGGATCTGCTCGATGCGCTGGCAGGTGCCCGCGAGCGCCAGCGGCAGTAGGTCGTTGGCGAAGCCAGGGTCGATACCATTGACGAATAGGCTCGAATTGCCTTGCTGGGCAGCATCTTCCAGCGGCTTGATCATCTCATCGGGAATCACCTCCCACGGCCACTGCAGGAAGACCGGGCCGCTGCCGACGACGTTGATACCGGCGGCCAGGATGCGCCGGTAGTCCTCCAGCGCCTCGGGCAGCCGGTTGTCGGCCAGCGCGTTGTAGACGATGGCGTCTGGCTTGGCCGCCAGAATCGCGTCGAGATCGGTGGTGGCGGTGACGCCGCTGGCGTCGGAAAGCCCCGCCAGTTCGGCGGCGTCCTTGCCGGCCTTGGCATCCGAGGAGACCCAGACCCCGGTGAGCTCGAACGCCGGGTTGGTGATCAATGCCTTGAGCGCGTGGACACCGACATTGCCGGTGCCGACTTGTGCGACGCGAATGGCCATGGGCGCTCCCTAAAGGTCCGGGCTTACAGGTCTGGGATGGGAAGGTCGAGGTTCGGCACGATGAGGCCGCCGTCGACCTCGATCATCTTGCCGGTGAGGTAACTCGCGGCGGGCGAGGCGAGATAGACCGCGGCCGCGGCGATGTCGAGCGGATCGCCAAGTCGCTTCATGGGAGTCGCCTTCTCCATCGGGTCACGCAGCGCGTCGTTGGAGGCAACGATTTCCAGCGCTGAGGTGAGGATGGATCCCGGTGCGATGGCGTTGACCCGGACCTTGGGGGAGAGGTCCAGCGCAGTGAGCCGGGTGTAATGCGCCAGGGCGGCTTTGGCGGTGCTGTAGGCGGCGAATCCACGCCCGGCCAGCCGGCCCATCGTCGAGGTGATGTTGATGATGTTGCCGCCGCCGGAGTGCTCGATCATCAGCGGTACGGCGGCGACAGTGAGTGCGTGCGCGGTCAGGACGTTGAAGGTGAAGGCGTCCTTCATGTCTTTGACACTGGTGTTGAGCAGGGCGTTGGGCATCGTGCCGCCCACGTTGTTGACGACGATGTCGAGCTTGCCGAACGCCTCGACAGCGGTGCCGGCCAGTTCTGCCGTCGTCTCCGGGTGCGCGAGATCGCCGACGACGATATGGGCACGACGGCCTACCGCCTCGATCTGCTGGGCGACCGATTCCAACTCCGACCGGGTGCGCGAGCCGATGACGACGTCAGCACCGACTTCGGCGAATGCGACGGCGATTGCCGCTCCCAGGCCGCGACCGCCGCCGGTGACCACTGCAACTTGACCGTCAAGTCTGAATTTGTCGAGTATCACGTGTCCCTCTTCCCTTGTCCGCGAACACGGTAACAAGATCAGCGAGGTTGACGACGTGGAATTCGGAACGAAATTGAAACACGTTCTACTTCGTCACGACTTCTTGGCGGCAGCCTTCTTCGCAGCTTTCTTGGCCGGTGCTTTTTTGGCCGCGGTCTTCTTAGCGGGAGCCTTTTTCGCCGCCGCCTTCTTCGCCGGCGCCTCGCCGTCGGAGTCCTCCGACCCGCCCCGGCGGCGTTTGACACTGGCCTCGAGCTTCGCGAGGAGGTCGGAGACGTCCTCGGTCTCGTCGAGCTCGGCAGGCTGGTCCTCGGTGGTGAACGCCTCGCCGCCCTCGAGCTTGGCAGAGACGAGTTCCTTGAGCTGCTCCTGATAGGTATCGCGGAACTCGTCGGGCCGGAAGTCGTCGGCCATCGACTCGACGACCTGGCCGGCCATCTTCAGCTCGGCGGGCTTGATCTCGACCTCTTTGTCGAGCACCGGGAAGTCGGGGTCGCGGATCTCGTCGGGCCACAGCAGCGTGTGGATGACCATCACGTCCCGCTTGGAGAAGTCCTTGACCCGCAGCGCGGCCAGCCGGGTCTTGTTGCGCAGCGCGAAGTGCACGATCGCCACCCGATCGGTGTCGGCGAGCGTTTTGGCCAGCAGCACATAGGACTTCGAGGATTTGCCGTCGGGCTCCAGGAAATAACTGCGGTCGTACATCAGCGGGTCGATCTCGCTGGCGGCGACGAACTCGACCACCTCGATCTCGTGGCTGCGTTCCTCGGGCAGGGTGGCGATGTCCTCGTCGGTGATGATGACGGTCTGGCCGTCGTCGGATTCGTAGGCCTTGGCGATGTCGCGGTATTCGACGACCTCGCCGCACACCTCGCACACCCGCTTGTAGCGGATGCGGCCGTTGTCCTTGGCGTGCACCTGATGGAACTTCAGATCATGGTCCTCGGTGGCGCTGTACACCTTGACAGGGACGTTCACCAGACCGAATGCGATCGAGCCTTTCCAGATGGAACGCATATGTCCAGTATGCAGGCCTGACCGGCGATGCCGGGTCAGATGACGGGTTCGACGCCCGGATTGAGACCGAGCGGGGTATCCGGGTTCGCGCCAGGCGAGCCGTACATGTAGCCCTGTTCCGGCGGGTACTGGCAGAAACTGTTCATCGGGGTTTGGTCACCCGAGCAGTACGGCACATGGTCTTCCGGATCGGCGGCGGCCTGCGGAGCGCCGATCAGCGCGGGCAGCGCCAGCAGGGCGGCCACCAGCATTCTTGTCACTGGTTAACGGTAGCAGCGGGTAATACGTTGTGATGGTGAATGACGTGTGGCCGCCGGGGGCGACGAAGGGACCGCGCGTCACGCTGACCAACGCCGGCAAGGTGCTCTATCCGGCCACCGGCACCACCAAGGCCGACGTCTTCGAGTACTACACGACGATCGCCGACGTGATGTTGCCGCACATCGCAGGCCGGGCGGTCACTCGTAAGCGGTGGCCGAACGGCGTCGACGAGCCAGCCTTCTTCGAAAAGCAGCTGGCGAGCTCCGCGCCCGGGTGGCTGGAGCGGGCAACCGTGGATCATCGTTCGGGCAGCACCACCTATCCGATCATCGAGACCCCGACCGGGCTGGCGTGGATCGCGCAGCAGGCCTCACTGGAAGTCCACGTGCCGCAATGGCGCTTCACGCCCGATGGAAAACCAGGGCCCGCAACGCGTTTGGTGTTCGACCTGGACCCCGGTGAAGGTGTGACGATGCCGCAGCTGTGCGAGGTCGCCAACGCCGTTCGCGAGCTGATGGACGACATCGGGTTGACGGTCTACCCGCTCACCAGTGGCAGCAAGGGATTGCATCTGTATGCGCCACTGGCCGATCCGGTCAGCAGCAACGGGGCGGTGACGGTGGCCCGCCGGGTGGCTCAGCAGCTGGAGAAGAGCATGCCCAAGCTCGTCACCGCAACGATGACCAAGAGCCTGCGGGCCGGGAAGGTCTTCCTGGACTGGAGCCAGAACAACGGGTCCAAGACGACGATCGCGCCGTATTCCTTGCGGGGCCGGGAAACCCCGACGGTCGCCGCGCCCAGGACCTGGGAGGAGATCGGCGATCCCGAGTTACGGCACCTGGAGTACCACGAGGTGCTGGCGCGGGTCGCCGAGCGGGGTGATCTGCTGGCCGGGCTGGACGACGACGTGCCGCGATACGACCGGTTGACCGCCTACCGCAGCATGCGCGATGCGGCCAAGACACCCGAGCCGGTGCCCAAGGCGAAGCCCGCGGTCGGCAACAACAACACGTTCGTCATTCAAGAGCACCACGCGCGCCGGCTGCACTACGACTTCCGGCTGGAGCGCGACGGCGTGCTGGTGTCGTGGGCCGTGCCGAAGAATCTGCCGGACACCCCGGCGGTCAACCATCTGGCCGTGCACACCGAGGATCACCCGTTGGAGTACGGGACGTTCTCCGGAGAGATTCCCAAGGGGGAGTACGGCGGCGGCAAGGTGATCATCTGGGACTCCGGGACATATGAGGCGGAGAAGTTCCGGGACTCCGGTGACGAGAAGGGCGGCGAGGTGATCGTCGACCTGCACGGCCAGCGGATCTCGGGGCGCTATGCGCTGATTCAGACCAAGGGTGACCAGTGGTTGGCGCACCGGATGAAGGAGCAGCCGGTACCCCGGTTGCAGGACTATTCGCCGATGCTCGCGACGTTGGGGTCGGTGCAGAAGCTGACCGGGTCGCAGTACGGCTTCGAGGGAAAGTTCGACGGCTACCGGCTGCTGGTCGAGATATCGGGCGGACAGCTGCGGGCACAGTCCCGCAGCGGGCGCGACCTGACCGCCGATTATCCGCAATTGGGTGCTCTGGCAGCTGATCTCGCTGACCACGACGTGATCCTCGACGGCGAGGTGGTGGCCCTCGACGCCGATGGTGTACCGAACTTCGGCGAGATGCAGAACCGGGTGCGGGCCACCAGAATCGAATTCTGGGCGTTCGACATCCTGCGCCTCGATGGTCGCTCACTGCTGAAGGCCAAGTACCGCGATCGGCGTAAAGTGCTCGAAACATTCGCCGAAGGAACGGATTTGATCGTGCCGCCGCTGCTCGACGGTGATGGACCGGAGGCGCTGGAGTTCTCCCGCAAAAAGAAGTGGGAAGGTGTCGTCGCCAAGAAGTGGGATTCGACGTACCAGCCTGGGCGACGGTCGGCTGCGTGGATCAAGGACAAGAACTGGAACACCCAGGAGGCAGTCATCGGCGGGTGGCGCGAGGGCAACGGCGGACGCTCGAGCGGTATCGGTGCATTGCTGCTCGGTATCCCCGATGACGGGGGCCTGCGGTTCATCGGCCGAGTGGGTACCGGGTTCTCGGACAAGGAACTGACTCGGCTCAAAAAGATCCTCGAGCCACTGCACAGCGACGAATCACCGTTTGCCACAGCACTTCCCAGAGCCGACACCAAGGGCGTCACCTATCTGCGCCCCGAACTGGTCGGCGAGGTGCGGTATGGCGAGTGGACCTCCGACGGCCGGCTGCGCCATCCCAGCTGGCGCGGTCTGCGGCCCGACAAGGCACCCGCCGACGTGGTACAGGAAGTATAGGACCGGCGGCTCCGCCTAGCTCTTTTCACGATCGCTGGCAAGCGATTTGAACGCATCGGCAGTCTTTTGATCGGCGGGAAACAGGATCTCGATGGCCAATTCGGAAATCGTGACCTCGAACGGCATGTCGAAAGTGCCGAACATGCCGAAAAACGACCACTCGCCGCCGTCCGGCGCCTGGACTCTGACCGGACCGAGAGTCTGGGCGAAGTCGGATTGGCTTGCCGCGCTATGGTCTTCGCGGGGCACGCACTTCTCAAATTGCTCCAGCAGCTGCGCGAGGTGCTTGTCGGCGGTGGCGGTCAGCTGACGCTGAAGGCGATCACGAAAGTAGACCATGACGTCGTTGGCGTTGATGATCTGCGGAATCAATTCCAGGGCCACGCGAAGGACGTTCACGGGCGGGCTGAGCAGCGCAGGATCGATGGTCGCAATGAGCGGTTGGACGGCTGTGTTTGCGGCGACGAGGTTCCAGTGACGGTCGAAGACGACCGCTGGGTACGGCTCGTGGCTCTTGAGAATACGCTCCAGCGCTTCGCGGATCGGAGCGAGTTCGGGTGCGCCGAAAGGACGCTCGGGGAACGCGGGAGCATGTCCGGCAGCGAGCAATAACCGGTTGCGTTCGCGGAACGGGAGTTCGAGCCGCTCGCCAAGGCGCAACAGCATGTCTCGCCCAGGGCTGGAGCGGCCGGTCTCGACGAAACTCAGATGACGCGCCGATACGCCCGCGTCGAGCGCAAGCTCCAGCTGCGTCAGCCGACGCCGCTGCCGCCATTCACGCAGCAGCGACCCGACCTGAGGGGCGGAGCCGGTGGTTGCCATTCGCACCGACTGTATCCGGAACGGGTGCGCTACTCCATTACCTCCGGGTAATCGACAAAACGACTTCCGGCCCATGACGATCACTGTCAGGACCGTGAGGAGGACGAAAATGATCACATCGATTCGACGGCTGGTGTGCGGCGTCAGTGGCATCTTGATCGGCATCGCATTATTTCTGCCGTGGACCCAGCTTCAGGACGGCGATCACATTGCGTGGGGGTTGTGGAAGCTCACTTTCCCGCTCTGCGTGGCCTTGGCCGCCTGTGCACTGACCACCGCCCTCACCGGCGGACAGATCGGCCTGAACCGGCCGGATGTTTCGATTATCGGCGCGACTGATGGTCTTGGAGTAATCACCACTGTGACACTGGCATGGCTGCTGTTTTTCGACTTCCCTGGTCACGCCAGCCGCCAGCCGGCCCTCATCTTGGCGTTGGTATCGGCCGCCGCAGCAGCCCTTGCGGCCGCTGACTACCGCCCACTGCGGGGAGCACCGCTATTTCCGCGAATGGTCGATGTGCCCGACCGCAATGACCGTTTCAGGAGCCTCAGTGAATCACGTTAAGGAAAAGGGTGTCCGAAGCGGAGGTCTGAACCCGGTGCTTCGACCGCTGCATCCGGCGTTCCCGAGCGTCGCGAGGGATATCGCTTGATGACAGGGGTTGATTCGGCTCAGGCGGCTGGATCGCCGGCATCCTCGGGCGGCCGATCGTCACCCAGCAGCCGTTCTGGGTGGTGGAAGTCGTTGACGCCGCCGCGCAGCATCGGAAGGCCCGGCGGTGGGATCCATTCGGTGGTGCCGTCGGGGCGTTTTCGGGTGGTCCAGCCGCCGGTTTCGACGAGTTGGTTGTCCGGTGGACAGGCCAGGGTGAGATCGTCGATATCGGTGTTGCCGCCGTTCTTCCAGTCTTTGGCGGCGTGGTGGACGCCGCTGTGATAGCCCGGCGCATCACACCCAGGTCTCGTACAGCCACGGTGCTTAGCGTGCAACATGATTCGCTGGTCGGCGCTGGCGATGCGCTTGGTGCGGCCAAGCCATAACGCCCGCCCGTCGACGCCGTCGAACAGGGCGAGATACTGGTAGGCGTGCGCACTCATCCGGATCAGGTCGGGGATGGGCAGGAGGGTACCGCCGGCGGTGACCGCGTGGCCGGTTCGGGATTGGAGGTCCTGTACCGTCGCTGTCGCGATCACCGTCACCGGTAACCCGTTGTGCTGACCGAACTTCGGGTTACCCAGTTGACCGCGGACCAACGCCTTGAGCGCGTCGTGCTGACGCTGAGCGCAACTGCGTGAATCCTGTTGGGCTATCTGATCCGTCGGTGCCACGGTGGGATTCTCGTCGGCCGGATTGCACACCCCGGGTGCGGCGAATTTCGCCA
Organism: Mycolicibacterium sp. P1-5; assembly: GCF_008329565.1. Taxonomy (GTDB): domain Bacteria; phylum Actinomycetota; class Actinomycetes; order Mycobacteriales; family Mycobacteriaceae; genus Mycobacterium. Next base: position 120,592 of record NZ_NPKT01000012.1, read on the forward strand.
TCCAGGCGTCGAGCTCCGACCGCAACTCCGGATCGGCGATCAGTCGGCCGACGCTCATCCCGTCGACTTGTTGGCCGCCGCACCACACGAACCCACGCTTGCGGGACCGGTCTTCGTCGGAGAACTTCCCGTCGGGGTTCAGATGCAGCGCCAGCCGGTGCGCGACCTTCTCCAGCTGATCTGGGCGGAGAATCGCCGCTTTCTCCGCCAACGACTTCTCTGCCTTCTCGACCTCGAGCGGCGGCACGTGGTCGGGCAGATCGCGGAAGAACTTCTGAATCACCCCCAGATGCTCGCCATCCAATTGTCCGGCGTGCCAAGCCTTCGAGGTCTCCGGCAGCAACGGGGGCAGCGCTTCTCCGGTCAGCGTTGTCCGCGGTGCCAGCTGCTCGGCGTCGCGGATCCGCCGTTTGGCTTCGCGGGGACTGATCCGCAACACGTCGGCCAGCGTGATCGGCACGGGTGGACAGCCCTCGAACTGCTCCAGCTTGGCCACCAGCCCGTGAGACACCGCCGTCAGGAGCCGCTGGGAGGTCTCCAGCTGCTCAAGCGCTACAAATCGGTCGGGCGGGGACAGCGCTTCGAGGTCGACGGCAGCCAAGGCCCTGATGTCATCGCCAAGCGACTCCAAGGCTGCACTTATCGAACGCATGTTCGAATAGTACGTCGCCCCACCGACAGGAAATCGGTGTGTTGGCTCGTCAGATCGCGACCGCGGCTGCGGCCACCGCCTCCTGCAACCCACGTGTCGCCAGCTGATCGGCCAACTCGTTGTCCTCGACCCCCGAATGTCCTTTGACCCAGAACCACTCCACACGGTGTCCGGCGCAGGCAATCTGAAGCCGCTGCCACAGATCGACGTTCTTCACCGGCTGCTTGGCGGCGGTCTGCCAGCCATTGCGCTCCCAGCCGAGAACCCACTTGGTGATGCCGTTGCGGACGTACGTGCTGTCGGTATAGAGGTGCACCGTCACGGGCCGAGTCAGCGCCTCCAGCGCCATGATGGGAGCGGTCAGCTCCATCCGGTTGTTGCTCGTCGAACCGGGTTCGCCTCCACACATCTCACGGACGTGCTCGCGCATGCGCAGCACCGCTCCCCAGCCGCCGGGGCCGGGGTTGGGGCGGCAACCGCCGTCGGTGTGGATGACCACGAGCTCGTCCGTCATGCGCCGAGAATAGGCGGGGAAATCATCGCAGTCCGGACCGACATGCCCAGATCGCGATGACGCAGCGTGGTGATCCGGCGTCCGGGCTGCACCGCATCCTTGACCGGGAGCGTCCGGTCCCCGAAGAACGACGCGGTCGCATCGATGTCGTCGACCACGAACGTGATGCCCCACAACGACGACGGGCCGTCACTCGCGACGTCCGGTGCGCCGACGACCTCGAGGATCACCGACCCCAGCCGGAAGAAAATCTGTCTCATCGGTTGGCCGCCGAGTTCGGCATCGCGTTCCCGGCGCGGCTGCAGTCCGATCGCGGCCAGTGCGTCGACAGTCCGAGAAAGGTTGGGCGACAGCAGGACAACGTGGTCGATCCCGGCCACGCCATTGGGATGCATGGCCGGCTCGGGGCCGATGGCTTCAGAGGATGTCGTCGGGATCCCGTCAAGCTCACCGCTCTGAACGGGCCCCCGCAACGTCCACCCGAGGATGCCCGATCCCCGCCCCACCAGCCGCGTCCGGACATCGCCGATCCGGCACACCCCGTCGGGATCCACGCTGAAACCCGCTTCCCGCCAAACCCCGGCCGGGTCCGCGACGCGGATTTCGTCGATCGTGACGGTCAACGCCCTACCCCTGCAGAATCGGCTTCAACGTCTCCAGCACGGCCGGGTCCTCGATGGTGGACGGGACCGGCTCGTCCTTGCCGTGGGCGATACCGCGCATCGTCTTGCGCAGTATCTTGCCTGAGCGGGTCTTCGGCAGCGCCGGCACCACATCGACCAACCGGAAGCACGCCACCGCACCGATCTCCTCGCGCACCGCGGCAACCAACTCCTCGGCCAGTCCCTCGGCCGAGGCGCCGGCCTTCAACACCACGAAGCCGCGCGGCACGTGTCCCTTGATCTCGTCGGCCACGCCGATCACCGCGCACTCGGCCACCGCAGGATGTGCGGCCAGTACCGCTTCGATCGAACCCGTCGACAACCGGTGTCCCGCAACGTTGATCACGTCGTCGATGCGGCCCATCACGAACAGATAGCCGTCATCGTCGAGGTAGCCGCCGTCGCCGGTCAGGTAATACCCCGGGTGCTCGCACAGGTAGGACGCCTCGTATCTCGCGTCATCGCCCCACAGTGTCGGCAGCGTCCCCGGCGGCAGCGGCAGGCTGATGCAGATCGCACCTTCTTCGTTCGGCTCACACCGGCTGCCGTCCACCCGCAGTATCTGCACGTCGTAGCCCGGCATCGGCACGGTAGGCGAACCGGCCTTGAGCGGAAGGTGTTGCACGCCCATCGGATTGGCGGCTATCGCCCAGCCGGTCTCGGTCTGCCACCAGTGATCGACAACGGGCACACCGAATCTCGCCGACGCCCACGTGTAGGTGTCCGGATCCAGCCGCTCGCCGGCCTGGAACAGATACTTCAGGCTCGACAGGTCGTAGCGATCGGCATGGGAGGCCGTCGGATCCTCCTTGCGAATCGCGCGAATGGCCGTCGGCGCAGTGAACAATGCCTTCACCCCATGCTCGGAGACCACGCGCCAGAACGCCCCGGGATCCGGTGTGCCGATGGGCTTTCCCTCGTAGAGCACCGTCGTGGCACCCGCCAGCAGCGGTCCGTACACGATGTAGGAGTGGCCCACCACCCACCCGACATCGGAGGCCGCCCAGAACACGTCGCCGGGATTGATGTCGTAAATGTGCCGCATACTCCACTGCAGCGCGACGGCGTGACCACCGTTGTCGCGGACGATGCCCTTTGGCTTTCCGGTCGTGCCGGACGTGTAGAGCACGTACAGCGGATCGGTGGCCGCCACCGGCACCGGGTCGACGGGCGTGGCCGCCGCCATCGTGGAAGCCCAGGCGACGTCGCGTCCAGGAACCAGATCGCAGGTGTGCTTGTCCCGCTGCACGATCACGCATGCCGCCGGCTTGTGCGACGCCAATTCCAGTGCCTGGTCGAGCATCGGCTTGTAGCGCACCACCCGGGTCGGCTCCACGCCGCACGACGCCGAGACGATCGCGACAGGCTGCGCGTCGTCGATGCGGGTGGCCAGCTCGTGTGCGGCGAAACCGCCGAATACCACCGAGTGCACCGCGCCCAGGCGGGCGCAGGCCAGCATCGCGATCACCGCCTCGGGGATCATCGGCATGTAGAGCACCACACGGTCGCCCTTGCCGACCCCTAGGTCGCGCAGTGCTCCAGCGAATCGTGCCGTTTCATCGAGCAATTCGCGATAGGTGTAGACACGCTGAGAACCGGTCACCGGAGAGTCGTAGATCAGCGCGGCCTGGTCGCCGCGCTCGTCGATGTGCCGGTCCAGCGCGTTGGCGCAGGTGTTCAGCTCGGCGTCGGGGAACCACCGGTAGAACGGCGGGTTGCTGTCGTCGAGAATGCGCTGCGGCGCACGAGTCCAGGTCACCGCGCGGGCGGCCTGCGCCCAGAATGCGCAGGGGTCAGCGACGCTGGCGTCGAACAATTGGCGATACCCGCCCATCCCGGCTTCCTCCCGTCATTGGGTGTAAGCACGGTAGCGCGAGGTGACGCCGGCGTCACCTATCAGGCGAGCGAGGCGAGATTCGTCACCGATTTGCGAACGTCCGACTCCAAGACCTTCGCCACCAGCCGCCCTACCGGTCCGTTGAGGACCCCGCCGGAGATGTCGGCGATGAGGTGAAAGCACGTGCGGCCCTGGGTGTCGGTCACGTTCATCGTGATGCAGATTTTTATGCCGGGCCACCCGGTTCCGGTCAGCTCGATCGTCTGCGGCTCGTCGTACTTGGTCACCCGCCAGTGGATCGTGTTGCGAAAGCCCTTGACCTTGATCAGCGACGACACCTCGGTGCCCTCGGAGATCGTTTCCGGCACCGGGCTCCGCCAGCCCGCGAAAATCGTCATCCACTCGTCGAAGCGGTTGAGGTCCGAGGCCAGCTTCCACGCTTGCTGCGGCGACACATCGGACGGCACGTTTACGTCAACAGTGGCCATGGGCGGCCTTATACCCGGTGCGGCGCCACCGCTAACGTGCAGCACATGGCTGCTGTGGAATTCGAGGAAATCGAAGACGGGATCGTCCGGGTCACGTTGAACCGACCGAATCTGCTCAATGCGATCGACGGTGCCCTGATGGATGGGCTGGACGACGCCCTCGACCAGCTGAGCTCCTGGAAGTACCGGGTCGCCGTCCTGACGGGTGCGGGGCGCGGCTTCTGCGCGGGCGCCGACCTCAGTGGCACCGGTCAGCCCTGGAACGAACCGGCGAAGGCGCAGTTCAAGACGATGTACGACGGGCAGGTTCGGCTGGCCGACCAGTTGACCCGGCTCTACGAGCTGCCGATTCCGGTGGTTGCGGCGGTCAACGGGGTGGCCGTCGGTGGGGGATTGGCCTACGCCCTGCACTGCGACATCCGGATCGCCTCGCAAGCCGCCCGCTTCGGTTCGGTGTTCATCAAGGCGGGGTTCTCCTCGCTGGACATGGGCACGAGCTACCTGTTGCCGAAGATCGTGGGGGCGGGTGCGGCCCGCGAGATGATGCTCACCGGTCGGATCATCGACGCGGGCGAGGCTCACCGGATCGGGTTGGTTCACGAGGTGGTGTCCGAGGACAAGCTCGCCGACGCGGCCCTGGCGATGGCGCGCAGCATCGCCGCCAACAATGCGTTCGGGGTCTGGCAGACCAAGACGGGGCTGAACGCCGCTCTGGACGCGCCGAGCCTGCGGCACGCCAAGGAGATCGAGAACCGGACGCAGGTGCTGACCGGGTTCACCAACAATCCGCGCGAGGCCGCGATGGCACACCGCGAGAAGCGCGCCCCGAAGTGGGATCCGCTCTAGCGGTTGACCTTTGCGATCACCTTTTCCGCGAACATCTCGAGGTTGCGGATCTTGGTGTCCAGGGGCTCGGTGTCGGGACCCTTGATGTAGGGAACGCGGAAGCCGACCATGACGTCGGTAATTCCCTTGTCCTCCAAGCGTTTCACTCCGTCGACAGTGAATGCGTCGAGTGAGATCACATGGATTTGAAAGGGTCGAGAGGTCGCGCCTTCCTCTTCCCGGTACCGATTGAGCTTGACCAGCAGGTCGTCGAGGTCGTCGGTGCCGCCGCCGTGCATCCAGCCGTCGTTGCGAGCGGCGCGGCGCAGTGCGGCATCGGCGTGCCCGCCGATCAGGATCGGAAGGGGTTCGGACGGCGCCGGCGTCATCTTGGTTTTCGGGATGTCGTAGAACTCCCCGTGGAATTCGAAGTAGTCGCCACTGGTGAGGCCGCGGATGATCTCGATGCATTCATCCATCCGCTTGCCTCGCTTGGCGAACGGCACTCCCATCAACTCGTAGTCCTCCGGCCACGGGCTGGTCCCGACGCCGAGTCCTACCCGATTTCCGATCAGCGCGGCCAATGAGCCGGCCTGTTTGGCCACCAAAGCCGGTGGCCGGATCGGCAGCTTGAGGACGAAGAAGTTGAACTTGAGCCGTTCGGTCACCGCGCCCAGTGCGGCGGTCAGCAGGAACGTCTCGATGAAGGGCTTGCCGTCCAGGAAATCTCGGTTGCCGTCGGGGGTGTAGGGGTAGGTCGAGTCCGACTCGAACGGATAGGCGATGCTGTCCGGAATCGTCATCGCGTCATAGCCGGCCGCCTCGACGGCCTTCGCGAGCGGAATGTAGAACGTCGGATCAATCATCGCCTCGGCGTAGGTGAATCGCATGCCGCGATAGTAGAACGTGTTCTACCGACGGATGGCCTTCTTGGTTCGATGTGCGAGCGTCGTAGCGGGAAATCGTCCCCGGCCGGGGTTTGGCGCTGCCGGTCACCGGGAAGCACTGCCCTGAGCAGAAAGGAACGGCGATGAGTGTGATCTCGAAGGCGATGTACCTGCCCCTGTCGATCGGCACGAGCGTGGCGGGTGGCCTGCTGGCCGGTGCGCTGTTCACCCAGGTGTGGAAGCGAGTCGGCGATACGGACGAGGCTCCGCCGGATCCCAAGGACCTCAACCGATCCGGTCGCGAGGCGCTATTGGCGGCGGCCCTACAGGGCCTGGTTTTCGGTGTTGTCCGCGCGGCGGTGGATCGGGCCGGTGCCCGCGGCTACCGCGCAGTGACCCATCAGAACCCAGTGTGACTCAAGCGATCTGGCCCCAGGTGGCCTTGGCGCCGGAATCGCCGATGCGGTACACCTGGACGATCGTCGCGACGCCCGCCACCACCACGAACACCGCGACGGCGACCGCCAGGACGGTCGACACCGATCGCCCTCGGGCGGCGCTGACGTGGACGACCGCCAGCAGCACCGCCGCGACGAGCAGTGCCAGCGCGAAGTAGATCATCGTGTCGCCCAATTCGGCATGGTCATTCACCAACGGCGAATGACCGACCCGGTCCTCGAGCCACTCGCCGGCATCGGTGGTCAGTGGCGTCAGCACTGTGACGACGAGTGACAAGGCCAGCACCAGCCACACCAGCCGCTGCCGGACCGCGGGCCACACCGCACACAGGATCGCCAGAATTGCCGTGAGTGGTGCGAGAACCACGATGAAATGTACGAACAGGACATGGGCGGGCAGGCCGCTGAACGTCGACACGGGCGAATACTACTGGGCAGCTGGTACATAATCGGCGTAATGACTGCGTGGCTGACCCGCAATGTGCGGGTGCTTTCGGCGGTGTCGTTCCTTCAGGACGCCGCGAGCGAACTGCTGTATCCGCTGCTGCCCATCTATTTGACCGCTGTGCTGGGGGCACCGCCCTCGGTCGTGGGCGCCATCGAAGGCGCGGCGGAGGGTGCCGCGTCCCTGACGAAGCTGGCGGTCGGGCCCCTCGGTGATCGGTTCGCGAAACGTCCCTTGATTGCAACCGGATACGGGATGGCCGCATTGGGCAAGGTCATCATCGCAATCGCCGCCGCGTGGCCCGGTGTGTTGGCCGGTCGCGTGGTCGACCGTCTCGGTAAGGGAATCCGCGGCGCGCCGCGCGATGCGCTCCTGGTCGACGGCATCGATACACCGTTGCGCGGCAGGGTATTCGGCTTCCACCGGGCGATGGACACCCTCGGCGCGGTAGTCGGGCCGCTGATCGGACTGGCGGGTTACGAACTGCTGGACCACCACATCGCGCCGCTGCTGTACATCGCGATCGTCCCCGCGGTGCTGTCCGTGCTGCTGGTCGCGTTGGTGCGTGAGCCCCGGCGCGACGCGCTCCGGGTCAGCAGACCGCCGGTCTTCCGCGGATTGCGTGAGCTACCCCGACGGTACTGGCGGGTCACCGCACTGCTGGTCGGCTTCGGCATCGTCAACTTTCCCGACGCATTATTGCTGTTGCGGCTCAACGAAATCGGCTTCGGCGTCGTACAGGTGATCCTCGCCTATGTGGGGTACAACCTGGTGTATGCACTCGGCAGCTTCCCGGCCGGCGTGCTGGCCGACCGGCTACCGCGCTCGGCGGTGTTCGGCTTCGGGCTGGTCTTCTTCGCCGTCGGCTACATCGGGCTCGGGCTGACCACCGATCCGCTTGCGGCGTGGTTGTTGATCGCGGCCTATGGGGTGTTCACCGCCTGCACCGACGGCGTCGGAAAGGCGTGGATCTCGTCCCTCGTCGGCCATGACCGGCAAGCCAGCGCGCAGGGAGTGTTCCAGGGCGCCAGTGGGTTTGCGGTCCTGTTCGCCGGGCTGTGGGCGGGGTTGCTCTGGGGCGGTGACGGCCACCTGCCGTTGCTGATCTCCGGCGTTGTCGGTGCGTGTTTCGCGACTGCGCTCCTGCTGCCGAACGCGTTCCGGCGCTTTCGTTAAGCTGCCCCGGTGCGCACCATCCACGTGATCGGCATCGGAGCCGGCGACCCCGACTACGTGACCTCGCAGGCGATCCGTGCGCTCAATGGCACCGAGGTGTTCTTCGCGATGGACAAGGGCGATGCGAAGAGCGACCTCGTGGCCCTGCGGCGGGAGATCTGCCGACGGTTCATCACCGACCCGGGCTACCGCTTCGTCGAACTGCCCGACCCGAAACGCGCTGCCGACGGCGACTACACCCGCGCCGTCGCCGACTGGCACCTCGCCCGCGCCGAGCTGTGGGCCGAGGCCATCGAGACCGAGCTCGGCCCCGACGGCGTCGGCGCCTTCCTGGCCTGGGGCGACCCGTCGCTCTACGACAGCACCTTGCGAATCCTCGACGAGGTGGCCCGGCACGTCGAACTCGACTACGACGTCGTTCCCGGCGTCACCGCGATCCAGGCGCTGACGGCCCGACATCGCATCCCGCTGAACGACGTGGGCGAGCCTGTGCTGATCACCACCGGGCGGCAGCTGCGCGCCACCGGCCTGACCGGTTCGGCCGTGGTCATGCTCGACGGCGACTGCGCGTTTCTGGGGTGCCCGCCACAGAGTCGGATCTGGTGGGGCGCCTACCTGGGCACCGAGGACGAACTGTTGATGTCGGGCACCGTCGGCGATATCGGCGAGCGGATCGCACAGGTGCGCGCCGAGGCCCGCGCGCAACACGGCTGGATCATGGACATCTACCTTTTGCGGGCCTAGTTCTGGGAGGATCCCCGCATGGGATCGTTCCTCCTTCGCGCCGCGGTGACCGGGCTGGCGCTGTGGGTTGTGACGCTGATCGTGCCTGGTATCAGGTTCGTCGGCGGTGACAATGCGCTGCAGCGAGCCGGCATCGTTCTGGTCGTCGCGATCGTCTTCGGCGTGGTGAACGCGATCGTCAAACCCGTCGTGCAGTTCGTGTCCATACCGCTCTACATCTTCACGCTCGGACTGATTCACATCGTCATCAATGCGCTGATGTTGTGGATCACGGCGTGGATCACCGACCACACCACCCATTGGGGACTGCAGATCGACCAGTTCTGGTGGACCGCGATCTGGGCGGCGATCGTGCTGTCGATCGTCGGCTGGGTGTTCTCGCTGCCACTCAAAGACGCCCGCCGCCGCTAATCTGAACGTATGCCTGAACTGCCCGAGGTCGAGGCGCTGGCCGACCATCTGCGTCGGCACGCGGTCGGACAGACCGTCGGGCGCGTCGACATCGCGGCGCTGTCGGTGCTGAAGACGTTCGATCCGCCGCCGACGGCGCTGCACGGACAGCCTGTGACGGGCGCGGCCCGGTGGGGCAAGTATCTCGGTATGCAGGCGGGGGGTTTGTGGCTGATCACCCATCTGTCCCGAGCCGGCTGGCTGAAGTGGAGCGACAAGCTCGCCGCCGCCCCGCTCAAGCCGGGCAAGGGCCCGATCGCGCTGCGCGTGCATCTCGGGACACCCGGCGAATCAGCCGGTTTCGATCTGACCGAGGCAGGCACCCAGAAGCGGCTCGCGGTCTGGATCGTCGACGACCCGGCCAAGGTCCCCGGCATCGCGACGCTGGGCCCGGACGCCCTCGAGATCGGCCCGGAACAGCTGGCGGAAATCCTCAAACCGCACAGCGGACGGATCAAGACGGTGATCACCGACCAGAAGGTCATCGCTGGGATCGGCAACGCCTACAGCGACGAGATCCTGCACGTCGCGAAGCTGTCACCGTTCGCGACGGCCAACAAACTCACCGCCGCGCAACTCGGCGCCCTGCACGACGCGATGATCACCGTGCTCACCGACGCCGTGCAACGGTCGGTGGGGCAGCAGGCGGCAACGTTGAAGGGGGAGAAGCGATCTGGGCTGCGGGTGCATGCCCGCACGGGGTTGCCCTGTCCGGTGTGCGGTGACACCGTGCGGGAAGTCTCGTTCGTCGACAAGTCGTTCCAGTACTGCCCGACATGTCAGACCGGCGGCAAGGTGTTGGCCGACCGGCGGATGTCCAAGCTGCTCAAATAGTTAACCTGTGCACGTGACCCGGCAGAAAATCCTCATCACCGGTGCGAGCTCCGGACTCGGTGCCGGCATGGCCCGCGCCTTCGCGGCCAAGGGACGCGACCTGGCGCTGTGCGCGCGCCGCGTCGACCGCCTCGATGAGCTGAAGGCCGAGCTGGCCCAACGGTATCCGGACATCACGGTCGCGGTCGCCGCCCTCGACGTCAACGACCACGACCGGGTGGCAGAGGTGTTCGGCGAGCTCGCCGCTCAACTCGGCGGGATCGACCGTGTGATCGTCAACGCCGGAATCGGTAAGGGCGCCGCCCTCGGCTCGGGCAAGGTGTGGGCCAACAAGGCCACCATCGAGACCAACCTCGTCTCGGCACTGGTGCAGATTGAAACGGCGCTGGAGATGTTCAAGTCGGCAGGCTCGGGACATCTGGTGCTGATATCGAGCGTGATGGGCAACCGGGGCGTTCCCGGCGTCAAAGCCGCCTACGCGGCGAGCAAGGCCGGGCTGACCTCGCTGGGTGAATCGTTGCGGGCCGAATATGATTCTGGCCCAATCAAAGTCACCGTAATCGAGCCCGGTTACATCGAGTCGGAGATGACCGCGAAGTCGAACACCACCATGCTGATGGTCGACACCGAAACCGGTGTGCGTCAGATCGTCGCGGCCATCGAACGCGAATCCGGACGAGCGATCGTGCCGGCTTGGCCGTGGATTCCGCTGGTAGCGCTGATGAAGCACGTGCCGACCCGGTTCACCAAGCTGTTCGCCTGAGTGATTTCGGCGCGAAAACCGCCGCCCAGCGAACGTGAGCGCGCCGAAATCGCTAGCGAGCGCGACCGCGTTGCTCGCGGTAGCGGCGCACCAGCTCGTCGGTGGAGCTGTCGGTCTGCTTGGCCGGCGACCCGTCGCTGGTGATCACCCCGAGCAGCGCCTTCGCCTGCGTCTTGCCGAGCTCCACACCCCACTGGTCGAAGGAGTCGATGCCCCAGATCACGCCCTCGGTGAACACCTGATGCTCGTAAAGGGCGATCAGCTGTCCCACCACCGACGGGGTCAGCCGGTCCGCGAGAATCGATGTGCTCGGCCGGTTGCCCGGCATCACCTTGTGCGGCACCACATTGGCCGGGGTGCCTTCTGCGGCAATCTCGTCCGCCGTCTTGCCGAACGCCAGCACCTGCGTCTGGGCGAAGAAGTTGCTCATCAGCAGGTCGTGCATGCTGCCCGAGCCGTCGGCGGTAGGCAGGTCGTCGGTGGGTTGGGAGAACCCGATGAAGTCGGCGGGCACCAGCCGGGTGCCCTGGTGCAACAGCTGATAGAACGCGTGCTGACCGTTGGTTCCCGGTTCGCCCCAGAAGATTTCACCGGTCGGCGTGGTCACCGGGGAGCCGTCGGCCTTCACCGACTTACCGTTGGACTCCATCGTCAGCTGTTGCAGATATGCCGCAAACCGGGACAGGTCGTTGGAGTACGGCAGCACCGCCCGGGTCTCCGCACCGAAGAAGTCGGAGTACCACAGGCCGATCAGCCCCAGCAGTGCCGGACCGTTGGATTCCAAAGGCGCGGTGGCGAAGTGGCGGTCCACGATGTGGAAGCCGGACAGGAAGTCGGCGAAGGCCTCCTTGCCGATCACCGCCATCACCGACAAGCCGATTGCTGAGTCCACCGAGTAGCGGCCGCCCACCCAGTCCCAGAAGCCGAACATGTTGGCGGTGTTGATGCCGAAGTCATCGACGAGCTTGGAGTTGGTCGAGACCGCCACGAAGTGTTTGGACACCGCGGCATCACCGAGGGTTTCGGTCAGCCAGCGTCGGGCCGCGGTGGCGTTGGTCAGCGTCTCCAACGTCGAGAAGGTCTTGGATGCGATGATGAAAAGCGTTGTGGCAGGCTCGAGTCCGTCCAACTTGGCGACCAGGTCGGCGGGGTCCACGTTCGAGACGAACCGCGCCGAGATACCGGCGTCGGCATAGTGCCGCAACGCCTGGTACACCATCACCGGCCCCAGATCCGAGCCGCCGATGCCGATGTTGACGACGGTCTTGATCCGCTCGCCGGTGGCGCCGGTCCACTCGCCGCTGCGCAGCCGGTCGGTGAAGTCCCCCATCGCGTCGAGCACCTCGTGCACGTCGGCGACCACGTTCTGGCCGTCGACCTCAAGCTCGGCGTCGCGCGGCAGCCGAAGGGCGGTGTGCAGCACCGCGCGGTCCTCGGAGGTGTTGATGTGCTGACCGGACAGCATCGCGTCGCGATGCTGTTCGAGGTTCGCGGCGCGGGCGAGATCGACCAGCAGCGACAACGTCTCCCGGGTGACGCGGTGCTTGCTGTAGTCGATGTAGAGGTCACCGACGGTCAGCGTGAGTTCGCGACCGCGATCGGGATCTTCGTCGAAAAGTTCGCGGAGGTGTTTCCCGGCGATCTGGTCGTGGTTTCGACGCAGCGCGTTCCATTCTCCGGTTGCGGAAATGTCTCCAGTCATTCGTTCGACCCTAGCGTGACGAGGTGTCCAAAGGTGTACATGATGGAGGTATGAGCACCCCAGACATTGAACGGCTGTTGTCGTCGGTTCCCACCGGATTGTGGATTGGCGGTGAGGAGCGGAAGGGCTCGTCGACCTTCGAGGTTCTCGACCCGTCGAACGACAAGGTCATCGCGACAGTGGCCGACGCGACTGCCGAGGACGCCATCGCCGCGCTCGATGCGGCGTGCGCGGTGCAGGCGCAGTGGGCGGCGACCCCGGCCCGGGACCGCGGCGAGATCTTGCGCTCGGTGTTCGAGACGATCATCGAGCGCGCTGACGATCTCGCGGCGCTGATGACGTTGGAGATGGGCAAGGTCGTCGCCGAGAGCATGGGTGAGGTCAAGTACGGCGCCGAGTTCTTCCGGTGGTTCGCCGAGGAAGCGGTGCGGATCGACGGCCGCTACACCCAGTCGCCGGCCGGCACCGGACGCATCATCGTCACCAAGCAGCCGGTGGGCCCGTGTTATGCGATCACGCCGTGGAACTTCCCGCTGGCCATGGGAACTCGCAAGATCGGGCCTGCGTTCGCGGCCGGCTGCACCATGATCGTGAAGCCGGCGCAGGAGACACCGCTGACCATGTTGCTGCTGGCGAAGCTGATGGCCGAGGCCGGTCTGCCCAAGGGTGTGTTGTCGGTGCTGCCGACCAGTAAGCCCGGTGATGTCACCAAGGCCCTGATCGACGACGGCCGGCTGCGCAAGCTGACCTTCACCGGGTCAACCGGTGTCGGCAAGTCGCTGGTCGCCCAGTCGGCGGACAAGCTGCTGCGCACCTCGATGGAGCTCGGCGGCAACGCGCCGTTCGTGGTGTTCGACGACGCCGACATCGACGCCGCGGTCGATGGCGCGATGCTGGCCAAGATGCGCAACGGCGGTGAGGCGTGCACGGCGGCCAACCGCATCCACGTCGCGAATGCGGTGATCGGCGAGTTCACTGACAAGTTCGTCAAGCGGATGGCCGAGGTCAACCTCGGCAACGGACTCGATCCGGCGAGCAAACTGGGCCCGCTGATCAACACCAAGCAGCTGAACAAGGTTCAGGAGCTCGTCAACGACGCCGTGGAGAAGGGTGCGACGGTCGTACTGGGCGGGGAGGCGCCCGGCGGTCCCGGCAATTTCTATCCGGCCACCGTGCTCACCGACATTCCGTCGAACGCCCGCATCCTCACCGAGGAGGTGTTCGGTCCCGTCGCGCCGATCATCGGTTTCGACACCGAGGAGGACGGTGTCGTCGCGGCCAACGCCACCGAATACGGCCTGGCGTCCTACATCTACACCGAATCTTTGGATCGGGCGCTGCGGGTGGCCGAGGCCCTCGAGTCCGGCATGGTCGGCGTGAACCGCGGCGTGATCTCCGATCCGGCGGCGCCGTTCGGTGGAGTGAAGGAGTCCGGGTTCGGGCGCGAGGGCGGCACCGAAGGCATCGAGGAGTACTTGGAGACCAAGTACATCGCGCTCACGAAGTAGTGGTGGGCATCACGCTTGCTCTTGCAAGCACCCGGGTAACTGAGAGCTATGAAGATCAGCAGTTATCAGGTCCCCGTGCGGCGAGGGGTGCCTGAGCTCGTCGTAGCGCAGGTGTCTGGCGCTGTCGCCGGCCTGATGATGGTTTTCGACGAGCTGCTGCCCGAAGCACCGAAGCGCCACCGGATCGTCGATCGTGATCTGACGCGCTGCTGAGATCAGGTGCTCAGCTGACCGAGCGGTCCGAGTGCGTCCAGAACTTGGCTCGCAGTTCGCGTTTGAGCACTTTGCCCGCCGCCGATACCGGCAGTGCGTCGACGACCTCGAACGTGCGCGGGATTTTGTACCCGCCGATCAGTGTCTTGCAGAACTCCCGCAGTTCCTCGTCGCTCGCGTGCTGTTCGGTGGCGAAGACCACCACCGCGTGCACCCGCTCGCCCCATCGTTCGTCGGGTACCCCGATCACGGCGCAGGTGGCCACCGCGGGATGGCGGGCCAGCGCGTTCTCCACCTCGACGGAGTACACGTTCTCCCCGCCGGACACGACCATGTCCTTGATCCGGTCGACGACGAAGACGTAGCCGCGTTCGTCCATGTAGCCGGCGTCGCCGGTGTGCATCCAGCCGCCCCGCAGCGCGGCGGCGGTCTCCTCGGGTTTGCCCCAGTAGCCGGCCATCACATGCCCGCCCCGCACGGCGATCTCGCCCACCTCGCCACGGGGCAGCTCGGCGTCGGCGTCGCCGACGATGCGGACCTCCGAGTGCGGGGCAGGGACCCCGCCGGAGCGGCGCAGCACGGGGTCGTGGTGGTCGTGCGGGGAGAGCAGAGTGGCGATGGGCGAGACCTCGGTCATGCCGTAGGCCTGCACGAACGACGCCGTCGGCAACCGCACCGCGGCACGTTCCAGCAGTGCTGCCGAGATCGGCGACCCGCCGTACAGCACGGCCTGCAAGCTGCTGGTGTCGTAGTCGGTCAGCGATGGATGGTCGACCAGCATCTGCACCATCGTGGGCACCAGCAGCAGATCGGTGATCCGGTGTTCCTGCACTGCGTCCAGCACCCAGTCGGGCCGGAACGCCGGGACGAACACATGCCTGCCGCCCCGGCAGACCTGGGCCAGCCAGATCGCCAAGTCCGCAAGGTGGAACATCGGCGCGGCGTGCAGCAGCGGCCCAGCCGAGGTCAGAAACAATCCCGACGCCAAGGCGCCCATCGTCGAGGTCATCAGGTTCTCGTGGGTCAACATGACGCCCTTGGGGTGCCCGCTGGTGCCGCCCGTGTAGAACACGCCCGCCAGGTCGGAGCCACTGCGGTGCGCGTCGGGAATCGGATCACCGGTCCGCACCAGCTCCTCGAAACCGAGTGTCCGCTCCGGCGCCGGACCGTCCCCGCAATGAATGACGGCCGCGAGACTGCTGGATTCTGAACGCAATTCGGGCAGCAACGGCAGGAAGGTGTCGTCGATCAACAGCACCTGCGTGGCGGAGTCGCGCAAGCTGTAGGCGATCTCGGCCGCGCTCCACCGGATGTTGATCGGGTTGACCACCGCGCCCGCCCACAGTGTGGCCAGTAGATACTCGTGGTAGCGATCGGAATTCAGCGACAGCATCCCGACGCGATCACCTTCGCCGACTCCCAGCGAGCGAAATGCCCCGGCCAGCCGCGACACCCGGTCGGCCGTCTCGGCGAACGTCCGGACACGATCTCCGCAGATCGTCATCGTGGCCCCGGGGGTGGCGCGCACGGACCGGTGCAGTCCCTGCGTCACGTACATGCCGGCGGTCATAGTCACCCTGGTCGCAGTGTATGCCGGGCGCCGGAAGGAAGTGGCCCGAACGACCGCGCGCCTGCGCTAATCGGCCGTCGTTGCGATCTAGATTTCACACAACTCGTAACTAGGAGGGCATGCACGTGACGGCGCGCTTTTTCGCGCAAAGTCCCTGGGTCGATCCCGCCTCGCAACCGAGCCAACTGCGCAGGCCACGGCCCCGCGGCGAGGGCATTCCTGCGCTGAACGGCGTCCGTGGCGTCGCCGTCGCTCTCGTCCTGATCGGCCACAGCGGAATCCCCGGCGTCGCAGGCGGATTCATCGGCGTCGACGTCTTCTTCGTGCTCAGCGGATTCCTGATCACGTCGCTGCTGCTCGACGAGATCGGCCGGACCGGGCAGCTGGACCTCGGTGCGTTCTGGATCCGCCGTGCCCGGCGGCTGCTGCCGGCTCTGCTGCTGATGGTGCTGGCGGTGATCGCGGCGCGCCTGCTGTTCCCGCCCGACGCCGTCAGCGGCCTGCGCAACGACGCGGTCGCCGCCTTCCTGTGGGTGGCGAACTGGGCCTTCGTCGCGCACGAGACCGATTACTTCAGTCAGGGCGCGCCGCCGTCGCCGCTGCAGCACACCTGGTCGCTGGGTGTCGAGGAGCAGTATTACCTGGTTTGGCCGCTGCTGATCGTCGGCATCGCGGTCCTGCTGGCGATGATCGCGCGGCGCCGCGAGAAGACGCCGACCATCGTCGCGGTCCGGCGCGCGGTGCTCGTACTGGCCGTGGCGGGAACGCTCGCATCGGCGGCCGAGGCGATCCTGATGTCGTCCGACACCTCCCTGAACCGGGTCTACTTCGGCACCGACACCCGCGCGCAGGCGCTGCTGATCGGTGCGGCGGCGGCCGCGCTCCTCGTCCGGGACTGGCCGGCGATGGTCGCCGGCTGGCCGTTGATCCGGCCGCGCTGGGGCCGGTGGTTGGCCGGCGGTGTGCCGGTGGCCGGTGTGGCCGTCCTGGCGGCGATCACGCATGTCGCGACGGGCAGCGCCACCGAGTTCCGGCACGGCCTGCTGATCGTCGTGGCGGTCGCCGCGGTGGCGGTGATCACGGGAGTCGCCCTCGAGCAGAACGGACCGGTCGCGTGGGTGCTGTCCACCCCGCCGCTGGTGGCCCTCGGCGTCGTGTCCTACGGCGTCTACCTGTGGCATTGGCCGGTGTTCCTGATCCTCACCGGCGAGCGCACCGGCTGGACGGGTTATGCGCTGTTCGGCGCCCGCTGCGCGATCACGCTGGTGGCGGCGGTCGGGTCGTGGTGGCTGATCGAGCGGCCGATTCGGCGTTGGCGGCCCGTGCACGTCCCGCAGCTGCGGCTGGCGGCCGCGACAATGGCCACCGCCGTCGCGGTCGCGGTGGTCGTCGTACCGGTGGGCACCCGCATCGATCCGTCGAGCCCCGACGTCACCCAGGCGGCGTTGGTCTCACCTGCGGAGACGGTGCGGTTGGCCGCACCGGTGCAGGCCGGTCCCCGCCCGCACACCGTCTCGGTGTTCGGTGACTCCATCGGGTGGACCATGATGCGCTATCTGCCGCCCACCCCGGGCATCAGCTTCTTGGACCGCACCACGATCGGCTGTGGCCTGGTGCGTGGTGGGCCGTACCGCTACTCCGCTCAGACCCTGGAGCAGAAGCCCGAATGCGACGCCTGGCCGGAGCGCTGGGCGCAGCGGATCTCCCACGACCGGCCGGATGTGGTGCTGATGGTCGTCGGGCGCTGGGAAACGGTCGATCGCAAATGGCAGAACAAGTGGGCGCACATCGGCCAACCCGACTACGACCAGTACCTGGAGAGCGAGCTTCGGCACGCACTGGACATCCTGAGTTCCACCGGGGCGCTGGTCGTGGTGACCACCGAGCCGTACAACCGGCACGGTGAACAGGCGAACGGCAACCTGTACCCCGAGGATCAGCCCAGCCGAGTCGACCAATGGAACACGTTGCTGCGCAAGGTTGTAGCGGGCCGGAAGAATGTCACGGTGCTCGACATGAACAAGAAGCTCGCGCCGAACGGCAACTACACCAACAAGATCAACGGCGTGCAGGTTCGCAGCGACGGCGTGCATCCCACGCCCAACGCGGTCAAATGGATGACCCCGTGGCTGCTTGACGCAGTCCGCTGACTCCGTGCGTCAGCTGCTGAACGCAGTGCGTCAGCTGCTGAACGCAGTGCGTCAGGAGTGGCCGAGTCTCCCGCGGCCCATGCGCAGCAGCAGCATCGCCAGATCCTTGCCGTCCGGCCCGAGTTGGCTGTAGCGCTCGATGACCTTCATCTCCCGGCTGTGCACCAGCCGGGTACCACCGGAGGCCATCCGGGCCCGGCCGATCTCCTGGGAGACCTCGGTGCGACGCTTGACCGCGGCCAGGATCTCGGCGTCGAGCCGGTCGATCTCGCTGCGCAGGCTGTCGATGTTGTTCTCGGCTTCAGGAACCATTTCCAGAGTCATCGCTTCGTTCTCCTCAGGTGTGGGTCTGGTCCCATTCAGTCCCGGGCCTCACACAAGAGACGAGCCCCGGGTCCGGATGCGGACCGCGGGGCTCTCGGGTTGAGCAGCTAGATACCCACGGGCACCGCGGCCCGGTACCCGTAGAAAAATCGACGCTGCCATGAAAGCACGATCGCAAGTGTGCCACTCCCATGCGGGGCTTCGCAAAAAAACTGTCGCCGTACAGCGGTAAGTTGGGTCGGACATGAGTGTGCACGTGACAGATTTCAAACCCCCGGCCGACGCGGCCGAACTCCTCGAGGGCCTCAATCCTCAGCAGCGCCAGGCGGTGCTGCACGAAGGCCCTCCGCTGCTGATCGTTGCCGGCGCCGGATCGGGCAAGACAGCGGTCCTCACCCGGCGGATCGCCTATCTGCTGGCGGCCCGCGACGTCGGGCCCGGCCAGGTGCTCGCGATCACGTTCACCAACAAGGCCGCCGCCGAGATGCGCGAGCGGGTGGTTTCGCTCGTCGGTCCGCGGGCGCGCAATATGTGGGTGTCGACATTTCACTCCACGTGCGTGCGGATCCTGCGCAATCAGGCTTCGCTGATTCCCGGACTGAACTCGAACTTCTCGATCTACGACGCCGACGACTCGCGCCGCCTGCTGCTGATGATCGCCAAGGACATGGGGCTCGACACCAAGCGGTACACGCCGCGGCTGCTTGCCAACGCGATTTCCAACCTGAAGAACGAACTGATCGCGCCTGAGGACGCGGTGGCAGCGCTCGAACCCGGGTCGGACGACCTGACCCGCACGGTCGCCAGCGTCTACGGCGAATACCAGCGCCGGCTGCGCGGGGCCAATGCCCTGGACTTCGACGACCTCATCGGCGAGACCGTCGCCGTGCTGCAGAACTTCCCGCAGATCGCCCAGTACTACCGCAGGCGATTCCGGCACATCCTGGTCGACGAATACCAGGACACCAACCACGCCCAGTACGTCTTGGTCCGTGAACTCGTCGGGGTGAACGCACCGGACACCGACACCGTGGCACCCAGCGAACTGTGCGTCGTCGGTGACGCCGACCAGTCGATTTACGCGTTCCGCGGCGCGACGATCCGCAACATCGAGGACTTCGAGCGCGACTTCCCGAATGCCACCACGATCCTGCTCGAGCAGAACTACCGCTCGACCCAGAACATCCTGAACGCGGCCAACTCGGTCATCTCCCGCAACGCCAACCGGCGCGAGAAGCGGCTGTGGACCGACGAGGGAGACGGCGAGCTGATCGTCGGTTACGTCGCCGACAACGAGCACGACGAAGCCCGGTTCGTCGCAGGTGAGATCGATGCGCTCGCCGACCGCGGTCACATCACCTATAACGACGTTGCGGTGTTCTACCGCACCAACAACTCGTCGCGCTCACTCGAGGAAGTGTTCATCCGAGCCGGTATCCCGTACAAGGTGGTCGGCGGCGTTAGGTTCTACGAGCGCAAGGAGATTCGCGATATCGTCGCCTACCTGCGAGTGCTGGACAACCCCGGCGACGCTGTCAGTCTGCGACGCATCCTGAACACACCGCGCCGAGGCATCGGCGACCGTGCCGAGGCATGCGTGGCGGTGTACGCCGAGAACACCGGCGCCACCTTCGCCGACGCGCTGACCGCCGCGGCCGCCGGCAAGGTGCCGATGCTCAACACCCGCTCGGAGAAGGCGATCGCGAGTTTCGTCAACCTGCTCGACGACTTGCGCGGCAAGCTCGACGACGAGCTGGGCGACCTGGTCGAGGCGGTCCTGGATCGCACCGGATACCGCAACGAGCTGGAGTCATCCAGCGACCCGCAGGACCTGGCCCGGCTGGACAACCTCAATGAGTTGGTCAGTGTCGCACACGAATTCAGCATCGACCGGGCCAACGCCGCCGCGCTGGCAGCCGAGGATGCCGACCAGGACCAGGACGAGGACGTGCCTCAAACCGGCATACTCGCCGAGTTCCTGGAGCGGGTGTCGCTGGTGGCCGACTCCGATGATCTGCCCGAGCACGGCTCAGGCGTGGTCACGATGATGACGTTGCACACCGCCAAGGGCCTGGAGTTTCCGGTCGTCTTCGTGACCGGCTGGGAGGACGGCATGTTCCCGCACATGCGGGCGCTTGGCGATCCGGCCGAGTTATCCGAGGAGCGCCGCCTGGCCTATGTGGGCATAACCCGTGCGCGCCAACGGCTTTACCTCACCCGTGCCAAGGTCCGCTCGTCGTGGGGGCAACCGATGCTGAACCCGGAATCGCGCTTCCTGCGCGAGATTCCGGAGCATCTACTCGACTGGCGCCGCACCGATCCCACACCGTCGTACAGCGCGCCGGGCCGATTTTCTTCTGGAGCGGGTGGGTTGGTCGGCACCCCCCGGCCGTCACCGATGCGCCAGGCGGGCGGGGGTAGCAAGCGTGGGCTGGTGGTCCTGGAACCGGGCGACCGGGTCAACCATGACAAGTACGGTCTGGGCCGCGTCGAGGAGGTGTCGGGGATGGGGGAGTCGGCGATGTCACTGATCGACTTCGGCAGCGCCGGGCGCGTCAAGCTGATGCACAACCACGCGCCGATCCAGAAGCTCTGACCACGGCGGTGCGACCTTGACCGCCCTCGTGGTGGCCGCGCTCCTGTTGTGGTGCCTCGTGTTCATCTGGGTCGCGCGTCATCACGCCTTCCTGGTCGCGGCGATGGCGCGGCTGCGGGCGACCGGTGCGGCGGGCGCCGTGAGCTCGTGGGCGACCCAGCGCTTCAGCAGACCCGCGACGAGGTTGGCACGATTGCTGTCGGTGGACGTGACGGCGGCCCTGGGGCTGGTGCTGGGGGTTGTCGCGGTCGCTCTGTTGGCGGCGGGATTCACCGAGTTGCTCGACGACGTTTTGGAGGGCGAGCTCGACTCGTACGTTGATCGGCCGGTTACTCAGTGGGTAGCGGGCCATCGTGATGCCTGGCTGACCGGGATCTTCAAAGTACTTACCCACGTAGGTGATCCCTTGTCGCTGGTGGTGATAGTCGCCATTGTCAGTGCATGGGTCTGTTGGCGGATCCGTTCATGGCTGCCCGCGGTGCTCGGATTGTCCGGTCTGATCGGCGTCGGTGTGGTGTTGGTCGTGGCCAAGTGGATTGTTGGCCGCAGCAGGCCGCCATCGTGGACTGCGGTCATCGTCGAAGACGGTTTCTCGTTTCCGTCGGGCCACGCAACCGGCGGTGTCGCTGTTGCGGTGCTGCTCGCCTGGATGGCGTGCTGGGTCATTCGCGGTTGGACGGCCCGGGTGGTGTTGTGGGGCAGCGCGGTTGCAGCCGCCGGGATCGTGGGATTTTCCCGCGTGTATCTGGGTGTGCACTACCTCAGTGACGTCGTCGCCGGGGCTTTCCTCGGTGCTGCCTGGGCGATCGGTGTGATCGTTGTCGGGGAGTGGTGGGGCAACCGGCGGCGCTCAGCGCGCCCGGCTCCAACGTCGGGTCGAGGGGTGCAGCGCCAGGATCAGACTCGCCAGCGGTAGCACCGGAATCAGATACACCGCCAACGGAATTCGCGCGCCCGCGACGAACACACTGCCGAACGTCAACAACGCGATGACGGCACCGAACGCGATCAGGTAGCGCCCTACTGGGCGGCGCAGTAGCAACGTGATCACCCCTGCGATGGTGGTGACCGCGAACAGCAGAGTCAGGAAGCCCACCGCCAGGCAGAACAGCCGGTCGGTGCCCCACCATCCGGTGATCAGGTCGGTGGCGACGACGCCGGTGGCCCATCCGCTGATGATGCTGACGGCGCCGGCCGCGATGGCGGTGCGGCTGGTCGACACGTCCAGGACGCCCGGGCGGGCCGGCACCGCGACAGGGGTGGCGCGGCGGATCAGCCCAGTCGGAGCGTCGTCGATCGGTGGACTGCCGATGTTCGTGGTGCGGTCATCGGCAGTCTGGGGGATGGGTCCGGTGGGGGCCCGACGGATGATGCCGGTGCGCGGCTCTGCGGGCTGGGGGATCGGTCCCGACGGCTGGCGCCGGATGATGCGGGTGTGCGGATCGTTCGGTTCAGGCACCGGGTCAGCCGACGTAGGGGCCGACGGACAGCCCCCGCTGCGCCAGCCAGGGCGCCGGATCAATGAAGTTGACGCCGTTCTGCAGCACACTGAAATGCAGGTGCGGGCCGGTCGAATTGCCTCGGTTGCCGATGGTGGCGATCTGGTCGCCGGCGAACACCCGCTGACCGATCTGCACTGTCCAGGTGTTGACGTGGCCGTACAGGGTGACCGTGCCGTCGGAATGGCGCAGCTTGACCCAGGCGCCGTAGCCCGCCGTCGGGCCGGCGTCGATCACGACACCGTCGGAGACGGCGACGATCGGCGTACCGATCGGCCCGGCCAGATCGATGCCGGCGTGCAGAGCGCCCCAGCGGTAGCCGAAGCCCGAGGTGTACACGCCCTTGGTGGGCATCACGAACAGCGGCCGCTGCAGCCGGGCTTCACGCTCGGCTCGCTCCTGGGCGTAGGCATTACCGTTGGCCAGTTCCTCACCGTGCACGGCGTCTGCGATCGGCTTCACCGCGATCAGCTGCACGCCGCGGGGTTGGGTCACCGAGCCGTCCATGGGCGCCTTGTCGGCAGCCAGCACGGTCTGCGTGGTGGTGTCGGTGGCGGGCTTGACCGCCGTGTAGGCGGCCGCGGCGGCGGCGCCCGCGGCCATCGCCGCGATCATCACGCGGCCTTTGACCGCGCCGGTGGGCTGCCTGCGATGCTGCGGGGTACGCGGCAGCACGTCAGTGTTGTCGCTGTTGATGAAGCGCGGCACCTCGGCGCGCTCGGCCCGCGGGGCGAACTCGGTCGGCACGGCCAGTCGGAGCGGTTCGACGTCGTCTGCGTCGTTCAGGTCGTCGAGCTCGGGGCAGCGCGCCACCTGAAGACTGTCAAAGGCGGTGCTTTCGCGGAAGTCGATGTCGCAGAGGTCGCCGAACTCGTTGAACGGGATGATGTCCGTGACGTCCAGCCGCTCAGGGTCCAGGGCTCGTTTCGACGGCACGCGGCGATCGAAAGTCCTGGTCAAAGCCTGCGAGGCCGAAAGATCTCCGATGGAACTCGGTGCCGGCCGATGCTGCGTCAAAACTCAAAGTCCCTTTAGTCGTGACCAAAGCGTTATCTGGACCCCGACGACGTTAACGAACAGTGGAAGGGGGAGGCAACCCAAGACCTTATTCCACGGAGGATTGTGAGTTGAATCACTTCAACTCCGCGGTGAGATGTACCACATGACCGGTACGCGGCGACGGAGTCCCGAAGCCGTCTAGATACAGTTCCCCCCGGAGCGACTTCCCTATCACGATCTCCAAAAAGCAGTCAGCGCCGACCAGACAGTGAGCCCATGGATCTTTTCGAGTATCAGGCGAAAGAACTGTTCGCCAAGCACAACGTTCCCACCACGCCGGGCCGGGTCACCGACTCGCCTGAGGAGGCCAAAGCCATCGCCGAGGAAATCGGCAAGCCCGTGATGGTCAAGGCTCAGGTGAAGGTGGGTGGCCGCGGGAAGGCCGGTGGCGTCAAGTACGCCGCGACCCCCGACGACGCCTACATCCACGCCAAGGACATTCTCGGCCTGGACATCAAGGGCCACATCGTCAAGAAGCTGCTGGTCGCCGAGGCCAGCGACATCGCTGAGGAGTACTACATCTCCTTCCTGCTCGACCGCTCCAACCGCACCTACCTGGCCATGTGCTCGGTCGAGGGCGGCATGGAGATCGAGGAAGTGGCCGCGACCAAGCCCGACCGTCTGGCCAAGGTGCCCGTCGACGCCGTCAAGGGTGTCGACCTGGCCTTCGCGCGTGAGATCGCCGAGAAGGGCCACCTCCCCGCCGAGGTGCTCGACGCCGCGGCCGTGACCATCCAGAAGCTCTGGGAGGTCTTCGTCGGTGAGGACGCGACCTTGGTCGAGGTGAACCCGCTGGTGCGCACGCCCGACGATCAGATCCTCGCGCTGGACGGCAAGGTCACCCTGGACGCCAACGCCGACTTCCGTCAGGCCGGCCACGCCGAGTTCGAGGACAAGGACGCCACCGATCCGCTCGAGCTCAAGGCCAAGGAGAACGACCTCAACTACGTCAAGCTCGACGGCGAGGTCGGCATCATCGGCAACGGCGCGGGTCTGGTCATGTCGACGCTCGACGTCGTCGCGTACGCCGGTGAGAAGCACGGCGGCGTGAAGCCCGCCAACTTCCTCGACATCGGTGGTGGCGCCTCTGCCGAAGTGATGGCCAACGGTCTCGACGTCATCCTCGGTGACGACCAGGTGAAGAGCGTGTTCGTCAACGTGTTCGGCGGCATCACCGCGTGTGACGCGGTGGCCAACGGCATCGTCGGCGCCCTGAAGAAGCTCGGTGACAGCGCGAACAAGCCCCTCGTCGTGCGCCTCGACGGCAACAATGTCGAAGAAGGCCGTCGCATCCTCGACGAAGCCAACCACCCCCTGGTGATCCAGGCCGACACCATGGACTCCGGCGCCGACAAGGCCGCCGAGCTGGCGAACAAGTAAGGGACACTTGATATGTCGATCTTTCTGAACAAAGACAACAAGGTCATCGTCCAGGGCATCACCGGCGGCGAGGGCACCAAGCACACCGCGCTGATGCTCAAGGCCGGCACCCAGGTGGTCGGTGGCGTCAACGCGCGCAAGGCCGGGACGACGGTGTCGCATAAAGACAAAGATGGCAATGACATCGAGCTGCCGGTGTTCGGTTCGGTGGCCGAAGCCATGAAGGAGACCGGCGCCGACGTGTCGATCGCCTTCGTGCCGCCGGCCTTCTCGAAGGACGCCATCATCGAGGCGATCGACGCCGAAATCCCGCTGCTGGTGGTCATCACCGAGGGAATTCCGGTGCAGGACAGCGCTTATGCGTGGGCCTACAACGTGGAGAAGGGGCAGAAGACCCGCATCATCGGCCCGAACTGCCCCGGCATCATCACCCCGGGTGAGTCGCTGGTCGGCATCACGCCGAACAACATCACCGGCAAGGGGCCGATCGGCCTGGTGTCCAAGTCCGGCACGCTGACCTACCAGATGATGTACGAACTGCGCGATCTCGGGTTCTCGACCGCCATCGGCATCGGCGGCGACCCGGTCATCGGCACCACGCACATCGACGCCATCGAGGCGTTCGAGAAGGACCCCGAGACGAAGGTCATCGTGATGATCGGCGAGATCGGCGGCGACGCCGAGGAGAAGGCGGGTGCCTACATTCAGGCCAACGTCTCCAAGCCGGTCGTCGGCTACGTCGCCGGGTTCACCGCGCCCGAGGGCAAGACCATGGGCCACGCCGGCGCCATCGTGTCCGACGGCGCGGGCACCGCGCAGGGCAAGAAGGAGGCCCTCGAGGCCGCAGGCGTCAAGGTCGGCAAGACGCCGTCGGAGACCGCCAACCTGGCGCGCGAGATCCTCAAGGGTCTGTGATCTAGCCGCGAGCTCTACTCCCACGCTGTGATTCCGGTGGAATCGCAGCGTGGGAGTCGCTTTCGGTGCTGGTGAGTGCCCAGTTGGCGAAACAGTAACGTGTTCTATTAGCCTGTCGAACTATGGTCGATCCGCGTACCCCTGTCATCGTCGGCGTCGGGCAGTTCACCGAGCGCATCGACGACCCGGACTACCGCGGTATGTCGGCCGTTGACCTGGCTACCGAGGCCGTGCGTGCGGCGCTGGCCGACACCGGGACGGACGTTGCCGCCGTCGCCGAAGCCATTCAGGTGTTCGCCGGCCTGCGGCAGTTCGAGATCTGTACGCCGTTCGCAGACCCGGCGCTCGGCGCCTCCGACAACTACGTGCGATCGGTGGCCCAGCGCGTCGGCACCGACCCCGAGCGGGCGCTGCTCGAGCCGATCGGTGGCAACAGCCCGCAGAAGTTGGTGACCGAGTTCGCCGGCGCGATCGCGGCCGGCGACATCGAGGTGGCGTTGATTCTCGGCTCGGAGAACGGCTCGACGCTGAAGACCTTCGCGGGCCGCGACCAAAAGCCCGACCACAGCGAGACCGTCGGCGGCCAGCTGGAGGACCGCGGATACGGCTACGAGCAGTACATGAGCGAGTACACCGCGAGCCACGGATTGACCGGTGCGCCCGTGCAGTACGGCCTGCTGGACAACGCCCGCCGCGCACGGCTGGGCCTGTCTGTCGACGAGTACCGGCTGAAGATGGCCGAGCTGTTCGCCCCGTTCTCGAAAGTGGCTGCCAAGAACCCGTTCTCGTCATCACCGGTGGAGCGGTCCGTCGAGGAGATCGCCACGGTCACCGCCGACAATCGAATGATCTGTGACCCCTATCCCCGGCTTTTGGTGGCCCGCGACACCGTCAACCAGGGGGCCGCTGCCATCGTGATGTCGGTGGCAGCTGCGCGCAAACTCGGTGTGCCCGAAGGTAAGTGGGTATACCTGCACGGTCACGCCGATCAGCGTGAGCAGGATCTACTGGACCGCGAAGATGTCAGCATCGGCTATTCATCGAAACAGGCTGTGGCAGAGGCGCTTCGAGTGGCCGGAATCGGTATCGACGACGTCGCCACCTTCGATCTCTATAGCTGCTTCCCGTTCCCGGTCTTCGTGGTCTGCGACGACTTCGGGCTGGCTGCCGACGACCCGCGGGGACTCACCCTGACTGGTGGCCTGCCCTACTTCGGTGGACCCGGCAACAGCTACTCGTTGCACGGTATCGCCGAGACGGTCGCTGCGATGCGGGATAAGCCAGGCGCTTTCGGACTGGTGGGCGCCAACGGCGGGGTGATGAGCAAGTACTCGGTAGGCATCTACTCGACCACCCCGATCGACTGGGCGCCCGATCGCAGCAAGGACCTGCAGACGGCCATCGCCGCGCTACCGAAGGTGGCGGTCACCCGCAATGCCAACGGCGCCGGCGTGATCGAGACCTACTCGGTGCGCTACGACTGGCCGGAGCGTACCGGCATCATCATTGGCCGCCTCGACGCTGACGGCAGCCGCTTCATGGCGATCACCACCGATGAGGCCCTGGTCGCGTTGATGAGTGACGGCGACCCGCTGGGCGCCGCGATCACGGTCACCGCGGGCGAGGACGGCAAGAACCGGGCCGTGCTGGCTTAAAGGTCGAGCGCGCCGAGCTTGCCGGCCAACCGCTCCACGTAGGCCGCGACCTCGTCCTCGGACTTGTCTGGCAGGCCGAACAGCACCTCGGTGACGCCAATGTCCTTCCAGTGCGCTAATTTCTCGGGCACCGGCTTGAAGTCGAGCGCCACGATCTGCGGGGCGCCGTCGCGGCCTGCGGCCGCCCACGTGTCGTGGAGCAGCTTCACCGGCTCGTCGATGTCGAAGTCGCGCGGCGTGGTGATCCAGCCGTCTGCGCTGCGGGCGATCCACTTGAAATTTTTCTCGGTCCCGGCCGCACCCACGAGCACCGGGATGTGTGACTGAACCGGCTTCGGCCACGCCCAGCTCGGCCCGAACTTGACGAATTCGCCGTCGTATTCGGCTTCTTCCTGCGTCCACAGCGCCCGCATCGCTTCGAGATACTCGCGTAGGCACGTGCGCCGCCGCCCTGCCGGGACACCGTGGTCGGCCAGCTCATCGGTGTTCCACCCGAATCCGACACCGAGACTCACCCGGCCGCCGGACAGATGATCAAGGGTGGCAATGGATTTCGCAAGTGTGATCGGGTCGTGCTCGACAGGCAGCGCCACCGCGGTGGACAGCCGCACCCTGGAGGTCACCGCCGCGGCGGTGCCCAGGCTGACCCACGGGTCCAGGGTCCGCATGTAGCGGTCGTCGGGCAGCGACTCGTCACCGGTGGTGGGGTGCGCGGCTTCGCGTTTGACCGGGATGTGTGTGTGCTCGGGCACGTAGAAGGTCGTGAAACCGTGGTCGTCGGCGAGCTTGGCCGCCGCCGCCGGCGCGATACCGCGGTCACTGGTGAATAGAACGAGCCCGTAATCCATGCGCTGCATTAGAACCGGTCGCCTACCCCGCGGCAAAGTGTGGGTTTCATTCGCCGAGACTGCACTTGTTCGCGCCCCGACTCGCGAATTGCGTACAACACCTGCACTCTCGGCGAGTTAAAAGGGTGACCGTGCCCGACCCCGTCACCACGATGCGAACCATGACGACCGAACGCATCGCCGACCACGTGAAATTTGCCTACTGGGTCCCCAACGTCAGTGGTGGTCTTGTCACCAGCAACATCGAGCAACGCACCGACTGGAATTACGACTACAACGTCAAGCTCGCGCAGACCGCCGAGAACAACGGCTTCGAATATGCGCTGTCGCAGGTCCGCTACGAGGCCAGCTATGGCGCTGAATTCCAGCATGAATCCACCAGCTTCTCGCTGGCGCTGTTGCTGGCCACCCAGCGGCTCAAGCTGATCGCGGCCGTTCACCCCGGGCTGTGGCAACCTGGAGTGCTGGCAAAACTCGGCGCCACCGCCGACCAGCTGTCCGGCGGCCGCTTCGCGGTCAACGTCGTCTCGGGCTGGTTCAAGGACGAGTTCACCCACCTCGGCGAACCCTGGCTCGAGCACGACGAGCGCTACCGCCGCACCGCAGAATTCCTGCAGGTGCTCCGCAAGATCTGGACCGAGGACGACGTGGACTTCCGCGGTGACTTCTACCGCATCCACGACTTCACCTTGAAGCCGAAACCGCTCAACACACCCGAGCGGCCCAACCCGGAGATCTTCCAGGGCGGTAACTCCACCGCCGCGCGGCGCAATGGCGGCTACTACGCCGACTGGTATTTCTCCAACGGCAAGGATTTCACCGGAGTCACTGAGCAGCTCGTCGAGGTTCGCGACCACGCCCGCGAGGTCGACCGTGAAGTGAACTTCGGGCTCAACGGCTTCATCATCGCGAGGGACACCGAGAAGGAAGCAAAGGAAGTCCTCAAGGAGATCATCGCCAAGGCCGACAAGCCCGCGGTGGAAGGCTTCCACGCCGCTGTACAGCAGGCCGGCAGCTCGACCGGCGACAAGCGCGGCATGTGGGCCGACTCCTCGTTCGAAGACCTCGTGCAATACAACGACGGGTTTCGCACTCAGTTGATCGGAACCCCCGAGCAGATCGCCGAACGCATCGCCGCCTACCGCAAACGCGGCGTGGACCTGATCCTCGGCGGTTTCCTGCACTTTCAGGAGGAGATCGAATACTTCGGCGCGCGGGTGCTGCCACTGGTTCGCGAAATCGAGGCGGCCGAAAGCCATCCGATTTCAGCGCCACTTCAGGCCTCCGCCTGAGCCGCGTGGTCGGTCACCGACCGCCTGCGTGACACGCCGATGGTCGTGGCGGGCGCGGCGGCGTGCGATAGCGTGGTGTGCGAACGCCGACCTGCGGGTCCGTTCGCGAGCCACAACCGACGCAGCGCCGCGGGGGATGCGCGACGTGACAAGGCTGAAGGAGAGGCCATGACCTACCCGCCCAACAATCAGGGCTACCAACCGTCGCAGCCGACCGGTCCCTACGGCGCGCCGACGCAGTCGTTCGCGCCGACGGAGGCCGGCCCGAGCAAGCTGCCGCACTATCTGAACATCGCCGTGATCGTCCTCGGCTTGGCCGCCTACTTGGCCAGCTTCGGGCCGATCCTCACCGTCCACGCCGACCTCGGCCCCTTCGGTGGCGCCGAACTCACCGGCGGTGGCGCCGGTTACCCCGTGGTCGCCACGCTGGTGGCCGCACTGCTTGCGGCGGCCGCTCTACTGCCCAAGGCCAGGGACTACGGCGGCGTGATCGCTGCGGCGTCGGTGATCGCGGTATTGATGTCGGTCGCGCAGGTGATCGCCAGGCCGAACGGTTTCTCCGTCGGCTGGGGGCTGTGGCTGCTGCTCGCCTTCACCCTCTTGCAGGCCATCGCCGCGGTGGCGGCGCTGCTGATGGAGGCCGGCGTCATCACCGCGCCGGCGCCCCGGCCCCGCTACGAACAGTTCGGCCAGTACGGCCCGCCCCCGGGTGGCTACTACGGCCAGCCCGGTTCGCAGGGCCCTCAGGGTCTTCCCCCGCGGCCGAATTACCCCACGCAGTACGGCGGCGGCTACTCGTCCGGCCCGTCGACGGGTGGTTTCGGTGGCGCCCAGAGCGGTCCGCCCACGCCGCCGACCGGGTTCCCCAGCTTCAGCCCGCCGCCGTCGAGCGGCTCGGGCCAGCAGCAGCCCGCAGCACAGCCAGAACAGCAGCAGCCCCAGGCGCCGTCATCGTCGCCGTCGGGCCAGAACCCGTCCTAACCGGGCGCTCTTCGCGCATCACGCCTGACCGGCGCGTCGAGTGACACGGATGGAGGACAAGCGGCCAGTCGGTGCGCGTCAAGCGCGTGACCTGGTCCGGGTCGCGTTTGGCCCCTCATTGGTCGCACTGGTTGTGATCGCGGCGGTGACGCTGCTTCAACTCGTCATCGCCAACAGCGACATGACCGGCACCCTGGGTGCGATCGCCAGCATGTGGCTGGCGGTGCATCAGGTGCCGATCTCGATCGCCGGCCATCAGCTGGCGGTGCTGCCGCTGCTGCCGGTGTTGCTGATGGTGTGGGGGACTGCGCGCACCACTGCGCACGCCACTTCGCCGCGTGCTTCCTGGTTCGTGACCCGCTGGATCGTCGCGTCGGCCGTCGGTGGCCCGCTGCTGTTCGCCGCAATCGCGCTGGCCGTCATCCACGATGCTTCGTCGGTGATCACGGAGTTGCAGACGCCCAGCGCGCTGCGCGCGTTCTCGGGTGTGTTGATGGTGCACGGCATCGGCGCGCTGATCGGGGTGGGGTCGCAGGTGGGGTGGCGAGCACTGCACGCGCTGCGGCTACCGCTGTGGCTCGGCGACACGGTGCGGGCGGCGACGGCCGGGTTGCTGGCCCTGCTGGGATTGTCGGGTGTGGTCACCGCTGTGTCGCTGGTCGTGCACTGGGGCACCATGCACGAGCTGTATGCGGTCACCGATTCGCTGTTCGGGCAGCTGAGCCTCACGTTGTTGTCCGCTCTGTACGTGCCCAACGTCATCGTCGGGACGTCGGCGATGGCGGTCGGTTCGAGTGCCCATATCGGTTTCGCGACGTTCAGTTCATTCACGGTCTTCGGCGGGGACATCCCGGCGCTGCCCATCCTGGCGGCGGTGCCGACTCCGCCGCTGGGGCCGGTGTGGGTGGCGCTGCTGATCGTCGGCGCCGCAGCCGGGGTGGCGGTGGGCCAGCAGTGTGCCAGCCGGCCGTTGCCCTGGCCGGCTGCACTGGGAAAACTGGCCGTCGCGTCGCTGCTGGCGGCCGTCACGATGGCCGTGCTGGGTTATGCCGGTGGCGGACAGCTGGGCAACTTCGGCGAGGTCGGGGTGGACCAGAGTACGTTCGCTCCGGCCGTGTTTCTCTGGTTCTTCGTCATCGGCGCGCTGACGGTACTGCTGACCGGAGGCGTACGGCGCCGTCCCAAGCGGGCGAAGCCGCCTCAGCCGGTCGCCGCGGTCGACGAACCGCTTCTCGACGAGGACTTCGAGGACGACGACGAAGCGCTGACCACGCCGATTCCCGACGTCGCCGGCGAGCCGGAACCCGAACCCGAGCCAGAGCCGGAACCCGAACCGGAACGGCCTCCGCAACCCGTTCGGCCGGCCCCCGATCTAGAAGACGTCGAGGACCTGATGGTCGTCGACGACGACATCGAGCCCGGGCCGTCGGAACGCTAGGCGCCGGCGGGCACCGGCCAGCGGTCGTTGACGTCGGCGTTGCTCGACTTCCGCGCGCAGTGCGCGCAACAGAAGATTGCGTCCTCGGTCTCGATTCCGTGCCCCAGGATGCGGCATCCGCAGTGCGCGCACTCCGGAGCCAGTTGGACCGCCGCGCATTCAATACTGTCGAAGGTCGCGGTGCGTCCGTCGGAGAAGGTGACGGTGAACGCCTTGTCGTAATCGTTCCCGCATGTGTCGCAGATCGACATTGACGATGCTCCTCATAAGTCGTGGCTGGACCTCGGGTGCCCGGCGATCCGTACCGACAAACACCCTCGGTTAGGCTCATCGCCGTGCAGCATCCGATCCACATTCCACCGAGCGCGCCGACACGTCTCGTCGTCCTGGCCTCGGGAACCGGATCGCTGCTGCAGTCGCTGCTGAATGCCGCCGTCGACGACTATCCCGCGCGGGTTGTCGCCGTAGGCGTGGACCGCGACTGCCGGGCAGTCGACATTGCGCAGGCGTCGTCGATCCCGACGTTTTGCGTGAGGTTGAACGACCATCCGAACCGCGCCGACTGGGACATGGCGATCACCGACGCCACCGAGGCGCACCGGCCCGACCTGATCGTCTCCGCGGGTTTCATGAAAATACTTGGGCCTGAATTTCTTTCGCGATTCCTGGGCCGTGTCGTCAACACGCACCCGGCGTTGCTGCCCGCTTTCCCGGGCGCACACGCAGTGCCCGAAGCGCTGGCCTACGGGGTCAAGGTCACGGGCTGCACGGTGCATCTGGTGGACGCCGGTGTGGATACCGGTCCGATCCTGGCGCAGGAGCCCATCAAGATTTTCGACGACGACGACGAAGACACCTTGCACGAACGGATCAAGGTCACCGAACGGCGGCTATTGGTGGATGTGCTGGCCGCGCTGGCTCAGCGTGGTGTGACCTGGAGTGGCAGAAAGGCGACCATAGGATGACCGCGGGGACTTTAGGCAAGAGGCCGATCCGGCGCGCGCTTATCAGCGTGTACGACAAGAGCGGGCTGATCCCGCTCGCCCAAGGTTTGCACGAGGCGGGGGTCGTCATCGTGTCCACCGGGTCGACGGCGAAAACCATTGCTGACAAAGGCATTCCGGTCACGCCGGTGGAGTTCGTCACAGGTTTCCCCGAGGTACTCGACGGTCGGGTGAAGACGCTGCATCCGCACATCCACGCCGGTCTGCTCGCCGACACCCGCAAGCCCGAGCACGTCGCGGCCCTCGGTGAGCTCAAGATCGAGCCGTTCGACCTCGTCGTGGTCAACCTGTATCCCTTCAGCGAGACGGTGTCCTCCGGCGCCGAGATCGACGAGTGCGTGGAGCAGATCGACATCGGCGGTCCCTCGATGGTGCGCGCGTCGGCCAAGAACCACCCCAGCGTGGCCGTCGTGGTCGACCCGCTCGGTTACGACGGTGTGCTGGCTGCGGTTCGAGGCGGCGGCTTCACGCTTGCCGAGCGACAGAAGCTGGCAGCCTTGGCATTTCGGCACACCGCCGAATACGACGTTGCTGTCGCCGGCTGGATGGGATCGGTTCTGGCCCCCGCGGAAGAAGATGCGGGGACACTGTTGCCGCCGTGGTTCGGCCGCACGTGGCGGCGCACCTCGCAGCTGCGCTACGGCGAGAACCCGCATCAGCAGGCCGCGCTCTACAGCGACGACACCGGTTGGCCGGGCCTGGCCCAGGCCGAGCAGCTGCATGGAAAAGAGATGTCCTACAACAACTTCACCGATGCCGACGCTGCCTGGCGGGCGGCGTTCGACCACGAGCAGATCTGCGTGGCGATCATCAAGCACGCCAACCCGTGCGGCATCGCGATCTCGTCGGTGTCGGTGGCCGACGCGCACCGCAAGGCGCACGAATGCGATCCGCTGAGCGCCTTCGGCGGCGTGATTGCGGCCAATACCGCGGTCAGCGTGGAGATGGCCGAGTTCGTCTCCGAGATCTTCACCGAGGTCATCATCGCGCCGGCATATGAACCCGGTGCGGTGGAAATCTTGGCCCGCAAGAAGAATATTCGGGTACTCGTCGCCTCCGAGCCGCCGACCGGCGGCGCTGAGCTACGCCAGATCAGCGGCGGCCTCTTGATTCAGGAGCGCGACGCCCTGGACGCCCCCGGCGACGACCCGGCCAACTGGACTCTGGCGACCGGCACTGCTGCGGACGCGGCGACGCTGGCCGATCTGCAGTTCGCCTGGCGTACCTGCCGTGCGGTGAAGTCCAACGCGATCGTGGTCGCCGCCAACGGTGCCACCGTCGGTGTGGGCATGGGCCAAGTCAACCGCGTCGACGCGGCCCGGCTGGCGGTGGAGCGCGGCGGCGAGCGGGTTCGCGGTGCGGTCGCGGCCAGTGACGCGTTCTTCCCGTTCCCGGACGGGCTGGAGACGTTGACGGCGGCCGGTGTGAAGGCCGTCGTGCATCCCGGCGGATCGGTGCGCGATGAGCTGGTCACCGAAGCGGCGGCCAAGGCCGGGATCACGCTGTACCTGACTGGGGCCCGCCACTTCGCACACTGACGTGTGAATGCTGCCGGGACGGGTACCGCTCACGGGTGAGTACAGCCCTGCAGCCCAGAACCGCCATCACCTCACTGGAGCACGCCACCGCGCTGGATCCGCCCGCCAAGGCGGTGGCCGGCAAGATCAGGGGACTGCTCAAACCGGGCGCGCTCAAGGATGCGATCAGCGGGACGTGGCTGGGGCACCCGGTGCATCCCCTGCTCGTGGAGTTGGTGATCGGGTCGCTGTTGTCGGCCTCGCTGGTCGATGCGTTCGCGCCCCGTTCCGGTGCCAAGGCCGCCGAACGGCTGATCTCCATCGGGGTAGCAGCCGCGGTGCCGACCGCGTTGACCGGCGCCAGCGACTGGGCCGACACCGAACTGTCCGACGGGGCCGTCCGCCGGGTCGGCCTGGTCCACGCCGGGACGAATGCGACGGCCCAACTCCTTTACATCGCTTCGCTTTTGGCGCGCCGTCGCGGTCATGGCGCCCGCGGCCGGCTGCTTGCGCTCGCTGGCGCGACCGTCCTCGGCGGCGGCGGGTATCTGGGTGCGCATCTGTCGTATGTTCGCGGCGTCGGCGTCAACCAGACGGTCTTCGACGAGGGCTCCAGCGACTGGACCGACGTCATAGCCGGCGCCGACCTGCCCGACGGACAACCCAAGAGCGTTCAGGCAGACGGCACCCCGGTTCTCATGGTGCGTCAGCGCGACGGTGTGCACGCCATCCATGACCGGTGCAGCCACCGCGGTTGCCTGCTCAGCGACGGCGAGCTCGACGGCAGGGTGATCACCTGCGCATGCCACGGGTCGAAGTTCGACGTCCGCGACGGCAGCCTGCTGCGCGGGCCCGCGACCGTCGGTCAGCCCGCGTTCGAGACCCGGGAGAACAACGGCCGCATCGAGGTCCGGCGCCCGGGCTAGACAACTTTTGTCTCATTGCGCTGAGGTGCGTAATGCCTTGGTGGCGCAGCAGTCGTAGCGTGGAGAGGTGACTTCACCTGACAACCTCCCCCGCACCCTTGGCGAACTGCGCGCAACCGGGCATCGGGAGCGCAGCGTCAAGCAGGAGATCCGGGAGAACCTGCTGACCGCGCTGGCCGAGGGCGACGACGTCTGGCCAGGCATTTTCGGCTTCGAAGACACCGTTTTGCCGCAGCTGGAGCGTGCTTTGATAGCGGGGCACGACTTCGTCCTGCTGGGCGAGCGGGGGCAGGGCAAGACCCGCTTGCTGCGCTCATTGCAGAACCTGCTCGACGAGTGGACGCCTGTGATCGCCGGATCCGAGCTCGGCGAGCACCCCTACACCCCGATCACCCCGCAGTCGATCCGCCGTGTCGCGGACCTCGGGGAGGCGCTGCCGGTCGGTTGGCGGCACCGCAGCGAGCGCTACACCGAGAAGCTCGCGACGCCCGACACCAGCGTGGCCGACCTGGTCGGTGATATCGACCCGATCAAGGTCGCCGAGGGTCGCAGCCTCGGTGACCCGGAGACCATCGCGTACGGCCTGATCCCGCGGGCGCACCGCGGCATCGTCGCCGTCAACGAGCTTCCCGACCTGGCCGAGCGCATCCAGGTCTCGATGCTCAACGTGATGGAGGAGCGCGACATCCAGGTGCGCGGCTACACGCTGCGGTTGCCGCTCGATGTGCTGGTCGTCGCCAGCGCGAACCCCGAGGATTACACCAACCGCGGTCGCATCATCACCCCGCTCAAGGACCGCTTCGGCGCTGAGATCCGCACGCACTACCCGCGTGAGCTCGACGCGGAGGTCGGCGTGATCACCCAGGAAGCGCACCTCTCGGCGCAGGTTCCGACCTACCTGATGCAGGTCATTGCTCGCTTCGCGCGCTATCTGCGCGAGTCCAATTCGGTCGACCAGCGGTCGGGTGTGTCGGCGCGGTTCGCGATAGCCGCCGCCGAGACCGTCGCCGCCTCGGCCCGCCACCGCGGTGCCATCCTGGGCGAGGAGGAGCCGGTGGCCCGGGTGGTCGACCTCGGAACGATCGTCGACGTGCTGCGCGGCAAGCTGGAATTCGAATCCGGCGAGGAGGGTCGCGAGCAGGCGGTGCTCGAGCACCTGTTGCGTCGAGCGACCGCCGACACAGCGCAACGGGTGCTCGTCGGCATCGACGTCGGCCCGCTGGTGGCGGCCGTCGAGGGCGGCTCGGCGGTGACGACCGGTGAGCAGGTGGCGGCCAAGGATGTGCTGGCCGCATTGCCCGACCTGCCGGTGATCGATGCGATCGCCAAGCGGCTCGACGCCGAGACCGAAGGCGAGCGTGCCGCGGCGCTCGAATTGGCGCTGGAGGCGCTGTATTTGGCCAAGCGCATCGACAAGGTGACGGGAGAAGGCGAAACCGTCTATGGCTAAACAGGATCGCGGGCACGCGCACGATTCCCGGTACTCGGCGTATACCGGGGGCCCTGATCCGCTTGCCCCGCCGGTGGATCTGCGCGACGCGCTCGAGCAGATCGGCCAGGACGTCATGGAGGGCACCTCGCCGCGCCGGGCGCTCTCAGAGCTGCTGCGGCGCGGAACCAAGAACACCAAGGGTGCCGACCGGCTCGCTGCAGAGGTGAATCGGCGGCGCCGAGAGTTGTTGAGCCGTAACAATCTCGACGGCACGCTCCAGGAGATCAAGCAGCTGCTCGACGAGGCGGTGTTGTCCGAGCGCAAGGAACTGGCGCGCGCGCTCGACGACGATGCCCGTTTTCAGGAGCTGCAGATCGAATCGCTGTCACCGTCGCCGGCCAAGGCAGTCCAGGAGCTGTCGGACTACAACTGGCGCAGTCCCGAGGCGCGCGAGAAGTACGAGCAGATCAAGGATCTGCTCGGCCGGGAGATGCTCGATCAGCGGTTCGCCGGCATGAAGCAGGCGCTGGAAAACGCCACCGACGAAGACCGCCAGGCCGTCAACGAGATGCTCGATGACCTGAACGACTTGCTGGACAAGCATTCTCGGGGTGAGGACAGCCCCGAAGACTTTCAAAACTTCATGGGTAAGCACGGCCAGTACTTTCCGGAGAATCCGAAGAACGTCGAGGAACTGCTCGACTCGCTGGCCCAACGGGCGGCGGCCGCGCAGCGATTTCGCAACAGCTTGACCCCTGATCAGCGGGCCGAGCTGGATGCGCTGGCGCAGCAGGCTTTCGGCTCACCGCAGCTGATGAACGCGCTCAACCGGCTCGACTCGCACTTGCAGGCGGCCCGACCGGGGGAGGACTGGAACGGCTCGTCGGAGTTCTCCGGTGACAATCCGCTCGGCATGGGTGAGGGCGCTCAGGCGATGGCCGACATCGCCGAGCTCGAGCAGCTCGCCGAACAGCTGTCGCAGAGCTACGCCGGGGCGACCATGGACGACGTCGACCTCGACGCGCTGGCCCGCCAGCTCGGTGATCAGGCCGCCATCGACGGGCGGACGCTGGCCGAATTGGAGCGGGCTCTGATGAATCAGGGCTTCCTGGACCGCGGCTCCGACGGACAGTGGCGCTTGTCGCCGAAGGCCATGCGCCAACTCGGTCAAACCGCGCTTCGTGATGTCGCCCAACAGCTTTCGGGCCGTCACGGTGATCGGGACACCCGTCGTGCCGGTGCGGCCGGCGAACTGACCGGTGCCACGCGACCGTGGGCGTTCGGCGACACCGAGCCCTGGAACGTCACGCGCACTCTGACGAATACGGTGTTGCGGCAGGCCGGCACGAAGGCCGCGGGGCCGCTGCGGATCGCGGTCGACGACGTCGAGGTGTCGGAGACCGAGACCCGTACCCAGGCGGCCGTGGCGCTGCTCGTCGACACCTCGTTCTCGATGGTCATGGAGAACCGGTGGCTGCCGATGAAACAGACCGCGCTCGCGCTCAACCATCTGGTGAGCACGAGGTTCCGATCGGATGCGCTGCAGATCATCGCCTTCGGCCGCTACGCCCGGACGGTGACCGCGGCCGAGTTGACCGGACTAGAAGGTGTCTACGAACAGGGCACGAACCTGCACCACGCGCTGGCGCTGGCGGTCCGCCACCTGCGTCGCCACCCCAATGCCCAGCCGGTGATTCTGGTCGTCACGGACGGTGAGCCCACCGCGCACCTGGAGGATTTCGAGGGAAGTGGGTCGGGTTCTTCGGTGTTTTTCGACTACCCGCCCCATCCGCGGACCATCGCGCACACCGTGCGCGGGTTCGACGAGGTTGCGCGGCTCGGCGCGCAGGTCACGATCTTCCGGCTCGGCAATGATCCCGGGTTGGCCAGATTCATCGATCAGGTCGCCCGCCGGGTGGAGGGCCGGGTCGTCGTCCCGGACCTGGACGGACTCGGCGCGGCAGTTGTCGGTGACTACCTCCGGTCTCGCCGGCGACGCTGACCTGAGAAGCTCTCAGGTACTCAGCAAATCTATGCACCCCACCGATGGTGTTGCTCGCGTTAGTGTGGGTAGCAAAGAGCGCGGCAAACCACTTTGTTATTGACGGCAACGTTCTCGGGCGTAGCGCCCCAGCGAACACGTGCAACACGAAGGTAACCCTGACGTTTCCAGACCGTCAATTAGCTATTCGAGGCCCGTCCGTCCTGCGTGATTCCTGTGAAAACTGCTAAGTACTTTAGTCCCTAAAATCCTTGCTACCGCTTGCTGAAGGGCAAACAGCCCCTTAGTATCTATCAGGATCTTCTAAGATTCGTATCAGCAAAGCACCGAGTTCGTCACGACCCTGGCGAACCGCACCAGCAAGGGGAACTAGCAATGGCGTCACGGACTCGGCCCTTCCTGATGACCGGCGCGGCGCTGGCCAGCGCCGCCGCCATCGTCGCCGCCTCACCGTCGTATCTACCGACCCACGACCTCGCGGTGGGTGCATCCACCCCGCTGCCGGTGTCGACGGCCAAGTATGCGCTGACGGCGATCACCGATATCACCATCCAGGGCATCAACGATGCCTACTACTTCGGTTGGGGCGGCTATGTCGGCTGCGGCGCCGTCGACGCCGACGGCAACTGCACCAACACGCCGCTGGATACGTATTACCCCGGGGTGAAGAACATCTACATCAGCGGTGCTTCAGGCGTGCTGTACTACCTGGTCGACAATGCACTCGAGTCATTCGTCCCCAGCTTCGACCTTGACAACTACTACTTCGAGATCGGTGCTCCCGCAATTCCGTACGTGGGCAGCGGTGAGCTCTTCGGCACCGGCTCGCCGATCTTCCAAGCCGCGCAGGCGACGTTCTATTACGGCCTTCCGAACGTTGCCAATTCGATCGTCGCCTCGGTCGCACAATTGGTTCCGACCTTCAACCTCGGCCCGGTGGCACTCGGCGGCGGCATCCTGACCAGCCTCTTCTTCTACGGTTCCACGCCGGACGGTTCGTTCGACTACGGCACGCCTGGCCTCTCGGCGGTCTTGGCCTACATCTCGACGTCGATCTCGGACAATCTCCCAGGAGCGCCTACGGCTGCCGGGCTGAGCGGCGCGGTGAGCGCGGCGACCGCGGCCGTCGAAGGTGTGGTCAAGAATTTCGAGGGCGCGCTCACGGGTGCGACGGCGGCCAACGCAGCGACCACGGCGGCGAAGACCCCGAAGACCGCGGCGGTCGCGGAGGTCGTCAAGACCGAGTCGGTGACCGGCGGCAAGACGACCGAGGACACCAACTCGACCGGAACGCCCACGACCACCGAGGGCACCACCCCGTCGGGTACGGGCACCACCCCGGCGGGTACGGGCACCACCACCCCGTCGACCGACGGCACCGCCGCAGCGGGTGCGGGTACCACCGGCTCCTCGACCGACGGCACTCCGTCCTCGACCGCCGACAGCACCCCGGCCGCGCCGGCGAAGTCGACCGGCGCCGTGGCACCCAAGCCGACGACGTCGTCGACCAAGGCCACCCCGAAGCCGGCCAAGCCGCAGAACCCGCTCGCCAAGATCGGCAAGCAGATCTCGGACGCGCTCGGCGTCGGCAAGAAGACCAAGCCGGAATCCAGCCCGTCGAGCACCTCCGGCACCGCTTCCAACTCGTCGAGCACGTCTTCGAGCAATGCGAGTTCGGGCGACGCCACGAAGTAACAAACCTGCACCAAGACTTCGGCCCCTTCCGATTCGGAAGGGGCCGAGGTTGTTTCTGGGGCTCAGTCGTCAGGGTGAATCAGGAGCGCTGGGCTTGCGGTTCCTGCGCTTGATGCCGACGCCTCCCCAGAGCGAGAAACCGCGGATGGTGACTCTCGGAGCGCCCGGTGTACCCGGACCGTCGACGGCGTGGTCGAAGCCGCCCATCACGCCGACGCCGTGAACCTCGACATTGATCTCCGGCGGCAGCAGGATCGTCTGCCCGCCCATGATCGAGTACGCGTGAATCTCTACGCTGGCCGAGGTGAAGTCGGCATAGCGCAGGTCGACGACACCGCCGCCGAACAGGGTGAACGTGGTGATCCGGCCAGGCACGTTCCACCGGCCGCGGCGCTCGAACCCGCTGAGGATCGCCAGCAGAAGCGTCTTGGGTGCCGGCTTGGAGGCGCCGCGCCGGTGCGAGGCGTCGGCGGCTTCCGGCAAGTCCTTGGTGAGCCGATCCAGATCGTCATAGGTCTGCGCGGCGTACGCCTTGGCCAACCGCTGCTCGTATTCGCTGAGCTGCAAACGTCCCTTGGAGGCGGCGTCGGTGAGCAATTGGGCGACCTGGATGCGGTCGGTGTCGGCAGCCCGCGTCGATGCATCCCGCGGTGTCAAATTGCTCATCGCTTACGAGGGTACGACTCTGGTCCGCCACCGCAAGAGTGTTCGCTGTTCTCTCACACTCGTGTTATCGCAGCCAGGGTGGTTCGCGTTTCTGCAGAAATGCGAGCATCCCTTCGTGGGCTTCCTCGGAGACGAACAGTCGTGCCGACTCCTTCGCCAATTCCTCGGCGTCGCGGTCGAAACGAGCCAAGATATCGGCCGTTGTCAGGGATTTCGATGCGGCCAGTCCCTGCGGCGAGCCACGGCCGAGGTCGGCCACGATGCCTGCGATCGCAGTGTCGAGGTCCTCGGCGGCCAGCGTGATCAGCCCGATCTCGGCGGCCGTCGGTGCGGTGAACGTCTCACCCGTCAAGTAGTAGCGGGCAGCCGCGCGCGGCGTCATCTTCGGCAGCAATGTCAGAGAAATGACAGCAGGGGCCACCCCGATGCGCGCCTCGGTCAGGGCGAAGGTGCTGCGCGGGCCTGCGACCGCAATGTCGCACGCCCCCACCAGACCCAGGCCGCCGGCTCGCACATGGCCGTCGACGGCCGCCACCACCGGCACGGGCGAGGAGACGATCGCCCGTAGGACCGCCGTCATTTCGCGTGCGCGTGCAGCGGTGGTCTCGAACGGGTCCCCGGCCGACGCTTCGCTCAGATCGGCACCGGCGCAGAACGTACCGCCGGTGTGACCCAGCACCACGGTTCGCACCGCCGGGTCGGCGGCTGCATCTCGCAATCCGGCGTGCAGTTGCTCGATCAGCCGGGTGGACAGCGCGTTGCGGTTGTGCGGCGAGTCGAGCGTCAGCCGGGCGACATGGCCGTCGATGGCGTAGCTGACCAGATTGCTCATATCAGTACGACCGAGGCAGGCCGAGCGACGTCTGGGCGACGAAGTTCAGGATCATCTCCCTGCTGACCGGAGCGATGCGCGCGAGTCTCGATGCGGTGAGCATCGATGCGACGCCGTACTCCTTGGTGAGCCCATTGCCGCCGAGCGACTGCACGGCCTGGTCGACGGCCTTGGTGGACGCTTCGCCTGCGGCGTACTTCGCCATGTTGGCCGCCTCGGCGGCGGCAAAGTCGTCGCCGGCGTCGTAGAGCGCGGCAGCCTTCTGCATCATCAGCTTGGCCAGCTCGATCTCGATGTAGTTCTGCGCCAACGGATGCGCGATGCCCTGATGTGCGCCGATCGGCGTCTTCCACACCTGGCGGGTCTTGACGTACTCGGTCGCTCTGCCCAGCACGTGGCGTCCCGCGCCGATGGCGTTGGCCGCTCCCATGATTCGTTCCGGGTTCAGCCCGGCGAACAGTTGCGCGATCGCAGCGTCTTCCGAGCCCACCAAGGCGTCGGCCGGCAATCGGACGTCGTCGATGAACACCTGGAACTGGCTTTCCGGGCTGACGATCTCCATGTCGATCTTGGTGAAGGAGAAGCCGGGTGTGTCGGTCGGCACGATGAACAACGCCGGCTTGAGGTTGCCGGTCTTGGCCTCTTCGGTGCGGCCGACGACCAGCACGGCTTGTGCCTGGTCGACGCCGGAGATGTACACCTTCTGCCCAGACAGGATCCAGTCGCTACCGTCCCGGCGCGCGGTCGTGGTGATCTTGTGTGAGTTGGAGCCGGCGTCGGGTTCGGTGATGGCGAACGCCATCGTGATCGAGCCGTCGGCGATGCCGGGCAGCCAGCGCTTCTTCTGGTCGCCGGTGCCGAACTTGCTGATGATCGTGCCGTTGATCGCCGGCGACACCACCAACATCAGCAGGGCGCAGCCGTTGGCGGCCATCTCTTCCATCACCAGGGACAGCTCGTACATCCCGGCGCCGCCGCCGCCGTACTCCTCGGGCAGGTTCACGCCGATGAAGCCGAGTTTGGCTGCCTCAGACCATAATTCGTCGGTGTGCTCGCCGGCCCGGGCCTTGGCCAGATAGTAATCCGAGCCGTAGCTCGCCGCCATCGCGGCGACCGCCTTGCGCAGCTCCTGACGTTCGGCGCTCTCGATGAAGCCGGTGTCGGTCACAGCTCTCCTTCTGTTTCGTTCCCGCTCTCCACCCGCGCGAGGACGGTACCCACGTCGACCTGTTGGCCGACACTGACCGCGAGTTGGGTCACCACGCCGTCGGCGGGCGCGGTGATCGTGTGCTCCATCTTCATCGCCTCCAGCCACACCAGCGGCTGGCCGAGGGTGACGGTGTCGCCGAGGGCCGCGCCGAGCCGGATCACCGCACCGGGCATCGGTGCCAGCAGCGACCCCTTCTCGACGGTGGAGCCCGGTTCGGGGAATCGGGGAACTGCGGTCAAGGCGACCGAGCCCAGCGGCGAGTCGATGAATACCTCGGCGCCGTAACGGCTTACCGCGAACGTGGTGGCCACCCCTTTTCCGTCTCGGAGCACCACTTCGCCGGGTTGTGCCGACACCAGAGCCACGCCGGGGTCGTCGGGGAGAACCACGCCGTCGCGGGAGAACCGATAGGCGACGTGGTGTATTTGCGTACCTTCGGAGTAACTCTTGAGCTGGGTGCCCGACACGACATTGCGCCAGCCGCTGGGGATCCCGCCCAGTGCTGTCGCCGTGGCGCGGTTGTGGGCGGCGTCGG
Source organism: Mycolicibacterium sp. P1-5 (assembly GCF_008329565.1). GTDB lineage: Bacteria > Actinomycetota > Actinomycetes > Mycobacteriales > Mycobacteriaceae > Mycobacterium. The sequence continues at coordinate 164,276 of NZ_NPKT01000012.1, forward strand.
CCAGCGCGGCCGCGACGGCGGCGAGCCTGCTCACCCGGTCATCGGCCAGCGGCCTCGACAGATCGGCGAGTCCATGGGTGTCGAAGAATGCGGTGTCGGTGGCGCCGTCCAGGAACCCTTGGTGGGTGAGGACGTTGACGAGCAGGTCGCGGTTGGTACGGATGCCGTGCAGCCGGGCGCCGGTCAGTGCGGCGGCGAGAACTTGTGCGGCGCGTCGCCGGCTGGGGGCATACGAGATGACCTTGGCCAGCATCGGGTCATAGTGGATCGAGACGGTCGACGGCCCCGCGATACCTGAGTCCAGCCGGATGCCGGTGTTGGTGATCAGGCCGAAAGTGGTTGCCACGCCGGGTACGTCGAACTCGTGGATGCATCCGGCCTGTGGTTGCCAGTTCTTGGCGGGGTCCTCGGCGTAGATGCGAGCCTCGATCGCGTAGCCGCGTGTGGGCGGTGGTTCGGCACCGAGCCGCTCGCCATCAGCCACGGCCAACTGCAGCTCGACCAGGTCCAGGCCGGTGGTGAGCTCGGTGACCGGATGCTCGACCTGAAGCCGGGTGTTCATCTCCAGGAAGTAGAACTCGCCGTCATCGTCGGCCAGGAACTCGACGGTCCCTGCACCCGTGTAGCCGATCGCGCCCGCCGCGAGGCGGGCGGCCTCAAACAGTCTCTCCCGCATACCGGTAATTCGTTCGACAAGCGGGGAGGGCGCTTCCTCGATGATCTTCTGGTGCCGGCGTTGGATCGAGCATTCCCGCTCACCGACCGCCCAGACCGTGCCGTGCTGATCCGCCAGCACCTGTACCTCGACATGGTGGCCGGTCGGTAGGTATCGCTCGCAGAACACCGTCGGATCCCCGAAAGCCGACTGGGCTTCGCGTTGAGCGGCCTCGACCTGGCCGGGTAACTCGGCGACGTCGGCCACCACCCGCATACCCCGACCGCCGCCGCCGGCCGACGCCTTCACCAGGACCGGCAGCTGGGCTGCAGTGACGGTCGTCGGGTCGAGTTCCTCGAGCACCGGAACCCCGGCGGCGGCCATCATCTTCTTGGCTTCGATCTTCGAGCCCATCGACGCGACCGCGGCCACCGGCGGCCCGATCCAGGTCAGCCCGGCGTCGATGACGGCTTTCGCGAAATCGGCGTTCTCAGAGAGGAATCCGTAACCGGGGTGGATCGCGTCGGCGCCGGCAGCCTGCGCCGCCGCGATCACCTGGGTCGCGTCGAGATAACCGTTACTACCGTTCAGCCGCACCCGGGCATCGGCCTCGGTGACGTGCGGTGACTGGGCATCGGGGTCGGTGTAGACGGCAACCGTCGCGATTCCGAGTCGGCGGCAGGTGGCGAAAACCCGACGGACGATTTCGCCGCGGTTGGCGACCAGGACTCTCGTGATCATCAGCGCACTCTCACATCCGGAAGACGCCGAAGTTCGACGTCCCCTCAATCGGTGCATTGGCTATGGCGGACAAGCACATTCCCAAAACGGTACGGGTGTCGCGGGGATCGATCACTCCGTCGTCGTAGATGCGACCGGACAGGAACATCGGCAGCGACTCGGCTTCGATCTGCGCCTCGACGGCCGCACGCAGCGCCGCGTCGGCTTGCTCGTCGACTGTGCCGCCGCGGGCCTCGGTGGCCGCGCGGTTGACAATGGACAGCACACCGGCCAGCTGTGCGCCGCCCATCACCGCGGATTTGGAGCTGGGCCAGGCGAACAGGAAGCGCGGGTCGTAGGCGCGTCCGCACATGCCGTAGTGGCCGGCCCCGTAGGAGGCGCCGAGCAGCAGGGAGATGTGCGGGACTCGCGAGTTCGACACGGCGTTGATCATCATCGAGCCGTGTTTGATCATCCCGCCTTCCTCGTAGGCCTTACCGACCATGTAGCCGGTCGTGTTGTGCAAGAACAACAGCGGCGTGTTGGACCGGTTGGCCAGCTGGATGAACTGCGTCGCCTTCTGCGACTCCTCGCTGAAGAGCACCCCGCGGGCGTTGGCCAGGATGCCGAGCGGATAGCCGTGCAGGGTGGCCCAGCCCGTCACCAGGGACGGCCCGTACATGGCTTTGAACTCGTCGAAATCCGAGCCGTCGACGATGCGGGCGATCACCTCGCGCGGATCGAAGGGGATCCGCAGATCGGCGGAGACGATGCCGAGCAGCTCGTCGGGATCGGCGAGCGGCGGGGTCACCGGCCGCGGCGCCGGCCCCTGCTTGGTCCAGTTCAGCCGGGCCACGATGCGACGGCCGATCCGGATGGCGTCGACCTCGTCGACGGCGAGGTAGTCACCCAAACCCGATACCCGGGCGTGCATTTCGGCCCCGCCGAGCGATTCGTCGTCGGCCTCCTCGCCGGTGGCCATCTTCACCAGCGGCGGCCCGGCCAGGAACACCTTGGAGCGCTCCTTGATCATCACGACGTGATCGGACATGCCCGGGATGTAGGCACCGCCCGCGGTCGAGTTGCCGAACACCAACGCGATCGTCGGGATGCCCGCCGCGGACAGCCGGGTCAGGTCGCGGAACATCTGACCGCCCGGGATGAAGACCTCCTTCTGAGTGGGCAGGTCGGCACCTCCGGACTCCACCAGTGAGATCACCGGCAGCCGGTTCTCGAAGGCGACCTGATTGGCCCGCAGGATCTTCTTGAGTGTCCACGGATTACTGGTGCCGCCCTTGACGGTGGGGTCGTTGGCGACCAGCAGGCACTCGACGCCTTCCACCACGCCGATGCCGGTTACCAGGCTGGCACCCACCTGAAAGTCGCTGCCGTATGCGGCGAGCGGGCACAACTCGAGGAACGGTGAATCGGGGTCGACCAGCAACTCGATGCGCTCGCGGGCGGTCAGCTTTCCGCGCGCGTGGTGGCGGTCGACGTACTTGGCCCCGCCGCCCGCCTGTGCTTTGGCAAGTTCGCCGTCGATCTCGGCGAGCTTGGCGGTCATCGCGTCGGCCGCCTCGACATACGTCGGCGCCTTCGGGTCGAGGGTGCTCGTGAGCCGGGTCATGCGTGATATCCAAGTGCTTTGGCGGCCAGGCTGGTGAGAATTTCGGTGGTTCCGCCGCCGATGCCCAGGATCCGCATGTCCCGGTATTGGCGTTCGACCTCACACTCGGCCATGTAGCCCATCCCTCCGAACAGTTGTACAGCCTGGTTGGCCACCCACTCGCCGGCTTCCACCGCGGTGTTCTTCGCAAAGCACACCGGCGCGATCAGATCCGCTTCCCCCGCCATCTGCCGTTCCACCACGTTGCGCGAATACACCCGCGCGACATCGATGCGGCGGGCCATCTCGGCCAGTGTGTTCTGCACGGCCTGCCGGGAGATCAGCGGACGACCGAACGTCTCGCGGTCCCGGCACCACTGAACCGTCAAGTCCAGGCAGCGCTGTGCCGATGAATAGGCCTGCGCCGCAAGGCCGATCCGTTCAGAGACGAAGGCCTGCGCGATCTGGGCGAAGCCGGTGTTCAGGCCACCGACGAGGTTGGCCGCCGGAACCCGGGCCTCGGTGTAGGAGAGCTCGGCGGTGTCAGAGGATCGCCAGCCCATCTTGTCCAGGCGCCGGGTGACGTCAAACCCGGGTGTGCCCTTTTCCACGACGAGCAACGAAACCCCGGCGGCGCCGGGCAATTCGGTGCCCCCGGTGCGCACGGCGGTGACGACATAATCGGCGCGCACCCCCGAGGTGATGTAGGTCTTGGCGCCGGTGACCACATATTCGTCACCAGCTCGGGTGGCTGTGGTCCGCAAGTGGCCGACGTCGGAGCCACCACCCGGTTCGGTGATCGCCAGCGAGCCGATCAGCTCACCGCGCAGCGTGGGCCGCACGAACTTCTCGATCAGCCGTTCGTCCCCGCTGGCGGCCATGTGCGGCACGGCGATACCGCAGGTGAAGAGCGAAGCGAAAACCCCTCCCGGCGTACCTGCTTCGTGCAACTCCTCACAGATGATCAAGGAGTCCGCGGCATCACCGCCACCGCCACCGACCGGCTCGGGGAGTTCGGCGCCAAACAGCCCGGCGGCTGCCGCGCGCCGGTGCAGGTCGCGGGGGAGCTCACCGGCGCGCTCCCATTCCTCGACGTGCGGCAGGATCTCGCGTTCGGCGAAGCTGCGCACCGTCTTGCGGAGCTGCTGACGTTCGGGGGTGTTCCAGATGTTCACAGAATCACTTCCGGGATGTCGATGTGCCGGCTGCGCAGCCACTCGCCGAGACCTTTGGCCTGTGGGTCGAACCGCGCTTGGTAAGCGACACCCTGCCCGAGGATGCCGTCGATGACGAAGTTCACCGCGCGCAGGTTCGGTAACAGATGCCGCGTGATCGCGAGATCTGCTGTCTCCGGCAGCAATTCGCGCAACTTGTCGATGGTCAGTGCGTGCGCCAGCCAGCGCCACTGCTCGTCGGTGCGCACCCACACGCCCACATTGGCCGCCCCGCCCTTGTCGCCGCTGCGCGCACCGGCGATCGTTCCCAGTGGCAATCGTCGGGTAGGTCCCGATGCCGGTGGTTCGGGCAGCGAAGGCGCCTCGACGTCGGCCAGTGCCACCGTCATTGAGGCGGGCGCGATCTCGGCGCGGCTGCCATCAGGTCGTACGGCGACCTGTGCGACATCACCGGCGGGCACATAGCCGGCGGTGAACACGCCGTATACCTGTCCGTCACCCGGCGGGGCCGTAGAGGTGAAGCCGGGATAGGACGCAAGAGCGAGTTCGACTGCAGCCGAGGAGAATTGGCGCCCGACCGTCTTAGGATCGGGATCGCGCACGACACAGGTCAGCAGTGCGCTGGCGGCCTCTTCGGTGTCGGAGTCGACGTGATCGGTCCGTGCCAGTGTCCACCCCATCTCGGCGGGCTGCACGCGCAGCGCGGATTCCAGCTGGCGCCGCACCAGTTCGGCCTTGGCTTCGATATCAAGGCCGGTGAGCACGAACGTCACCGCGTTGCGGAACCCGCCGATGCTGTTCAGCGACACCTTCAGCGTCGGAGGCGGCGGCTCACCGCGGACACCGCTGATCCGAACGCGGTCTGGGCCGTCCTCGGCCAGGGTGATGGTGTCGAAGCGGGCGGTGACGTCGGGATTGGCGTAGCGGGCACCGCCGATCTCGTAGAGCAGCTGCGCGGTGACGGTGCCCACGCTCACCTGACCGGCGCTTCCGGGATGTTTGGTGATCACCGAGGAGCCGTCGGCATGGATTTCGGCCAGTGGGAAGCCGGCGTGGCCGAGGTCCGGGATCTCGGTGAAGAAGGAGTAGTTGCCGCCGGTGGCTTGCGCTCCGCACTCGATGACATGGCCGGCCGCCACCGCGCCTGCGAGCCGGTCGTAGTCGTCGCGGGCCCAGCCGAAATGCGCCGCGGCCGGACCGACCACCACGGAGGCGTCGGTGACCCGGCCCGTGACCACGATGTCCGCGCCGGCCTGCAGACAGTCGGCGATGCCCCACGCCCCCAGGTAGGCGTTGGCCGTCAACGGCGCTCCCAACCCGAGCTCGGCCGCGCGGGGGAGAAGGTCGTCGCCCTCGACATGGGCGACGTTTGCTCGGATGCCGAGGCGCTCGGCCAGCCCGCGAACCGCGTCGGCCAGCCCGGCCGCGTTCAGCCCGCCGGCGTTGGCGACGATACGCACACCCCGCTCGTGGGCCAGTCCGAGGCACTCCTCGAGCTGGATCAGGAAGGTCTTGGCGTAGCCACGCTCGGGATTTTTCATCTTGTCCCGACCGAGGATCAGCATGGTGAGCTCGGCGAGGTAGTCGCCGGTCAGGTAGTCCAGTTCGCCGCAGGTCAGCATTTCGCGCATCGCGGCGATGCGGTCACCGTAGAAGCCCGAACAGTTACCGATCCGCACCGCATCTGCCACGCGCGCTGACTTCCCTTCGTTGGGCCAACCAACCGGTAGGTTACTTGGGACCGCCGGTCCGCCGTCAAGAGGCAAATTCACCCAACGCGGGTGTTTTGGAGCCCACGCAGGTGAGCGGCTATCCTGAGATGCAAATCGTGGCCGCCGACACTGTCCAGTCTCTGCGCGGCGACACCCCTGATCAAGGAGAAGCACGTCATGGCTGTGCCCAAGCGCAGAATGTCGCGCGCGAACACCCGCAGTCGGCGCGCGCAGTGGAAGGCCGAGGCCACCGGTCTGGTCAACGTTTCCGTCGGCGGTCGCCAGCACAAGGTTCCCCGCCGGTTGCTCAAGGCTGCCCGCCTCGGACTGATCGATCTCGACAAGCGCTGACGCCGTTCGCCGGACGCGAATTGCCTGCTCGCGCGGCGTGCCTCTCAGGCCAATCTCAGGCGTTGGGTTGAGACTGTGGCTGTGCGAATACTTGTCGTTGATGATGATCGCGCTGTGCGCGAGTCGTTGCGCCGGTCACTTTCCTTCAATGGTTATTCCGTAGACCTGGCGCAGGATGGTGTCGAAGCGCTCGACGCGATCGCCAACGACCGGCCCGATGCGCTCGTGCTTGATGTGATGATGCCGCGACTGGACGGGCTCGAAGTCTGTCGCCAGCTCCGCAGCACGGGCGACGATCTTCCGATTCTGGTTCTGACCGCCCGCGACTCGGTGTCCGAGCGGGTTGCCGGCCTGGACGCCGGTGCCGATGACTATCTGCCCAAGCCGTTCGCCCTCGAAGAGTTGCTGGCCCGGGTGCGCGCCCTGCTGCGCCGGACCGGCCCCGAGGAGCAATCCGATTCGGCGGTGATGACGTTCGGTGATCTGACGCTGGATCCGGTAACCCGTGAGGTGCACCGCGGCAAACGCGCCATCAGCCTGACCCGCACCGAGTTCGCGTTGCTGGAGATGCTCATCGCCAATCCGCGACGGGTGCTCACCCGCAGCCGCATTCTCGAGGAGGTGTGGGGTTTCGACTTCCCCACCTCCGGCAATGCGCTGGAGGTATACGTCGGTTATCTACGGCGAAAGACTGAAGCGGAAGGAGAACCGCGGCTGATCCATACCGTGCGGGGTGTGGGCTATGTGCTGCGTGAGACGCCCCCCTGATGCCACGACTGAGGCGGCGCGCGCGGACAGAGCGGGCGCCGGAAGAGCCGACGTCATCGTTATCTTTGCGATGGCGGGTGATGCTGCTGGCCATGTCGATGGTGGCCATGGTCGTGGTGTTGATGGCCGTGGCGGTCTACGCCGTGGTGTCGGCGGCCCTCTATACCGATATCGACAACCAGCTTCAGAGCCGCGCGAGTCTGCTGATCGCCAGCGGATCGCTGGCCGCTGACCCCGGCAAGGCCATCGAAGGCACTGCCTATTCTGACGTCAACGCCATGTTGATCAATCCGGGGCGGTCGACCTACACCGCCAATCAGCAGGGTCAGAAGCTGCCGGTCGGCGAGCCGGAGAAGTCAGTCATCAGCGGCGAGTTGCTGATGTCGCGCCGGACTGTCGGAAACCAACGCGTGCTGGCGGTTCACCTGCCCGACAATCGATCACTGCTGATCTCCAAGAGTCTCGCGCCCACCAACGCGGTGATGACCAAGCTGAAATGGGTGCTGCTCGCGGTGGGTGGTATCGGCGTCGTGGTCGCCGCGATCGCAGGCGGCATGGTGGCCCGGACCGGTCTACGGCCTGTCGCGCGACTTACCGAGGCGGCCGAACGTGTCGCGCGCACCGATGATCTGCGGCCCATCCCGGTGTTCGGCAGTGACGAACTCGCCAGGCTCACCGAGACGTTCAACACGATGCTTCGCGCACTGACCGAGTCCCGTGAGCGGCAGGCCCGGCTGGTCGCCGACGCCGGGCACGAGCTGCGGACGCCGCTGACCTCGCTGCGCACCAACGTCGAGCTGCTGATGGCGTCAATGAAGCCGGGCGCCCCGCGGCTTCCGGAGAGCGAGATGGCCGACCTGCGCACCGACGTGATCGGGCAGATCGAGGAGTTGTCCACTCTGGTAGGCGATCTCGTCGATCTGACCCGGGAGGATGCCGGCGGGCTGGTGCATGAGGTGGTCGATCTGAGCGATATCGTCGACCGCAGCCTCGAGCGGGCGCGCAGGCGCCGCAACGACGTTCAGTTCGACGTCGACGTCGTCGGATGGCAGGTCTACGGCGACCCGGCCGGTCTGTCGCGGGCGGTGGTCAATCTGCTTGACAATGCGGCGAAGTGGAGTCCGTCGGGCGCCCACGTCAGGGTCCGGTTGCGCCAGGTGGACGCCGCCCATGCCGAACTCGTGGTGTCGGACTACGGGCCCGGAATCCCGGCGCAGGAACGCGGTCTGGTGTTCGAGCGGTTCTACCGGTCGGCGTCGGCGCGGGCGATGCCGGGGTCGGGGCTCGGCCTGGCGATCGTCAAACAGGTCGTCGTCAAACACGGTGGGATGATCCGCATCGGCGACACTGTGCCTGGTGGGCAGCCGCCCGGTACCTCGTTCTACGTCCTGCTGCCGGGCCTGCCCATCGCCGCCGACGCCTACGGAGAAGAAGATTCAGCTGAGAGCGAAAGCGCGGCGAAAATTGCCAAGAACAACGGTAGTCGGCAGTCATCACAGCGCAAATCCACAGTGACACCGAGTGTTATCTCAGTCGATTCTCAGTAGTGCAAGGCAAGCTGTGGTCAGCAGTTTGAGCATCTCGTGAACAGGAAGAGTTACCGGACGACATGACCGACCACTCGAGGTATTCGCCGCCGCAGCAGCCCGGGAATCCCGGGCCGAATCAGCCTGTGGCGCCGGGGTATTCACCCCCGCCGCGGACGGCCGGTTATCAGCAGCCGTACGACTGGCGTTACGCGACCCAACAGCACCAGCAGCATTACCGTCAGCCGTACGACCCGTATCAGGCTGCGCGCCAAGGGAACCCGCCGACTGCGCTGAACTATGCCCCGATGCCGCCGCGCAGGAGCTCGCGTGCAGGGGCGTTGGTGGCGGCCGCGTTGGCGATCGCCGTCGTGTCAGCCGGAATAGGTGGCGGTGTCGTGCTGCTCGCGCACCCCGACCATCAGCCGATCGGCTCCGTGTTGGGAGGGTCGCCCAACGGGGGAGCAGGAGTCCCGGCTGCCAATCTGCCGGTGGGGTCGGTCGAGCAAGTGGCGGCCAAGGTGGTCCCCAGCGTCGTCAAGCTCGAGACCGAGTTCGGCCGTCAGTCCGAGGAGGGCTCGGGCATCGTCCTGTCGTCCGACGGGCTCATCCTGACCAACAATCACGTCGTGGCCGCTGCCAAGGGTGGCGCTCCGGCGCCGGCCCCCGCCGCGCCGCCGATCCCCGGCCTGCCGGGGATCCCGCTCGCACCGGGCGGCCCGGGCAGTCCGCCGTCCGGTGGCGCCGGCGCGGGCCCGGGTGGGGGAGCCCCGACGACCACCGTCACGTTCGCCGACGGTCGCACCGCATCCTTCACCGTGGTGGGCACCGACCCGGCCAGTGACATCGCGGTCGTTCGCGCCCAGGGAGTGTCGGGCTTGACCCCGATCTCCCTTGGCTCGTCGGCCAACCTGCGTGTCGGTCAGGACGTGGTTGCGGTCGGCTCGCCGCTGGGTCTGGAAGGTACGGTCACCACCGGCATCGTCAGTGCGCTGAACCGTCCGGTCGCCACCGGCGGTGATGCCAACAACCAGAACACGGTGCTCGACGCCATTCAGACCGATGCCGCGATCAACCCGGGCAACTCGGGTGGCGCGCTGGTCAACATGAGCGGCGAGCTGGTCGGTGTGAACTCTGCGATCGCCACGATGGGCGGCGATTCCCCAGACGCACAAAGTGGTTCGATCGGACTGGGCTTCGCGATCCCGGTCGACCAGGCCAAGCGGATCGCCGATGAGCTGATCAGCACCGGCACAGCCACTCACGCGTCGCTGGGCGTGCAAGTCAGCAATGACACCACCACGCATGGAGCGAAGATCGTCGATGTCACCAAGGGCGGCGCCGCCGCGGCGGCCGGCCTGCCGGGAGGCGTGGTGGTGACGAAGGTGGACGACCGCGTGATCGGTAGCGCCGATGCCCTCGTCGCCGCCGTGCGGTCGCGGGCGCCCGGAGAGAAGGTGACGTTGACCTATAAGGACCCCTCCGGGTCGGACCGCACCGTGCAGGTCACGCTCGGAAAGGCCGCTCAGTGATCCGGGTGGTGGGTGAACATCCGATGACGCTGACCGGTGCGACTGCCGGGCTGTCACCGGGCAGATATACGGTGACAACCATGGAACAGCCAGGGGAGCTGGTGGGGCGTGCCCTCGTCGTCGTCGTCGACGACCGCACGGCCCACGGCGATGAGGAGGACCACAGCGGGCCGTTGGTCACCGAGCTGCTCGCGGAAGCGGGCTTTGTGGTGGACGGCGTCGTGGCGGTGTCCGCCGACGAGGTGGAGATCCGCAATGCGCTCAACACCGCGGTGATCGGTGGCGTCGACCTCGTGGTGTCGGTGGGCGGAACGGGCGTCACCCCGCGCGACGTGACGCCGGAAGCCACCCGAACCATTCTTGATCGTGAGCTGCTCGGCATCTCGGAGGCGCTGCGTGCCTCGGGACTGTCCGCCGGCATCACCGACGCGGGCCTGTCGCGCGGGCTTGCCGGGATTTCGGGCAGCACGCTGGTCGTCAACATCGCGGGATCGCGGTACGCGGTTCGCGACGGTATGGCGACGCTGAATCCACTGGCTGCCCACGTCATCGGCCAGCTGTCCAGCCTGGAGATCTAAGCAAGCTCCGCACCGTACGTCAGCGGCGTGGTATTACCGTGACGTAACGTCAATTAGGGCCCTCTCGTGGGGGTCGGAGGCATTGTGTTAACACCCTGTGAACTGCGCAAATATCGAGATGGTGATCTTTATCACAATCTCGCGGGGCTGTGATGGCGCGCCCGCGCGACAACCGAATCGCAGTTAACAAGATTTTCGGTTCCGATATGCCTCAGGAGTCCTCGGATGAGCGCGATCCCGAACCGAATCGCGACGTGGATGACCGAGATGAGTGGTTGCGTGACAACGTCCCCCCACACCACGGTGGATGATCAGCAGGTGGTGATGGGTGGGTCCGGCGCTGTCAGGCAGTCGGCGGGCGGTTTCTACGCCTTGGCCGACGTGTCCGTTTTTCGCCCGTTCACGCACCGCGGAATCAGTTCTCGGTTAACCGCGGCTTTCTTCCCAGCAAACTTCCCCGCGCAAAGACCGGTTCGGTGCAGGGCGCACCTATGCGTTGCCGCCCAGATGTCATCCCGTTATGTTCCTCGTGTCAACGATGAGCAGAGCGTAAGAGCGGTGTGTGAGGGACTCTCATTGGACTGCTGTGCGCCGTGGGCGGTGTCAGCATGTTAGGACCCGAGCACGAAAACACACTCGGTGAGCCCTCGGGTCAGCCGTCGACATAGCTAGGGAGAACATGAAGGTAATCGGTCGGGTACTGGTGGCGATGATCGCTGCCGTCGCGGCGTTGTTCGTCGGGACAGGTACCTCGCACGCAGGTTTGGACAACGAGCTGAGTCTGGTTGACGGCGGTGGC
>NZ_NPKT01000013.1 GCF_008329565.1 Mycolicibacterium sp. P1-5
GCCACCGCCGTCAACCAGACTCAGCTCGTTGTCCAAACCTGCGTGCGAGGTACCTGTCCCGACGAACAACGCCGCGACGGCAGCGATCATCGCCACCAGCACTCGACCCACGTATTTCATGCTGACCCCTTGTGCTCAGTGGTTCGACGGTGATCGGGGGGCCCGGTTCACCGAGGTTCGTCGCGCCGTGACAGGCCTCACAGCCAGTCATGACAAAAGCCTCATCGGCAACAGATGCAACAGTGTTACCAGGTTCGCCCAAAAATATCTCGGCGAACGCGGCGCGTCTGCTTGACCATGTCGATCAGGCGGTTGCCCGCAGGCTAAGTGAGAGTAGTAGCCGGACGTCAGGATCGCTCAGTGAAGTGGAAAGTACCTGCTCAAGGCGGCGCACCCGATAGCGGACCGTGTTCGGGTGCACCTGCAGCGCCGCGGCGGCCGCCGCCACGTCGCCGAAGCAGTCGAGATAAATCTGCAGGGTCTCGGCCAGGTTGGGCTCGGACTGACGCAGTCCGCGTACGCGAGGGTCGATCAGCCTTTCGTCGGCGGACACCAGGGTGACGATCTCGTCGAGCAGCACCGTGGTGCGCGCCTCGGCCAGCGTGGTCACCTGACCGAACACCGGGTGGCGCTGCGCGCTGTCGAAGACGCGGTCGATCTCGCGGCGGGCGGCGGCGACGGCGGACAGCCCGGCGATCGGGGCCGCGATCACCGCATGCAGGTCCAGTCCGAGCTCGGTGCGCAGCGTGGCGATGGTGCCGCGGATCCACGACACCACGGCGGCGGTGCGCCCGGAGTCGGGCAATGCGACATAGACCCGGGACCCGTTGGCGGCGACCTGTGCATCCGGCCGAAAGGCGCTGGCGCTCAACGCCAGAACATCAGACAGCCGAGCCTCGGCATCGGAGGCGACGAAGCCGATCACCGCGGCGCGACCGTCGAGCGGGATGCGGAGTTCCCGCGCCACGCCGGGCACATCCAGGTCGTCGGCGTCGCTCAGCCCGAGCAGCTGCTGCACGGCCAGCAGATGGGCGGATGGCCGAGCGGCCAGCCGGGCCGTGATCCTGGCCGCCAGCACCGCCGCCCCGCGCAACACCTGATCGGCATCGTCGGCCAGCGATCGTGAACCCTGCTGCACCCAGATGGTGCCCTCGAAACCCGGACGCTGGTCTCGGCGATGGATGCCGATCGCCAGCCTCGGCCGCAGTCCCAATTCGGGCCGTTCGTCGACCGCCACCACGTCGGTGCTCGCCCGGAGCCTGTCGAAGATGCCCCACTGGGCGATCCACCGCAGATGCTCGGGCGGGCCTGCGCGGCCCAGGATCGACAACCGCCGCAGCTCGTCGGCCTCGTCGTTGGATGCCGAATAGGCCAGCACGTGGGAACCCTGATCCTCGATGCTGACCATGCCGTGGGTGCGGTCGGCGATCGACTGGGCAAGGGCGAACAAATCGGTGCTCGAATCGGTGACCGCGTCGGATCGACGGTGTTCGAAGACATGGTTGACCAGGCGGTACAGCCGCTCCCAGCGTGCCTTCTCCTCGACCGCGACCACCGCCGTGCCCGCTGCGACCGCACGGGCGACGACGGCCTCGGACGGCCCCTTGACGAAGATCGCCGCGGGACAACCGTGCGCGGCGATCTGCCGGTCCAGCCATCGGACGGCATCGGCGTCGGAGATGCCGAGCAGGAAGAACACGTCGGCCGAGCCGGCGCTGACCGCCAGACCCAACCGGACGTCGTCGGCGTCGATCAGCGCGACCGAGCGCACCGGGCGGTCGAGGCCTCGTGGCGCTTCGACGAGCCGGACCACCGTTGCATCCAGGGCCAACACCAGCTGACCCAGCCCGACGCCGGCCTCGCCCATGTTGTCCGATCCTACTAGACGACAGATGCAGCTTTGGCTGATCAGCCAACAGATCGGACGGCCGGCCGGATCATTCTGAACTGCATGGACGCCCGCACCGATGTTCCCGCGCCGGCGAACGAGCCGGTTCACGACTACGCACCTGGATCCGCCGAACGGGACCGCCTCACCGCGGCCCTGCGCGATCTGTCCACCGCGCCCATCGACCTGCCGCACGTCATCGGCGGCCGACATCGCCTCGGTGACGGCGACCGCATCGATGTGGTTCAGCCGCACCGGCACAGGGCCCGGCTCGGCACGTTGTCCAACGGCACCGCCGCCGACGCCGTGGCTGCGGTGGATGCGGCGATGGCCGCCAAACATGACTGGGCGGCCACCCCATTCGACGAACGGGCTGCGGTGTTCCTGCGGGCCGCCGACCTGCTGGCCGGCCCCTGGCGGGAAAAGATCGCGGCGGCGACCATGCTGGGCCAGTCCAAGACCGCCTACCAAGCCGAAATCGACGCCCCGTGCGAGCTGGTCGACTTCTGGCGCTTCAATGTCGCCTTCGCCCGGCAGATCCTGGCGCAGCAGCCGATCAGCGGCCCGGGTGTCTGGAATCGCACCGACTACCGCCCGCTGGACGGGTTCGTCTATGCCATCACGCCGTTCAACTTCACCGCGATCGCCGCGAACCTGCCGACCGCACCGGCGCTGATGGGCAACACCGTGGTGTGGAAGCCGTCGATCACCCAAACCCTCGCGGCGTATCTGACGATGCAACTGCTCGAGGCCGCCGGCCTGCCACCCGGGGTGATCAATCTCGTCACAGGTGACGGGTTCGCGGTCTCCGATGTGCTGCTGGCCGACCGGCGGCTGTCCGGTATCCACTTCACCGGATCGACCGCCACCTTCGTCCAACTGTGGCGTGAGGTGGGCACCCGCATCGCGGATTATGACAGCTATCCGCGCCTGGTCGGTGAGACCGGCGGTAAAGACTTCGTTGTCGCGCACAGCTCGGCGAATCCGGATGTGTTGCGCACGGCGCTGATTCGCGGGGCGTTCGACTATCAGGGCCAGAAGTGTTCGGCCGCCTCGCGGGCGTTCATTCCGCGCTCGGTGTGGCAGACCATGGGTGACGATTTCCTCGGCGCCACCGAGGCGTTGGCCTACGGCGACGTCACGGACCTCACAAACTACGGCGGGGCCGTCATCGACGACCGCGCCTTCGCCAAGATCTCGCGGGCTTTGGAAAGAGCGAAGTGCGCACCACATGTCACGATCGCTGTCGGTGGCGAATGTGACGACAGCGAGGGCTATTTCGTGCGTCCCACGGTCCTGCTGTCCGATGATCCGACCGACGAGGCATTCACATGCGAATACTTCGGGCCGATCCTGGCCGTGCACGTCTATCCCGACGACGAGTTCGACGCCGTTCTCGACGTCGTCGACCGTGGATCCCGCTACGCGCTGACCGGCGCGGTGATCGCCGACGACCGGTCCGCAGTCCAGATCGCCGCCGAGCGACTGAGATTCGCCGCGGGCAATTTCTATATCAACGACAAGCCGACCGGCGCCGTCGTCGGGCAGCAGCCGTTCGGGGGGTCGCGCGCTTCGGGCACCAACGACAAGGCCGGCTCGCCGCTGAACCTGCTGCGCTGGACCTCGGCACGCTCGATCAAGGAAACCTTCGTCCCGCCGACCAGCCACATCTATCCGCACATGGCGGTGCAGTGATGAGCGCCTTCACGGCGGTCGCACGACCGGCCATCCTGGCCGTCGGTCGCTCGAACCGGTTGCGGCACAGCGTCGAACATCTGCCACTCGCGCGTGACGTGGTGGCCCGGTTCGTGCCGGGGAAGATCATCGACGACGCGTTGACCGCGGTCACCGTGCTGCGTGACTCGAAACGCATGGTGAGCATCGACTACCTCGGCGAGGACGTCACCGACGTCGACGCGGCCGATGACACCGTCGAGGTGTACCTACAACTGCTCGACGCACTGGGTGACCGGGCCGAGAACGCGGCGATCGTCCGTCCGCTGGAGGTGTCGCTGAAACTGTCCGCGCTCGGGCAGGCGCTGCCCAAAGACGGTGACAAGATCGCGTTCGAGAACGCGCATACGATCTGCCAGCGGGCGCAGCAGGTCGGCGTCTGGGTGACCGTCGATGCCGAGGATCACACCACCACCGACTCGAGACTTGCGATCGTGCGCGAGCTGCGCACCGAGTTCGACTGGCTGGGAACTGTTTTACAGGCCTACCTCAAACGCAGCGAGACCGACTGCGCCGAGTTCGCGCGGGCCGGAGCGCGGATCCGGCTGTGCAAGGGCGCCTACGATGAACCGGCCTCGGTGGCCTACCGCGATGCCGATGAGGTCGCCGATTCTTACCTGCGTTGTCTGCGGACACTGATGGCCGGCGCGGGATACCCGATGGTCGCTTCGCACGATCCAGCGGTCATCGCCGCGGCCGGTGAGATGACACGCGAATTCGCCCGGGAGACAGATCGATTCGAGTACCAGATGCTCTACGGTATCCGCGATGACGAGCAGTGCCGGCTGGCGGTCGAGAGCAATCAGGTTCGGGTGTACGTTCCATTCGGCGCGCAGTGGTACGGGTACTTCGTCCGCCGACTTGCCGAACGCCCGGCCAACCTGATGTTCTTCCTACGAGCATTGACGCACCGCTAACCGAAGGACGCCCCCTGAGCGCACTGGACGCCGTCACCTTGCTGATCGCCGGTGTGCTTGGTGGATTGACAGGCAGCATCGCCGGTCTGGCGTCGGTGGCCACCTATCCGGCTCTGCTGGCCGTCGGGCTGCCGCCGGTGACGGCCAACGTGACCAACACGGTGGCCCTGGTGTTCAACGGCATCGGCTCGGCGTGGGGATCGCGCCCGGAACTCGTCGGGCAGGGTCGCTTCATCGCCCGGATGGCGCCGGTGACCCTCGCCGGCGGGGCGGCGGGCGCGGCGCTGCTGCTGACGACGCCGGCGGCCTCGTTCGAAAAAGTCGTGCCGGTTCTGCTGGCCCTGTCCTCGGTGGCGATCGTCGCACCGCGCGGCACGCCGCATCCGGGTGGCCGGCGGCGGCGGGTGGTGGTGGCCGAGGCGGTCGCGATCTTCGGAATCGCGCTCTACGGCGGCTATTTCGGCGCGGCGGCCGGCGTGCTGTTCCTGGCGCTGCTGCTCAACGCTGGCGCAGACAGCCTGGCCCACGCCAATGCCGCCAAGAACATCTTGCTCGGGCTGGCCAACTGTATTGCGGCAGTGATGTTCGCGGTGTTTGCGCCTGTGCACTGGCTCGCAGTCATCCCACTGGGTGCGGGCTGCCTGATCGGTTCCCGGCTCGGACCCATCGTCGTCCGGCACGCTCCGGGTACCCCGCTGCGGATCCTCATCGGCGCCGCCGGTCTGCTGCTGGCGGTCAAACTCGGCTTCGACGCGTACTGACCGGCGCCAGCGCCACCAGCGCCACGCCTACGGCGAGCCCGGCACTCGCAGCGATGGGAAACCGCCCGCCGGGGGCGAAGCCGAGCGCGGCGAATATCGAGATCGTCGCCGCGATGGCCGCGGTGCCCGCGAACAACAGCACCTCGCCGAGCCGGGGCGGGATGGGCACCCCTACCGTGGGCAGCGGCGCCGAGAACAACTTTCGGCCCCACCACAACAACACCAGCTCGGCGGCAGCGACGACGGCCAGGATCGCCACCCACTCCAGCCGGAACCACCACCAGGCCGCCGAGCCCAGCGCCGGTTGCGGCAGCAGTCCGGTCGGATACCCGGCGAGGGCCACGATCACCACCGGAACCATGTGCCATAGGTAGAGCGCCATCACATTGTCGTTGGCGACCGCCAGAATGCGTCGCGCACCAACCGATTTCACTAGTCGGTCAACCGCCGGGGCCATCGCCAGGGCGACGCCGGCCTGCACACCGCCGAGGGCCAGGAGCGCCAGGTTTGGCGGACCGGTGTTGTTCACGGTCGCACCCGGTACGCCGATCATGCTGACCGGATACGGCCCGACGGTGACCAGCAGCACCAAAACGACTGCCGAAAGCACCGTCAGCGCGATTGCCGCGCGCCGGCACAGCGTGCCGTCATGCCAGGCGATACCGAGCTGATAAAGCACCCACCACACCAGCAGATAATTCAGCCAGCCGACGTAGGGCAGGTGCCCGCCGATGTCCGCCAGGTCTACCGCCGCGACCGCGACCGTCATGACGAACGGCACCCACTTGCCCCAGCGCCGGTGCGCGGCGACCGCGACCGGCGTCAGCGCGACCACCAGCACGTAGATGCCCAGGAACCACAGATGCATGGCCACCGCCCAGGCGCCGAAGTCGAGCTCCGAACCGGCCACTCCGACGCGGGTCAGCATCGCCACGACCAGCAAGGCGAACGCCACGTAGACCACTGTCGGTCCGACGGGGCGGACAAGGCGCCGGCGCAACCAGGCCTGCCGCGATTCGGCGGGATCACGGCAGGTCCACGACACCGCACTGGCGTAACCGGCCACCACGAAGAACACCGGGACGACCTGGAAAATCCACGTGAGCCACTGGGTCCACGGCAGGTCGACGAGTGGGTTCTCCCGCCAGAATGACCCGTCGGAGAAGCTCAGTGACGCCGCGATCCAATGCCCGATCACGACGAATACCAAGGCAACTACGCGGTACAGGTCCATCGCATGGTTGCGCACCGTCGTCGTCGCAGCGTTGGTCACGGATCCATTGTGGCCGACCGTTACCGGGTTCGTAGGCGCACGGTCGAGCCGTTTGCTTGCCGCGGCCGGTAGCCTGAATCGAGGCTGTGGATCGAGGGCGGAGGGGATATGGCAGACCTATTGTTCGACGTCCGCCACATCAATTCCAGTGGCATCGGCACCTATATTCGGATGCAGCTGCCGCAGTTGGCGGAAACGATGTCCCGAAATGGTCTCCGACTTGCCATTCTGGCGGACGAGGATTCGGCGCCCCGAGTCGATGCGAATACCGCGGTGGTGTTGACCGAACCCCCGAATGCACCCATGTATTCGTTGAACGAGCAGCGGGTGTGGGATCACGCGTTGAAGCAGACCCGACCCCGGGCGATTTGGCTGCCGCAATATCCCTATCCGCTCCCGTTGTTGAAGCCGGCGAACCGGGGTATCGCGACATTCGTCACCGTGCACGACACAATTCAGCTGCTGCCGCCCGAAATCAGCGCGCAGAACTGGGTTCGCCGCGCGTACGCGCGCACCATGTTCGCCATCGACGCGCGTAAGTGCCGGGCGATTTTCACCCCGTCCGAGGCGACTGCCGCCGCGCTTCGCCAGGTGGCCCGGTGCACGCCGATCGTCTCCCCGATTCCGGTCGGCGACGAGTGGTTCGCCGAGGTTGATCCCGCGTTGTCGCCGGTGCAGGGCAGATATCTGCTTTACGTCGGCAACGTGAAGCGCCACAAGAATTTGCCGATGCTGTTGCAGGCGTTCGCCGACGTGGCCGAGTCGATTCCGCACAACCTGGTGATCGCCGGGGGCGGGGAGTCGCTGCGGACGCTCGACGAGCGCGTCCAGGAGGTGGCCACCAGCCTCGGCGACCGGGTCATCCTCGCCGGGCGGCTGGAGTTCCAGGCGTTGCGGGCGCTCGTCGCAGGCGCTGAGCTGTTGGCGATGCCGTCGCTGTGCGAGGGGGCCGGTCTGCCGCCGTTGGAAGCGATGGCATCGCACACCGCTGTTCTCGCATCCGACATCCCCGCAGTCAGAGAAACGTGCGGCGACGGTGCCGACTACTTCGACCCCACCGACATCCCGGGCTTGTCGGCGCTGCTGCGCAAGTATTGCAGCGACGACGCCGCCCGCGCCGACCTGGCGGCCAGGGGCTGGTCGTATGTCAACCGGCGGCAGGCAGAAGCGCCGTTCACCGCGGCCGTGGACGCGATCTGCGCGGAGTTGCGAACGTGAGGCGGAGACCGGAGCCGCCGGGCCCTCGACATCGGGGTGGCTTGTCGCGGCGGCATCTGCTGCTCGGCTTGCCCGCGGTAGGCGTGGTCGTGGCGTTCGCGCGCCACGAGGTGCACCGCACGGTCAACGTCCGCCACCACGGCGCCAAGGGTGACGGTGTCACCGACGACTCGGCGGCGATCCAACGCGCAGCCGCGTCGCTGCGGCCCAACAGCACGCTGTATTTCCCCCGCGGCAGCTACCGATTCGCCGACCGGACGACGAGGTCCGGGGCCGCCGTCGTGATTGCCGGCCTCGACAAGGTGACCGTCGAGTTCGCCCCCGACGCCGAATTGGTGATGGACAATCTCGACCCGGCCGCCAGGACCGGCACCAGCCACGGCATCCTGGTCCACGGTCCGGCCGCAGATGTGGAGCTCCGGAACGTCACGATCCGCTGGTCGCAACCTGCCACACGGTCGATGGGGGATGGCATCCGCGTCGTCGGCGATCCCTTCTCGCGATGGTGGCATCGCGGCCCGGTCAATCGAGTGACGTTGTCGCACTGCTCGATTCAAGGCAGCCCCCAGGCTGGGGTGATCATGATCGGGACATCCGACATCCGCATCGCCGGGTTGCGCAGCGAGAACACCCGGGCTGACGGGCTGCACTTCAACGGATGCAGACGGGCGCGAATCGACGACTACACCGCCGTCGACGCCGGCGACGACGGGCTGGCGCTTGTCACCTATTACGGGCCGGCAAAGTTGGTCGACGCTGACGCACAGACCTTTTCATTCCCGGATCTGACCGAATGGTCCAACGGCGACTTCGCCGTCAGCAATGTCAGCATCAAGGGCGGTCGAGCCAACGGCGTGCGCCTGGCCGGTGCCCGCGGGGTGACACTCACCGGACTTGCCGTCGCGGGAGTCGACTCCGGCGCCGCGGTCATGATCGACTCAGCCGGCCCGGACAATGACGTCGGATGGCATTACGTGGCTTCGCGCGGCGTCCGGGTAGTGGACTTGGCGGTCGACTCCTGTGAAACCGGCATCCATGTACTTGCCCGCCCGGACGACAAGATCGACCGGCGTTTCACGGATTTCGACGTGACGGTCGAGGATGCCGCGATCCGCGATTGCACAAACTGGTCGGTACGCGCCGAGTCGCTGACCGCCCAGCGCATCACCGGATTCGAACTGCGGTCGTGCACCGTCGAGGCGTCGTCATCGACCGGAGGCAACGGCGGTGTGGGACTTGCCAATACCACGCACAGTCGCCTGGAGTCCGTGTCGATCCGGCATAGCAAGGCGGTGCTTGCGTTCGCGGCCACCGAGGTCGGCGATCTCGCCGCTGAACAGCTGGCCGTCACGATCACCGACGGTGATCCGCCCGCGGAGCCGGGTCCGTGCACGGGCTTCGAGAATTGCGACGGTGTCGTCGATGGCCTGCGGATGGCCTGGGACGCTGCACCCGCCACCTGGTCGCCGCTGCAGCTCATCGACGACGCCGCGGACGTGAGGCAATCCACACGCCGACGGCTGACGATTCGGACCCTGTAGGGCGCTTAGTGATTGGGCACAGGGTGCCGCTTGGTCAGCGCCGTGGTCAACACCGAGCAGCCCACCGTCAGCAACATCAAGAAGATGACGATTCCGTAGCTCAGTATCTGGATGCGCCAGATCTCGGAGAAGCAATACGCCACCACGCCGCCTGAGCCGGCGATGACCGGGCCGTACCGGATCAGCCGGGCGAACAGGAAGCCGGCGAAGCCGTAGATGACGAACGTGTAGAACCAACCCCACATGCCGAAATCGGCGTAGGTGTCCGCGAATACCGAGTTGGTGAAGAAGTTGGGTTCGAAGTTCACGGCGTAGTGGTACTCATTCGCGTCCTTCCAGCTGTCGTCCTTGGTGATCTTCTTGAACTGGAGGAAGGTGGGTTTGATCGCGTCGGAGGACGTGATCGGGTCGCCAGGGTTGTGCCAGTTGCTGTCCATGATCGCCGTGGACACACCGAGCGACACCTGAGCGGGCACGGTCAGGTAGGCACCCATCTGATACAGATTCATCACCAGTGGGTTGGTGACGCCGGCTTCGCGGTAGTAGTTCGCGTTGCGGAAATAGTTCATCGCAGTCAGGAGTCCGACTCCGATCACCACGATCCCGACCACGACGGTGATGCGCTTGACGGCGTTTCCCGCGCCGCGGACCGAGGCGGGACGGCTACATGCCCAGATCGCCAGGTACACGAATCCCGCCATCAGCAAAGACAATCGGGAGGAAATCATGGCGCTGGTGAGTAGCAGCCCAACCGCGATAAGCATGTAGAAGAAGGGGATGACCTTTTCCCGCCACAGGTAGATACCGATCGGCGCGGCCAGGATGGTCGCGAATCGCAGCGTTTGCCCGCCAGCCGTCTGGGA
Source organism: Mycolicibacterium sp. P1-5 (assembly GCF_008329565.1). Lineage (GTDB taxonomy): Bacteria > Actinomycetota > Actinomycetes > Mycobacteriales > Mycobacteriaceae > Mycobacterium. The sequence continues at coordinate 10,196 of NZ_NPKT01000013.1, forward strand.
CATGGCGTTGGAGACGTCGTTTCCGGACTGGCTGGCCAGCGACGCCACGATCGATGCGGGGCCGCCCACTTGATAGATCGTGTACAAGATGCCGAGCCCGGCGACGACAGTCACCAACACGAAGTAGCGGCGTTCCATCGCCGGCGTCGTGAGGCTGAGCCAGCCGGTCCGTGGCGGCGCGCCGGCGGCACCGAGCCGCCAGCCGAGCATCGAAACCGATATGACGGCGGCCCACCACAACAGCAGCAGGGTGACACCACCGGCGGTGGCCCGGGCCGGGACGGCGAAACCGAGTAGCTTGTCCCAGGACGCCGGTCCGGAATGGACATGACGCCAGCCCAGTGCGATCGACCAGCCCACCAATCCCGCAAGGAACGGGGCGAGCGCGAAAAACGCTGGGTTGAACCACCATCGGCGGGTCATCGGGGCTTCGGAATCCGATACGCCAACGGGGGTTGTCAGCGTCGTCGCGGTCACCGCCGCTCCGCACGCCGAAGCCGTACCTCGTATTCGGGTGCGCCGCGAACTGCCGCCACGTGATACACGACGGCGGTCGCCATCTCGGCAATGGCGAAGCCGAGGAAGATCGCGGTGTTGGACCGCCAGATCAGCACCGCCGTCACCCCGATGATCAGGTAGATCACGGTGCTGGTGGCCCGGATCCAGAAGACCAACGCCGTTTCGCCGGCCTTGCGCAATGCAGCGAACGGCACGGTCGACAGCAGCATGAACCCTTTCCACACGCAGGCCAGAAGCAATGCGACCGCACCCACATCGGCCCACGCCGAGCCGAACACCAGCTTGCCGAGACCGGAGAAGGCGATCACGAGAACGCCGGCGAGGCCGGCCGAGAAGATGACGGCGACGATGGCCACTTCGCCCTTGTGCCCGTGGGCCAACAGCCGGTAGCGGCCGTAGGCCAGGATGGGCTCAAGGGCTCCGGACATGGTGGAGATGACGCGAAACGCCACGGAAGCAGCAGGACCGAGCAGTACCAGCACGATCGAGGTGATGGCAGGCTGGACCGCGCCGACCACGGCGGTCTCCCCGGTCACCCAGCTCGCCCGGCGGACGTCCGACGGCAGCATCAGGCCCTGCAATTCGGTTCGCGGCCAATAGCGGATGAGGATCGCGGCCATCGCTCCCAGAGCCAGGACCCGGACGCAATTGCTGTTGTGCACATGCGCCAGGAGCAGAGCAGCCACGCTGGCGACTCCCAGGATCGCGGCCGAAAGCGCCTCGGTTTGCCATCGACCGGTGACCACGCCGATCGACCGCGACATCAGCAGGCCCGTCATGATGCCGATCGAGCTGATCATCAGCACCGCGGAATTGGCGACCGGGGGCCCGATGATCAGCAGCGCACCCGACACCAGGGTCAGCGCGGCCGTCCAGTTCGGCAGGCACAGGTTGTGGTCCGCCTCAGGCGTGGCCAGTCGGCCCTCCACGATGAAGGCGTTGAACAGTTGCGCCACATAGACTCCGACCGCCAACGACAGCGCGAGGAAGCCCTGGTTCTCGATCGGGGCCACTCGCGCGTACACGGCGATGAACATCGCGGGAAACACGTTGAGGGCCAGTCCCGCCATCACCTGGACCACGGCCTGTACGGCTTTGCGGCTGGGCATGCCTTGTGTCAGCTTCCCCGGTGCGTGGCCAGGGTCTGGTCGACCACCCCGCGCATCCGGCGGCGGAACTCGGCGCGCGAGAACCCTTCGGCGTGCCGACGAATCTCGGCCGAATCAAATGAGCCGCGGTCGAATTCGGCGAGCGCCGTGGCGAAGGCACTGATGATCGACGCATCGTCGTCGCCCCTGACCAGTACGCCGGTCACCCCGTCGATGACGCTGTCGCACACACCACCGATACCCAGGGCCACCACCGGCGTGCCGCAGGCCATGGCCTCGACGGGAACGATGCCGAAGTCCTCCTCGCCGGGAAGGAGGCAGGCAAGTGCCTGGCGCTGCAGGCGGCGCAGCTCGTCGTCGGACACTCGGCCCAAGAAGGTGATATCCGCGTCCCCGGCAAGTCGCTTGTAGTCGTTGATCTTTCGGCCGCCACCGGCGACCACCAACTTCACTTTCGCGGCGCTGGCCGCCTTGATCGCGATGTCCGGGCGTTTGTAGGGCACAAGGCGACCGGCCAGCAGGAAGAAGTCGCCGACCGGCTCGGCGGGATCGGGGGTGTAGAACTCGGTGTCCACCGGCGGGTGGACGACGACGGCCTCCCGGTCCCAGTGGTCGACGATCCGTGCCGCGACCGCGGTGCTGTTGGCCACTATCGTGCTGAGCTTGCCGCAGGACTGGAGCTCGTTTCGGATCGCCAGTTGCGACAGCACATCCAACGCGGCCTTGCCTGCGAACGTATCGGACTCGGCTTCCCGCATTTTGGCGTCCCAGGCCCACCGCGCGGGGGAGTGCACATAGGCGATCGTCGGTCGTGTTCCGGCCGCTTGGGCTGCTGCGATCGCGAAGGCATGGTGGCTGATGATCACCGCGTCCGCCGCACCCAGGTCATGGTGTCGCAACCAGGCCGGCACCAGGGGCAGCAGTGGGGCGTAGGTGCGGTGGGCCAGCATGCCGTAAGCGGTGGTGAGGTACCCGGTGACGACACGGTCGGTGAAGCCGGCGCGAGTCCGCCGGTCCACGATCGGGATGTGAACCGGCGCGCCGGGCCACTCGTGCGCGAGCTGTTCGGTGACCAGTTCCGATCCCGCGATCTCGGTGAGTCGTTCGTGAACGATCGCAATCTGCGGGGCGGCGTTTCGCGCGTCAGGCTTGCTCATGACTACCGTCGCCTTCCTGATCGACTGGAGCTTCTACGCGGCCCGCGCGACGGCGATCGGACGTCTTGGCCCGCTTCGCGAACCACGACGGCCACCACGGTTGATAGGTCACCGCGGCCAGACGTGGTGCACCACTGGATTCGGTTGCGGCGCAGACGGTCCGCACCTGGGCCATGGTGTCGGTCTCCAGCCGGGCCACCAGGACGATCGCCGTCGCCCAAGCTGCCGCATCCGGGATCAGCGGCGAAGCGCCGACGACGCCGGCATCGATTAGCAGCGTCTGTCTGCGGTGGGTGCCGGCCAGGACCGGGATGTCGACCTGTTCGGGACTCAGCGTGACCACGTGTACCGAACCCGCCTCCGCCGCAGCGGTTTCCAGCAGCGAGCACACGGCGCCGGCACCTGAGGCGGGCGAGGCGCCGATGACCAGGATCGTTTGCGTGCCGCCCGCCGAGCAGCACTGCGCGTACAAGGTCCGGGCCAGGCGGGCCTTCTGTTCTCGCACCGATGCACGCGGTGGGGGTTCCCGTAGTTCCACCACCGGAACCATTACGGCGTCGACCGCGTCGGTCAGATTCGTGACCGACCACAGCCGTGCGGATCGGCGGCGGTGGGCCATCGCTGCCAGCGGCAGCGCAGAACCGCCCAGGAAGGCGCCGATTGCCGCGCCCAACAGCGCGGGATGCGCACTGTTGGTGTCGGCGGTCGGCGGCTGCACGAGGGGAACGACACTCGATTGCCCGGCCAGCAGCACGACGCTCTCGCGCAGCCGCTGGATCTGTTCGAGCCGCGGTGGGTCGCCGGCGCTGACCTGCTCCCACTGGGAGAACGTCGGAAGCAGACTGCGCAGTTCTTGGTCGGCCCGCGCGGCCAGTTGCTGGCTGTAGACGTCGATGGCGGTCTGCACGGTGCGGATCGCGGCGTCGCTGCTCGACGCGGTGGTGCTGATACTGATCACCGCTGAGCGCCCGTTTTGGGCGACGGTGAGGTCAGCGGGACGGGATTTACCGGTCTTCTGGCCCACCGCTTGGGCGAAGGCGTCGCCGGACAGGTAGGCCACCTCGCCGGCGACGTATCGGTCGAGGTTGTCCTGGGTGTTCGGCGTCGTCTGGGTCGCGCCGCTGGCGATCGCGGTCAGGTCAGCGGGTTGAACGATGCGGATGAGCGCGGTGGCGGTGGTCTTGACGCTCAACAGTGCAAGGCTCACGCCGCCGATGACCGCTCCGAGGACGATGCCGATGGCCGCAGCGGTGAGCAGCCGGGCGATCCACGAGCGGCGCTCGACGGTCGACGGTGTGGCCGGTGACGACACTGCCGCGCGGGGGGTCCTGGCGGGCACGGTCACTGTGCTTCGTCCTCAATTCGCAATGCGGCCATCCATGGCGTCGTCAAAAGAAACGCACCCTCGCGGGCGATAGGTTAGCCCGTCGATTTTTCCAACTCGCATCTTTGTACGTTCACCGCTTCCACTTTGCACTGCCAAGACTGATTCGCTGCCGAATTGAGCTCGAAAAGTTTGCATCGACTGCGTGTTTGGTGTTCGGATAACACGTCGGCGTGATCTTGCACCGGTATCGTCCAACCCACGAATCGGACTCAACCATCACGACGAAAGCGAAACTGCGTGGAGCTGCGAGCCTGCCGCCGGCGAGGCTTCTGATGCGTCGGTGGACGTTGACGGCGCTTTTGGGAACCTGGGTGATGTTCGTGTCGGTAGCGTCCGGACTGCTCGCCGAATCGCCCTCGGCACAAGCAGATCCCGACGCCAAGATCATGGCGAATCCCGGCGAGCTGACTCTTAGCTGGCTTCAGCTTGGGCTGCCGAGGATGCTCGATTTCTCCACCACCGACGTCAGTGACGACTTTGCCATGCCGCTGCCGACCGGTTTCCGGCCCACCCGGTTGCGCGGCTTGATTCATGCCCCGGTCAACATTGCCGGGGGCTATCTCGAAATCGACGACGACCGAGGCGCTTTCCTCGCCGCGGTGAGTATGCCCGCGCAATCGGTCGATCAGGTGGTAGTGCCCTTCGACGTCGATATCGCCGCCGCCCATACCGGCGACACAACGGTCGGGCTGTCCTTCATCGTCCGCCAGGCCAATCCGCAGTATCAGAATTGTGGCCCCGGGCAGACGTTGCGTGTCACCGATCTCACGACCGTGTTCTCCGGCGCCGAGCCCGCACCCACTTCGATCGCGACCTACTTCCCCTCGGTGCTTGCGCGGGTCATCCTCTACGCCCCGACCGACGCCGACCGTTCCGAGCAGCAGGCGGTGCTGACGCTGGCCGCCGCGCTGGCCCGGGCCTACCGGCCGCAGCCGGTGGCGATCTCGGTAGCCGAGCAGCCCCGGGGCGCGACACCGCCGGCCGCCGGACCGCTGGCGCGAGCAGTTCTCGTCGAGCGCGGTACCGCAGGCCTCGACATCGCCGCGGCGGGAACGCCGGACGCCCTGCTGCGGGTATCCGGTCGCGATGATCAACTGACAACGCAGGCGTCCCTGTTGATCAACCAGGTCCAGAACCTCGCCCAGACGCCGCATGCCCGCGTCGACCAGGCGGGATCGCGAAGCGGCGCCCCTGCCGACACGGCGACGTTCGAGCAGTTGCACATGAGTGGCAAGGCTGAGGTGCTGCGAACGGGCGGCCTGACGGTCGGGGCCGACCGGGCAGCGCTGAGCAGCGGCCGGATCGACAGTGTGCGGGTGCATCTGCTCGCCGACTACACGCCGGTGGCCAAGGAGGACAGCGCGACAGTGATGATCCGCGCGGGCACCACCGTGGTGTTCACCTCGGCACTGGGTGACAGCGGCCGGCTGGACGCCACCTTCGAGCTGCCGGCACCGGTGCTCGCCGAGCGGATAGTGCTGAACTTCGCGCTCACCTACACCCCCCGGATGATCTGTTCGCCGATGATCGCGCCGATCACCTTCCAGCTGGATCCGCGATCGACGCTGACGGTGCATCGCGGCGGGCATGCCACGGGTGGATTCGGTTCGCTCCCTTCGGAATTCGGCCCCAACTTCGTGGTGGCGCTCGACGGTAGCGGCCCCGGTCAACTCAACTACGCCAGTCGGCTCGTGGTCGACATGGCGCGGGCAGGCAGCGCCGATCTGACGCCTCGGGTGGTCGATATCAAGTCCGCGGCGGAGTCCAACATCGGTGCCCTGATCGTCGCCAACTCGACGACCCTCAAGCAGACGGCGCTGAACCCGCCGGTCAGCGGCGACCAATCTTCGATCAGCCTCGATCTACCCACGGTGCTGCGGGCCGATGTCGGTTCGGGCCTCGGCACGATTCAGGCGTTCGCCGATGCGCCGCGGGACCGGACCGTCGTCCTGGTCACCACCACAGCGGGCTGGCCGTTGGTGGACCCGTTGCTCACCTACATCGAGCAATTGCCGGACGGTTGGTCGCAGTTGACCGGCGACGTGCTCGCGGCAGGGGCGCAAGGCGTTCCGGCCGACATGTCGATTCGCGACAACAGGGTGGCCGGGTCCGCGGGCCAGAGTTCACCGGCCCCGCCGCTGGGCTGGATCCTGGGAGTGCTTGGTGCGTTCGCGCTGGGCGTTGTGGGAGCGTGGTTGTGGCTGCGCCGGGGTCGTTCGGCCGGCTGAAACTCAGGCCGGAATCGCCGCGACCGGCATGACGACGCTGCCGCGGCAGGGGCCCTGGGCGATGTCGGTGTGCCACGTACCGCGCAGCGACCCGTCCGGTTGCGGTGTGTAGAACGCCCACGACGTGGCCGGACTCCACTGCTTCTGGTAGCCGTCGCCGAGGAAGCAGTCCCACACCCAGTCGTAGGTGGTGGCCCACTCGGCACCGTTCCAGGTGTACTTGGTCGGCTGCGGGATGGTCGGGTTACTCGGCGCGGGTCCGTCGGCGACGGTGGCGACACACCTGCCACCCGAACATGCGGTCGCCAGAGTGAAGACGGCGCCGAAGTCGTTTTCCTTTTGGTGGGTGGCCGGACTGGTGCCCGCCTTCTGCGAGGCGTACGTGATCATCTGATAGCGCCCGTTCCAGGCCGGCGGCTCACCGTGCGCCGAGGCGGGGCTCACCAGTCCCGCGGCGCAGATCATCGCGGCCACCAGCGTGGCACCCCAACTATGGCGGCTCATGACTCCTCGGAACGTCGTTGCGAGGTATCAGCGTAGCCGTCAGAAAACCTCACCTGTCACATCTGCCCCAGGTGCGCCGGTCACGATTAGGCCTCGAAACGCTCTCTGAGCAGCAGCTGTGCGTACGCCGCAATCGACTGGGCGTCGGTGATCTCACCGGTTCGGATCATCTCCTCGAACCGGCTTCGCGCGAACCACTCGAAGTGCATGTCCTGCTCCTCGTGCTCGCGGTCGGGTTCGCCTTCGGTGATGTCGGTGGCCAGGAACACCCAGCCCCGCTGGCTGCTCATGCCGGCGGCGATGTCGAGGCTGCCCAGGACGACATATGAACCGGCCGCGAGTCCGGTCTCCTCACCAAGCTCACGGGCGGCGAGCTCGGCCGGGTCGACCTCGGCCCGGTTCGGGGCGGTGCCCTGCGGAAACTCCCAGCGGCGCGCACCGAGCGGGTAGCGGTACTGCTCGACCAACGCCACCCGGTCGTCGTCGACCGCGATGATCAGCGCGTAGTCGGGCTTGTCGATGACGCCGTAGACACCGGTGGACCCGTCCGGCCGCTCGATGGTGTCCTCACGCACCGTCATCCAGTTGTTGCGGTACACCTCGCGTGACGAGAGCTGGGTGATGGGCTTCACCACGCCAGTATCTTCGGTACCGTCGGCGACGTGCTGCTGGCCTCCCTGAATCCCGCCGCCGTCGCCGCCGGAGCCGATATCGGTGACGCGGTGCGCATCGACGGCGCAGTCCTGTCCCGCAGTGATCTCGTGGGGGCGGCCACTTCGGTGGCCGAGCGGGTCGGTGGGGCCCGGCAGGTCGCCGTGCTGGCCACGCCCTCCGCCACAACCGTGCTCGCGATCACCGGCTGCCTGATCGCCGGCGTCCCGTTCGTTCCCGTGCCCGCCGACGTCGGTGTCGCTGAACGCGCGCACATCCTGACCGACTCGGGCGCGCAGGGCTGGGTGGGGGAGTCACCCGCCGACCTCGGTGGCCTGCCGCACATCCCGGTCCGGTTGCACGCCCGGTCGTGGCACCGCTATGCCGAGCCGGCGCCGCAGAGCACCGCGATGATCATGTACACCTCCGGGACCACCGGCCTGCCCAAAGGTGTGCTGATCAGCCGTCGCGCGATCGCAGCACAGATCGACGCGCTGGTGCAGGCGTGGCAGTGGACCCCTGACGACACCCTGGTCCACGGGCTGCCGCTGTTCCATGTGCACGGCCTGATCCTGGGGCTGCTCGGCTCGCTGCGCGTGGGAAATCGCTTCGTGCACACCGGGAAACCAACTCCTGCCGGTTATGCCGCTGCCGGCGGCAGCTTGTATTTCGGGGTGCCCACGGTGTGGTCACGGGTGGCGGCCGACGCCGCCGCCGCAGCCGCGCTGGCCTCCGCGCGGTTGTTGGTTTCGGGCAGTGCGCCGCTGCCGGTTCCGGTGTTCACCCGACTGGCCGAACTGACCGGCCGGCCGCCCGTCGAGCGGTACGGCAGCACCGAGTCGCTGATCACGATCAGCACCCGGGCCGACGGCGAACGACGGCCCGGCTGGGTCGGCTTGCCGCTCAACGGGGTTCAAACCCGGTTGGTGCATGAGGACGGTTCGGTGGGGCAGCACGACGGCGAGACCATCGGCAGCCTTCAGCTCAAGGCCCCTACCGTATTCGACGGCTACCTCAACAGGCCGGATGCCACCGCCGATGCGTTCGATCCCGACGGGTGGTACCGCACCGGCGACGCCGCCGTCATCGACGACGGTGGCATGCACCGCATCGTCGGTCGCGAATCGGTGGACCTGATCAAGTCCGGCGGCTTCCGGGTGGGGGCCGGCGAGGTCGAGACGGTGCTTCTCGGTCATCCCGGGGTCGAGGAGGTCGCCGTGGTGGGCCTGCCCGACCCCGACCTCGGTCAGCGGATTGTCGCGTTCGTGGTCGGCGACGCCAAACCCGACGAATTGATCGCGTTTGTCGCCGAACAGCTTTCGGTGCACAAGCGGCCGCGGGAAGTGCGGCTGGTCGAGTCACTGCCGCGCAACGCGATGGGCAAAGTCGTGAAGAAGGAACTGATGAAATGACGCTGCGGTTCAGCGATGTCTGCATCGACGCCCACGACATCCATGCGCTGTCGTTGTGGTGGTCGACGGTGCTGGGTTGGCCTGCCGAGCAGACCGACGACGGCGACGTGGCACTGCGGGCACCCGCCGGTGCCGGGCCCGACTGGTTGTTTCTGGCGGTGCCCGACGACAAGGTGGTCAAGAACCGCATCCACTTCGACTTCACACCCGATGATCAGCAGGTCGAAGTCGATCGGTTGCTTGCGCTGGGAGCCCGCCACTTGGACATCGGTCAGGGCGAACAGACTTGGATCGTGCTCGGCGACCCGGAGGGCAACGAGTTCTGCGTTCTCTCGGCGAAGTAGCGGCTCACTGCCGGAAGGCCGCGGTGATCGTGGCGACGCGCGGATCTGCGCGTAATTGCTCAAGGGATTCCGCAAGGGGCAGGCGCCAGTTCGGATACTCGTCAACGGTGCCCGGCAGATTGGGTTGCCGGGGCTCGCCGATCAGGTCATAGGGCGAGATCAGCTTCAGCCGACTCGGCGTCGATGCCAGGAAGCGGTGCATCGCAACGATGATCGCGGCCTCGTCGGGCTCGCGCTCGTCAAGTAGGCCTTCGGAGCGCAGCAAGGCCAGCCAGTCGGCGCGCTCCTTATCGGCGTTGGCTTGTGCGGCCGGTACGTCGTCGAGCAGGCCCAGTTCGGCGCGCGCGCGTACGTGCTCGCCCCGGAGAAACCCTGCGACGGTGGGCAGATCGTGGGTGGACAGGCTGGCGGCGGCCCGCGACGGCCACGCCTTCGACGGGAGGAGCGGTTGGTCGGGGGCGGACTCGTCGCGGGTGAACCACGCGACCGCCGAGCCCAGCATCTCGTTGGCGGCCAGCGCTTCGGTGACCTCGGGCTCGACGGTGCCCAGGTCTTCACCCACGACGACGGCGCCGGCACGGTGCGCCTCCAGGGCAAGAACAGCGAGCATGACCTCGGCGTCATAGTGCACATAGGTGCCGCGGTCCGGGGTGTCGCCCGGCGGGATCCACCACAGTCGCCATAGACCGGCGACGTGGTCGATCCGCAGGCCGTCCGCGTGGGACAGGATGGCGCGCAACATGTCCCGCAACGCGGCGTAGCCGGTGGCCGCCAACCTGTCCGGGCGCCAGGGCGGAAGTCCCCAGTCCTGGCCGCGGGGGGTGAAGTTGTCCGGCGGTGCCCCGACGCTAACTCCGCCTGCGAGTACATCGGCCAGCGCCCAGGCGTCGGCACCGTCGGCGTCGACTCCGACGGGCAGGTCGTGCAGCACGCCAAGCGCCATGCCGGCGTCTCGTCCGGCCGCCCGCACCGCGGCCAGCTGCTGAGCACACTGCTGCTGGACCCAGGCGTGAAAGTCGACTCTGGAGGCCAACTCTCGGCGTGCCTGCGCCACGGCGGGCCCGGTCACGTCGCGGAGCGGTTCCGGCCAGCGGCTCCACCGGCCGCCGTGCCGCTCGGCCAGGGCGCAATAGGTGGCCCAATCGGCCAGGCCGGCCGTGTCCGGTGATTCGTCGAGCGGGCTGGGTCGGCCCGCACTACGCCAGAGCGCTTCCAGTGCAGAACGTTTGGCTGCCCACACCAAGTCGTGATCGATGCGCTCGGTGCTCGCCGAGACGCGTAGCTCGTCCACCTCGGTGCGGGTGTCGGAGTCGGCGCGGTGATAGGCGTTGAGGTCCTCGATGCGCAGCGCCAACGGATTGGAGAACCGCCGGCTCGACGGAGTGTAGGGCGACGGCTGCACAGGATGCGTCAGCCCGGGCGCATGCAGCGGGTTGAGCAGCACTGCCCCGGCGCAGTGCTCGGCGGCCGTCCACTCGATGAACTCGCGCAGATCGCCGAAATCACCGATGCCCCAAGACCGCGCCGAACGCAGGCCGTACAGCTGCAACATCCAGCCCCAGGTGTTCGGCGTCTGCGGCACCTGCGCAGGGGCGACCACCAGGGTGACGTCCTGATCGTCGCGGGTGTGCAGCCGGTACCAGCCCGGGGCCAGGTCGCCGGGTAGTTCGTCGCGCACCTCGATGCGGCTGCCGTCCTCGGCGACCAGCAGCGCGGCTCCGGGCATCGTCTTGGGATGACCGTCCACGCGCACAGCTATGGTCGGCGGCAATCGGCCGGCACGATCCAGATCGGCGAGCTTGGCCAGTTCGATGCGCCGGCTGCTCTCGGTGCCGGCATCGACGTCCAGTAACCCGAGGACCCGGATCACGACGTCGGCGTCGACCTGGACTGGCTCACGTCGTTCGTTGCGGTAGGAGGTGGCCACGCCGTGCGCCGCGGCCAACTGCCGCAAGTCTTCTCCGAACACGGTGCACCTATACCCGAGCGGCCACGTTTCACACGAGCGGTCCGAAGACTAGTTGGCGTGCAGCGCCTCGTTCAGCGCGATGCCCTGTCCGTCCCGGGCAACCACCTCGACTGCGCCGGTGACCGAATTGCGCCGGAACAGAAGGTTGTTCGCGCCGGACAGCTCGCGGGCCTTGACTGTCGTTCCGTCCGGGGTGGTGACCTTCGTGCCCGCCGTCACGTACAGGCCGGCCTCGACGATGCAGTCGTCACCCAGCGAGATACCCAGGCCCGCGTTGGCGCCCAGCAGGCAGCGCTTGCCCACCGAGATCACCTCAGTACCACCGCCGGACAGCGTGCCCATGATCGATGCGCCGCCGCCGACGTCGGAGCCGTCGTCTACCACCACACCCGCGGAGATCCGGCCCTCCACCATCGAGGCGCCCAGCGTGCCTGCGTTGTAGTTCACGAACCCCTCGTGCATGACCGTGGTGCCCGGGGCCAGATGCGCACCGAGGCGCACCCGGTCGGCGTCGGCGATGCGCACCCCGGCGGGCAGGACGTAGTCGACCATCCGCGGGAACTTGTCGACGCCGTAGACCGTCACCTGGCCGCGGCTGCGCAGCCGCAGCCGGACGTTCTCGAAGCCCTCGATCTGGCATGGCCCGAAGTTCGTCCACACCACATTGGTCAGCACGCCGAAGATGCCGTCGAGGTTCAGTCCGCGCGGTTCGACCAACCGGTGCGACAGCAGGTGCAGCCGCAGGTAGGCGTCATAGGTATCGAGCGGCTTGTCGTTCAGGTCCTCGATCACGGTGCGTACGACGATCGTCTCCACCCGACGCGCGGCATCGGGGCCGGCCACGGCCGCCAGGTCCTCGGGCACCTCCGCGACCGAGAGCCGGGTGCTGCCCGACGGGCCGTAGGCGCCCAATTCGGGATCCGGGAACCAGGTGTCGAGGACGGTTCCGTCCTCGGTGATGGTGGCCAATCCGACGCCGGCAGCAGAAGTCACGGTGCTCCACGCTACTTTTCTCCGCCGAGCAGACGCAAAACCCCCCAAATAACGCCGGAAATGGGGGTGTACGCGTCTGCTCGCGGGGGAGAGGCGACCCGCTAACCTGGTCAGTTGTGTTAGACCTGAGCGCCGACCCGATCGCGCTGACCGCAGCGCTCGTCGACATCCCGAGCGTGTCGCGCGACGAGGCCCGCATCGCCGACGAGGTTGAGGCCGCCCTGCGCGGGCAGACAACCGGCTACGAGATCATCCGCAACGGCGACGCAGTACTGGCTCGCACGAACTTCGGCCTGCCGTCACGGGTGGTGCTGGCCGGCCACCTCGACACCGTCCCGATCGCCGATAACGTGCCGTCGGTGTTCGACGGCGACCACTTGTTCGGCTGCGGTACCTCGGACATGAAATCCGGTGACGCGGTGTTCCTGCACCTGGCCGCCACGATCGCCGAGCCGGCCCACGACATCACGCTGATCATGTACGACTGCGAGGAGATCGAGGCCTCCGCCAACGGACTGAACCGCATCGAGCGTGAACTCCCGGACTGGCTGCAGGCCGACGTTGCGATCCTGGGCGAGCCCTCCGGCGGTTACATCGAGGCCGGCTGCCAGGGCACCCTGCGGGTCGTGATCTCGGCGACCGGGACGCGGGCGCACTCGGCCCGATCCTGGCTGGGCGACAATGCAATTCATAAACTGGGCGCGGTGCTCGACCGGCTGTCCGGCTACGAGGCCCGGATCGTTGACATCGACGGCTGCACCTACCGTGAAGGTCTGTCGGCGGTGCGGATCGAGGGCGGCGTGGCAGGCAACGTCATTCCCGACGCCGCCGAGCTGACCGTCAACTTCCGCTTCGCGCCCGACCGCTCACCGGAACAGGCGCTGGCCCGCGTGCGGGAGGTGTTCGACGGGCTCGACGTGCACCTCGAGCAGACCGACGTGGCCGCCGGGGCGCTGCCCGGGCTGAGCCACCCCGCCGCGGCGGCGCTGGTGGCGGCCGCCGACGGGATGGTCCGGGCCAAGTACGGCTGGACCGACGTCGCCCGGTTCGCCGCCCTGGGCATCCCCGCGGTGAACTACGGCCCCGGCGATCCCAACCTGGCGCACAAGCGGGACGAACGAGTGGCCCTGGCGCAGATCACCGCCGTCACCAAGACGTTGCGGCGCTATCTCACCGGGTGAACGCGCAGTCCACGGTCTCCGACAGCTTCGAGATCGCGCCGGCGGCCTGCGTATCGCCGAGTCTGGCCGCCTCGTTCCACGCCCACACCGCCACTCCCAGCTGCCCACTGCGCTCGGCGCCGCGGGCGGCTTCCCGGGCCGCGTCGATCGCCCCGTGCGTCTCGTCGCCGACCGTGGCCAGCCGCCATGCCCGCGCCACCCCGAGCTCGGGGGCGAACAGCGCCGACTTGGTGCCGTGCCGGGCGTCGGCGCGGCTCAGTGCCTTGGCCGACGCGGCGATCTCGCCCTGCTGGGCCAGCGCGATGGTCAGGTACATCAGCGACAGCGGCCCCCACGAGTAGCCGGTGCGCTCCAGTGTCGCCGCGGCCGGCCCGAGTAGCTGTGCCGCGCCAGCCGGATCGTTTTGCGCGATCAGCACCTGCGCCAGCAGCACATCACCGATCGAGCGGCCCGGCTGGGCCAGCTCGGCGAAGTCGGTGAACTCACCTGCGGCCTCCAGCGCAGCGTCGGACTGACCGGTCATGAGTAGCGTCGTCGTCCGCGCGAGGCCGACGGTGAACCGCAGTAGCCCGGGATGCTCGGCGTCCAGCGCCCGCCGTACCAGCGAGTCCACCTGATCGAAGCGGCCCATTCGCGCCGAGCACAGCGCTGCCGCACTCGCCGCCCACGCCACCGCCATGTCCTCTGCTTCCGGGTCGGCCAGCACCCCGCCCGCGATCTCGAGCGCGCGTGCCACGTTGCCGGCGTTCATCGCGAAGGTGGCAGAAAGTGCATCGAGGGTCAGTCGGGCCGCCGTCGTGCTGATCCGTTTACGAGTGTTCTGCAGGAACGCTGTCGCGCGCTCAGGTTCGGACAGCATCCAGAACTGATTGGCCGCCCGCGGCAACGCCCATGCCATCACCTCGGCCTGAGACAACGTGGCAGCATCCACTTCGGCCAGAACCGAATCCGCTTCCCGTCCGCGGCCCTGCCAGGCCAGCGCGTAGCTCAGCGCAAGTCGCGCATCGAAGCGTTCGGAGCGCTGCAGTGCTGCGCCGGCGAGCCGTTCGCTCAGGAGGAGGTCGCCGAGCCGCAACGCCTGCTGAGCCGAGGCCACCACGTCATCCACGGACTCCGGGGAGTCGCTGTCCAGTGCCAGCACCGCGCGGCCCAGGCGGTCACCGAGGTGGCGGTAGGGCTGGGCAGCGAGCTGGCCCAGGATTTCAGTGCGCAACCGCCGGGTGTCGCCTCCGTCTGCCCCCAATGCGACGCGCTCGACGAACAGTGGATGCCCTGCGTACACCGCGGATCCGAACAACTGTGTGGCTCCGGCAGTTTCGGCCTGTCCGACGGCCTCGCCAGAAGTCAGCGCGACCAACTCGTCGCGGGAGAGCGGCTCATGCACGGCCAGGTAGCCCAGCACCATGTGTGCCGGGGCCGGCAGCTCGGCCAGATACGCGTCGACCAATGGCTCCAGCGACGTTGCCGCCGAACGGGTCTGCAGGTGCAGCCGCAGCTCCAGTGGATTGCCGCCGGTGCGGCGGTATTCCTCATCCAGGGACCGCCCCAATTCTGCCAGCACAGAACGGGTCTCGTCCTCGTCGAGCGGGCCGACGTCGAGCTTGGCCAGCAGGGCGTCTTCCCACAGAGCGGTCACCGCGGACTGCACTGTCGTACCCGCTCGTACCGTCACGATCAGCCGCGCCGAGTCGTGCCGCGCCAATTGGTAGACCAGACTTGCCGACAGCGGGTCGAGCAGCTGGGCGTCATCGACGATGATCAGCGTGCTTCTCGCCTGAGCCAGTAGGGATTCCAGTGCCGAGTGGATCAGCGCCGCCGGTTTGCCCACCTCGTGGACGTCGACCAGTGGGCCGAACGCTCCGAACGGCACGGCGGCCTGCGTCGCGGTGGCTTTCACCCGAACCGGATTCTTCTCGTCGAGGCGCTCGGCGATCTGGTCGGCGAGCGTCGTCTTCCCGGTGCCGTCGGCGCCTACCAAGGCCAGGCCGCGATGGCTCTTGAGCAGTTCGATCGCTTCATCCAGGGACTGGCGCGGCACGAGAGGCCACCGATTCGGCATAGCCCGGACTTTATTGCGGGGGCCGCACCGGCACGGCAATAGCCGTAAATCGACTGCGTTACGTTTGCCGGTGTGGAACCGGAGAACCGCGATGACGAGTGGGCGGTGTGCGTCTACTGCGCATCCGGACCGCGCCACCCCGAGTTGCTCGATCTCGCCCGCCGGGTGGGGGAGGCGATCGCCGATCGCGGCTGGACCCTGGTGTCGGGCGGCGGCAACGTCTCGGCGATGGGGTCGGTGGCCGAGGGCGCACGGTCGCACGGTGGCCGGACCGTCGGGGTCATCCCGAAGGCGCTGGTGCACCGCGAGCTCGCCGACGTCGATGCCGACGAGCTGATCGTCACCGACACCATGCGGCAGCGCAAACAAGTCATGGAAGACCGCAGCGACGCCTTCCTCACGCTCCCGGGCGGCATCGGCACGCTGGAGGAACTTTTTGAAACGTGGACCGCGGGGTACCTGGGTATGCATGGAAAGCCGGTGGTGCTGCTGGATCCCGCCGGCCACTATGACGGCCTGCGTGCCTGGCTGGGGACTCTCGTCGAACCCGGCTTCGTCGCACAGGCCGCACTGGACCGATTGGTGGTCGTCAGTGATGTGCAGGCGGCGCTCGACGCCTGCACACCCCGGACGTGACCAGGGTTACGCTGACTCGCGAACTGAGCGAGATACGGGAGGTGGCATCGATGGCCAGTAACGAATCCGGTGAATCCGGGTCGAAGGACTCGGGTGCGAAGCACTCGGTCGGTCTGCTGGACCTGGCCACCAGGCTGCCGGCGGTGGTGATGGATGCGCCGGTGATTCTGCGTGGCGCTCTGACCGGCCTGCTGGCCCTGCCGACGACGAAGACCTCGATCGGGAAGGTGTTCCAGGAGCGCGCCGCCCGCTACGCCGACCGGGTGTTCATCCGGATGGGCGACGAGAAGATCACCTACCGTGAAGCCAACGAGACGGCCAACCGCTTCGCAGCGGTGTTGTCCGACAAGGGAGTTGGCCGCGGGGATGTGGTCGGCATCATGCTGCGCAACTCGCCCAACGCCGTCCTGCTGATGCTTGCGGCGGTCAAATGCGGCGCGGTCGCCGGCATGCTGAACTACCACCAGCGCGGAGATGTGTTGTCGCACAGCATCGGTCTGCTCGACGCCACGGTCGTCGTCGCCGAGTCCGACCTGATCGACCCGATCAAGGAAAGCGAAGCCGAGGTCGCCGAGCTGGTGACGATCGAGGACATCGAGGAGCAAGCCAACGGCAAGCCGACGGACAACCCCGCGTCGGCGTCGGAGGTCCGGGCCAAGGACACCGCGTTCTACATCTTCACCTCGGGCACCACCGGGCACCCCAAAGCCAGCGTGATGACCCACCATCGGTGGCTGCGTGCGCTGGCCGCCTTCGGCGGACTGGGTCTACGGCTCAACAGCAATGACACCCTGTACTGCCCGCTGCCGCTCTACCACAACAACGCGCTCACAGTCGCGGTGTCGTCGGTGATCAATGCGGGCGGCACGCTGGCATTGGGTAAGTCGTTCTCGGCGTCGCGATTCTGGGACGACGTCATTCAGATGGAAGCCACCGCGTTCATCTACATCGGCGAGGTCTGCCGCTATCTACTGAACCAGCCGCCCAAGGACACCGATCGGGCCCACAAGATCCGGGTGATCGCGGGCAACGGCCTGCGTCCGGAGATCTGGGACGAATTCACCAAGCGGTTCAACATCGGCCGCGTCGCTGAGTTCTACGCCGCCAGCGAGGGCAACACCGCGTTCATCAATATCTTCAACATCCCGAAGACCACCGGCATCAGCCCGACGCCGCTGGCTTATGTGGAGTACGACGCGGAGACCGGCGAGCCGGCGCGCGACGAGAACGGCCGCGTCCGCAAGGTGCCGCCCGGTCAGCCCGGCCTGCTGATCAGCCCGGTGAACAAGCTTTCGCCCTTCGACGGCTACACCGACAAAGAGGCCAGCGAAAAGAAGTTGGTGCGCAACGCTTTCAAAGAAGGTGACGTGTGGTTCAACACCGGTGACGTGATGAGCCCGCAGGGTATGCGGCACGCCGCCTTCGCCGATCGGCTCGGCGACACATTCCGGTGGAAGGGCGAGAACGTCGCCACCACCCAGGTCGAGGCCGCATTGGGCCAGGACAAGGATGTCGAAGAGTCCACGGTGTTCGGCGTCGAGGTGCCCGACACCGGTGGGCGGGCCGGCATGGCTGCGGTCAAGCTGCGCGACGGGGTGGAGTTCGACGGCAAGGCGCTGGCCGAGACGCTCTACAGCAATCTGCCCGGCTATGCCGTGCCGTTGTTCATCCGGATCGTCGAGTCGCTGGAGACCACATCGACGTTCAAAAGTCGCAAAGTCGACCTGCGCAAGCAGGGCTACGGCACCGACGACGAGAAGCTCGAGGACCCGCTGTACGTGCTGAAGGGGCGTGAGGAGGGCTACGTGGAGTTCTACGACGAGTACCCCAACGAAGTCGCCTCCGGCTCCCGCCCCAAGGGCTAGCCGCGTTCGTCCAAACCGACGTCTCGCACAAGAAGTGCGAGTGAACGCCGGCATTTCGTCGATCTCGCCGTCACCAGGCACCATGGTGGGGTGAAGTCGACGTTCTGCGGACGGCCGGTGGCCGGTGATCGCGCGCTGATCATGGCGATCGTCAACCGCACGCCCGACTCGTTCTACGACCGCGGCGCGACTTTCACCGACGAGGCTGCCAAGGACGCCGCGCACCGCGTCGTCGCCGAGGGTGCCGACGTCGTCGATGTCGGGGGAGTCAAGGCCGGCCCGGGCAACCTGGTCGACGCCGACGAGGAAATTGCCCGCGTGGTGCCGTTCATCGAGTGGCTGCGGAGCGTTTACCCCGATCAGCTGATCAGCGTCGACACCTGGCGTTCGGCGGTCGCCAAGCAGGCCTGCGCCGCCGGAGCGGACCTGATCAACGACACCTGGGCCGGTGCCGATCCGGACCTTCCGGAGGTCGCCGCCGAGTTCGGCGCCGGGTTGGTGTGCTCGCACACCGGGGGCGCGACGCCGCGCACCCGCCCGTTCCGCGTCAACTACGGCACGACGGTCACCGGTGTGGTCGACGACGTCATCGCCGAGGTCACCTCGGCCGCCGAACGCGCCGTCGCGCTCGGCGTGGCCAGGGACGCGATCCTGATCGATCCGACCCACGATTTCGGCAAAAACACTCATCACGGTCTTACTTTGTTGCGCCACGTAAAAGATCTTGTTAAGACCGGATGGCCGGTCCTGATGGCGCTGAGCAACAAGGATTTCGTCGGGGAGACTTTGGGTGTGGAGCTCACTGAACGCCTCGAGGGCACGCTGGCAGCGACGGCTTTGGCCGCCGCCGACGGAGCGCGGATGTTTCGGGTGCATGAGGTGGGACCCACTCGGCGCGTACTGGAAATGGTCGCGTCGATCCGTGGGGAGCGTCCGCCGGCGCGGACGGTGAGGGGCCTGGCATGACCGAACTCGCCAACGACACACTTCCCGGTGACACGTGGTTGTCCGACCACAGCTGGAGCCGGCCGACCTGGACCATCGACGAACTCGTGGCCGCCAAGCGTGGCCGAACCATCTCCGTCGTCCTGCCTGCGCTCAACGAGGAGGAGACGGTCGGCTCGGTGGTGGAAAGCGTCCGACCGCTCCTGGGCAGCCTGGTCGACGAGCTGATCGTGCTGGATTCGGGTTCCACCGATGACACCGAGATCGAAGCTATCGCCGCCGGCGCCCGGGTGGTCACCCGTGAGCAGGCGGTGCCCGAGGTCGAGTCGCAGCCGGGCAAGGGCGAGGTGCTGTGGCGCTCGCTGGCCGCCACCCGCGGCGACATCATCGTGTTCGTCGATTCCGATCTCATCGATCCCGATCCGATGTTCGTGCCGCGACTGGTCGGCCCCCTGCTCACCGGCGACGGAATCCACCTCGTCAAGGGCTTCTACCGGCGGCCGCTGAAGGTCGGTAAGGGTGAGGACGCCAACGGTGGCGGCCGGGTTACCGAGCTGGTCGCCCGCCCGCTGCTGGCTGCGCTGCGCCCCGAGCTGGGATGTGTGCTGCAACCGCTGGGCGGCGAGTATGCCGGCACCCGCGAGCTGCTGACGTCGGTGCCGTTCGCCCCGGGCTACGGCGTGGAGATCGGCCTGCTGGTGGACACCTACGACCGGCTGGGGCTGGGGGCGATCGCCCAGGTCAATCTGGGTGTGCGCACCCACCGCAACCGCCCGCTGGCCGACTTGGGCGCGATGAGTCGCCAGGTGATCGCCACCCTGCTGTCGCGCTGCGGCATCACCGACTCCGGGGTCGGACTGACCCAGTTCCTCCCCGACGGGCACGATGGATACCTGCCGCGGACCACCGCGGTGTCGCTGGCCGACCGTCCGCCGATGAACACCCTGCGCTGAGTTCTGCCCACGCCCAAACCGCCATTTCGCGGTGAAAATGCGAGCAAAAGCCTGCAAAACGTCGATCTCGGCGCAAGTAGTCTCATGACGTGACGTTGATCCTGCTGTACCTGGTGGTGCTGATCCTGATCGGCATCGTTCTTTTCGGGGTGGCCAGCCTGGTCTTCGGGCGGGGCGAGGACCTGCCGCCCCTGCCTCGGGCGACGACGGCCACCGTGCTGCCGGCCTCCGGGGTCACCGGCGAGGACATCGACGCCGTCAAGTTCACCCAGGTATTCCGCGGCTACAAGACCAGCGAGGTGGACTGGGTGCTCGACCGCCTCGGTGCCGAACTCGACCAGCTGCGCGGTGAGCTTTCCGCGGTGCGCGCTGCTGCAGCGCTGGACGAGCCGGTGGTCACCCACCACGCGGCGCGCGGCGTCGACGAGAGCCCGTCGTGACCGAGCCGGCTCCCGACGACGGCCGCACCCGCTGCGGCTGGGTGCAAGCGCAGTCGGTGCTCTACCGCGACTACCACGACGACGAGTGGGGCCGGGTCCTGCGCGGGCAGGTGCCGCTGTTCGAGCGGATGAGCCTCGAGGCATTCCAGAGCGGCCTGTCCTGGCTGATCATCCTGCGGAAGCGGGAGAACTTCCGGAAGGCGTTCGCCCGCTTCGACATCGAAACGGTCGCGCGGTACGGCGAGCGTGATATCGCCCGACTGATGGCCGACGAAGGCATCGTGCGCAACCGCGCCAAGATCGAAGCGACCATCGCCAATGCCAGGGCAGTCGCCGACCTCGATGTCGACCTGTCCGACCTGCTGTGGTCCTACGCCCCGCCGCCGCGCCCACGACCGAAAACCATGGCCGACGTGCCGGCGATCACGCCCGAGTCCCAGGCCATGGCCAAGGACCTCAAGAAGCGCGGATTCCGCTTCGTCGGCCCCACCACCGCATATGCGCTCATGCAGGCCACCGGCATGGTCGATGATCACCTCGCGTCGTGCTGGGTACCGCCTGCCGCAGCCGTCGCCTGAGAGGCCAAATCGGACCCCCTCAATCGGGCCTTTCACACCCATGCTCGCCGATAAGGAACAATAGAATCGAAAACAAGCAGTTCAGTGCCGGACGCACCAGCCAAGTGCACCGGCGCTGGACCGGGTCCGTGGACACGGGCCGGCTCGAATCTGGAGGGAGCACTCGATGGCGGCGATGAAGCCCCGGACTGGTGACGGTCCGCTGGAAGCAACCAAGGAGGGGCGCGGCATCGTGATGCGGGTACCGCTGGAAGGCGGTGGACGGCTGGTTGTCGAATTGACGCCCGCCGAGGCGGCCGCCCTCGGTGACGAACTCAAAAACGTCACCAGCTGACTGATCCATCTTGGAAACCCCGCGGACCCGCGGGGTTTCCTCTCTGCGGGTCGGTCTACGCCGACACTTTGCGGTAAATCTCCAGCGTCTGCTCGGCGATGTGTGCCCAGGAGAACTCGTCGATACAGCGTTGCCGTCCGGCCGCCCCGAAGCGGCGTGCCTTCTCCGGATCGCCCACCAGTGCATTGACCGCCTCGGCGAGTCCGGTCTCAAAACCCACCGGGTCGCTCGACTCGTAGTGCACGAGAGTGCCCGTCACGCCGTCGTCGACCACCTCAGGTATGCCACCGACGTCGGAGGCCACCACGGCGGTCCCACATGCCATCGCTTCCAAATTCACGATCCCTAGCGGCTCGTACACTGATGGGCAGACGAAAGCGGTTGCAGCCGAAAGTATTTCGCGGATTTTTCCGACGGGCAGGAACTCCTGCACCCAGAACACGCCGCTGCGCCGCCCGGCCAGCTCTTGCACAGCCGAGCTCACCTCAGCGGCGATCTCCGGGGTGTCGGGCGCGCCGGCGCACAGCACCACCTGAATCTCCGGATCGAAGCGGTGGGCCGCGGCGATCAAGTGGGGGACACCTTTCTGCCGGGTGATCCGGCCGACGAACGCCACCATGGGGCGTGACGGGTCGACACCGAGTTCGGCGACCACCGACTCGCCTCGCTCGGGCGGCGCCGGATACCAGACGTCGGTGTCGATGCCGTTCTTCACCACGTGGACGCGGTTTGGGTCCAACGCCGGATAGACAGCCAGGACGTCCTCGCGCATGCCGGAACTGACCGCGATCACCGCGTCGGCCGCTTCGATCGCGGTGCGCTCGACCCAGAGCGATACCCGGTAGCCGCCGCCGAGCTGTTCGGCCTTCCACGGCCGCAACGGTTCGAGAGAGTGCGCGGTGAGCACGTGGGGGACGCCGTACAGCAGCGCCGCGAGATGACCGGCCATCCCGGTGTACCAGGTGTGCGAATGCACCACCGTCGCCTCGGCGGCCGCGTTGGCCATCACCAGATCCGCCGACAGCGTCGACAGCGCCGGGTTGGCTCCCTTGAGTGCGGGATCGGGCTGGTGGACGAAGACACCCGAGCGCGGGGCGCCCATGCAATGCACGTCGACTTCACAGAGGCGCCGCAACTGCGCGACGAGTTCTGTCACGTGTACGCCCGCCCCGCCGTAAACCTCGGGTGGATACTCCCGAGTCATCATCGCCACCCGCATACGCCCGACGGTAGTAGCCCGCGCTGCGCGGCGCGAGCTTGCGGGTCAACGTGCTTGTGCCCGACCCCAAGTCGCTTCGGTCGCGACACCGCGACCTGCAATAGAGGCGTTGGCCTAGCCGTCGGTTGCGTGTGCCGATAGGTTTGCAGGATGAGGGAATTGCCACATGTGCTGGGCATCGTCCTGGCCGGCGGAGAGGGCAAACGGCTATATCCGCTGACCGCAGACCGGGCCAAGCCGGCGGTTCCCTTCGGCGGTGCGTACCGACTGATCGACTTCGTACTGTCCAATCTGGTCAACGCGCGCTATTTGCGCATCTGTGTGCTCACCCAGTACAAGTCGCATTCGCTCGACCGGCACATTTCGCAGAACTGGCGCCTGTCCGGTCTGGCCGGTGAGTACATCACGCCGGTTCCCGCCCAGCAGCGCCTCGGACCGCGCTGGTACACCGGTTCGGCCGACGCGATCTATCAGTCGCTGAACTTGATCTATGACGAGGATCCGGACTACATCGTCGTTTTCGGTGCCGATCACGTGTACCGGATGGACCCCGAACAGATGGTGAAGTTCCACATCGAGAGCGGCGCCGGCGCCACGGTGGCCGGTATCCGGGTGCCGCGCGCGGAGGCACACGCGTTCGGTTGCGTCGACGCCGACGAATCCGGCCGTATCCGCGAGTTCATCGAGAAGCCGGCCGATCCGCCGGGCACGCCCGACGATCCCGAGCAGACCTTCGTGTCGATGGGCAATTACATCTTCACCACCAAGGTGCTCATCGATGCCATCCGCGCCGACGCCGACGATGACAACTCCGACCACGACATGGGCGGCGACATCATCCCGCGGCTGGTCTCTGACGGCATGGCAGCGGTCTACGACTTCAACAACAACGAAGTCCCCGGCGCCACCGAGCGTGATCACGGATACTGGCGCGACGTCGGGACGCTGGACGCGTTCTATGACGCCCACATGGATCTGGTGTCAGTTCATCCGGTGTTCAACCTCTACAACAAGCGGTGGCCGATCCGCGGCGAGTCGGAGAACCTGGCGCCGGCGAAATTCGTCAACGGCGGTTCGGCGCAGGAGTCGGTGGTCGGCGCCGGAAGCATCATCTCGGCGGCGTCGGTCCGCAATTCGGTGTTGTCGAGCAATGTCGTGATCGAGGACGGCGCCATCGTCGACGGCAGTGTGCTGATGCCGGGTGTGCGGGTGGGCCGCGGCGCGGTGGTTCGGCACGCGATCCTGGACAAGAACGTGGTCGTGGGTCCCGGCGAGATGGTCGGCGTCGATCTGGAGAAGGACCGCGAGCGGTTCGCGCTCAGCGCGGGTGGCGTGGTGGCCGTCGGGAAGGGCGTCTGGATCTAGCCCGGGCGGACGAAGATCAGGCCGAGGTGCGAGGTAGTCCCAGCCGCAGGCGATCACCTCCACCGACTCTTTCGTCACGGTCACCAGACCAGCGGCACCAGGCGGTAGCGCACCTTCTGGGTGTATTGCCGGTAGCCGTCCAACTGTTCGTCGAGCAGTCTCTCCTCGTCGTTGATCCGCACGGCCATCAGCAGCACCCCGATGACGACGAGCAGCAGCGCCCAGTAAGACCCGAGGCCCAGCGCGATCCCGATCATCAGGATCACGTTCCCGAAGTACATCGGATGGCGCACAACGCCGTACAGGCCGGTGCTCACCAGTGGCTGACCGTCTTCAACGGTGATATTTGCAGCGGCATAACGGTTTTGGAAGACCACCAGCATGGCCAGGCCCAGACCTGCGGCCACCATCGCCAGGCCGAGCACCGACAGCCACGCAGGCACATGCGACCAGCCGAACCGGTGGTCGACTGCGGGCACGACCAGTATCGCGGCGAACGCGATGAACGTGCCTGCGATGACGACCTTCTGCACCGGCCGACTCTCCGCCTTCACTCCCGCATGCATGCGCCGCTCGAGGGCCGCGGGATCGACCCGGGCCATGTACAGCGTCGGACCCAGACTCGCTGCAGCGAACACCGCAAGGAAAGCCCAACCCTGCCAATAGTTCGTGGTGCCTGCCGGTACGAACAGCAGTACGGCGAACGCTGCGAGGCCGACGACGGTAAAAACCACCAGCCGAAGTAGTGTGCTCATTTCAGTTCCCTTCAGACGACGTCGCGGCGGCGGTAGAGGACACCGGCGGTAAGCGTGACGGCGACCGCGACCACGACCATCACGCCCAGTGTGGCAACGGAAACCGATGATGGTGCTGTGGTGCGGCCAACCGGCGAGGCGTCGATGAGCCACCGTGGCAACCGCAGCAGCGCACCAAGATAGAGCGCTGCAACCACGAATATGACAGCAAGCCAGGCGATCCCGGGATGTCGTAGCGCCACCGCGAGACCGGCGACGGCGGCCATTACCGCCATCGCGGGCAGGAATGCCAGCGCAGCCAGGGTCAGTCGCGCGATCGTGGCGGGCTCGCCGAGCGTCAGGCCCGCACCGAGGCCGTTGCCCAAGCCCGCGCAGGTGAGGAGCACCGCCGCCCCGGTCAACGCCGCGCCCACTGCTGACAACAGCCACGTCCACCGCGACACCGAACCTGCCAGCACCGCCTCACCGATTCCCGACTCTTCATCCCGGCTGAGCCTCACCACAACAGTGACCACATACGCCGTCGTCGCGGCGGCTAGGAACTGCGTCATCGTGGTGTAGACCCCATCAGTGCCCTGCGCTGAAAGCACCCGCGCCAGTAGCTCGTTGCCGCTCGCCGCGTCCAGCAGTGACTTGGTCATCGAACCGAACGCCGCCCCGGCGATCAGCAGACCGATCGCCCAGCCCACCGTCAGGCCGCGGTGGATCACCAGCTGAAGTCCGAAGACGCCGCCGACCGGACGGGCACGGGCGTGCTCCCCGGAGGACGCCAGGACCCCGTCGTCGTACTGGCGCCGGTTCTCCAATGCCACCGTTGCCACGACGAGCACGACGGCCAGAGCGGCCAACAGCCCCAGCGGCCACCACCGCAACGCGACGAACGGGCGCATCTGCTGTGCCCAGGCGATGGGGGAGAGCCAACTCAGCGCGCTGCCCGAGTTGTCGATCACGTCACCGGCGCCCCGCACCAGCACCGCGGCGGCCAGCGCGGCGAGGGCTGCGCCACTGGCACTTCTGGCCTGACGCCACAATTGAGCGCTCAGCGCCGCGAGCACGCCGAAGACGGTAGCCACAGCCGTGATACCCACGCACATCGTCGCGGTATCGACCACCGGGAAACCACTTGCCGCCATTGCGATCGTCATCGTCACCGACAGCACCGTGTTCACCAGCACGACCAGGCTCAGCGCGGCGGCAGTGCGGGCGTTGCGGCCGACGATCGAGGAGAGCACCAGTTCAGCGGCACCGCTTTCCTCCTCGGCGCGGGTGTGGCGGATGACCGTCAGCACCGAGAGGATTGATGCGGCCACGATCAGCGTCAGGGTGAGTTCGTTGGCCATCATGACGCCGAGGTCGGTTTCGTTGCCCCCGAACATGGGGCCGCCCAACATGATTCCAGCAGGCGTCTTGAGCAGATTCACCCGTGCCTGGCGCTGTGCCGAATCGGGATAGGCGAGTTTGATCGCGTTGGGGGCGTAGATCATCATCAGCGTCAGCGTCGAGACCCACACCGTCAGCCGGAAGCGGTCGCGGCGCAAGGCGAAGCGGACCAGCGCACCGGTACCGGTCAGCGAGGACAGGGTTGAGGCGGTCGCGATCATTTCGCCGGAGTCCGGTATTCGCGCAGAAACAGGTCTTCCAGTGACGCCGGTGTCACGGTGAGGTCGACGAGACCCAGTTGGGTGAGGTGCTGCATCGTCGCGTCCAGCACGTCGCGACCGACCGTGAATCGGACCTGTCCGTCGACGATGTCCACCTCGTGCAGGCCCGGCCATCGGGTGACCACGGTGGGGTCGCGGCGGGTGCGTGCCGTCACTGTGGTCCGCATCAGATGCTGCAGCTGGGCCAGCGATGCGGATTGCACGGTGCGGCCAGATCGAATGATAGTGACTGTGTCGCAGACCTTCTCGACCTCGGCGAGGACATGGCTGGACAGCAGGACTGCCGCACCACGATGAGCAGCCTCGCGGACGCACTGCTGAAAGACGTTCTCCATCAACGGATCGAGACCCGATGTGGGTTCGTCGAGAATGTAGATGTCGGCGTCGGTCGCGAAGGCCGCAACCAGCGCCACCTTCTGGCGGTTACCCTTCGAGTACGTGCGGGCTTTCTTGTGCGGGTCGAGTTCGAAGCGCTCGATCAGCCGGTCGCGCCGGCGCGGGTCCGCGCCGCCGCGCAGACCGCAGACGAAGTCGATCACCTGTCCACCGGTCAGGTTCGGCCACAGCGTGACATCGCCGGGCACGTAGCCGATCCGCCGGTGCAGCGCCACCGCGTCGCGCCACGGGTCACCGCCCAGCAGCCGCACGTGCCCGCCGTCGGCGCGCAGCAGGCCCAACAGAATTCGGATGGTCGTGGACTTGCCCGCACCGTTGGGACCCAGGAAGCCCGCGATCGAGCCGGCCGGGACGGTCATGTCCATCCCGTCCAATGCGCGGGTCCGCCCGAAAGTCTTGACCAGTCCCCGGATCTCGACCGCGACGGTCTCAGTGCGCGTCGTCGGCGCCGATGCCCTCGTCATCTGATTCTCCCTCGGTATGGGTCGCGATTTCGCCATGGGCTGCGAAGCTGTCGAACATCGTCGAATCGGTGAGCAGGCCTTCGGTGTAGAGCTCGAGGGCCGGCAGCATCATCTCGTTGGCATAGTCGTGCAGCACGGCTCGCAAATCCGTTGGGTTGTGGTGCAATTGGAGGTAGAGCAGGAATGCGCCGCCGCCGGCCATGCCCAGATACCTCGCCCGTGCGGCGGGATCGCGGCTCGGTTTGATCGTGCCGGCCTGCACACCCTCGGCGAGGTAGCCCTCCACATTGGCGAACATCGTGCGCCACAGGTTTCTGGCCAGCTCACCGCCGGTCTGCATACTTCGCACCAGGTAGGCCATCATCGGGGCGAACGACTCGATGTCGGCCGCCGCAGCAAGCCAGGTGGCCGGGTCGGTGGAGCGGATCGTCGCGGACTTCTCGTTGCGGATCTCGGCGGCGATGTGGTCGTCGCAAGCCTGTCGTAGCCCGTCCTTGGATCCGAAGTGGTGGATCACCAGCCCGGGGCTGACGCCGGCGGCCTCGGCGATTGCGCGCACCCCGACGGTGAATCCGTGCGCTCCGAACTGTTCGATCGCGGCGTCCCGGATCCGGGCCACGGTCGTCAGATCGGTTGAACGCATGTTCAGCATGCTAAACACTCGTTCAATCGAACGTCAAGGACTCACGCCGAAGCGAGGTGAGAAATCAGAAAGATAAAAAATTTAGTCGCGGGCGGCGACGAGAAGGCCGTCGCCCAGCGGGATCAACACCGGGGTGAGCCGCTCATCCTCGGCGATCAGGCGGGCGGCCTCCCGCACTGCCGTGACCTCGGCGTCGTTGGCCGTCGGATCGCCGGCGCGGCCGCCGAGGGCGGAGCGATGCACGACGATCGCGCCGCCGGGCCGCAGTAGGCGGATGCCTTCGACGATGAAATCGGGCTGATCCGACGGTGCGGCGTCGAGAAACACCAGGTCATAGGACTCGTCGGCCAGCCGGGTGAGGACCTCCTGGGCCCGTCCAGCGATCAATCGGGTGCGCGAGGGGCCGATGCCGGCCTCGTTGAACGCCTGCTTGGCGATGCGCTGGTGCTCGGGTTCGATGTCAATGGTGGTCAGAACGCCATCCTCACGCATGCCGGACAGCAGCCATAGCCCGCTCACCCCGGTGCCGGTGCCCACCTCGACGACTGCTTTGCCACCGGAGAGTCGTGCCAGTACGCTGAGCAGCGCTCCAACGGCTGGCGTCACCGCGCCGGCGCCCGCATCCACGGCGCGCTCCCGGGCAGCCGCGACGATGGCATCCTCTGAGATCGAACCCTCGGCATGAGCGAGGATCCGGTCGGCGCGACTGGCCTCCGGCTGGCCTGATTGGTCCTCGGTAGTGGCCATTCTCAAAAGCGTAGGCGCACTTGGATCGACGGGTTAGCAGGCGCGCCCGGGCACCGTGGGTGGCGAACCGGCCAATTCAACGCATAGGGGCCGGCCGTCAAGGGTGACGCGCCGTCCAGCAGTGAAACAGCCGGACACAAAACAATAACGAAAGTATTTCTTAGTCAAACCTTAGTTAGCTCAAACCGTTCCCCCACAGCTGTGGGGAACGGTAGCGGGCATGGAACAGAGCCCCCGCTGGTCGGGGAATATGCCCGACAACGGTCGCGTTGTCAGGCTTGATGCGGTCGGCGGCAGCCAGCCGTCAACGCAGGTCAATCAGGAGGATCCGACGACCACCACATTGATGGCTCCGGCGCACATGTCGCACCCCGAGCAGTATGGGGATGCGGAGTGGGTTGAGCCGTCCGAGGAACTGCAGGGCACCGCGGTGTTCGATGCGACGGGCGACAGGACGGCCATGCCGTCCTGGGATGAGCTCGTACGTCAGCACGCCGATCGGGTGTACCGGCTGGCCTACCGCCTGTCGGGCAACCCGCAGGACGCCGAGGACCTCACCCAGGAGACCTTCATCAGGGTCTTCCGCTCAGTGCAGAACTACCAGCCCGGCACGTTCGAGGGCTGGCTGCACCGGATCACCACGAACCTGTTCCTCGATATGGTCCGCCGTCGCGGCCGCATCCGGATGGAAGCACTGCCCGAGGACTACGACCGGGTGCCCGCCGACGAGCCCAACCCGGAGCAGATCTACCACGACTCGCGTCTTGGTGCGGATCTGCAGGCCGCACTCGATTCGCTGGCACCGGAGTTCCGCGCGGCGGTCGTCCTGTGTGACATCGAAGGTCTGTCCTACGAGGAGATCGGTGCGACGCTCGGCGTCAAGCTGGGGACTGTGCGCAGCCGCATCCACCGTGGCCGACAAGCGCTGCGCGAATATCTGGCGGCCCACTCCGGCCAGCACGGGCTGGCCGACTTCACCGCCGAATCCGCCTAAACGGGCAGGCAGCGGCCAAACTGTGGCCGTCATGTCATGTCGCCGATGGCTGCGCGCGCTACATTCGATCTAGCGGCGCCGCGCGCGAGCCATGGCCAGTAGTGCCTGCGACGCGGCCGACGCGAACCGAGAGGAGCGCAGTGATGGTCGACCGTGGACACATGTTCCGTCGCGCATTCTCCTGGTTGCCCTCCCAGTTCGCTTCCCAGAGTGATGCGCCCATTGGGGCACCGCGCCAGTTCGGCTCCACTGAGCACCTGTCGATCGAAGCCATCGCTGCCTATGTTGACGGTGAGCTGCGGATGAAGTCATATCTTCGGGCGGCGCATCATCTGTCGCTGTGCCCGGAGTGCGCGGCCGAGGTGGAGGGTCAGGCCCAGGCGCGCACAGCGTTACGGGATTCGCTGCCGATCAGCATGCCGAGCAGCCTGTTGGGATTGTTGTCCCAAATCCCGCAGTCCGCGCCGGAGGAGCCGCCGGCCCCGCAGTCCGGACTCGCCGATCAGTTAGCTGATGGCACGGACCGCAGCCGGCGTAAGCGCCGGTAGGGTGGATGTGAAATCGAGCAAGAACATGCTCGGTCCCATAGCGCGCGCTCGCCGCTGAGCGCTTGGATAGAGGTTGAACTTGAGCCCCAATCAGGACAGTTCCGGCAGCCCCCGCCTGGCACCGCGCCCGGTCTCCCGGCCCGCCGTCGATCCGGCTGCCACCCGCACGTTCGGCCGTCCCCAGGGTGTCGAGGGATCGTTCGTCGCCGAGGAAGTGCGGCCCGCGAAGTTCCGCGGCGAGGTCGAATTCCAGCCGAAGGACCACGTGCCCGACTCGGTGCTCGGTGAGGCGTTCGGCCGGCCCTATCCGGGCGGTGACTCGCTGCAGCGCCATCCCGCCGACGCCGGTGCGCTCGATGCCGAGCAGGACGACGACGCCGACGAGCTCGACGATCCGTGGCGGGATCCGGGTGCGGCAGCCGGGCTGGGAACACCTGCGCTGCAGCAGGCCGCTCCCGTCGCCGCCGCGGGGCCCACCGGCAAACTGGGTGTTCGTGAGGTGCTCTTCGGCGGGCGGGTGTCCTACGTTTCACTGGCGATTTTGGGCATCGTCGCGCTGCTCATCGGTTTCGCCGGCGGATGGGTGGGCCGCAAGACGGCCGAGGTCGTCGAAGCGTTCACCACATCCAAGGTCTCGCTTGCCACGAACAGCACCGGTGAGGTCCCGCCCGGCCGATTCGCCAAAGTGGCCGCGTCGGTGGCCGATTCCGTGGTCACCATCGAGGCCGTCAGTGACGACCAAGGCGCCCAGGGTTCCGGTGTCGTCGTCGACGGCCGTGGCTACATCGTGACCAACAACCACGTCATCTCCGATGCCGCGAACAATCCGAGCAAGTTCAAGATCTCGGTGGTGTTCAACGACGGCAAGTCGGTGCCGGCCAACCTTGTTGGCCGCGACCCCAAGACGGACCTGGCCGTGCTCAAGGTGGACAACGTCGACAACCTGACGGTGGCGCGGTTCGGTGATTCCGACAATGTTCACGTCGGTGACGAGGTGATCGCCGCAGGCGCTCCGCTGGGATTGCGCAGCACCGTTACCCACGGCATCATCAGCGCGCTGCACCGGCCCATCCCGCTGTCGGGTGAGGGCTCCGACACCGACACCGTCATCGACGCCATCCAGACCGACGCCTCGATCAACCACGGCAACTCCGGTGGCCCGCTGATCAACATGAACTCCGAGGTCATCGGGATCAACACCGCCGGAAAGTCGTTGTCCGACAGTGCAAGTGGGCTCGGCTTCGCGATCCCGGTCAACGAGGTCAAGGAAACCGTCGAGGCGCTGATCAAGAACGGCAAGGTTTCGCATCCGACGCTCGGGCTCTCGGCGCGTTCGGTCAGCAACGACCTCGCTCAGGGGGCGCAGGTGGCCAACGTGAAGGCCGGCAGCCCCGCCGAGAAGGCCGGGATCCTCGAGAACGACATCGTGGTCAAGGTGGGCAACCGCACGGTGGCCGACGCCGACGAGTTCGCAGTTGCGATCCGTCAGCTCAAGATCGGCCAAGACGCTCCCATCGAGGTCATCCGCGATGGCCGCAAGGTCACGCTGACGGTAAACCCCGCGCCGGACAACTGACGCGATGTTCGCCAACGTCGGTTGGGGCGAGATGCTCGTGCTACTCGTCATCGGGCTGGTGGTTCTGGGCCCGGAACGACTGCCTGGCGCCATCCGGTGGACGTCGAATTCGTTGCGGCAGGCGCGTGACTACATCAGCGGTGCCACCAGCCAGCTGCGCGATGACCTCGGGCCTGAGTTCGAAGATCTGCGTCAGCCGCTGAGCGAGTTGCAAAAACTTCGTGGCATGACGCCGCGAGCTGCGCTGACGAAACACCTTCTCGACGGCGATGATTCGTGGATCGGCGAGGCATTCCAGACGCCCGGAGCCGCGGGCGCAGTGAAGCCGCACAGCGCGCCACCACCGCACGCAGTGGCACCGAAGCCCGAGCCGCTACCGCCCGGCACACCCGCGCCTTTTGACGCCGACGCGACCTGAGGGATTTCGGCGCGTTTTCGTTCGCCTAGCGGCGGTTATCGCGCCGAAATCGCGACTTAGAGGTGGCGGGTGGTGTCCAAGCCCAGGGACATCCCGGCCAGCCCGCGCCGCCGCGCCGCCAGCTTGTCGGCGATGCCGCGCAACTCTTTGCCGGCCGCCGAGTCGGGCGCTGAAAGGACAAGCGGTACACCGCAATCGCCGGCCGCCACCAAGGCAGGATCCAGTGGCACCTGACCGAGCAACGGCACATCGGCGCCGACCGACCTGGTGAGACTTTCGGCGACCTGACGACCGCCACCCTCACCGAAGATCTGCATCGTCGTGCCGTCGGGCATCAGCAGCCCGGACATGTTCTCCACCACGCCGACGATGCGCTGGCGGGTCTGCAGCGCGATTGCGCCCGCGCGTTCGGCCACCTCGGCCGCCGCCAGCTGCGGCGTCGTCACCACCAGGATCTCTGCACCCGGAATCAGCTGCGCCACCGAGATCGCCACGTCACCGGTGCCTGGCGGCAGGTCCAGCAGCAGCACGTCGAGATCACCCCAGTACACGTCGGCCAGGAACTGCTGCAACGCGCGGTGCAGCATCGGTCCGCGCCACACCACCGGCGCATTGCCCTGGGTGAACTGGGCGATCGAGATCAGCTTCACGTCGTGGGAGATCGGCGGCAGGATCATCGACTCGACCTGGGTCGGCCGCTCGTCGGTACCCATCATCCGCGGCACCGAATGGCCGTAGATGTCAGCATCGAGCACGCCGACCGACAGGCCGCGGGCGGCCAGTGCCGCGGCCAGGTTGACCGTCACGCTGGACTTGCCGACGCCGCCCTTACCGGAGGCGACCGCGTAGACCCGGGTCAGCGAGCCCGGCTGGGCGAAAGGGATCACCGGCTCGGGCGCATCGCCGCGCAGCTGCTTGCGCAGTTCGGTGCGCTGCTCGTCGTTCATCACATCGAGGGCGACGGTCACCGCTGCGGTACCAGGCACGTCGGCGACGGCCTGGGTCACCCGTTCGGTGATCTCCGTCTTCTTCGGGCACGCCGAGGTCGTGAGGTAGATCTCGACGTGCACGCCGCCGTCGTCGGCGACCGAGATGCTTTTGACCATATTGAGCTCGGTGATCGGCTTGCGCAGCTCGGGATCGATGACTTTGCCCAGCGCGATGCGCACCTGGGTCTGCAGCTCGTTCTTCTGTTCGGACATCAGCGCCGAGTCTAGGCGGCGCGGCGCGACTAGCTGGCCGGGCCCGGCAACGCACCGTGCACGGGCGGCAGTGGAGCCACCGCCGCCGGAGCGGGCACCTCCGCGGCGGGCTCAGGAGCGGGCGGCGCCGCCGGCGGCATCATCGACGCCGGCTGCCACGCTGGCGGAGCGTCCGGAACCTGAGCAGTCACCGGCGGGGGAGCCTGCGAACCCAGGCAGATCACCTGGCACGGCGCCGACGGCACCGCGCCCGCCGGGCCGGGCAGCGGGCCAAGTGCCAGCGAACCGGCCGTCTCGGTGTTGGCGATGTTGAGCTGCGCCAGCGGGTCGGTCGGCGGCAGCCCGATCGCATTCAGCGGCAGACCCGGTCCCAAGCCTTCCGGGTTCTCCAGGTGCGCGTCGCCGAGGGCGGGGGCCGGCCCGACGATCGGCGGCAAGTTGATCGGCTCGACGCCGGTGGCATAAGCCGCAGCCCAGCCCAGCACGTTCTGGGCGTAGGCCATCGAGTTGTTGTAGCGCAGGATCGCGGTCAGCACCTGCGACTGGTTACGCAGATTCAGCCCGCCGCTGCACAGGTACCGGGCCGCGGCCAGGGCCGCGTCGTAGACGTTCTGCGGGTCGGCCTTGCCGTCGCCGTCGCCGTCGGCGGCGTAGCGCGACCAGGTGCCCGGGAGGAACTGCATGGGTCCCATCGCCCGGGCGAATACCGGTCGACCGGCCTGGACGGTCTGCACGATCACCTCGTTGCCCGAGAGGGTGCCGTCCAGGGTCGGGCCGTAGATCGGGCTGATCGCGGTTCCCCGCGCGTCGGTGGCGCCGCCGTTGGCGTGCATGGATTCGATGCGGCCGATCCCGGCCAGCAGATTCCAGCTCAGCCCACAGCCCGGTGCGGCCACCGACATCGCCTGCTCGGCATTGCGGTAGGCGGCCAGCGGCACCGCGGGGATGCGCATGGAACCCATCGAGCTCACCACCATCGCCGGCGGCGGCGCCGACGGGGTGGCTGCGGCGAAGTGGAAGTTGGTGGGCTGCTTGGTCAAAGCGATGACGGTGACACCGGAGGTGTCGACTTGCGGTGACACCGCGGCCAGCGGCATCACCTCTTGGCCGACGACCGGCGCGTGCGGCAGATCGGGGGACGCGCCCACCGCTCCGGCGAGTACGACCGGGGTGAGCACAGCAATTCCGAACGCAGGCTTCCGCACCATCCGGCTGACGCGGTTCCCTATGCCCACTCGCCCGTCCTCAGATCATGCCTACCTGTGTGAACCAAGTCACCATACATACCTTCGTGACCTCAGTGGTATCCAATGGTCACCTTTGTCACGAACTCGCCTCCTCGACAGGCGGTCGGGACTTCTTCGATTTGCGCTCGGAACCGTCGTTGGCCTTGCTGCCGCTGTCGGCGCGCAACGATTCCAGCAACTCGCGTATCTCCTCGAGTTCGCGGCGGAGGTAGTCGCGGGTGGCCACCTCGCCGACCGCCAACCGCAGCGAGGCCAGCTCGCGGGCCAGGAACTCGGTGTCGGCTTTCGTCTGCTGAGCGCGCCTGCGGTCTTCCTCGAGGGAGACCTTGTCGCGGTTCTCCTGCCGGTTCTGGGCCAGCAGGATCAGTGGCGCGGCATAGGCGGCCTGGGTGGAGAACGCCAGGTTCAGCAGGATGAACGGGTAGGGGTCCCATTGCCAGCGCACCGCGAACAGGTTCAGGGAGATCCAAACGATGACGAGGATCGTCTGCCACGCCAAATAGCGCCCGGTGCCCAGGAAGCGCGCGATCGACTCGCTGAACCGGCCGACCGCTTCGGCGTCGACGTTGAAGGACAGCCGCCGCCGCGCCGAGCGGGGCGTATCGAGGCGCTGACGCGCAGAAAGATCGCTCACGTCTTCCCCTCCGCGCTGATCGCCCCTTCGGACAGTTGCGGATCATCCATGCTTTCCCGCCAGTCGTCGGGCAGCAGATGGTCGAGCACGTCATCGACGGTCACCGCGCCGAGCAGATGGTTTTCTTCGTCGACCACTGGACCGCAGACCAGGTTATAGGCGGCGAAGTAGCGCGTCACCCCGGCCAGCGACGTGTTCGGGGTGCAGCTGGGCAGGTCGGTGTCCACGATGCCACTGACCAAATTGGCGGGCGGTTCGCGCAGCAACGCCTGCAGGTGCACGCAGCCCAGATAGCGGCCGGTGGGGGTGGCCGTCGGCGGCCGCACCACAAACACCAGCGACGCCAGCGCCGGTGTCAGGTCGGGGTCACGCACCCGGGCCAGCGCCTCGGCCACCGTGGTGTCGGGGGCCAGCACCACCGGGTCGGACGTCATCAGACCACCGGCGGTGTCGGGTGAGTGGCTCAGGAGTCGTCGCACCGGCTCGGAATCCTCGGGATCCATCCGACGCAGCAGCACCTCGGCCTCGGTGGGATTGAGCACACCCAGCAAGTCGGCCGCGTCGTCGGGATCCATGGCCTCCAGCACGTCGGCGGCGCGCTCGGTGTCCAACTGCAACAGCAGGACGGTCTGGTCGTCCTCGGGTAGCTCCTGCAGGACGTCGGCCAGGCGCTCGTCGTCGAGTGCGTTGATCACCTCGGTGCGACGCTTGGCCGGCAGATCGCGGATCGCATCGGCCACCTCGATCGGGCGCTGGCCCTCGAACTGGTGCAGGAGCTGGGCGACGCCCTGGCCCGGCATGGACAGGGCCGTCGGGTTCAGCCCGTGCACGTTGTGCCAGTCCACCACCTGGATCGTCGAGCGCCGGCCCAGCCGGCGGTGGCTGCGGACGGCCACCCGGGTGACCACCCAGTCCCGCGAGCGGGCCTGCTCGATACCGAGATCGACGACGATCACGTCCACACCGGACATCTGCGGCAGTTCCGGATCGTTGACCCGCACCCGGCTGTCGAGAACCTGGCCGAGCACCAGAACCTCGCCCGGGCGCTGCGCGAAACGGCGCAGCGAGACGTTGCCGGTATTGAGTGTGACGGCGTTCGGCTCGATCGCGGTGACACGCAGAATCGGTACGAAAATCCTTCGGCGAGTGAGCAATTCGACCACCAGGCCAAGAACGCGCGGCTGCTGGCGGACGATACTCATACTGACCACGACATCACGAACCCGGCCGAGCGATTCGCCGTCCGGCCCGAGCACGACCAGTCCAGCCAGCCGCGCCGCGTACACCCTGTTCACCGACGCCATGAGTGAAAGGGTAGGAGTGTAGGCGTGGAGAACGCCTATCGGCCCCGTAGAACCTGCCTGTCGGTTCCGGGCAGCAGTCCCAAGATGATCGAGAAGGCCAAGGGATTGCCTGCCGACGAGGTGTTCCTCGACCTTGAAGATGCGGTGGCGCCAGATGCCAAGGCGCAGGCCCGCAAACAGGTCGGCGCGGCGTTGGCGAGCCCGGGCTGGGCCGGCCAGTTGCGTGGTGTCCGGGTCAACGACTGGACCACGCCGTGGACGTATGCCGATGTGATCGACGTGGTGTCGGAGGTCGCTTCGGCGCGCGACGGGCACCTCGATGTCGTCGTGCTGCCCAAGGTGACCGACGCCAGCCACGTCCACGCCCTCGACTTGCTGCTGACCCAGCTCGAACGGACGCACGGTCTGCCCGTCGGGCGCATCGGGGTCGACGCCCAGATCGAAGATGCAAAGGGACTGGCCAACATCCATGCGATCGCCGCCGCGCCGCGAGTGCAGGCGTTGGTGCTGGGTCCCGCGGATCTGATGGCCAGTCTCAATATGCGCACCCTGGTGGTGGGCGAGCAGCCAGAGGGCTACGACGTCGGCGACGCCTACCACCACGTGCTGATGACGATCCTCGTCGCGGCCCGTGCGCACGGCATCGCCGCGGTCGACGGGCCGTATCTGAAGGTCCGCGACGTGGAAGCGTTCCGGCGGGTGGCCGGTCGCGCGGCGGCGCTTGGGTACGACGGCAAATGGGTGTTGCATCCCGATCAGATCGCCGCTGGCAACGAGATCTTCAGTCCGCGCCAAGCCGAATACGACCGTGCCGAACTGATTCTCGAGGCCTACGAGTGGCACACCTCGAAGGCCGGCGGTTCCCGAGGGGCGGTGATGCTCGGCGACGAAATGCTCGACGAAGCCAGCCGCAAGATGGCGCTCGTGGTCGCCGGCAAGGGCCGGGCGGCCGGGATGGAGCGTCAGGGTGAGCGGTTCACCCCGCCGAGCTAGTAAGTGCCGGGCGAGTTAGCGGCTCCGGCCGCGAGGATGACCACAAACGCGATGTAGAGCACGATCAGCGCGACGATCACCGCTCCGATGGCCACGCCGGCGACGGCGAGCCCGAAGCCGTCCTGTCCGGTGCGCTTGGTTTCGCGCATCGCGACGATCCCGAGGATGATGCCGGCGATCGAGGGCAGCCCGCACAACAGCAGACCGGCCAGCGAGGTCACCAACGCCGCGATGGCTTTGCCGTTGGTGCCCGGCGGCTTGGTCGGCCGGTACGGGTCGTAGGGATCGCCATGAAAGGGGTAGCCGGGGTAGCCGGGTGCCGGGTATGGATAGCCCGCATATCCCGGGGGCTGGGGATACGGGGTCGGATACACCGGTGGCGGCATCGGCGGGTAATTCGCGGGATAGTCCACCGGGGCGTACGGATCGGCCGGCGGCGGTGTGCCCTCCGGATGAGGGGGGTAGGTCATCGGGTCAGCGCCAGGCGTAGATCGCCCAGATCATGCTGATGATCAGCGTCGCCACACCCACCACGATCCCGGCGATGGCCAGGCCGTAGCCGCCCTGACGGGTTCGCTTGATCTGGTTGAGCGCGATGATGCCGCAGACGATCCCGACGATCGAGCCGATGCCGCACAACAATCCGATGACCGACGCCACCAACGACGAGATCGCCAGGGTGTTGGTTCCCGACTCGGGGGCCGGATAGCCGTAGCCGCCTTGGTAGGGCGCGGCGCCGTACTGCGGCGGAGGAGGGGGCGGGTACCCGCCGGCTTGCGGAGGCGGGAAGGCCGACGGCTGCTCGGCGTAGCCCGGTGCCCCGTATGTGCCGGGGGACGGCGGCGGGTAGCCCGGTTGCGGACCGTAACCCGGAGGCGGATAGCCGGGCGCGCTGTAGCCAGGCGGCGGATAGGCACCCGGCGCCTCGTAGCCGGGGTATGCCGGCGGGGTGGGCTCGTAACCCGACGGGGCGTTCTCGTACCCGGACGAGGCCGGGTGCTGTTCGATGGGCGGTGCCTCGTGGGTCCCTTCGGAAGGGCCCTGATCGCCCGAGTTCTGCGGCTTTTCGCCGGAGTCGCCGCCGGAAGCTGTCATGCTGATCAACCTAGCGTATGTGCAGGTGGCGCGGGGCTGGCTTGCCATTGGGGCACCAACGTCCGCGGTACCTCGTTGATCAGGCATCGGCCCGTTTCGCGCGGGTGGAAACGACGCGACAAACGCCGCGGACGACAGGAGAATGAGCAGATATGACCAGCGCTTTCCCACCCGGTCAGAACCCCGGACGCGCGGCCGGCGCGTCCCGCCGCGGGCCGGTCGGCCTGCCCACCCCGCCCAAGGGGTGGCCGATCGGCTCCTATCCGACCTACGCCGAGGCCCAGAAGGCCGTCGACTACCTGTCCGACGAGCAGTTCCCGGTGGAGCAGGTGACCATCGTCGGTGTGGACCTGATGCAGGTCGAGCGCGTCACCGGCCGGCTGACGTGGCCCAAAGTGCTGGGGGGCGGCGTGATCACCGGTGCCTGGCTCGGCATCTTCATCGGCCTGGTGTTGGGATTCTTCAGCCCCAACCCGTGGGCCTCACTGATCACCGGCGTTGTCGCCGGCGTCATATTCGGTCTGATCACCTCGGCGGTTCCCTACGCGATGGCTCGCGGGACAAGGGATTTCAGCTCCACCATGCAATTGGTGGCAGGCCGCTACGACGTGTTGTGCGATCCGCAGAGCGCCGAGAAGGCGCGGGACATGCTGGCGCGCTTGAAGATCTAGTGCGCTGATCACGCGTGCGGCGGTCACGATCCGGCCGCATCCGGCTTGAGGGTGTTGCACATCACCGCGCCGGAGTTCTACGGTTTGGCCGCGGGGCATTGCCCTGCCGTGATGCAGCCTGCGCCGAGCGCGAACAGTTGCCGCACGTATCGAAAAGGCGGGCGAAGACGGGAGGCGGTTGCGGATATGGCTTGCCCAGGCGCACGCGCTCGGAGGGTGGGCGCGGCCGCGATCGCCGCTGCGGCATGCGCATCGTTGGTGTCGTCGTGCAGTTCCGGTGACCAAGGCCTGATCGTCAGCTTCTACACGCCGGCCAGTGAGACGGCGACGTTCACCGCGGTGGCCAAGCGTTGCAACACCGAACTCGGTGGTCGCTTCCGCATCGAACAGCGCAGCCTGCCCAAGGCCGCCGACGACCAACGCCTGCAGTTGGCGCGCAGGCTGACCGGAAATGACCGAACGCTGGATGTGATGGCGCTCGACGTGGTGTGGACGGCGGAGTTCGCCGAGGCCGGATGGGCGTTGCCGCTGTCCGACGACCCGGCCGGGCAGGCCGAGCCCGACGCGACCGACAACACCCTGCCCGGGCCGCTCGAGACCGCCAAGTGGCAGAACAAGCTCTACGCCGCACCGGTGACCACGAATACCCAATTACTCTGGTATAGAGCTGATTTGGTCGCACCCCCGCCGGATACCTGGGACGGAATGGTGGCCGAGGCCACCCGGTTGCACGCCGAGGGCAAGCCCAGCTGGATCGCAGTGCAGGCCAAGCAATACGAAGGCCTGGTGGTCTGGTTCAATACGTTGCTGGAAAGCGCTGGAGGACAAGTACTTTCGGACGACGGCAAGCGGGTCACACTCACCGACACCCCCGAACATCGGGCGGCGACGGTCAAGGCGTTGCAGATCATCAAAGCCGTCGCCACCGCGCCGGGTGCCGACCCGTCGGTCACCCAGACCGATGAGGGCACCGCGCGGCTGGCCCTCGAGCAGGGCAAGGCGGCCCTGGAGGTCAACTGGCCCTTCGTGTTCGCCTCGATGCTGGAGAACGCTGTCAAGGGCGGCGTGCCGTTCCTGCCGCTGAACGAGAAGCCGGAACTGGGCGGCAGCATCAACGACGCCGGCACGTTCTCACCGAGCGACGACCAGTTCACCGTCGCCTTCGACGCATCCAAGCAGGTGTTCGGGTTCGCCCCATATCCCGGGGTTATCCCGGGCCGGCCCACGCGCGTCACGCTGGGCGGGCTGAACCTCGCGGTGGCCAAGACCACCCGGCACCCGGCCGAGGCGTTCGAAGCGGTCCGCTGCATCCGAAATCTGGAGAACCAGAAGTACACCTCGATCGAGGGTGGTCTGCCCGCGGTGCGCGCCTCGCTGTATTCCGATCCTGCGTTCCAGCAGAAGTATCCGCAGTACGCGATCATCCGCGATCAGCTGACCACCGCGGCGGTGCGGCCGGCAACACCGAATTATCAGGCGGTGTCGACCCGTATTTCGGCCACGCTGGCCCCGATCACCCAAATCGACCCGGACAAGACCGCCGACCAGCTCGCCGAGCAGGTGCAGAAGGCGATCGACGGAAAGGGGTTGATCCCGTGACCGCGGCGGCCGGCACCGCATCGAATGCTGTGGCCCGCAGCGACGATCGGCGGTCTCAGCGCAAGCTGGCCTACCTGCTGATCACCCCTGCCGTCATCCTCATGCTCGCGGTGACCGCCTACCCGATCGTGTACGCGTTATGGCTCAGCCTGCAGCGCTACAACCTGGCCAGCCCCGCCGACACGAAATTCATCTGGTTCGAGAACTACCAGACGATCCTGAGCGACCGCTACTGGTGGACGGCGTTCGTCATCACCGTCGTCATCACGGTGATCTCCGTGGCGATCGAGTTCGTGCTCGGCATGGCGCTCGCACTCGTAATGCACCGCACCATCTTCGGCAAGGGCCTGGTGCGGACAGCGATCCTCATCCCGTACGGCATCGTCACCGTCGCCGCGTCCTACAGCTGGTACTACGCCTGGACCCCGGGCACCGGCTACCTTGCCAATCTGCTTCCCGACGGGAGCGCGCCACTGACCCAACAGATTCCGTCGCTGGCCGTCATCATCCTGGCTGAGGTGTGGAAGACCACCCCGTTCATGGCGTTGCTGCTGCTGGCCGGTCTGGCGCTGGTGCCCGAGGATCTGCTCAAGGCGGCCGAGGTGGACGGTGCCGGCCCGTGGACCCGGCTGGTCAAGGTGACGCTCCCGTTGATCAAACCGGCGATTTTGGTGGCACTCGTTTTCCGCACGCTCGACGCCTTTCGCATCTTCGACAACATCTACGTGTTGACCGGCGGCGCCGATGACACCGCCTCGGTGTCGATCCTGGGCTACGACAACCTCTTCAAGGCGTTCAACATCGGTCTCGGCTCGGCCATCAGCGTGCTGGTGTTCATCTCGGTGGCCGTCATCGCAATCGTCTACATCAAGTTGTTCGGTGCCTCGGCGCCGGGCACGGACAACGAGGTGCGCTGACTATGTCTGAGCGGGTTGGTACCCGGCGGGCGGTGAGCTGGGTGGTCATCGACGCACTCGTGGTGATCTATGCGCTCTTCCCGGTGCTGTGGATCCTGAGCCTGTCGCTCAAACCCACGTCAACGGTCAAGGACGGCAAGCTCATTCCGTCGCAGATCACCTTCGACAACTATAAGGGTATCTTCAGCGGCGACGCATTCAGCTCGGCGCTGGTCAACTCTATCGGTATCGGCCTGATCACCACGGTGATCGCGGTGGTGATCGGCGGGATGGCCGCCTATGCCGTTGCCCGGCTGGACTTCGCCGGCAAGAAGGCGCTCATCGGTGCCGCTCTGCTGATCGCGATGTTCCCCCAGATCTCTTTGGTGACACCACTGTTCAACATCGAGCGCCGACTCGGCCTGTTCGACACCTGGCCCGGCCTGATCATCCCATACATCACGTTCGCGCTCCCGCTGGCGATCTACACACTGTCGGCGTTCTTCCGGGAGATTCCCTGGGATCTGGAGAAGGCCGCCAAGATGGACGGTGCGACACCGGCGCAGGCGTTTCGCCGGGTGATCGCGCCGCTCGCCGCGCCGGGCATAGTGACGGCGGCCATCCTGGTGTTCATCTTCGCGTGGAACGATCTGCTGCTGGCGCTGTCCTTGACGGCCACCAACGCCGCGATCACCGCGCCCGTGGCGATCGCGAACTTCACCGGCAGTTCGCAATTCGAGGAACCGACAGGATCTATTGCGGCAGGTGCGATGGTGATCACGGTTCCGATCATCGTGTTCGTTCTGATCTTCCAACGACGGATCGTCGCCGGGCTGACCTCCGGCGCGGTGAAGGGGTAGTGAGGTTTCGATGGCCGAGATAGTCCTGGACCATGTCAGCAAGAATTATCCGGACGGCGCGATCGCCGTGAAGGATCTCAGCCTGACGATCGAGGACGGCGAGTTCGTCATCCTGGTCGGGCCGTCGGGCTGCGGAAAATCCACCACACTGAACATGATCGCCGGCCTGGAGGACATCAGCTCGGGGGAGCTGCGCATCGGCGGTGACCGGGTCAACGAGAAGGCGCCTCGCGACCGCGACATCGCTATGGTCTTCCAGTCCTATGCGCTCTATCCGCATATGACGGTCCGGCAGAACATCGCCTTCCCCCTGACGCTGGCCAAATTGAACAAGGCCGAGATCGCCCGCAAGGTCGAGCAGACCGCGAAAATCCTTGATCTGAGCGAGCTTCTGGACCGCAAACCATCGCAGTTGTCCGGTGGTCAGCGTCAGCGGGTGGCGATGGGGCGCGCAATCGTGCGCCAACCCAAGGCGTTCCTGATGGACGAGCCGCTGAGCAACCTCGATGCCAAGTTGCGCGTGCAGATGCGCGGTGAGATCGCCCGCCTGCAGAACCGGCTGGGCACCACCACGGTGTACGTCACGCACGACCAGACCGAGGCTATGACGCTCGGTGACAGGGTCGTGGTGTTGCGTGGCGGTGAGGCGCAGCAGGTCGGTACGCCGGGGGAGCTCTACGAGCGGCCGGCGAACCTGTTCGTGGCCGGCTTCATCGGCTCGCCCGCGATGAACTTCTTCCCGGCGACGCACGACGGCATGAGCTTGCGGCTGCCGTTCGGCGAGGTGTCGCTGAGCCAGGAGGTCCAGGACGTCACGGCCCAACATCCGAAGGCCGCCAACGTCATTGCCGGTATCCGCCCCGAGCACTTCGAGGATGCGGCGTTGCTCGATGCCTACGAGCGCAT
Source organism: Mycolicibacterium sp. P1-5 (assembly GCF_008329565.1). Classification (GTDB taxonomy): domain Bacteria; phylum Actinomycetota; class Actinomycetes; order Mycobacteriales; family Mycobacteriaceae; genus Mycobacterium. The sequence goes on from NZ_NPKT01000013.1 coordinate 53,653, forward strand.
CCAGGCGCAAACGTTCGAGGTGACCGTCGAGCTCGTCGAATCGCTGGGCGCCGACAAATACGTCTACTTCAAGACCTCCGGTGACGCGGCCAAGGCCGCCCAGCTGGCCGAACTGGCGGCCGAGTCCGGCGCCAGTGAGAATGAGTTTGTGGCAAGGCTTTCCGCCGATTCCAAGGCGGCCATCGGGCAGACCATCGAGTTGGCATTCGACACCACCAAAGTGCACATCTTCGACGCCGACAGCGGAGTGAACCTCACCATTCCGCCCGCGAGCTAAGTGAGTCAGCCACTGGATACGGTCCGCGCTCACGTGCGCGGGCATTTCGCCGGCGCCGGAATAGACGCCGAGCCGGATTCGGCCAGCGTGACATTCCTGGGACTCGAACGCATGGAGGTGTTGCGGTTCGGGCCGGATCCCAACGATGTGGCTCACTATGTGACGCTCGGGTGTTCGCGGCACCCGATGACCGAGGCATCATCCGGTGTGGCAGACCCGCTGCACGGCCCTCGTGCCGAGGTGGTTCTCGCGCTGCGTGCCAGGGTGCCCACTCCCGGCCTGGCGCGCAGCTTGGCGGTGGTCGCGGCCACTCCCGCCGTCGAGGGGGTGGTGCTGGTGACCGATGCGCTGATCGATCTGTCGGCGCCGCTGTGGGAGGGTGCGGCATTCACCGCTGTCCTGCTTGGTGATTCGGTCATCCCCGATCTGCCGCTGGAGGCGCCCCGTGACCCGGTCCGTTTCCTGTCGGCGACACCGCTCACCCCGACCGAGGCCGCTTGGGTACGACTCAAGGGTGCCGAGGCCATGAGGCAGGCGTGGCTCCACGACGGAGTCGACGTACTGGACCCCAATCGGCGTGCGGCGCAGCCGGGTTAAGCCCTCATAGCCAGTGGTTGCGACGAAAGTTGTGGTACAGGAACCCGCACGCCGTCGCCATCAGCAGCAGCACCGCGGGGTAGCCCCACGTCCACGACAACTCCGGCATGTGTTCGAAGTTCATGCCGTAGATCCCGGCGATCATCGTCGGCACCGCGGCGATCGCCACCCACGCGGAGATCTTGCGCATGTCGACGTTCTGCTGCATGCCCACCTTCGCCAGCGCGGCCTGCACCAAAGACGACAACATCTCGTCATAGGACTCGATCCGGTCGGCTGCCTGGGCCGCGTGATCCAGCACGTCGCGCATATATCGCAGCACCTCTTTGGACATCAGGTCCTTGAAGTCAGGGTTGAACCGACTGAGCGCGACCGTGAGAGGTGATACAGCCCTTCGTAATTCGACGACCTCGCGCTTGAGCAGATAGATCGGCTCGATGTCGGTCTTCTTCAGCGGCGAGAACGTCTCCGACTCGATGGCGTCGATGTCGCCTTCCATCAGCTCGCTGACGTCGCGGTAGGTGTCGACGACGTGATCGGCGATCGCGTGCATGACCGCGTACGGGCCCAATGCCAGATGCTGGCGCTCTTCTTCCAGGTACTTGCGCAGCCCGGCCAGCCCGGTGTGGTCGCCGTGGCGGACGGTCACGACGAAGTCAGTCCCGACGAACACCATGATCTCGCCCGTTTCGACGATTTCTCGGGCCAGCGCCACCGACTCGTGCGGCACATAGATCACCGTCTTGAGAACCAGGAACAGCGTGTCGTCGTAGCGCTCCACCTTGGGCCGCTGGTGGGCATGCACGGCGTCTTCGACGGCCAGCGGGTGCAGGCCGAACACCTCGGCGACCGCTTGCATCTGATGTTCGTCGGGTTCGTGCAGGCCGATCCAGACGAACGCCTTCTGGCCGCAGGCCTCCAATTCGCGGACCTTTTGCAAAGCCGCGGCATGCGTGTACTTGCCGGCCAGCCGGGCGCCATCGACATAGATGGCGCAGTCGACCATGGCCCGCGCGACGGGGACGTGGATGCGCTTGGCATCGACCGGGCCGGTTCGGGAGCGAGTTCCTCCGAGCAGAGCCTGTGGTCGTGCGCGAAACGACGGCATGATCCAACCTCCCCTCAAGCGGCAGGCAGGGCCATGACGGGCCCCGCAGAAATGTTACGCGCCAGTAGGCTTCCCGGAGTACTTCACGGCGGGGAGACCCTGGTCGGTGAGGTTTTCGGGGCGAGTACCCTGACGCCGTGTCCGAAACAGTGAGTACCCCCCGCGTCGTTATCGACGACGAAGAGATCTTCGCCGCTCACGTCGGCGGGAAGCTGTCCGTCGAGCTGAAGGCGCCGCTGGACACCCAGCGCGCGCTGTCGATCGCCTACACACCGGGCGTAGCCCAGGTCAGCCGCGCGATCGCATCCGACCACACCCTGGCCAAGAAGTACACCTGGTCCAACCGATTGGTCGCGGTGATCAGCGACGGTACCGCGGTCCTCGGCCTCGGCGATATCGGCCCGGCGGCGTCGCTACCGGTGATGGAGGGGAAGTCCGCGCTGTTCAAGACGTTCGGCGGTCTGGACTCCATCCCGATCGTCCTGGACACCAAGGATCCCGACGAAATCGTCGAGACGATCATCCGCCTGCGCCCGACCTTCGGTGCGGTCAACCTGGAGGACATCTCCGCGCCACGCTGTTTCGAGATCGAACGGCGGCTGATCGAGGCACTGGACTGCCCTGTCATGCACGACGACCAACATGGCACCGCGATCGTCGTACTCGCCGCACTGATGGGCGCTACCAAGTTCCTCGATCGCGACATGCACTCGCTGAAGGTGGTCATGTCGGGCGCAGGGGCGGCTGGCGTTGCTTGCACAAACATCCTGCTGGCCGCGGGCATTACCGACATCACGGTGTTGGACAGTCAGGGCATCCTGCACACCGGCCGCGGCGACATGAACTCGGTCAAAGCAGAACTGGCCGCCCGGACCAACCCACGCGGGCTCACGGGTGGGATCGCCGAGGCGCTCAACGGCGCGGATGTGTTCATGGGGGTCTCGGCAGGGCTGGTTCCCGAGGAGTTCATCGCGACGATGACGCCGGGAGGCATTGTCTTCGCGATGTCCAACCCGGACCCCGAAATCCATCCGGACGCGGCACGCAAGCACGCGGCGGTCGTGGCGACCGGGCGCAGCGACTTCCCGAACCAGATCAACAATGTTCTGGCATTCCCGGGGGTTTTCCGTGGCGCGTTGGACGCGGGTGCACGGCGCATCACGGAGAAGATGAAAGTCGCAGCGGCAGAGGCGATTTTCTCGGTCGTCGGCGACGACTTGGCGGCCGATCACATCGTGCCGAGCCCGCTGGATCCCCGGGTCGGACCCGCGGTGGCTGCGGCGGTGGCTGCGGCCGCCGAATCCTGAGGCGAAACCTGTTGAGGCCGACGATGTTTCGCCGGCTGATGCTGGGACTGTTGGTTCTGGTGGCAGTGGCCTGCGGGTCGCCGACTCCGGGGCCGTCGCTGGCTGTTGGTGCGACAGCGGACCCGGAGTACACCCTCCTGGCCAATCTGTACGCCGCCGCCCTGCGCTCCTACGGCAGCGCGGCACACGTGCAGATCGTCGACGATCCGCTGAAGGCGCTGGATTCCGGCACGGTCAGCGTGGTACCGGGATTCACCGGAAGGCTGCTGCAGACGTTCGCCCCGGGTACGACGGCCCGATCGGATTCCCAGGTGTATCGAGCGCTGTTGGGGGTCCTGCCCGAAGGTGTGGCCGCCGGTGACTACACCACCGCCGCCGAGGACAAGCCCGCGCTGGCGGTCACCGATGCGACGGCCACCGCCTGGGGCAGCCGCGACCTGACCGCGCTGGTGAGTCACTGTGCCGGGCTGCGCGTCGGGGCCGTCGCACACGTCCGGGGGTTACCGACTGCAGTCGGTGGCTGTACCTGGGCGCCGGCACGCGAGTTCCCCGATGCCGCAGCGATGTTCGCTGCGTTGCGGGCGGGCGAGATCACCGCCGGCTGGACGGGAACCGCTGACACCGGCGTGCCCAGCGATGTCGTCGTGCTGGCCGACCGCAAGCCGGAGCTGGTGGTGGCCGAGAACATTGTGCCGCTCTACCGGCGCAATGAACTCGACGATCGGCAGGTCCGTGCGATCAACGAACTGGCCGGTGTCCTCGACACCGGCTCGCTGGTCGACATGCGCCATCACGTCGCCGACGGCCGCGACCCGCGTTCGGTCGCCGAAGGGTGGCTATCGGCACACCCGTTGGGGCGCTAGCGGATTCAGCGCATCGGTGGGGCGAGCTTGGGCAGCACGGTGGAGAACAGCTTCTGGTAGCCGGAGCCGGTGATGCGGACGATCACGTCGAGGATCTTGGCGTCCGCGCCCACCAGCACCCTGGCCTTGTTCTTGCGGACGGCGTCGAGGATGACCACGGCCGCGCGTTCCGGTGTCGTCTTTGCCAATTTCTTGTCGAACGCTGTCGCCATCGCGGCCTGATCGAGCCCCTCGGCCACGGTGGAGTTGCGCGCGATCGCGGTCTTGATCCCGCCCGGATGCACCGTCGTCACCTTCACCGGGTGCTTGGCCAGGATCATCTCCTGACGCAACGCCTCGGTGAACCCGCGCACCGCGAACTTGGCCGCGTTGTAGGCGGCCTGACCCGGGACCGAGAAGATGCCGAACAGGCTGGAGACGTTGACCACGTGACCGTCACCGGACTCGATCAGATAGGGCAGGAAGGCCTTGGTGCCGTTGACGACGCCCCAGAAGTCGACGTCCATCACCCGCTCGATGTCCTTGAACTGGCTGATCTCGACATCACCGGAGTACGCGATGCCGGCGTTGTTGTAGACCTGGTTGACCTTGCCGAAGTGCGCCTTGACGCCGTCGGCGTAGGCCTGGAACGCCTCGCGCTCGGTGACGTTGAGCCGGTCCGCCTTGACGTCGACGCCGATGGCCTTGAGACGCTCCTCGGTGACCGCAAGCCCGTCGGTATCGATATCGCTGATGGCCAGCTTGGCGCCCGATCGGCCCAACTCGATTGCCAGTGCCTGACCGATGCCGGACCCGGCCCCGGTCACAACGGCTACTTTCCCGGCAAACCCCTGCATGAAGGACTCCTCACGTTATTGGACGTGTGTCGAATGGGCTCAGGCTATCGGGTGGGCACCCCGCGGGTAACAGGGGGATGGCCGACCGCGATGCTTAGAGCATGACATTTCGCCGTATGGCCAGTGCCGGGGCGGTCGCCGGATTGATCGCCGGAGCTGTTGCCCTGGCCGCGCCCGCGCAGGCCGACACCAGCACCGATGACTTCCTGGCTGCGTTGGGCAATGCCGGCATCACCGATATGGACCCTGCTCAGGCCGTCGAGATGGGGCAGTCGATCTGCCCGCTGCTCGCCGACCGCAGCCAGAACACCGCCGATATCGCCTCCACCGTCGCCGACCGGATGGGCCGTCCGCTGGGCGCGGCCACCATGTTCACCGGAATTGCCGTCTCGTTCTTCTGCCCGCGGGCGATGCAGGACCTGGCAGCAGGCAATTCGCCGATCCCGCTGCCGTTCCTGAACAACTTCGGCTACTAGCTGCACACTCGCGGGCCGGGGCGCGGCTCGACTGGCTCGAGTGTGCGGTTTCATCCGCGAATCGCCGGCCGCGGCGTATCAGTCCGCACACTCGCGGGCCGACTAGCTCGAGTGTGAGCCTTGCGCACGGAAGAGTGCGATTTCGTGCGCATAACCCTCGCAGTCGGCGTTCGACTAGGTCGAGTGTGCGGTTTCATCCGCGAATCGCCGGTCGCGGCGTATCAGTCCGCACACTCGCGGGCTGACTAGCTCGAGTGTGAGCCTTGCGCACGGAGCAGTGCGATTTCGTGCGCATAACCCTCGCAGTCGGCGTTCGACTAGGTCGAGTGTGCGGTTTCATCCGCGAATCGCCGGTCGCGGCGTATCAGTCCGCACACTCGCGGGCTGAGCGCTAGCCGAACGCCTCGTCGATGATCTCCTGCTGCTCGACGGCGTGCACCTTCGAGGAGCCGGACGACGGCGCCGACATGGCGCGCCGTGAGATCCGCTTGATCCCGGTCAGCTTCTCCGGCAACAACTCTGGCAGCGTCAGGCCGAACGTCGGCCAGGCGCCCTGGTTGGCCGGCTCCTCCTGCACCCAGAAGAACTCCTTGGCATTGGGATACGAATCCAAGGTGTTGCTGAGCCGCCGCTTCGGCAGCGGCGCGAGCTGCTCCACCCGCACGATCGCGACGTCGTCGCGCGTGTCCTTGCCCTTACGCGCCACCAGCTCGTAGTAGATCTTGCCGCTGGTCAACAGGATTCGGGTGACCTTGTTGCGGTCGCCGTCGCCGTCGGTGTACGTCGGCTCCTCCATGATCGACCGGAACTTCTGCTCCGTGAAGTCCCGAAGGTCGCTGACGGCAGCCTTGTTGCGCAGCATGGACTTCGGCGTGAAGACGATCAGCGGACGGTGCACCCCGTCCAGGCCGTGCCGGCGCAAGAGGTGGAAATAGTTCGCCGGGGTCGACGGTAGCGCGATCGTCATCGAACCCTCGGCCCACAGCTGCAGGAACCGCTCGATGCGACCCGATGTGTGATCGGGGCCCTGACCTTCGTGGCCGTGCGGCAGCAGCAGCACCACATCGGAGAGCTGGCCCCACTTCGCCTCGCCGGAGCTGATGAACTCGTCGATGATCGACTGCGCACCATTGACGAAGTCGCCGAACTGCGCTTCCCACAGCACCAGCGCGTCGGGGTTGCCAACGGAGTAGCCGTATTCGAATCCGACCGCCGCATACTCCGACAGCGCCGAGTCGTACACCAGCAGCTTGCCGCCGGTGGGCGCGCCGTCCGGGTTGATGGTCAGCAGGTCCAGCGGCGTGAACTCCGCGCCGGTCTTGCGGTCGATGATCACCGAGTGCCGCTGGGTGAACGTGCCCCGCCGAGTGTCCTGTCCGGACAACCGGATCAGCTTGCCTTCGGCCAAAAATGTTCCAAGCGCCAGCAGTTCGGCGAACGCCCAGTCGACCTTGCCCTCGTAGGCCATCTCGCGGCGCTTCTCCAGCACCGGCTTGACGCGCGGGTGCACGCTGAAGTTCTCGGGGAACGCCAGATGCGCATCGCCGATACGGGCCAGCAGCGACTTGTCCACCGCGGTGGTCATTCCACGCGGGATCATCTGGTCTTCTTCGACCGACTCGCTGGGTTCGACCTCGTGTTTCTCGAGATCGCGGACCTCGTTGAACACCCGCTCCAGCTGACCCTGGTAGTCGCGCAGCGCGTCCTCGGCCTCTTTCATCGAGATGTCGCCACGGCCGATCAGGGCTTCGGTGTAGGTCTTGCGCACGCCGCGCTTGGTGTCGATGACGTCGTACATGTACGGCTGGGTCATCGACGGGTCGTCACCCTCGTTGTGTCCGCGACGGCGGTAGCACAGCATGTCGATGATGACGTCTTTCTTGAACTTCTGACGGAAGTCCACCGCCAGTCGCGCTACCCAGACGCAGGCCTCCGGGTCGTCGCCGTTGACGTGGAAGATGGGTGCTCCCACCATCTTTGCCACGTCGGTGCAATACTCCGAGCTGCGCGAGTCCAGGGGGGAGGTGGTGAAGCCGATCTGGTTGTTGACGATGATGTGGATCGTGCCGCCCGTGCGGTAGCCGCGCAGCAGGGCCAGGTTCAGCGTCTCGGCCACCACGCCCTGACCGGCGAATGCCGCATCGCCGTGCAGCATCATCGGCATGACGGTGAAGCCGTCCTCACCGGTTCCTTTGTCCAGCAGATCCTGTTTGGCCCGAACGATGCCTTCCATCACCGGGTCGACAGCCTCGAGGTGCGACGGGTTGGCCGTCAGTGAGACCTCGATGTCGTTGTCACCGAACATCTGGATGTAGTCGCCGCGGGCGCCGAGGTGGTACTTCACGTCACCGGAGCCGTGCGCCTGCGAGGGGTTCAGGTTGCCCTCGAACTCGCTGAAGATCTGCGAGTAGGGCTTGCCGACGATGTTGGCCAGCACGTTGAGACGGCCGCGGTGCGGCATGCCGATCACGACCTCGTCCTGAGCATGCTCGGCGGCCTGATCGATCGCGGCATCCATCATCGGGATGACGGTCTCCGCGCCCTCGAGTGAAAACCGCTTCTGCCCAACATATTTGGTCTGCAGGAAGGTCTCGAACGCCTCGGCGGCATTCAGCTTGGACAGAATGTACTTCTGCTGCGCGACCGTCGGCCCTTCGTGCTTGACCTCGATGCGCTCCTGCAGCCACTTCTGCTGCTCGGGTTCGAGGATGTGGGTGTACTCCACGCCGATGTGGCGGCAGTAGGCGTCACGCAGCAGCCCGAGCACGTCGCGCAGCTTCTTGAACTCCTTGCCGGCGAACCCGTCGACCTTGAAAACCCGGTCGAGGTCCCACAACGTCAGGCCGTGGGTGTTGACATCGAGATCGGGGTGGCTGCGGAACCGGGTCTTGTCCAGGCGCAGCGGGTCGATGTCGGCCATCAGGTGGCCGCGGTTGCGGTAGGCGGCAATCAGTTCGATGACGCGGGCGTTCTTGTCGACGATCGAATCGGGGTTGTCGGTGCGCCAGCGGACCGGCTCGTAGGGGATGCCCAGCTCGAAGAAGATCTCGTCGAAGAAATCGTCGGACAGCAACAGCTCGTGGATGGTCCGCAGGAAGTCGCCGGACTCCGCACCCTGAATGATGCGGTGGTCGTAGGTCGACGTCAGCGTGATCAGCTTGCCGATGCCGAGCTCGGCGATGCGCTCCTCGCTGGCGCCCTGGAACTCGGCCGGATACTCCATCGCGCCCGCGCCCACGATCGCGCCCTGACCCGACATCAACCGGGGCACCGAGTGCACGGTGCCGATGGTGCCGGGGTTGGTCAGCGAAATCGTCACACCGGCGAAATCCTCGGCAGTCAGCTTGCCGTCACGAGCGCGCCGCACGATGTCCTCGTAGGCGGCGATGAACTGGCCGAACCGCATGGTCTCGCAGTTCTTGATCGCGGCGACGACCAGCGAGCGCTTGCCATCTTTGCCCTGCAGGTCGATGGCCAGGCCCAGATTGGTGTGCGCGGGGGTGACCGCGTTGGGCTTGCCGTCGATCTCGGCGTAGTGGCGGTTCATGTTGGGGAACTTCTTGACCGCCTGCACGATCGCGTAGCCCAGCAGGTGGGTGAACGACACCTTGCCGCCGCGAGTGCGCTTGAGGTGGTTGTTGACGACGATGCGGTTGTCGATCATCAACTTCGCCGGGATGGCCCGCACGCTGGTCGCGGTCGGGATCGTGAGCGAGGTGTTCATGTTGCGGACGACCGCAGCCGCCGCCCCACGCAACACCTGCGTTTCGTCACCGCCGTCCGACGACGACGCCGGTGCTGCCTTGGGTGCCGGCTCCTTGGGCGGGGCCTCTTTCGCGGGGGCTTTGGCGGGGGCGGACGCCGAAGCGCCGTTGCCGGCCGGAGCGGTCTGGGCGGGGGCCGGCTTGGCCGGCGGCGGAGCCGGCGCCGGTTCCGGCGGGGACACCGGTGCGGCGAGCCTGGCCGTCTGACCGTTACCGCCGGCGGTCGAGCCGGCCGTCGGCTCGGGGTTGTAGTCGACCAGGAACTCATGCCAACTCGAGTCGACCGAGGAGGGGTCCTCGCGGAACTTGCGGTACATCTCCTCGACCAGCCATTCGTTCTGTCCGAATGGTGAACTAGTACTGCTCACGGCAGTTGCTCGCCTCAATTCCTTCGTCCGGGCAAGCCGTGCTTGGACGGTTTGCCCCACTCTTCAGCCCGACACATGGCCGCCGTCTAAAAGGCTATCGCTTCTCCGGGGTTCCCGAAGCGCGTCAGCTTCATGCCCAGAGGTGGTGCGGCAACTCGTCGACGGGGTCGGCGGATGGTTATCCGCCAGGCTCGATCGCCGGCAGCAGGTGCAGGCTCACCGGCCACCGACTGGGCGCAGGCCCAAACGCGGCGCGGGCATTGTTCACGATCTTGTTGCCCATCATTCGGTTGCCGCCGCCACCGACCGCGGCGCCGATGCCGACGGGCAGCATTTTGCCGAACGCCATCGCCGAACGCTTGAGCGCGAAGCGCTTCACGAAGTACCGCATCAGGCGGGTGTTCAGCTGTGACAACGCGGGCAGCGGGATCATCTCGGCGCCCTCGGCCAGCCACGCACCGCTGGTGCGGCTCGGGCCGATCAGGTCGGTGATCGCGCCCTTGCTCTCTTCGCCGACGAGCACTGCCAGCACCAGTGCCCGGCGGCGCTCCCGCTGCTCGAGCGGGATGCCGTGGACATCGGCGACGGCGAGGACGAACACCGCGGTGGCCTCCAGGAACACCAGCGTCTCGCCAGCCACCGCTGACAAAGCCGCCAGTGTGCCGATCCCGGGGAACGCGGCCGCCGACCCGACGGCGGCACCACTGGCCATCACGGCGGCCAGATAGCGCTTCTCGAGCTTGGTGACGATCTCGGCGGGGCTCGCCTCGGGGTTCGAGCGGCGCAGCCGGGCGACGTAGGCCTTGATCGCCGGCGCCTGGGCTCGAGTGCTGCGCTCGATGATCTGGGAGAGCACTCGCGCGGACATGGTCGCGTCATCCTCGACCTGGGCGGGCAACCGTTCCGGGGAACTGCCTCGTCGGCGGACCTTCATGCGCGTGCCTCCTGGTCGTGCCTGGTCTGCGTGCTCCCAGGCTAAACGAACGACCCCCGCAGAAAGGTGCCCCGCGGTGATCCCTATCACCACAGGTCGAATAGCCGCAGGCGGAACAAATAATCGCGTGGGCGTGCTGTGGGTGTGCATGGCAACATCGCGAACTGTGACTGCCAGCCGCAACGCGACGCCGGTGACCGCGCAGGTGCCAGCCCCCAGTCGGTTGCGGATGATTCTCGTGCTGGGCGCGCTGGTGGCGCTGGGACCGCTGACCATCGACATGTATCTGCCTGCGCTGCCGCGCATCGCCGACGAGCTCGGGGTGTCCTCGTCGGTGGCGCAGCTGACGCTGACCGGCACGCTGGCCGGCCTGGCGCTCGGTCAGCTCATCATCGGTCCGCTGTCGGATTCGCTCGGCCGTCGCCGCCCGCTGATGGCCGGCATCGCCTTGCACATGCTGGCCTCCGTGTTGTGTTTGTTCGCGCCCGACATCGCGGTGCTGAGTCTGGCCCGCGGGCTGCAGGGGATGGGCGCGGCCGCCGCGGCGGTGGTTGCCGTCGCCGTCGTCGGTGACCTGTTCGACAACACCGCAGCCGCCACCGTGATGTCGCGGCTCATGCTGATCCTCGGGGTGGCGCCAATCCTCGCGCCGTCGCTGGGCGCGGCGGTGCTGCTGAAAGCGTCCTGGCACTGGGTATTCGCGGTGCTCTTCGTGCTGGCGGGCGCGCTACTGCTGATCGCGGCGCTCGCGTTGCCGGAGACACTGCCGATCCGCAGTCGCCGCCCGCTTCAGGTGCGTTCGATCGCGGCGACCTATGCGAGCCTGCTGCGCGATCTACGCTTCGTCGCTCTGGTCGTCGTCGGAGCGCTCGGGATGGCTGGACTATTCGCCTATATCGCCGGCGCCCCGTTCGTCCTGCAGGGCCGACACGGTCTGGATCAGCAGACGTTCGCGCTGGTATTCGGCGCGGGCGCAATCGCATTCGTCGCTGCCACTCAGGTCAATGTCGTGCTGCTGCGCCGGTTCTCACCGCAACGCATCCTGGTGTGGGCGCTGGCCGCTGCGACCGTGGTGGGCACGGTCTTCATCGCGCTGTCGGTCACCCACACCGGCGGCATGTACGGCTTCCTGGTGCCGGTGTGGGCGGTCCTGGCGATGATGGGATTCGTCATCCCGAACGCGCCGGCGGTCGCGTTGTCGCGTCACCACGAAGCGGCCGGGACTGCCGCGGCGCTGCTGGGCGCCGCGCAGTTCGGTGTTGGTGCGGCGATCGCACCGGTCGTGGGCCTGATGGGCAACGACGAGGTCGCGCTGTCGGTGGTGATGACCGCCGGTGTCGGCATCGCGCTGCTGGCCTTGCTCGCCGTCGGCGGCGCCGATGACGAGACACCTTAAGCCGAACTGTTCTCCGCATACCGCAACACCGCTCCGACGCCGTCGGCCGGGCTCATCCGCTCATCGGTGCGTACCAGCGCGGCGTCGATGGCCACCGCCTTGATCGGCAGGGCCTCGTCGGCGCGCAACGTGTGCTCAGCGGCCACTCCTAGGTCGGACAGTGCGTCGGCGTCGGCGGCGATCAGCGCCAGGTCCGCGTCGGCGACGACGGTGGCGTCGGCGACGTCACCGATGATCAGCGTGTCGACGGCACCGTCTCGCAGAGCGGCGGTCACGTCGGCCAGGCCTTCGACAGCCAGCCCGGTGCCGCGCCCGGCGGCAAACCGTTGCGCGGCGTCATCGATGGTCGTCAGCCGGCGCATGAGGAACGCCTGACCGATCTCGTGATGGACCTCCGCCTCGTCGGTGCCCGCAGCCCGTCCGCCGCCCTCCAGTTGTACGGCCGCCTCGGCGACCCGCTCGGGCAGTGCAGCGACCAGTTCGGTGCGCGCGCTGACCTCGCCCTCGATGAACACCAGCCCCGCTCCGGTCTGGTCGACGAGGTGAGTGACTCTGTCGGCCACCTCACGGATGTTCTTGCGAACAGCCTCTTCGACCGCCTGCTCCTTGCCGTATTCATGTCCCTCGGACGACTTGGCCTTGTGCACCGGATAGCCGTCGCCATCGACGGTCTCGTTGTTGACCCGGCCGGCGTAATGGACGCTGATGTCGGCGCCCGCCGAATCGACGGCGACCCGCAGATAGGCGGTGTGCTCGAGGCCGTGCTCGACAATCGGCACCAGATACGGCAATTCGGACACGCGCACGACCGTGGTCGCCGGCGGACGGATCAGGTGTTCGTCGAGCACGACGGTGTCGCCGGTGGCGATCACCGCCCGGCCGCTGCGGCCGACCGGCGGGTGGGTGCCGCGCACCGCGCTGTCGATGGCCTCGATCACCGAGCCGTCGACGGCTTGCTCCTCGAGCTGCTTGCGAATGTCGCGCAGCCGCGCGTCGAGCTGTGCGGCCGCATCCTCGGTGTCATGAGAGTCATCGAAATAGATCGAGACGAACGGACCCTTCGCGTCCACCAATGGCCGAAAGCGATCCGAATGCATGGCTCCTCCTGCGCTGGAAATCGGGTTAGTGGGCCGGTTCTGGTCAGGCCCACCGCCGGGTACCCGCTCGACGCCCCGATAGTCTCGATCTGGCATGCGTGACGGCCGGCCGGAAGCACCTCAGGTGCGACGGCGTTACGCACGTGGTGTTGCTGCAGATCGATGAGGCGCGGGGGCCGACGAAGTTTGTCGCGGGTTCGTCAGCGCATGCCGATGCCGTCGCAGTAGCCGAAACGAGGTAGTGGATATGACCGGGAACATGGCCGGCCCGGCGCCGGACGTGGACTTGGACCCCGATCCGGAAGCGGTGCCCGACGTGCCCGCCAATCCGTGGCATGCCCTGTGGGCCATGCTGGTCGGCTTTTTCATGATCCTGGTCGACTCGACGATCGTCGCGGTCGCCAACCCGAGCATCATGGACGGGCTGCAGATCACCGACTACGACACCGTGATCTGGGTGACCAGCGCCTACCTGCTGGCCTATGCCGTGCCGCTGTTGCTGGCCGGGCGCCTCGGTGACCGCTTCGGGCCGAAAAATCTCTACATCGCCGGGTTGGCCGTCTTCACTGCTTCCTCGCTGTGGTGCGGGCTGGCCGGCTCCATCGAGATGCTGATCGCCGCGCGCGTAGTGCAGGGGCTCGGCGCGGCACTGCTGACGCCGCAGACCCTCTCTACGATCACCCGCATCTTCCCGCCGGGGCGGCGCGGTGTGGCGATGAGCCTGTGGGGCGCGACCGCCGGGGTGGCCACGCTCTTCGGACCGCTGGTCGGCGGCGTGCTCGTCGGCCGGTTGGGTTGGGAGTGGATCTTCTTCGTCAACGTCCCGGTCGGTGTGGTCGGGCTGGCGCTGGCGGTGTGGCTGATCCCCACGCTGCCGACGATCAAGCACAAGTTCGACGTCATCGGGGTGGCGTTGTCGGGGATCGGCATGTTCTTGGTGGTATTCGGCCTGCAGGAGGGCCAGGGGCACCATTGGGCAGCGTGGATCTGGGCGGTGATCGTCGCCGGCATCGGCTTCTTCACCGCATTCGTCTACTGGCAGTCGATCAACCGCGACGAACCGTTGATCCCGCTGCAGATGTTCGCCGACCGCGACTTCAGTCTGTCCAACGTCGGTGTGGCGGTCATCGGATTCGTGGTCACGGCGATGATGCTGCCGGTGATGTTCTACGCCCAGGTGGTGTGCGGACTGTCGCCGACGCGCTCGGCGCTGCTGATCGCGCCGATGGCGGTGGCCAGCGGCGTGCTCGCGCCGTTCGTGGGCAAACTCACCGACCGGGTGCACCCGCGCCCGATCCTCGGGTTCGGGTTCTCGGTGATGGCGATTGCCCTGACGTGGTTGTCCATGGACATGACGCCGACGACGCCGATCTGGCGGCTGGTCTTGCCGCTGACCGCGATGGGCGTAGGGATGGCGTTCATCTGGGCGCCGTTGGCCGCCACCGCCACTCGCAACCTGCCGTCCCACCTGGCTGGCGCCGGATCAGGGGTCTACAACGCGACCCGGCAGGTCGGTTCGGTGCTGGGCAGTGCCGGGATGGCCGCGTTCATGGCGTCCCGAATCAGCGACGAGATGCCGGCCGCACCGGCTGGTGCCGCACCGAGCGATCTGGCGGTGCTGCAGCTTCCGTCGTTCCTGCACGACCCGTTTTCCGCCGCGCTGTCCCAGTCAATGCTGCTGCCGGCGTTCGCGGCGTTGTTCGGAATCGTGGCGGCACTGTTCGTCCTCGGCGGTCTGGGTCGCTCCCCGGTGCGCAAGGACGAAGGTGACGAGGTCACCGATGAGATCCCGGTGTACGACGACGGTTATGACGACGATGAGTACGTCGAGTACGTGGTGGAGCGGCAAGCGGTTGCCCCGCCGGTGCCCGACGTTCATGACGACGCGACCGACGTGATCATGTGGCACCGGCCGGCCTCGAAGCGCGAACCCTCCGTTGACCCGACTGAGTTCACGCACAACGGTTTCCACGTTGATGACGATGCCTCCCGACATCGCCTCAGTGATGTGAGCGAGCCCCGACCGGCGCGCCACTACCGCGACGATTCCGCGGAGGTCCAGACCCACGGCCGGCACTCCAGGCCGGGTGACTGACCAGGCTGAGGTTTGCAGAGTCCTCACCCTCTGGCCCGTTCTTCTCGAGTGAGCACTATGCTCGCCGAAAAAGAGAATGCAATTTTCAGCGAGGAGAATGATGGCCGAGAAGCAGTCGCTCACCGACCGCACGCTGGTCGTGTCCGGGGGCAGCCGGGGTATCGGCTTGGCCATCGCGCTCGGTGCGGCCCGGCGCGGCGCCAACGTCGTGCTGCTGGCCAAGACCGCCGAGCCGCACCCGAGGCTGCCCGGCACGGTCTACACCGCCGCCGCCGAGATCGAGGCGGCGGGCGGTAAGGCTGTCGCCGTGGTCGGCGACGTACGCAGCGAAGAGGACGTCGCACGCGCGGTCGATGCCGCGGTGAAGGAGTTCGGTGGGGTCGACATCTGCATCAACAACGCCAGCGCGATCTCCACGGACCCCACCGAGGCGTTGTCGGCCAAGAAGTTCGATCTCATGCAGCAGATCAACATTCGGGGCACGTTCCTGTTGACCAAGGCCTGCCTGCCGCATCTGCGCAAGTCGCCCAACGGCCACGTCGTCACCATCGCCCCGCCGCTGAACCTCAACCCGCACTGGCTGGGTGCGCACCCGTCCTACACCCTGTCCAAGTACGGGATGACGCTGCTGTCCCTGGGCTGGGCGGCCGAATATGCCGACACCGGAATCGGTTTCACCTGCCTGTGGCCGGAGACGTACATCGCGACCTCCGCGGTGGCCAACTCGGCCGACTTCGAGGACGCCCTGGCGTCGTCGCGCAGCCCGCAGATCATGGCCGACGCCGCCGTCGAAATCATCACCTCGCCGGGTCCGAAGGTCAACGGCGGCTGCCTGATCGACTCCGAGGTGCTGCGCGCTGCCGGCGTCGAGGACCTGTCGCGCTACGGCGGTGGTGACAACCCGATCGTCGACATCTTCGTCGACCGTTAGTTCTCGCCTCAGCTCACCGGCAAGAGGTCCGGGTAGTCGGTGCTAACCAGCCGGCCGTAGCTGCGGAACACCTCGAACGGCGCGACAGTTTTATCCCGACCGGCAGCGAACGCCGCCTGCGCCTTGAAAACCCTTGCCGCCGCGCTTAGTTCGTGGCGGACCTCGGTGCCGAGCCGTCCGGGACCGACCGGCCACACCTCACCCCAGACGAGGGCTTCGGCATGGGCCGAGCGCGTGGAGGCGGCCAGCGCGTCGCGCACCTGATCGTTGGACCTGCACATCGCGCCGGCCACCGCGAGTGCCGTCGGCGTGGTCCCGCCGCCCAACACCGCGCCGAGGGAGACGGGCTGGACTCCGAGGATGTCGAGAGCCGCGATGTCGCGGCCGTCGGCGACCGCAACGCGCACGTCCCAGCCCGCCATCACCCGGTCGAACAGCCAGCCGCCGGCCGAGTCCACCACGTCTGCCACATGGGCGCCGACGACGTCGAGCTGGTAGCGGGCCGGCCCGGGCGTCGGCTGACGCGACCCGGTCACCTGGCGCTGACGGTTCGGTTCGTCGAGTTCGTGCACGCCACCCAGCGTGACAGTTACAGCGAAATCTGTAAAGGTCATGATCGGCCGAAAAAGCGGCGGAGCGCGTCGGCCTGCATCGTCAGCAGAGCGTTGCTGACCTCCCAGTCGGGACACAGTGAGTCGAAACCGTGGCAGGTCCCGCCGAAGATGTGTAAGTCGGTGCGGACGCCCGAGCGCATCAATCGACGGGCGTAGTCCAGTGCTTCGTCCCGCAGCGGATCCAACTCCGAGCAGGTGATGAAGGTGCTTGCCGCCCCGATGGTTTGGTGACTCCGAGCGGGCACCGCGGCGGCGCTCGGTTCGGCCTCGCCGAGGTAGTACCGCCACATCGCTGCGGCAGCCGCACCGTCCAAACCCGGTGTCGCGGCGAACTCCGCCTTCGATGCGGTGGGGCGGTCGTCGAGCACCGGTTGGTGCAGCAGCAGGCCCACGATCGGCGGGACCTCCTGGGCCGCAGCCCGCTGCGCGAGCCCGGCGGCCAGCACCGCCCCCGCGCTGTTCCCGGCCAGCACCAACCGGTCGCGGTCGAGCCCGAATGTCTCGGCGGCTGTCCAGGCCCACCGCAATACGGCCGTGGCGTCGTCGAGCGCTGCGGGGTACGGCTTCTCGGGGGCCAGCCGGTAGGCGACGGACACCACAGTGCAGCCGCCGCGGCGGGCCAGTTCGACGCATTGGCGGTGGTCGGTGTCCAGATTACCCAGCACGAATGCCCCGGAGTGGCAATAGATCACGGTCGGCGAAGGTGACGGCGCGCTGCGGTAGATGCGCACCGGGACGCCCGCGACGTTGGTATCGGCTATGTCGACGCCGGTGGTGCCGATTTGCCTGGCGGCTTCGGCGCGTCGGGTGTCGAGCGAGTCACGAACAGCGGTAAGGCTGTTCAGCGACAGGTCCGTGCGCGTGGCGGCGAACGGATGCAGCGCGGGGTCGAGCCGACGCAGAATTTCGGGGTCGGGTTCCACGGCTAGCCGCCCGGTGGTGTGAACGTGTAGTCGCGCGGGCGAAAACGCCGGGTCATCGCCCAGAAGGTGCCGGCGCTACGCGGCCACTGGGTGACCACGCGGCCGTTGGGCGCCCGAAAGTAGTTGCTGCACCTGGTCATCCACACGGTGCCTGCCATCCACCGGTCGATGTCGGCCAGGAAGGCAGCCATGGTGTTGGCGCGCACCGCGACGTAACGACACCGAGTGCGGTGCAGGTGCTTCAGGGCCCGCACGATGTAGTGCGCCTGCGCCTCGAGGACGAAGATCACGCTGTTGGAGCCGACGTTGGTGTTGGGTCCATACAGCATGAAGAAGTTCGGGAACCCCGGCACTGCCATGCCCAGATAGGCGAAGGCGCCGTCGCGCCAGGTGTCGTGCAGCGATCGGCCGCCCTCGCCGGTGACCTCGATCTGACCCAGATAATCGGTGGCGGCATAGCCGGTGGCGCACAGCACTACATCGACGTCCAGTTCTGAACCGTCCGCGGTGACCAGTGAGCGCGCCCGCAGCGAGCGAGCCGGGCTCGACACCACCTCGACATGCGGCTGGCTCAGCGTGGACAGGTAGTCGGTCGCGAACACCAGCCGCTTGCAGCCCAGCGGATGATCCGGGGTGAGTCTGGCGCGCAGATCGGGGTCGGCGACCGACGATTCCAGGTACCGCAGCGAGACGTCTGTGAACTCATGGGTTTTATCGCTGCCGTTCTCGATCACCGAGATGTTGCGTTCACTGCGCAGCCACAGGCGGGCGCGGTAGAGCTTCTTGGCGAACGGGATCCACTTGAACGCCCAGCGCTCCCGGTCGGTGTACGGCCGGTCCGGTTTCGGCAGGATCCAGGTCGGGGAGCGCTGCACCGAGTACACCTTGTCGGCGAGCTTGGCGACCTCCGGCATCAGCTGCGATGCGGTGGACCCGGTGCCCAGTACGGCTACCCGCGCTCCGGTGAGGTCCACCGAGTGATCCCACCGCGCGGTGTGCATCAGCGTCCCGGTGAACGGCTCCTCCTCAGACAACTCGGGTAGCAGCGGCCGGGTGAACATTCCCACCGCCGAGACGACGATGTCGAAGGTGTGCTGATCACCAGCCGTGTCCGTCAGGTTCCAGGTTCTCGTGTCGGAATTCCACTGTGCCGACGCGATTTCGGTGTTCAGCCGCAGGTGTCGCCGCAGGCCGTGCCGGTCGGTGGAGCGTTCGAAGTACTCGAGCAGCTCGGGTTGGCCCGGCCACAAACGGCTCCAGTCGGAGTTCAGGTCGAAGGAGTAGGAGTACAGGTGCGATTTCACATCGCAGGCCAGGCCGGGATAGGTGTTTATTCTCCAGGTGCCGCCGACGCCGTCCTCACGGTCGAAGATCGTGAAGTCCCGAAAGCCCGCCTTGGCCAGAAAGATTCCCAACGCCAGCCCGCCCGGGCCGGCGCCGATGATGCCGACCGACAGAGGGGTCAGCCGATCCGCAGGCACTGTCCTCCGTCGACGACAAGCTCCGATCCGGTGATGAACGACGCGTGCTCGGACACCAGGAACGCCACCGCGTCAGCCACTTCCATCGGCTGGCCGAGCCGTCCGCTGTAGGACCGCTCGATCAGCCGCTGCCGGGCGGTGTCGTCGAGCATCGGGGTGTCAATCGGTCCGGGGAACACCGCATTGACCCGAATGCCGTCGCCGGCCAACTCGGCCGCGGCGATCTGAGTCAGGCCGCGCAACGCCCATTTCGAGGAGCCGTAAGCGGCGTGGAACGGGAACGGCCGGATGGCGCCGGTGCTGCAGGTGTTGACGATCGCCGCTCCCTTGGCATTGCGGAGGTGGGGGAGCGACGCCCGGATGCCCAGGAACGGGCCCAGAGTGTTGAAGCGCCAGCTGCTCTCGAAACCTTCCGCGGTCTCCTCGGACAGCGGCGCCCGGTGCAGCACGCCGGCGTTGTTCACCAGTGTGCTCAGGCCGCCGAAACGCTCGACCACCTCGGCCACCGCGGTCGACCACAGCTGCTCAGAGGTGACGTCCAGCTCGACAGCGATCACACCGGGGTCGTCGATGGCTTCGATCTGGGTGCGCAGGTCGTCGATCAGCCGGTCGGCCGCCGCAACCTGAAACCCGTCAGCGCGCAGCCGTCTGACCAACGCCGCTCCCTGTCCGCGTGCCGCGCCGGTGACCAGTGCGACTTTGGTCATGCCCGACCCCCGGCTTCGGTGAGATGTGCTATCGCCCCACGCCGCAACGCCTGCGACTCCGGAGCCAGAGTGATCAGCTGAAAGCCCAACGTGGCCAATTCCTTTCCTGTCACCCCGTCGCCGGCGTGGATTCCGGCGACGACACCCGCCGCTGCCGCCGCCTGCTGGACGCGCACGATCCCGTCGCGGACCTTGGGCTGGCTGACGGCCCTGACGACGCCTTCTCCCAGTGAGATCGCCAGGTCTGCGGGCCCGACGTAGACACCGGCCAAGCCCGGCACCGCACAGATGTCGGCGACGGCATCCAGACCGGCCGCCGTCTCGATCATCGCGAACACACTGACCCGATCTGCCAGCGCGGCCGGGTCGATTCCGAGACCGGCCCGCAGCGGGCCGAAACTACGAATTCCCTCGGGGGCGTAGCGGGTTGCGGCCACCGCTTCGGCGGCCTGCTCGGGGCGGTCGACCATCGCGACGATGATCGCGTCGGCGCCCGCGTCGAGCACGCGCCCGATCGGCGCGGCGGCCGCCGATGGGACCCGGACTGCGGTGGCGATCGGGACGTACTCCATGCGACGAAGGATCAGCGCAACGTCGGCGTCATCGAGATAGCCGTGCTGGATGTCGAAGCCGACGTAATCGTAACCGGCGTGCGCAAATTCGTCCGGCCCGAGGAACGACGGTCCGGTGATCCAGCCACCCCACACCTGCGCCTTGTCGGCGAGCGCCTGCTGCAACCGGCCGGCGATCATGAGGCCACGATCGAGATCTTGACCCGCCCCGGGGTCGGGCGGCAGGCGAACTCGAAGGCATCCTGCACGTCGGTCACGTCAAAGGTATGGGTGACATACTTGCTCAGCAGATCCGGATGTTCGCGGGCGAAGGCGTCGGCGGCATCGAGGACTCGCCGGCGCTCCAGTGTCACACCGGATTTCAGTGTGAGGTTGTTGCGCAACATGGTGCGCATGCTGATCGGGTAGCTGTCATCGTCGGGCACACCGAAGTAGAACACGGTACCGCCGAATCCGGCGGCTTCGACTGCGTTGTTGAGCGTCGCCACCTGATGACCGACGGCTTCGATGACGACGTCGGGTTTGTCATGCACGCTCAGGTGCACCACCCAGCGGTCGCTGGTGGACCGCACGACGGTGTCCACGCCGAACTTCGCGGCGATGTCGTCGCGGTAGATGGGGTCGACGCCGATGACATGCGCGGCGTCGGCGGCCTTCGCCGCATACGAGAACAGCAGCCCGATCGAACCCTGCCCGATCACCGCGACCCGCTTGCCCGCCAACGGCGGAAGCTGTTCGAGCGCATAGAGAATGCAGGCCAGCGGCTGCAGCCCGACCGCGTGTTCGGGACGCAGGGCGGGATCGTAGGGGGCCAGCCCATCGCCGTCGGACATGACGAACTCCATCAGGCCGTCGAAGCCGGACGCCCAGCCGACGACCCGGTCACCGGTCCGGTGATCGGGGTGGGCAGTGGCCAGCACCTCGCCGACGATCTCGTGCACCGGGAAGCCGGCCATCTCGGCGGCCAGTGCCCCGGTGTCACCGGGCAGGCGGCCCTGCACACCCTTGAAGCCGGGGATGTCGCTGCCGCAGATGCCTGCGGCGAGGAACTTCAGCAGCACCTGCCCGTCGCGCAGACGGTCCTGCGGCGGTTCGGGGACCGTGACCCGCTCGAACGTGTACGGCGCGACAAGCCGATAACACCACACAGGCTCAGGCCTCCGATAACGCGTGGGTCGTTGACAGTGCCACGTACGGAGCGTGACACTTGTGGGATGTTTTGTAAAGGTACGGCATGACGGTCCTCGGCTCGTTGTCCCGAGCTGAGCTTGCCGTCGAATTTTGCTTCGGCGAAGGCCCGCGCTGGTTCGAGGGCCTGCTGTGGTTGTCCGACATGCTCGGCGAAGCCGTTCATACCATCACTCTCGACGGGTCGGTGACCACTCTGGAACTCCCAGGCCACGCGCCGGCCGGTTTGGGATTTCGGCCCGATGGCACGCTGCTGGTCGTGTCCACCGAACTCCGTGTGCTGCTGAGTTACGACGGGGACGTGGTCACCCAGATCGCGGATTTGTCCGCAATCGCGCCGGCCAACCTCGGCGACATGGTGGTCGACGCGCACGGCCGGGCCTACGTCGGCTCGCAGGCGCGTGAGGGTGGCATCATTGCGCGGCTCGATCTCGACGATTCGGTGACGGTGGTCGCCGACGATCTCGACTTCCCCAACGGCATGGTGATCACGCCCGACGGCGGTACCCTGATCGTCGCGGAGTCGATCGGCCGGCGCTTGACCGCATACGACATCGACGCCGGCGGCGAATTATCTGGGCGAAGAGTTTTCGCCCACGGCCTGGACGGCCCCCCGGACGGGATCGCGCTCGACGAAGCCGGCGGGGTGTGGACGTCGATGACGCTGGCGCATCAATTTGAGCGGATCGTGGACGGCGGTGCGGTCACCGATCGGATCGACATCGGTGACCGAGCTGCGATCGCCTGCATGCTCGGCGGACCGGACCGGCGCACCCTGTTCCTGGTTTCCAGTTCCGAGGCGTATCCGCAGCGGCTCGTCGGCACGCGGCGGTCGTGCGTCGATACGGTCAGGGTCGAGATCCCCGGCGCGGGCTTCCCGTCGATCGAAAGGTGAGCATGACCGACAGCTATTACGAACTCGTCGACCCGGACGATCCGCGGGGGGAGAAGTTCCGGGCCACCGATTTGGTTCGCAGCACGTGGACGTCCCACATTCAGCACGCCGGGCCGGTGTCGGCGCTGTTGGTGCGCGCTTTGGAGCGGTGTCAGCACCGCGGTGACACCCGGCTCAGCCGGGTGGTCGTGGACTTGCTGGGTCCAGTGCCTGCCGAAGGTGATCTGTGGGTGACCGCGACCGTTGAGAGAAGCGGCAAGCAAATCGAATTGGTGTCCGCGGAGATGTCGGGCCTGGGCCCGGACGGGCGGCCACGTCCGGTCGCCAGGGCCAGCGGGTGGCGAATGCTGATGCTGGACACCAAGGCACTGCTGTCGGCACCGGTGGCGCCGTTGGCGTCTCGCGAGCAGGGCATGAACCGCAACCTCGCGGACAACTTCGACCGCAATTACGTGCACAGCCTGGAATGGTTGTGGTTGACCGACCACATGGCGCCCGGGCCGGGGGGATCGTGGCTGCGGCCGCAGGCCGATCTCGTGCAAGGCGAAGGGATCACGCCGCTGGAGCGGCTGTTCGCGGTCGCCGACTGCGCAAATGGCATCGGCTCCAAGATCGACATCAGGAAGTACACCTTCCTCAACACCGACCTGGTGGTGCATCTTCACCGAATACCGGTGGGGGAGTGGACCGGTATTCGCGCCGAGACGATGTACGGGCCCGACGGCGTTGGAACGACGGTGGGCACGTTGTTCGACGACGACGGCGCGGTCGGGGTCATCCAGCAGTCGGTGCTGGTTCGGCCGCGGCCCTGATGGCGCCGAGACTGCACTTGTTCGCGCATCTACTCGCGAAACGTGTGCAACATCTGCAGTTTGGGCGCGTCAGTCGAACAACACGGCGGGATTCAGATAGCCCGTCGGGTCGAAGGCTGCCTTGATCGTTCGCATCGCCGCGATGTCCTCGTCCGTGCGCGCCATGGGAAGGTAGTGCCGCTTGCGGCTGCCTACCCCATGCTCGGAGCTGACGTTACCGCCATGGGCTGCTATCAATTCCATCATCGCGGCGTACAGGTGCGATTCCTGCTCGGCGCCGCAGCGCAGCACGTTCAAATGCAGATTGCCCTCACCGATGTGACCGAACAGCACCGGGATCGCATCCGGCGCGTGGTCGGCGACCAGCGCCGCGGAATCGGATGCGAACGGCGGAATCACCGACAGGGGCAGGGAGACATCGAATTTCAGTGGCGGACCGAACAACCCGACCACCTCCGCGGTGGATTCGCGCACCTGCCACAGCCGCTGCTGGGCGGTGCTGTCGACGCCCACTGCCGGCTCACCGGCCAGCTCGGCGTCCGCCAACGCATCGGCGAGCCGCTCGGTCAGGTCGATCTCGCCGGCCAACTCGATCAGCAGCAACCAGTCGCCGGTGGTGGGCACCGGCACGTCGAGGTGCTCGGCGGCCAGCGTTGCCGATCGGCCGTCGATGAGCTCAAGGGCGGCAATGGATTCGGTATCACGCAGGGCGCGTCCCGCCGCGACCAGCGCATCGAGCCCGTCGAATCCGCACACCGCCGTCACGCGATGCGCGGGCACCGGGTGCAAGCGCAGGTCCAGGGCGGTGATCACCCCGAGCGTGCCTTCGGCGCCGATGAACAGCGACGCCAGGTCGTAGCCGGTGTTGTCGGCCCGCACCTGACTGTGGCGGTGCACCACCGACCCGTCGGGCAGCGCAACATCAAGGCCGAGCACCTGCTCACCCATGTTGCCGTAGCGCACGGTGCGCAGACCGCCCGCGTTGGTGGACGCCATCCCGCCGACCGTTGCCGAATCACGCGCGGCGAGATCGACACCGAACAGCAGACCTGCCACCGCGGCCGCACGTTGTACGGCAGCCGCTGTCACCCCGGCCCCGACCCGGATCCGCCGCTCGATGACGTCGACATCGCCTATCTGCGTGAGCCGCTCGGTCGACAGCAGCACGTCGTCGTTCTCAGGCACCGTCCCCGCCACCAGCGAGGTGCGGCCGCCCTGCACCGTCACCGACACCCCGGCGTCGCGGCACACCCGCAGCACCGCGGCGACCTCGTCGTCCGAACCGGGCCGAACCAGCGCGCTGGCCTTACCTCGATAACGCCCGGTGTGGTCGGCGCTGCGGCCGTCGAGGACATCAGCGTCGGTGATGACGTGCGCGGCACCCACGATCGCCTGGAGCCGTTCGGGCAGCGAAGAACTCACTTCGTGGGTTTATCACACATCGCCAAGAAAGCCCCCAACTCCACCAACCCGGCGGGGGTCGACGGCAGATACTCGGTGAGCATCGCCGACCGAACGATGACCGCCGCATACTTCGCCCGGCTGACCGCGACGTTGAGCCGATTGCGATTGAGCAGAAAGGAGATTCCGCGCGGCACCTCGGCGATCGACGACGCCACCAGCGAGACGAACACCACCGGGGCCTGCCGCCCCTGGAACTTGTCCACCGTGCCGGCCTGTACGTCGGTCAGTCCCGCCGCGTCGAGCAACCGCCGCAGCAGCACCACCTGTGCGTTGTACGGGGTCACGATCAACACGTCGGCGGCCCTCAGCGGCCGGGTGCCGTCCTCGTCGGTCCAGGCCGATCCGAGCATGCCGCTGATCGCGGAGATGATCGCCTCCGCCTCTTCGCGGCTGTCGGTCGAGTTGCCGTCGTGGTCGACGGTCATCACCTGCACCCCGGGCCGGACGCCCGCGAGGTGGCGAGCGGCGGTGCGCTCTTCGACCGAGTGCAGCCGATTGTCGTAGGACAGTCGGGACACCGCAGTGCACACCGCCGGGTGCATCCGGTAGGAACGGTCCAGAAAGTACCCGAGTTCCTCCGGCAGCGTGTGACGTCCGTCGACCAGCCAGCCGAGCGCCGAGTCGTCCACCGGTTCGGGGTGGGTGCCCTGGCTGACCTGGGGGAGCTGCTGCGGATCGCCGAGCAACAGCAGATTGCGCGCCGCCCGCGCGACGGCGACGGTGTTGGCCACACAGAACTGGCCGGCTTCCTCGATGACGAGTAGGTCAAGGCTGGCCGGTGGCACCCGGGACGAGTTGGCGAAATCCCAAGCGGTACCTCCGATCACACAGCCATCATTGGTGGCGATGAACGCGGGGTAGGTCTTCTCGTCGATCTCCGTCCACGGGCCGGTGCCACCGCGTTTCTTGGCCACCAGCGACGCCTCCACGCCCGCGCCGATGATGTCGCGAAAGAGGTTCTCCACCACGGCATGTGACTGCGCGACGACGCCGACACGCCAGCCGTGCTCGTTGACCAGGGCGGCGATGACCCAGGCCGCAGTGTGCGTCTTGCCGGTGCCGGGCGGACCGTGCACCGCGACATACGACGAATCCAGCGCCAGCAGTGCGGCGGTGATGTTCGCGACGCAGTCCTCGGTGCGCGGCAACGGCGAACCGGTGCGCGGTGGGCGGCGCAGCAGGATGTCGATCACAGCGGACTGCGGAAGGGCAGGCAGGCCGGCCGCGATGTCGGCCGCCGCCGCGTCGATCGATTCGCGCAGGGCCTTCGTCGGGAACGGCGGCCCTGGCGTCAGCGCAAACGGCATCGCATCGAAAACCCCGTGGCTCTTGGGTTCTCGTTCCATCACCAGCACCTCGGTCGGCGCCGCCGGGTCGTCGCACTCCAGCACGGTCACCGACGCATAGGCCCGCCGCTCGGGATCGTCGGACAGCCCGGCCGGGGTGGGCGGGTGGTACATCGCATACATGTCGCGGTCGAGGTCACCCGCCGCGATCGAGCCGGTCAGCAGCAGCCGCCGCTGTTGCTTGCGGGCGCGCGGCGGTATGTTCCACTCCGTCTCGACGCTCACGTCTTCGGCGAGGAAAACGCCTGGCGTGTCGGACCATTCGTCGACCGGGCTGTTGAGCCGGTCGAAGTGACCCCACCAGAAAGGCTTGTCCTCGCGACGGTGATACCCGCGGGCGGCAGCGATCATGGCCACCGCGCGTTGCTCGGGGCTGCGCGCGGTGACGTCGTCCCCGGCAAAGGCGCCCAGCGTGCGGGCCAGCTCGTCGTCGACGTCGACTTCTCCGCCGTCGGCCACCGGTTGCGCGCCCAGCGGCGGCACCCCGGCCTCAAAGGCGCGCTGCAGCAACCAGTCCCGCAGGATGCGGGTGGACCGGCAGTCGTAGAGGTTGTAGTCCTCGATCTCCTTGAGCACGGTCGCGGCCTCGTCAGCGTGACCGTCGGCGAGCAGTTCGCAATAGCGGGCATATTCCGTGATCGAGTCGGTGGCAGTGGTGACGTCGCCGGCCCGCAGTTCGGCGCCCATGTACATCGGCTCCAAAGATTTCAGACTGTAGTTCTCGGTGCCGACCCGAATGCTCTTGCGCACCAGGGGATACAAGTCGACCAGCACGCCGTTGCGCAGCAGGTCGTCGACGTCGTTCTCGCCCTCGCCGTAGCGGCCTGCCAGACGTAGCAGCGCGGTCTTCTCATAGGCCGCGTAGTGGTAGATGTGCATTTTCGGATACCGCTTGCGGCGTTTTCGCACCATGTCCAGAAAAGCCTTGAGCGCCTTGCGTTCCTGGCGTCGATTGTGGGCCCACAGCGGGCGAAAGTCCCCGCCCGCGCCGAGCACACCGAACATGTACTCCAATCCCCAGTCGGTGCCGTCGGCCGTCCACAGCGGGTCACCCTCGAAATCGAAGAACAGGTCGCCCTTGTCCGGATCGGGCAGCAGCATCAACGGCTGCGGGTCGACGACCTCGAACGGCGGCTTGCCGGCCTCCCGCGGGGCGATCTGCAGCCGCGCCTGCCCACTCAGCGTGGCGACCATCCGGGCCGGCATCTCGGGCACCGGGCCCTCATGGTGGGCCAGCTGGTTCACCGTGGTGATGCCGGCCTCGATCAAGCGGGCGCGCTGGCTGACCCGCATGCCCGCTGCCAACAACAGGTCATCAGCGTCACGCACCTGCGTCTCGCACTCGGGACAGCGCATGCACGCCCGCACGGTCTGGTCCGCCCAATCGACCGGCGCCTCGGCGGCGAGGTGTCGGTCCAGAAGTGTCTGCAGCTCGGCGCGACGGGAGCGGTAGACCGGCAGCAGCTCGTCGACGCAATAGGCGGTCGTCGCGCCGTTGCCCAGCACCAGCTCCACCTCGTCGTGGACGGCAACGCCGGCGGCAGTTAGCGTTTCGGCGTAGGCGGCCAGCTGCAGCAGCGCCGCCACCTTCACCGACCGGGCGAGCTTGGTGTCGCGCAACCGGTACCGATCGCCGTCGAGCACAAGAAAATCCGCGAAGCCGACGAAGCGGCCGTCGAACATCGCGGCCTGATAGATCACCGGCGCGCGCCGCTCGACGGCGTGCGAAGTGGCCTCGGCGGCGGCCGTCAGTCCGGCGACAGAGTAGGACGGCCTGCCGATGACGGCGACGTCGGAGCGCGACCGCAGCTCGTCGAGATGACGCTGCTCGTGCTGATCGCCAAGCTCCGCAGTACGGGCCAACAGCTCGTCCTCGACCGACACGGCCGGGCCGCGGCCCAGCTTGGCATCGAACGCGCGCAGCAACGCGTACTCGCATCGCGCGGCGGCGGCGAGGTCGGAGGCGCTGTAGACGACGCGGTCGTCGGCGACGAACACAGACCCACTGTAGGCGTGGGCTACGACGTTTCGAGATTGACGGAATCCGAACCTTGCCGTGCAGCGAACTCGTACCGTGTACTGGTCGGGCTGTTGGAGGGAGAGATCATGGGGCGCACAGCGAAATTGATGTCAGCATCCCTGCTTGCCACTGCGCTGTTGAGCGGGTGCGGCGGCGGCAGCCAGCCGTCGGTTGAGTCTGCTGCGCCACTGACGTCAGCACCGATGTCATCGACTGCCACCCGAGCCGCCGGCAGCGAGATCGTCATCTCCAACATGAGCTTCGCGGTGCCGCCATCAGTCAAGCCAGGTCAACAATTGACGATCGTCAACAACGACTCCCCCAACCACACCGTCACAGCCGACGAGAACAATCTGTTCGACGTCCGGGTGTCGGGTGGCGGAGGCACGGAGACTCTGACCGCACCGACGACGCCCGGCACATATCCGTTCCACTGCAAGTACCACGCCGGCATGCATGGCGTGCTGACCGTCGCGTAGCCCGAGCGCCCAAGCAATCGGCCTCAGCCGTTGCCGATCAGCTCCACGCCATTGCCGTTCCAGCGGAACTTCACCACGCTCTGCAGGCCCAGGCCGTTGACGTAGGAAAGCGCGACGGTGTCGCCGGTGCTCTGCGCCGTGTCGACACCGTTGAAGCCGTAGGTGTCCGGCACCCCGGTCGGGATGAACTTGCCGAGATGGAACATCACCGCGCGGGTGTTGGGCTTGTCGGCGTTGGTGTTGGCCTTGATGATCACCGCCGACAACTGCGCGCATTCGTTGTAGTTGCCTGCGATCGGCACCGGGTACCAGCCCTGGTTGCTGCTCGGGTCCCGGGGCAGTTCGGAGACCGTCTGCGCGATGGCCGGGGCGGCCAGGTTGACGGCGCACGGGTCCGGTGGCGGCGTCGTGGTGGTCGGCGGAGGTGGGGGAGGTGCCTCGGTCGTGCTCACCGCGCTCGACGACGGCTGCGGAGTCTTGGCCACCGTCGAGTCACCTGAGCCGCAGCCGGCGAGCACGACGGCCACCGCCATTCCCGCCGCAGCTACCGCTTGCCTTCGCCACACACGGGCGACGGTACCGGCCTTCCCGGACGGAAGCGGGTTACGGCACGCTGCGGCAGTAGACTGCAGGTCCGATGACATCCCCCGACGACACCCCCCAGACCTTCGCCGACCTGCAGATCCACCCCGCGGTGCTGCAGGCCGTGGCCGATGTCGGCTACGAAACACCCTCGGCGATCCAGGCCGCCACCATTCCGGCACTGCTGGCCGGCTCCGACGTTGTCGGCCTGGCACAGACGGGCACCGGCAAGACCGCGGCATTCGCGATCCCGATCCTGTCGAAGATCGACCCTGCCAGCCGCAACACCCAGGCGCTGGTGCTGGCCCCGACACGTGAGTTGGCCCTGCAGGTCGCCGAGGCGTTCAGCCGCTACGGCGCGCACCTCAAGGTCAACGTGCTGCCGATCTACGGTGGCTCCTCCTATGTCCCTCAGCTGACCGGCCTCAAACGCGGCGCGCAGATCGTCGTCGGGACGCCCGGGCGGGTCATCGACCACCTGGAGAAGGGCAGCCTCGACCTGTCGCACCTGGACTATCTGGTGCTCGACGAGGCCGACGAGATGCTGCAGATGGGTTTCGCCGAGGACGTCGAGCGCATTCTGGCCGACACCCCGGAGTACAAGCAGGTGGCGCTGTTCTCGGCAACCATGCCGCCGGGCATCAAGAAGATCACCACCAAATACCTGCATGACCCGGTCGAGGTCACGGTCAAGTCGAAGACTCAGACCGCCGAGAACATCACCCAGCGCTATTACCTGGTGTCGTATCCGCGCAAGATGGACGCGCTGACCCGACTGCTCGAGGTCGAGCAGGGCGACGGGATGATCGTGTTCGTCCGCACCAAGCAGGCCACCGAGGAGGTGGCCGAGAAGTTGCGGGCCCGCGGGTTCGCGGCGGCGGCCATCAACGGTGACATCCCGCAGGCGGTGCGCGAGCGCACGATCTCGCAGTTGAAGGACGGCTCGATCGACATCCTGGTCGCCACCGATGTCGCCGCCCGCGGGCTGGACGTCGAGCGCATCTCGCACGTGGTGAACTTCGACATCCCGCACGACCCCGAGTCCTACGTACACCGCATCGGGCGCACCGGCCGCGCCGGCCGCTCGGGCACCGCGCTGCTGTTCGTCACCCCGCGCGAACGGCACCTGCTGAACTCGATCGAACGAGTCACCCGGCAGAAGCTGGTCGAGGGCCAGCTGCCGTCTGTCGAGGACGTCAACGCCCAGCGGGTGCAGAAGTTCCGCGACTCGATCGCCGATGCGCTGAACGCACCTGGGTTCGAGATGTTCCGCCGGTTGATCGAGGACTACGAGCGCGACAACGACGTGCCGTTGGCCGATATTGCCGCAGCACTCGCGCTGCAGAGTCGCAACGGCGAAGAATTCCTGATGACCGAGCCGCCCCCGGAGAAGCGGCGGGAGCGGCCCGATCGCCCCGAGCGCGGTGATCGTGATCGCCCGCCGCGCAAAACCCGCGACGATCTGGCCACCTACCGCGTTGCGGTCGGCAAGAAGCACAAGGTGGGGCCAGGTTCGATCGTCGGCGCGCTGGCCAACGAAGGCGGGTTGCACCGCAGCGATTTCGGGCACATCACGATCAAGAGCGATTTCTCGCTGGTCGAGTTGCCCGCGAAGCTGTCCAAGGAGACGCTGAAAGCGCTTGAGAAGACCCGCATTTCCGGTGTGCTGATCGATCTCAAGCCGGACCGCGGCAGCCAACGATATGACTCGCGGCCCACCGGCGGGAAGCCCCGGCGCACGAGCCGATGATCGCGTCCAGCCAGGTCGACCAGGGCGGGCTGGAGGCAGTCTCGGGCGTCGACCGGGTCGCATCGCTGACCGGTGTGCGCGCGGTTGCCGCGCTGCTGGTGCTCGGTACCCATGCCGCGTACACCACCGGCAAGTACACGCACGGCTTTGTGGGACTGGTGTATTCGCGTCTGGAGATCGGCGTGCCGATCTTCTTCGTCCTGTCCGGCTATCTGTTGTTCGGCCCGTGGGTGCGCGCCGCCGTGAGTGGACGTGCGGCTCCGTCGGTACGCCGCTACGGGCGGCATCGGGTGCGTCGCATCATGCCGGCCTACGTCATCACCGTGCTGGCGGCCTACCTGATCTACCACTTCCGCACCGCCGGACCGAATCCCGGCCACACTTGGATCGGCTTGCTGCGCAACCTGACTCTTACGCAGATCTACACCGACAACTACATGTTCGATGGCTATCTGCACCAAGGGCTCACACAGATGTGGAGCCTGGCGGTCGAGGTCGCGTTCTACGTCGCACTGCCAGTTCTGGCCTATCTGCTCCTGGTCGTGATGTGCCGGCGGCGCTGGCGTCCAGGGTTGTTGCTCAGCGGGCTGGCGGTGCTCGCACTGCTGAGTCCGGCGTGGATGGTGTTGGTGCACACGACCCACTTTCTGCCCAGCGGTGCGCGGCTGTGGCTGCCCGGGTATCTGGCCTGGTTCGTCGGGGGCATGCTGCTGACGGTGTTGCAGGCCAAGGGAGTTCGGGCTTTCGGCTTCATCGCGATACCGCTCGTGGTGGTCAGCTTTGTGATCGTCTCCACCCCGATCGCGGGTGAGCCGACGACGTCGCCGACGGGCTTGACCGAGGCGTTGGTGAAGACTGTGTTCTACGCCGCGATCGCGACATTGGTCGTCGCGCCCCTGGCGCTGGGCAACCGCGGTTGGTATGCGCAGGCGCTGGGCGCCCGGCCGATGGTGTGGCTCGGCGAGATCTCGTATGAGATCTTCCTCGTTCACCTCGTGGTGATGGAGATCGCGATGGTGGAGGTGCTGCGCTGGCCGGTCTACACCGGGTCCGCACCCGCCCTGTTCGTCGTCACGTTGATCATGACGATCCCGGTGGCGTGGCTGCTGCACCGCTTCACCCGCGTACGGTCCTAGTTCCTCGCGTTGAGACCGCAGTGAGGGCGAGGAATTGCTCGGCAAAGTCAAGTGGTGAGTGCAACGGTTAGGCGGCGTGGCTCATAAGGGCGGCGAGGCGTTGGGCTGGGGTGTCGAGTTCCAGGGTGGGGCGGGGACGGCTGTTGAGCTTGTCTTGGACGCGTTTGAGGTCGTCTCGGGTGTAAGTGCTTAGATCCGTGCCTTTTTCGAACCAGAACCTCAGCAGCCGGTTGGTGTTCTCGTTACTGCCACGCTGCCAGGGTGAATGGGGATCGCAGAAATAGACCGGAGCGTGTAGCTGCAGGCTGATGTCTTGCCAACTGGCGATCTCGCTGCCGCGATCCCAGGTCAGGCTGCGGCGAAGATGAGCCGGCAGCTCATTCATCGCCTCGATCATCGCCCTGGCCACCGAGTCGGCGGTGTGGTCGGCAGGCAGGTGCAACAAGATGGTGAACCGAGTACTGCGTTCGACCAACGTGCCGATCGCGCTCGTACCCCGGCTGCCCAAAATCAGATCACCTTCCCAGTGCCAGGCACTGCACGATCACCAACCTCGGCCGGGCGCTGGCTGATGGTGATCACGTCACTGAACTTCCCGCGCCGCTCGGTGCGCCCACGGGGCTTGCGGGCGGTACGTTTGGTCGACAGACACTTGTTCAGATCGGCGCGCAACTGCCCGCGGCCCTGGACGTAGAGACACTTGTAAATAGTTTCGTGACTCACCCGTGCCAGCCTGTCATCAGGATGAGCGCGGGCCAACATGGCCGCGATCAGTTTCGGGCTCCACCCGTCATCCATCCATGTCTCAATGGCCCGACACAGATGACCGTCGTCGAGCTTGAATACCTTAGGGCGCTTGGCTTTCTTCGCTGCACGGGCATGTGCCATCAGGGCGTGATAGTCGCCATCATCGTTGCTGTTGCGGCGGATCTCCCGGTAGATCGTGGTGCGGTCACGGTTGAGCATTTCTGCGATCTCCGCCGCGCTGAGCCCGGCATCGCGACCGCGCATGATCTCGACGCGCTCGGAGACACTGAGTCGATGACCACGCCCACCGGGCAGTGCGAGGTTGCCCGGTTCGAGCAGGCCATGTCGACCGTGCCCACCGATCTGTATTTCCATCGACCCAGCATGACGCCACCAGATCGTCGCGGCATCACGCGAAGCGCCGACCGCCGCTGCGGCCTTACTCAGCCCCACACCCCG
Organism: Mycolicibacterium sp. P1-5; assembly: GCF_008329565.1. Lineage (GTDB taxonomy): Bacteria > Actinomycetota > Actinomycetes > Mycobacteriales > Mycobacteriaceae > Mycobacterium. Next base: position 86,877 of record NZ_NPKT01000013.1, read on the forward strand.
ACACACCAAATCCAAAAACTCATGACGGGCTACGCGAGAAAAGGGATATCCACTCGGCATCTGCAACCTCCCACATCAGCGGATGTTGCATTGACCGTATGAATCTGCCCTCGATAGTTCGCTCTCCGTGCGGTCTCAATGGGGCTCATAGTTGGACTCGCTGGGGCACACCATTGGAACGACGAACTCTTCGAGGATCGCCCGCTCGTCCTCCGCATCGCGGCCGGGGAAGATCAGCAGTGAGGTGAGCACACGAACGAGCCAGCGGGCGCGGCGGTGGACGACCTCGGGGTCGTCTGGCCGCAGCGACAGCAGGAAGCCCGACGTCAGCGCCTGGATGACCTCGGACTGCTCGGCCATCTCCGCGCCGATCGGGGAGTCAGCGGTGGCGAACCAGGATGACAGGGCCGGGCTTTCGCGCACCATCCTCATCGACGCCGTCAGCCCGGCCAGTAACCGCTCCCGCGGATCGGGAATGCCACCGACCAGTTCGGTCAGCTGCTCGTACAGCCGATAGGCCTCCCGATGCACATACGCGGTGTGCAGCACTTCCCGGTTCTCGAAGTAGCGGTACAGCGTGGCCCTGGAACAGCCTGCCGCGCGGGCGATGTCGTTCATGCCCACGGTCGACACATCATTACCCGCGAACAGCTCGCCGGCCGCGTCCAGGATGCGGTCGGCGGCGACCTCCGCGCGCCGCGAGCTCAGCCAGTCACCCGCCATCAGCCGCGTACCCGAAACGGCACCGACACAGGGCGACGCACATAGCCGCCGCCAGCCCAGATGATGCCTTCCTCGTCGATCTCGAAATCCGGACAGCGGGACAGTAATTCGGTCAGCGCCACCCGTGCCTGCATACGCGCCGCGGCAGCGCCGAGGCAGTGGTGGGCACCGTGGCTGAAGGTGAGGATATTGCGCGGACGACGGGTGACGTCGAGTTCGCCGGCATCCTGGCCGTAGAAGCGTTCGTCGCGGTTGGCCGAGCCGTACAGCAGCAGGACTTTACGACCGAGCGGAATGGTCTTGCCGTGCAGTTCGACGTCGCGGGTGGTGGTGCGGGCCAGCCCCTGCACCGGGGAGGTCAGCCGGAGCAATTCGTCGACGGTGTCCGGGATCAGCTCGGGTTGGTCAACGAGCATTCGGCGTTGGTCGGGACGCTGGTGCAGCAGCGGCATCGACCCACCGAGCATGCCGGTCGTGGTGTCGTTGCCGCCAGTGACCATCGTGAACGTGAAGGCCAGTACCGACAGCGTGCCCGCGATGTCACCGTCGGCGCCGACGCCGGCGGCCACCAGATGCGACACCGTGTCGTCTTCGGGCTCGCGCCTGCGGCGCTCGATCAGGTCGGCAAAATAGCCCATCATCGACCCGACGGCGTCGCCGACAGATCCCAGCGCGTCGAGGCCGCTGGCGCTGGCCGCGACGATCGCCTCGGTCCAGCCGTCGAATTGGTCCCGGTCCTGCTCGGGGACGCCGAGGTAGTGCGCGACGACCATCGAGGGCAGCGGCTTGAACAGCTCGGTGACGATGTCACCGCCCCCGTTCGTGCGCAGTCGCTCGATGCGTTCGACGACGAACTCGCGTACCTTGGGCTCGACCGCTTCGACCTGCCGCGGAGTGAACCCACGGGAGACCAGCTTCCGAAACTCGGTGTGCACCGGCGGATCCTGCATGACCATCGGCGGATTATCTTGCAGGCCAATCATTTCCAGCTCGTTGTAGGTCACGGTGAGGCCCTGCGCCGAGGAGAACGTCTCGTGGTCGCGCGCCGCGGCGAAGACGTCGGCGTGGCGGGACAGTACCCAGTAGTCGTGATCGGGATTCTCCGGCACGACGTGGTGCGCAGGATCGAGGTCGCGCAGCGCCCGGTACATCGGCCAGCGATCGCCCCAGGTTTCGGCGGTGGCGAGCTCGAAGCGGGCTTCCGCCTCGTGAGACACAACAGCGGTCATGTCTTATGGATACGACAAGCGGCGGGGTGTGTCAAGAGTTAGTGGGCCTACCACCGGATTCAGGTCCTCTTCTAGCGTGTAGACCCCTAGTGCGCTCTGGAATCACGGGCCGCGACGACCGAATCGACGCCATCGAGGCCGGAGAGGTCGAAGCATCTGGGTCTGTCGGCAGCTCGGCGTCGTATCGCGAAAGCGTGGAACGCCATCGGTTCGGCCTCGCTCGCCGAAAGCGGTTCACCCGCAGGCACCGCCGACAGGATCGCGTTGCCCGTCGCTGCCGACCCCGACCCTGCTCGCAGGGTGATCATGAGGTTGGTCGAGAACACCGGGTTCGACGCCTTCGACGCAGGTGTCCTGGCCGACTCCTGGCGCCAGCAGCCAGGCTCACCTGCTTATTGCACCGACCTGACTCTCGAGGAGATGCCCGCCGCGTTGGCGGCGGCCGAGAAGGACCGACTGCCCGCGCGTCGCGACATCGCGGTTGCCGCCATCGCCGAACGCGTGGGCGACGGCACCTGGCCGCCGCCCTGGGGCTCTAACAGCATTCGCGGAGGATTGAAGCTAGCCATTCTGATGAACCGTCATGTTCGCAGGATGTGCTGGATCATGGCGTCGAGCTCGTTGCCGTCCGATACCACCGGTTGACCTTGCACAAAGCTGGTCATGACGCCGCTGATATAGGTCATCACCATCATGGCGCGTGGCTCCACCAGTTGGTCGGCCTCCGGATGGCCGTCATACCACTGAGCGATCACCTCACGGGCCAGGCCGTAGAGCTGCACGCCGTAGGCGAGCACGATGTCGGCCAGCTCGGGATCGTTACGCGCGTTGAGAATTACCTCGAATCGTGCCCGAGTGCGCGTCAGATACGGCTCTGTCCCGGACAACATCACGAGGCGCGCCAGACCCAAGGTGCCGGAGTAACCGAGGGAGTCATCGTGAGCGAGCTCGGTCAGCATTGACAGGTCAGCAATGTCGAGCTCGCTGATACGGGAGGCTACAGCTTGGACGAGCGCCTTACGAGTGCGGTAGTAAAACGACGTCGTGCCGGCAGGTACGCCTGCGTGCTGATCGACGCGTGGGTGGCTGAGGCCACGCGCGCCGTTGGAGCCAAGTAACGTAATCGCGGCGTCGGCGAGATCTCGGCGACGCTGCGCGGGCGCGTACTTTCGGCGTGGGGTTGCGATGCGCGGATCGTATCGGTCCGCGGCGGGTTTTGGCCCGACCCGCGCGGATATGGCGGGGCGCGGCCATTCAACATTCAGGTGGACCAAAAAGGGCTTCGTCAACCGCTCACCGCTGATGACGTGCCTGGATGCACACTGGGCGCATGGCCACAACGAGTCGCCGCAGGCGCGACCCCGACGCCCGGCGATGGGAGTTGTGTGACTCGGCGATCGAGTTGCTGGGAGTAGGCGGAGCTCGGGAACTGAGCCATCCGAAAGTGGAGCACGCTCAGCGTCTGGCGCAGATCGCGTCGACCGAATTGAGAGCGAAATACGCTGGTGTGCAGGGTCACCGCTTCCCCGGGGCCGCATCGGGTGATCTGTCAGGCGGTCGTGCGGTCGAAGGACATATCACCTGAGGCCAGGGAGCCGAAGCCCTTCTGGCGTTCTACCGCCGCACCGCGCGACAGGCGATCGACTGGGATGACATCGCAGAACCATCGTGTCGGATCAATTGGTTCTGGTGACCATACGAGTGCAGAAGGTCTACGGGGCGGAACTGCCTCAGCGCTTCAAGGATTACGGCGAGAAATTCAAATAGGGTTGCTCACGCCGACGCGCGGGCCAACCAGCGATTGAGCGTCGTGATAATAGATACGAATCTCGGCGATCTTGCCGTCGACCAGTCGGGTCTCTTCGGCGAAGAGTGTGAACTGCCCAGTCTCGCCGACCAAGAAGCCGCCGAAAGCAACGGCTCGGTCGCCGTCGACCATGATGCTGTGCACCGTGAACTGCGACGCGTCCGCCACTTCTGCCACGGCGCGGGAGATGGCGACGAGTCCTTCTCGGCCGTGATACTCGCCGCCGAACGGCAGAAACGGAGGTTCGTAGATCAGCGCATCATCGGCCAAATAGCTCATCATTGTCTCGACATCTCCGTCTGCACCGGCGGCGTAGAACTGCTCGATGATCGATCGGCTGTGCTCAGTGACCGAATTCGTAGTCGTCATAACGTGTTCCGTTCTGTAGCCGCGAGCTCAGAGAGCCGACGATCGCAGGCAGTGACTCTTAGCCGCCATCTCTGCGGCGCCTAGTCGGAGAGTTTGTATAAGTTGATCGCGTTCTCGCTGAGTATCTTGCGAGCGTCGGCATGCGAAGCGAGGTCGATGATCTCGTCAATCGCCGTGGCCGTGTACCCGAAAGTTCCTTCGCTGTGGGGGTAATCCTGCCCCCACATCACGCGGTCGGCGCCGAGGTGGTCGAGCAATCGCAGACCGACGGTGTCGGTTTGGAACGTGGCGTACATGTTGTTGAACCAATAGTGGCTCGGCCGGTGTTCCATCGGCCAGTCGAAGAGTTCGCGGTGCGCACCATATGTGAGTTCGGCATCTTGAAGTGCACCAGCGATCCAATTGATGCCACCCTCGGCGAACACGACTTGCAGTTTCGGGTGGCGGTCGAATATGCCGCCGAATATCAGGCTGCCGAAGACTCGGCGAAACGGTGCGGCCTGCACGATGAAGAAGGTGCCGAAACCACCCCGGCCACCGGACGACGGCACTTCGCCGATGTGGAAGTTGATCGGCAGGTTCGCCTCCGCCGCGCACGCCCAGAAGCGGTCCATGTTCGGACTGTCGTAATCAATGACGTTGCCGCTGGCGTCTTTGCCCGGGTTGAACGGGATCAAGAAGCTTTTGAGTCCGAGATCCACGATCTGCTGGATGGCACATTCGGCGCGGTCCGGATTCCACCAGTTGCTGCAAATCCCAACGCCGTAGAAGCGGCCCGGGTTTTTCTTGCCCAGTTCAGCCATGTGCTCGTTGTAGGTGCGGTACATCAGTTCCTGCATGTCCTGATCGGGGTAGCGGATGAACGCCATCAGACTCTGTGGATAGACGATCTCTTTGTCGATACCTTCGGCCTCGAGATGCTGGTTGCGTAAACCGAATTCAAAACCATCGTTGAGGACCGAGCGAGCGAGTGCGGTGTCAATGTCAGCGGTGTCCGGATACGCTTGCATGTCGTCGCGGAACCCGACGCGCCAGTAGCGATCGAACCAGACTCGCGGCGCCTTATCGCGCAGTCGGGCCGGAAACCGTTGATAGAAGATATCTTCGGTGAGTTCAATGTGATTGTCGGCCGATACGAGCGTGAGATCGGGCAGGTTCTTGGCATCGCGTGGCTGGCTGGTGCGATCGACGATCATGCCGGCGTTTGCGGCCACGAGACTTTGGAAGCTTCGTCGTTCGTCGGGCACAGTGACCTCCCTATCGGATCCCTGAGCAACGCCTGCGACACGGCGTCTGCCGTAGTCGCACGAGATCGCGGCGGGGATCTATCTGCCCGGATTCAGACCTTGTGATGCTAGCGACGCCGACCGGTTGGTGCAACACCGTGGCAAAAGTGACTTGATGTGGCAAAACCTGCGGCCACGGGATGGCGCCGGGCTCGACTCAAAAGCGCTCGGCTGCGATGTACGGTTTCATTTCCCATTCGCGGGGATCGTTCGCTGCGAACGGGATCAGCCCGTTAGGCGCGCCCGCCAGAACGTCTTTCCAGCGTTCAGCGACGGCTTCCAGCGTGAGGGGCTTGTCGGTGAATCCACTCGTTTGTGCGATGTGGACCCGGGCTACTTCTCCGCCGACGGCGGTTATTGTCTCGCCAGTCGAGGGGCAGTCCTCGTGCGACAACCACGCGGCGACCGGTGCTACCAGGTCGGCCGGGAGGTTGACCTTGCAGAGCTGGTACATCGACGAGGTGTCCGTCTGCTGCGCGGCCACCATGCGGCTGAAGGCACCGGGATTGAGGGTGTTCACCTTGATTCCGTGTGCCGAACCTTCGCCGGCGAGGGCACGGCTGAATGAGAAGACGCCTCCCTTGCTGGCACTGTAGGCCGCGAGCAGCGGCACGCCGCCAAATGCGCCCGAGGATGTGTTGACGATGCGGCCGTAGCCTTGAGCCTTCATATGCGGCCACGCGGCACGACACGTCCAGATCGTGCCCATCAGGTTGATGTCGATGTGCTGGCGGATGTCGTCGGCGGTCATCTCGTCGAACTCGGCGGCGATCGAGATGCCGGCGTTGTTGATCAGGATGTCGAGCCTCCCGAAAGTGTCGATAGCGGTCTGGACGATCCCGCGGGCTCCTCCTTCCGTCGCCACCGAATGGCTGTCCGCCACAGCGTTTCCGCCGGCAGCACGGATCTCGGCGGCGACTTCGTCGGCCGACGCGACGCCTGCATATCCCGGCGCGACAGTGCGGCCGATGTCGTTGACGATGACGTTGGCGCCGCGGGCGGCGAGTAGCAGCGCGTGCGCTCGCCCGATGCTGGGATTGCCACCGGCTCCAGTCACGATCGCCGTCCGGCCATCGAACCGCAATTGAGTCATGAGCTGCCTCTGCTCTCGGTGAGTCGCGTCAGGGCGGTTCGAACTGCACGTCCGCGTCGAGTCAGGCTTCGGCTCGTTGTGGGTTGCGGTGTTGCAGGGTCTCGATATGGGCCAGGATGCGGGTGCGCGCCCGTGGGCGAGCGATGGCTAAGAGCGCGACGTCGAAGGCGTGCAGCGCGCCCTCGCGCAGTTGTAGGTCGGTGATCTCGCTGGAAGTCCAGCGTCGTTGCAAATGGAACAGCACCATGCCAGCGTGCTCGGCGAGGACCACAGGGTCAATGTCGGGGCGCAACGCTCCGCTGTGCATCGCCGCACGAATTTCGGTGACAATGAGATCCCAGCCCGTCCATCGCTCATTGACCTGGCTGACGAGTCGGTCATCCATGAGGATGGCGCGGACCACCGCCTTCGGCACCTCGGACACCACTTTGTCGATCGAGACTCCGACCGCTTCCCAGATCCGCTCGATGGGATCACGTGCGGCGATCTGATGAACCTCGACATCCATCGAGTCGAGCGAACACTGCACCAAGGCGGTGAGCAACCCGTCCTTATCGCCGAAGTGATTGTAGAGAGTTCGGACGCTGACCTCGGCCTCGTCTGCGAGGCGACGCATCGAGAGTTGCTCGACGCCATTTTGCTCAATGAACGACCGGGCGGCGTCGAGGACCCGTCGGCTAGTCCGCTGCTGCACCCGAGAAGGCATCTGATGATCGTACGGGATTGCCACAGCGACGTATAAATACAACAGCTGGCAAAATTTGCAACACCGTTGCACATATTGGCCCAATGTGCCTAGCATCACGGTCGGGGGGAGCGCCAAAACGCGTCGTCACATCTGAGGGGAAGTTCATGGCTGAGGAATCACTGCGCCCTGCGAGCGACATGTCCGCCGATGATCGGTATGTCGTGGTCTCGATCGACAGCCACGTCGGCCCGTCGGTCAAAGAACAGCTGCGCGAGTACTGCGAAGCCGAATACCTCGACGACTTCGATCGCTTCGTCTGCGAGATGGAAAGCCAAGGACTACTGCACTGGCGCTCCTCGGAAGCCTCCAAAGCCGGTGCGAAAGAAAGCTGGTCGCTGGGCAAGTCCATGGCTGAACGGGGCAAGGCAAACACCAAGCAAGGCAACGCAGCGGTCAAAGAGCTCGGCCAAGAAGAAGCAGAGCGTTTCGGACAGCAGGCGGGCATCCGCAACGCCGATCAGGTAGGCGCTCGCTTCCTGCAACGAAGCTATGAGCACAGCTTGGCCCCGGGTCTCCAGGATCACGACGCGCGCATCAGGGACATGAATGAGCAGGGCGTCGCCGCCGACGTCATCTTCCACGGCGGTCTCAACGGTCAATCGATCCCATTCTCGACTACCGGCCTCATCAGCTGGGGTGACTCGGCCTATAACAACTTGGAGCCGGTGGGCGTCCGGATCTACAACCGGTGGCTGGCGGACTTCTGCTCGCAGGCTCCCGAGCGTCACGCTGGCATCGCCCACATCCCGATCTCAGATCCGGAGGCGTGTGTCCGGGAGATCGAGTGGGCAGCTGCGGCTGGGCTCAAGGGTATCAACCTGCCTGCCCCGCGAGGCGACTTCCCGATGCTCAATGATCCTGCGTGGGAACCGATCTGGGCAGCATGTGCCGACACGGGCCTGTCCGTCAACACCCATGGTGGCGGTGGTGAGCATTATCCGTACGTCGGCCCTGGCGCTCAGGCCATGTACATGATGGAGACGCCGTTTCGAACTCGACGTGGCCTCTGGGTGATGATCTTCAGTGGCGTGTTCGACCGCTACCCGAATCTCAAGCTCGTGCTCACCGAGCAGTGGATGGATTGGGCGCCGTCTGCGATGGCGGACATGGATGGGCTGTACAACGGTCCGACCGGCGTGGCGATCCGCAAGACACTGCCCAAACCGCCGTCGGAGTACTTCCGACAGAACTGTTTCATCGGGGCCAGTTTCATGTCCAACGGCGAAGCGCACCTGGCTCTCGAGCACGACCTGACCCTGAATGTCATGTGGGGCGATGATTATCCGCACGCCGAGGGGACGTGGCCGGATACTCGCGAGGCGATGCGCTTCACCTTCTCCGATATCGACCCCAAGTACACCCGACATTTTTTGGGCGACACGGCGATCGACCTCTACGGGCTCGATCGCGCGAAGCTCACTAAGGTTGCCGCCGATATCGGTCCGACGGCCGCCGAGGTCGCAACGCCGTACACACTCCCTGAGGATGCGGTCGTCGGGCTCTACGCGTTCCGCACCGGTCCGGGCATCTTCATCTGAGCGGGAGACAAAACATGGATGAGACAACAGGTTTGAAGGCACCATGCCGGCAGGTCACCCAGGAGGAGGTCGACCACCTTCACGAGTTCGGCTGGGTGAAGCTCAAGCGCTTCGTCGATCCCGACTTCGTCCGGACGATGCTCGATATGGCACGCGCCGGTATGGGGGAGGATGGAGACAGCAATCCGCTGCTCGAGGGTGCCGATCCGCTCGCTTACTTCAACGTGGGGCATAGCGGCGGGCTGTCGAATCCGGTGCTGAGACCGCTCATCAATGACGTAGGCAAGAACGCCGCTCTGCTGCTGCAACGCAGGCAGGCCGATGGGTCGAGGATGGGAATCCGTTATTACTCAGACTTTTTCGTCCCGAAGCTACCGGTCAACAAAACGTCACGACACGGCGGTAACGGCCCGACCGCATTCCACCAAGACTTCATCACCTTCGCCGTCGACCGGTCCGGTGGCATGACCTTCTGGTTCCCTCTCGAGTCCTACGGACCCCAGGCGGGGACCATGTCGTTCGTCAACCGGTCGCATCGCTGCGGAGTGCTCGGCGACTACACCACCTACGGCGACGGCGATGCCCTCGATGTCTTCCCCGAACTCCGCGACCTCGATATGAGTGAGCAGATGACCTACGAGCTCGGTGACATCACGGTCCATACCCATCTCACCATCCACGGTGCCGGACCCAACCTGATGGACCGTCCCCGATGGGGTTACCTGCTGGTGGTCCAGCCGGCCGACATGTGTTGGAACGGGTCACGCTGCCCCAACTTCGATTCCACCGACATGACGCCGTGGGAGCCGCTGAGCGGCGAGCGCTTCCCCCTGATCGGCTGATCCATGACGAACGCAGCGGCCTTCACCAACAAGAGTTTCATGCAGATGTGCTGGGTGGTGCCCGACGTGCGGTCGGCCATCGATTCATGGGTCGACAGCGCCGGCGTAGGGCCGTTCTTCTGGTTCGACGGCGTCGACTGCGTCGGCGGACAGCATCGTGGCCGAGCCGCAGAATTCCCGAAGGTGACGGCCGCCATCGCCTATGCCGGCGATGTCCAGATCGAGCTGGTGGCCCAAGACAACGACGATCCCGGTGTCTTTCGCGATCTGTTCGGGCCAGGCCAATCGGGTCTGCACCATATGGCCCTGATCTGTAAAAACTACGAGTCCGAGCGTGACACGTACGTGGCCGCCGGAGCGGAGCTCGCTTTTGAAGGCACGATCGGCAACAGCCGCACCTGCTGGGTCGACACCGCGGCGTCGCTGGGCTTCATGATCGAGTTGTTGGAGCAGAGCGCCTCCCGTGATGCCGGTTTCGCGGCGATGCGCGCCGCGGCCGAGTCGTGGGACGGCACCAATCCGATCACCAGCTTCTGAACATGGAACCGGCGTCGACCTTCCCACAGCTGCTCGCCGACGTGGTCGCGGAGCACGCCGACCACGATGCCCTCGTCTTCGGCGAGGAAGTGCTCACTTACGCCGAACTCGAGCGCCGGTCAAGCCGCTTGGCGCGCGCCCTGTTGGCGCTCGGGGTCGGAAAGGGCACGCGGATCGGCGTTCTCGCACCTGACAGCCCACTGATGTTGACAACGTTTTACGCCGCACTGCGTATCGGGGCGCTGGTCACCCCGATCAGCACGTTGGCCACCGCGACGGAGTTGGCGCACATCCTGCGCAACAGCGATGCCCAGATCCTCATCGGTGTACGCGAATTCCTGTCCCACGACTACGCGCAACGTCTTGAAACCGCCTTGCCCGGGCTCAGCGACAGCGCCGCGTGCACGCTACGGCTTGCCGCTGTGCCGTATCTGAGATCGATCTGGCTCGACAATGCCACCCGTCTGGGATGGGCACGGTCGACCGATGACCTCTTGCAGCGGGCCGATGCACCCGACGCGCCTGACGGTGCCCTGCTGGCCGCCGTCGAACGCGAGGTCGCGCCCAGTGACGAAGCCTTCGTCGTGTACACCTCCGGCAGTACCGCCACACCCAAGGCTGTCGTCCACGGTCACTGGGCGACTGCGCGGCAACCGGCCGTTCTCGCAACGTATTTCGATGTTCGGAGCAGCGACCGTACGTTGTGCTTGCTGCCGGCGTTCTGGATGGGCGGCATCTCGGCCGCGCTGCAGGTATTGAGCACCGGTGGCACATTGGTGTATCCGACCGGCCCAGATCTCGAGGTAGTGCTCGACACCATCGACCGTCATGCCGTCACCAACATCGTGATCTGGCACATGCTGGCCAAGCTCCGGGCTGCCGCGGAGGCGCGCCATATGGATCTCGCGTCGATCAAAATCACCACCGGGCCGTCATGGGACGGCCAGGGCAACGAGATTCCGCGACATCTGCAGTCCCGCATGCTGGGGATGTCGGAGAGCTTCGCCCCCCACAGTGCCGAGCCGATCACCCGGCGTCTGCCCGAGTCCAAATCCGGTGCCGCGGGGCGCGCCGTGAACGGCATCGAACGCCGAGTGGTCGACCCCAAGACCGGCACTGAGGTGCCCGCAGGTGAGGTCGGCGAGCTTCAGCTTCGCGGTGGCGCCCTGATGAAGGGCTTCTACAAAGCCGATCCGCGCGGCGTGTTCACAGCCGACGGGTTCTTCCCAACCCAGGATCTCGTCCGTATCGACGCCGACGGCTACGCGTTCTTCGTTGGGCGCACCGGGGACATGATCAAGTCGAACTCTGCCAACGTTTCCCGCCTGGAGGTCGAGGAGGCGATGAATGCCCTGCCAGAGGTCGAGTTGGCACTGGTCACCGGGCTTCCGGACACCGAGCGCGGCGAGATCGTCGCCGCCGCAGTCATTCCCGCCCACGGGAGCGCGCCGACCGAAGACGATCTTCGAACCCGTCTACGGGAAACGTTGTCGAGCTTCAAGATTCCCCGCCGAATCGTCTTCATCGCCCACGATGACGTGCCAAGAACGCCGACCGGCAAAGTCAAGCTCTACGAGCTCGCCCAACTGCTGACCACCAGCGGAAGCCACAACACATCAACCATTGTCCGATGAGGGGAAACGACAGCAGATGACCGAGTCACATGGCAGCCCCTCAGCCGAGCAGTACGTCCTATATGAGAAGGACCCGACGACCAAGATCGCCACGATCACGTTGGACCGTGCCAACGAACTGAACGCGATGACCATCGATGCGCAACATCGTTACGCCGACCTCGTCCACAATGCCAGCGTCGACGACGACGTCAAGGTTCTGGTTATTCGGGCCAATGGGCCGAACCTCGGCAGCGGGGCGGATCTGTCGGAGCTGCTGGACCTGATGGCCGGCCGTGGCGACGGCACGATGAATCGTGCCGTGCGGGTACCGGAGGATGCTGTCGTCTACCCGCCGGAAGGTACCTACCGTCGCCGTGCCACTACGGTCCAGTACTACACCGACCCGAGCGCGGGGATGCGTAGTCTGCAGGATTTCAAGAAGATCAGCATTCTCGAGGTACGCGGGTACTGCTACGGCTGGCACTTCTATCAGGCGGCCGACGCCGACATCGTGATCGCGTCGGAGGATTCGCTCTTCGGGCATGCCGCGTGGCGGTATGCGGGATTCGCTGCGCGACAATGGCAATGGTGCACGACCATGGGTGTCCGCAGGTTCATGGAGATGGTCTTCACAGGCCGACCCTTCACCGCCAAAGAAATGTATGACTGCGATTTCGTCAACGCCGTGGTCCCGTTCGATCAGCTCGAGACGATGACCGAGAAGTATGCGCTCGCCTGCGCGCGCACCCGGCCCACCGACACCGTATTCGCGCAGAAGACCTTCTTCGAGATATTCAAGCAGCACCAGGGCGAGTACATGGGCAGCATCCTGTCCGGGATGCTGGAATCGACGCTCGACCAACTCCGGCCGGACCCCGGCATCGACGGGATGGAACTCGATGAGGGCACCATCGGGCGGTTGACCGACACCGTCAAGGACAACGACGCGCAGTTTCCGCCCGACTGGCGATTGAGCCGGCGGGGTCGGGCGGGCGAATAGGGGCATCAATCATGTTGACGATCACGAACGCAACCGTTTTCGACGGACACCGGCAACTTCCCGGTCGGCACAGCGTCACCCTCGACGGCAATACTATTGTCTCGCTGGATGATCCGCGTGCCGAGGCGAAGACGACGCATGTGATCGACGCCGCAGGCATGACCCTCATGCCGGGGCTGATCACCTCCCATCTGCACGCGGATTTCTTCAAGTTCGACATCAACGACAGTGACCGGCTCGGCAAGGAGCGGCCACCAGGCGTCATGATGACGATCGGTGTTCGCACATGTCGAGTGTTGCTGGAAAGCGGATTCACCGGTTACTCCGGAGCCTCCTGTTCGAACGACATCGACGCCCAGCTGAAGATGGCCATCGAAGAAGACCTCATTCCCGGCCCGCGGATCCGGGCCTGCGGTCATCACCTCGGCACCACAGGGGATATGAACAACGGCGGACGTTGGTGGAAGTCGTACGAAACACCCGGCACCGACCTGTGTGCCGACGGTCCCGAAGCGCTGCGCAAGTTGGTCCGTGAGGAGATCAACCGGGGCGCCGAAACAATCAAGATCTTCGCCAGTGCCGGCCATGGGCAGCTGCACCGTACGACTCGCAACATGTCGCGCTCTGAGATCGCGGCCATCATCGAAACGGCGCATGAGCGAGGTGCCAAGGTGCGCGCGCATGTCGCCGACAAGGCGATGATCATGGAGTGCATCGAACTCGGTCTCGATGTCGTCGACCATGGCGATGAGATCGACGACGAAGTCATCGCGGCGATGGTCGAGGCCGGCACCTTCTGGGTGCCGAGCCTGATCTTTCCCTGGAGTCTGCTCAAACTCGGGGTCGCCGAACAGAACGGTGTCACACAGGCCCACTACGATCACGTCCGCGCGATGCTGCCGGTCGCTCAAGCGGCCGGCGTTCGGATCCTCATCGGCGATGACTACAGCGGGGTGTTCCGCGACGCCATCGACGATGATCCGCTCGATCACCAAATCGGGAATTACGGACGCGAATTCGCCTACTACGGCGCGATCGACGGATTATCGGCGCAGGATGTGCTCAGCTGGGGAACCCGCAACGCCGGTGAGCTGCTGGTGGATCCGCCCGCCCGAGTAGGGGTTATCGAGCCGGGCGCGTTGGCTGACCTCATCATCGTCGACGGTGATCCGGTCAATGACCTGTCAATACTGGCCCGGCCCAGGCAATCTCTGAAGGCCGTCATTCGCGACGGGGCACTGATCATCGACAGACTCAGCGATGCCAGGGCCGTGGTCGGCAGCGGCGTCGGCGGCTAAGACAGCCACCACAAATCGATATCCCGGAATCGAGGAAGCTTGTCTACACGCCAGCAGCAGAGGGTCGTTTTCGTCAGCGGTGCGGGCTCGGGAATCGGACGCGCCGCGGCGGAGGCGTTCGTGGAGCGTGGCTACGCAACGGTGCTCGCCGACATCGATGCAGAAAGTGGCGCAAAGACCCACGCCGAGCTCAGCGCACTGGGTGAATGTACCTACGTGCCATGTGATGTGGCCGACGATGCCAGCGTTGGCGATGCGATAGCGCAGTGTGTCGCCACCTACGGACGCCTCGATGCGGCATTCAATGCCGCTGGAATCGACGGCGAACATGGCAAACCGACGGCCCAGTGCACCATGGAGAACTGGAACCGCGTCATCGCCGTCGACTTGACCGGAACGTTTTCCTGTATGCGCTACCAGATTCCGGCCATGATCGCCGCCGGCGGTGGCTCGATCGTCAACTGCGCCTCGGTGGCGGGGTTGCGTGCCGGACCGACGGTCCCGGCCTATACCGCTGCCAAGCATGGGGTGGTCGGCCTGACCCGGGTCGCAGCGAAGGAATACGCGAGCCACGGCATCCGGATCAACGCGATCTGTCCCGGCACCGTCGATACGCCGATGTTCCGGCGGTCGATGCCGCTCGAGACCGTCACCACTCTGCTGGCGAACACGCCCGTCGGTCGGCTCGCGGAGGCCAGCGAGATCGCCGACATCGCGTTGTGGCTATGTGATGACGCGCCAGGCTTTCTCACCGGGCAAGCGATCGCCGTAGACGGCGGCGTCGGGGCCTGACCGAACCGAGAGGACCAGTTTAATGACCACCGCATCCACCGCGCAGACCGGCGATCTGTACTACGACCCCTACGACGTCGAGATCGATCGAGACCCATACCCGACCTATGCCCGGCTTCGCGACGAGGCGCCCCTCTATTACAACGAGACGCATGACTTCTATGCGCTGAGCCGCCATGCCGATGTCGCCAAGAGCCTGGGCGATCGTGTCACCTTCTCCTCGAGTCGAGGCAATATCCTCGAGCTCATCAAGTCGGGCATAGTCATGCCCCCCGGCATGCTGATCTACGAGGATGCGCCCGCCCATCCGATCCACCGCAAATTGGTATCGAAATTATTCACCGCCAAGGCAATTGCCGCGCTCGAGCCGAAAATCAGGGCGTTCTCCGCGGCATGCCTCGACCCGCTCATCGGCACGCAGCGATTCGACATCGTCTCTGAGTTCGCCGCCCAGATGCCGATGCGCGTCATCGGCATGCTGCTCGGAATTCCGGAGACTGACCAAGAGGACATCCGCGACAAGAGCGATGCCAATCTGCGCGTGCGCGCAGGCAATGCGATGAAGTTCAACAAGGACAAGTTCGTGACGGGCGGTGCGTTCGCGGAATATGTCAGCTGGCGTGTCGATCACCCGTCCGATGACATCATGACCGAGCTGTTGCACACTGAATTCACCGACGAGAACGGCGTCACCAGAACGCTGACGCCCAAAGAAGTGCAAACCTACGTGCAGGTTGTCGCCGGCGCAGGCAACGAGACGACCACTCGCACCATCGGCTGGACTGCAAAAATCCTCGCCGAACATCCCGACCAACGGAGCCACCTAGCCGCCGATCATTCGTTGATACCGAACGCAATAGAGGAAGTTCTGCGGTACGAATCCCCCGCCCCGCACATCGGTCGCTACGTTGCTGTCGACACCGAGTTCTACGACAAGAAGGTTCTGGCTGGCAGCGCCCTGCTACTGGTTGCAGGCGCGGCCAATCGCGACGAACGCCATTATGTCGACCCCGATCGATTCGACATCCGACGCCGGATCGCCTCGCCGGTCACCTTCGGATTAGGCGCGCATTTCTGCCTCGGTGCGGCCCTGGCGCGGCTAGAAGGCAGAATCGCGCTGGAGGAGATGCTCAAGCGATTCCCGGAATGGGACGTCGACCTCAGCGACGCCCGGCTGACCCCCACGTCCACCGTCCGGGGTTGGGAACACCTGCCCCTGGTCATCAGCTGACGCCGCCACAGGACCGGACAGGACGCAAAATGCACCGAATTGTGCTGAGCACCATCATCATTGATGCACCCTCCGATGATTACAGCGCCACTACCGACTTCTGGGCGGGTGCGCTGGACGCACAGGCCGTGCACCCGCGAGGCGCCCCCGACTATCGCATCCTCGATGGGGCCTCGGCTGATCTGCGTGTCGTCGTCCAGCAGGTGCACCAGGGCTCCGCGGGAGTACACCTGGATATCCATACTGACGACCTCGATGCGGAGGTGGAGCGGCTGGTGGGACTGGGCGCGACGGTCGTCGACGCGTCCTTCAAGGATCATCCCGGGCAGTGGGTCATCATGGCCGACCCGGCCGGCAAGCAGTTCTGCGTGGTCAACGCCTTGAATCCGCTTCGGGCCCAAGCGGACCGCGACGCTTTCGAGCGGAAAGCGAAGGCAGTCAGCCCGTGACAGAGATGCGCTTCGACGACCGGGTGGCCATCGTCACCGGGGCCGCGCGCGGTATCGGGCGCAGCTACGCGCTGCTTCTGGCCTCCCGGGGCGCCCGTGTCGTCGTCGCCGACCATGGTGGCGGCCCCACCGGCGACGGATCGTCGCCCGAGCCCGCTATGGAGGTGGTGAGGGAGATTGCTGAGGCCGGCGGTGAGGCGGTCGGCTGCGGTGCCTCGGTGTCCGACGAGTCGTCGGCAGCGCAGATCATCGATACAGCCATCGAGGCGTTCGGCCGTCTGGACATCGTCGTCAACAACGCGGGCATCCACGATCCGCACGTGTTTCCCGATCTCACGATCGCGCAGTTCCAGCGGATGCTCGAGGTGCACTATCTCGGGACATTGTTCGTAATCCGGTCAGCGTGGCCATATTTCATCCGTGACCGCTACGGCCGGGTGGTCAACACGGTGTCGGAAGCAATGCTGGGCGGTGTTCCTGAATTGACCAGTTACGGGGCAGCAAAAGGTGCGGTGTTCGGGCTGACCCGCAATCTCGCGACCGAGGGCCACCCGCACGGAATCCGGGTCAACGCCATCGCGCCGCGCGCCTATACCCGGCTATCGGCCGAACACACCGAGAAGATGGCGGCTGAGCGCTCAGTGCCCAAAGAGATGATGGCCAAGTTCAGCGCCAGCATGACACCAGACCTCGTTGCACCGGCCGCGGCGTTCCTCGCCCACGAATCCTGCCCACTCAACGGTGAGATCCTGCAGGCCGGCCTGGGTGGTGTCGCGCGTATCGCCGTGTTGTGCAGTCAGGGCATTTCCAAGCGTGTACTCACCGTCGAGGACATCGCCGATAACCTCGACGCGATCATGGACATGACCGGTGCTGAAATCAGAAGTGCCGCAGAGCAATCTGCGTGATAGAAGATGCGTCGTCAGGACACAGTCTCAGGCGCGCATCCACATGGACGCCCACGCGGCGTTTAGCGCGACCGGCTGGGCACCGGTCAGCGCGCATCAGGTCATGCTGACATCAGTAAGGAATTCCAACAAGAGCATGTTGATTTCGTCGGGGCGTTCTTGCTGAATGCAGTGTCCTGCGGAGTTGATGATGACCGAGCGGTACGGGCCGCTGACCACCTCGGCGGCGCGGTCACCAGGGCTGAACGTCAACAGGGGATCGTTGTCGCCGATGACCGACAATGCTGGAACCACGATCGTCGCCGCTGGCGGATGGGCGGTCAGCTCCCAGTTGCGATCGAAGTTGCGGTACCAGTTCAGGGCACCGGTGAAGCCGCTGCGGGCGAATTCGCCAACGTAGTAGTCCAGTTCGTGCTGGCTCAACCAGCTTGGTAAGCCGTCGGGCTCGGGAAGGCGGTCGACGTAGCCCTGCCCACCGGGCTCAGCCATCCGCATGATCACGTTCTGGCCGGCGTGAGTCGACGCGGCCATCACCCGGCGCAGCGTCATCGCCGGATCGCGGCTCAAGTCGGCGTCTGCAACACCGCGCTCCTGAAAGTACAGGATGTAAAAAAAGCTACCGGCGAAATTCTTGCGCCACGCCTGCAGGGGAGGCCTACGGGAACGGGGAACAGGTGGACCGCTCAGTCCCGCCACTGCAGCAACGCGGCCGGGGTGTAGCAGCGGCAGCTGCCAGGTGATGATCGACCCTCAGTCGTGGCCCACGAATACGGCGCGTTGCGCGCCGACTGCATCGAGCAGTCCGACTAGGTCGGCCGCCAACTCCACGATGGTGTAGTCCTCGACCTTCTCAGGGCGCGAGGAACGGCCGTAGCCGCGTTGATCGGGCGCGAGCACGTGGTAACCCGCCGCGGCCAACACCGGAATCTGCCGTCGCCAAGAGTAGGCAAGCTCTGGAAAGCCATGAGCCAGTACAACTAACGGGTCGCCGCGTCGGCCTGCCTCCAACGTGTGTAATCGAACTCCGTTGGTGTCGTATACACGTTCTCTGACCGCTTCGTTCATAGGCCTTCAGATAATCGGTGAAGGGCGCATGTCGTGGATGCCGGGGGGCTCGGTGCAGTCCAGAGACGATCGCTGACGCGAGTGGCCGCGAACGCTGCCCTGGCCAGCCGCGTCGCCGTAGTAGGTCTGGGGCTGCGGACGACGAAACGGACTCAGTCGGAACACAGGTACTCTGTCGTCTGCAGCCTCACGTGGGCGATCATGATATCGCCCTTGCCTGATCAGAAGTGTCGCAGCATAATTCAGCCGATGGCGGGTGGCGTAGTCAAGGTCAGGACTCACCCGGTGAGTGGTAGTACTCACGCCACGCCGTGATCTTGCCGTCGCGCACTTCGTAGGCTCCCATCACCGGCCAGCTCGCCGCCTTGCCATCCACCTTCCAATGGTCTTGGCGCTCCATCAGCACGACGTTGCCGTCCACCGCCAGGTGCCGGATTTCGAGGTCGATGCAATTGCCACCGGCGAAAAACTGCTTCAACAACTCATAGATGGCGTCGCGGCCCGAAACCCTCGGCCACGCCGGCCCGATGTCGAATTCCGCGTCCTCGGCGAAGTGACTGATCACCTCGTCGACGTCGTTGCGACCCCACGCGGCCATTTCGTCCCGCACGATCTGTTCGATGCTCAACCACTTCTCCTTACACTCGCCGGCATACTGTCCCACCCACGGACCGCGGAAGACGAAGAAAACACCGCACTTTCCAGATCCACCTCCCAATCCGGAAAGCGGGTCAACACTTCGTCCGCAGCGATCACGCCTTCCAGGCGCGCAAGCGCATTGCCCAGGCAATAATGGGCGCCCACGCCGAACGTCAGGTGCTGCCTAGGCGCTCGGCTCGTGTCGAACGTTTCCGCGTCATCCCCGAATCGCTCCGCGTCCCGGTTGGCGGCACCGATCAACGTCAGTATCGCGCTGCCCGCCGGCACGGTCTGACCGTGGAATTCGACGTCGCGGGTGACGTAACGAGCTGCCTGCAGCGCAGGCGGTTCGAACCGCAGAATTTCCTCGATGGCGCGGGGCAGCAGTGAATGATCCGCGGCTATTCGTCGGCGTTGATCGGGGCACTCCGACAACAGCTTTCCTGTCCAGCCGATCAGTCGCGTCGTCGTCTCCGAGCCTGCGACGGCAACGACGTTCATGAACATCAGCAGCTCTTCTCGGCGCAGCCGACGCCTGGCACCGGTTTCATCCTCGAACTCCGCTTCGAGAAGCTCGGTCGTCAAATCATCCGCGCGATGAGTCGCGCGCCAATCGATGAATTCGGCGAAGAGTTGACCGTCGGTGATCGCACCGTCGGGATTGTCGGTCATCTGCTTGCCGGGCTCGGTGCGCACGTGCCGGTCGCCGTCATCGATGAGGCGCTGCTGAAAGTCCTCGGGGATGCCGAACAACATGCCCACCACGCGCACCGGCATGATCGCGCCAAGGTCCTTGACGAAATCGAACCGGTCCCCGGTGACGCGCTCGTCAAGGCAGTGGGTGGTCAGTTCGCGTATCTGAGATTCGAGCTGGTTGATCTTGCGCGGTGTGAACGCTCGGGAGAGCAGGCTGCGGTGAATGTCGTGAATCGGCGGGTCCTCGAAGATGATGATCCCCGGCGGAATGTCCATGCCCGACTTCAGGATCTCCAGGACGATTCCCTTGGCCGAGCTGAAGGTCCGGTTGTCAACTAGAGCGCGGTTGACATCATCGAAGCGGCTCACGGCGTAGAAGTCGTGTTCCTCGTTGTAGTACAACGGCGCTTCATCACGGAACCGCTTGAACATCGGATACGGGTCGGCGTTGAGGCTCACATCCCAAGGGTCGTAATAGATCGCGCTGGTCGCGCCAACGGTCATCGCAATACCTCCCATTGTGTCCGTCGTGCGAGCTCGACGCGCCCTGCCGACTCGCCTGCGCGAAGCGCGGTGCCTTCTTCGCAGTGATGCTAGCGATACGAACGACGGATTTGCAACGATGTTGCATTTTTGACCTGCCGTTGCATCCGGGGTGGGGCGTGACCCGCTCGGGACGCTTCCGAAAGCCCCGCCGACTAGACGTCGCATATCCGTAATTGACCTAAACCAATATTTCTCTAAATGTTTAGAGGATGTTACGTTGGCGTGGTGGAGGAGTCATCCCGGCGCGCAGGTGGAGTGAACGGGAGCGCGGATTTGATTACCTCGAACGCTTCCGTTCCACTGCGATGGGCCGCAGGATGCGCCACGGTATTGATGGTCGCCGTCGGCGGGGCAGCCCCAGCGTGGGCAGGTCTGCCGCCGGGGTTCGACCAGCGCAACGACATTTGGTCCCAGGCAGTGCCTGCAGCGTCGTGCCGGCCTAGTGATCGAGTCGAAACTGGTTTGCAGGGTGAAGTGCCTGTCGCCGATCGCGACTCTCGGCGCAGCATGCTGGGCTATAACTGCAATATCGACCTGATCGGTCAGTACCAGGGTCCCGGAGCGGGCTGGACCAGCGCCGCTTACAAGAATTGCGTCTACATCGGCTCGACCTTCCCGCACACCGAAGGTGTCCAGGTCCTCGACGTATCCGATCCCACGCATCCGCGTCCCACCGGCATGTTGGATCAACCCGCCATGGTCAACGGGACCTGGGAATCGTTGAAAGTGAACGAGACTCGCGGTCTGCTGGCAGGCACCGGCGTGCCGTTCCTGTTCGGCCTCGGTTACATCTCCATCTACGACATCGCCACCGACTGTGCGCACCCCCATCTGCTCAACGAGGGCCGTGGCTCCCTGCCGGGGGTGCGCATCCCGATGCTCACCCACGAGGGCACGTTCTCGCCCGACGGCAACACCTACTGGGCCTCCGGGCAGATGTGGGCTAGCGCCGTGGATGTGTCGGACCCGACTGATCCCACGGTGATATGGAGTGCGCCAGCGGGTTTCGCCAGCCACGGCATGGAGTTCACCCCAGACGGCCAGACCATGTTCATGTCGACCGCCGCCGGACTGAACGTGCTCGACACGTCGGCGGTCCAAGATCGTGCCGCCCCCGGTATGACGACGCACCAGCTGCTGCCCAGTCGCGGCTACGCCCACTGGCATGACGGATTGATCAGCCAGCACAGCATTTACGTCAGCTACCGCGGAGTGCCCCACCTGTTCAACGTCGACGAATTCGGCTCCGGTGGGGTCAAGCTCTTCGACGCCACCGATTACGCCGACCTTCGGTTGCGCACCACTGTCAAACTCGATATCAATCTGCCCCAGAATCTGGATCGCTGGGCCGCATCCGCCTCGAGCAGTGGCGCTTTCGGCTACGAATCGCACTACTGCAGCGTGGACCGCCGCGAAGACCCACAAGCCTTGGCCTGCGGATGGGCCCAGTCCGGAATTCGGGTGTTCGACGTGCGCGACCCCGACAACGTCCACGAGATCGCCTATTTCAACCCACCCGCCCAAACCGGTAAGAACGACGAGCTCCCGAACTCGCAGCACGTGCGCTTCGGGGGGATCGTCGTGCCACCGGCCAGCAGCGCCATCGCGATCGCCCATGCCATTCTCAACGGTCAGATCAACGGCGATGACATCGTCCGGGAGGGCAGGATCATCGGGCTCGATCTGTCGGCGGACTGGTGCATGTCCCCACCTGCGTTCCGCGGCAACCTGCTCCTCGTCACCTGCTCGGACAACGGATACATGACTCTACGGCTCGACCCGTTGGTGTATCCGCCGCGATGAACGCGCAACGTATCGCCCGGACGGCTGCCGCGGTGGCTTTGGGTGTCGTGCTAGGCGCGGTGTCGGCCATCGTCGTGCTACACCGTGATCGTGTACCGCAACCCATCATGTCGACGCTGGACATCGGCTTCGTTCAGGACATGACAGCCCACCATCAACAGGCCGTCACGATGACCGACATGCTCGCCGGCGACGTTTCTGCACCGGTCAAAGCTCTCGGCGAACAAATCCGGTTCACCCAGCTCGCAGAGATCGGACAGATGACCGGCTGGCTGCAATTGGTCGGTGCCGCGCCGAACTCCGCGCATCCGATGGGCTGGATGACGAGCGAAGGAGGACGTGACGCCGACGCCCATTCAATGGATTCCATGACGATGCCAGGTATGGCAACCCCTGCTGAATTGGCCCGGCTGCAACACAGCAGCGGGCGCGACAACGAAAGCCAGTTCCTGCAGTTGATGATCCGCCACCACCAAGGTGGAATCACAATGGCCGGCTACGCATTCCAACACACCTGCACTGATGCCGTTCGCCGAGCCGCCGGAATCATGGTCGCCGAGCAGACCGACGATATTCAGGCGATGTCCATCCTGCTGGACGCCCCTGGTGCGGGCCGCTGAAGACCCCTCGGGGCCGATCGCTTAAACCGGAGCTTTGTAAGGGCGATCCTTTTTGCCACAGTGCTGCACTGAGCCAAACTGCTCGAGCTTGGATCCTAGGGTCTGAATGCGTGCTTCCAAGCGCTCGGTAACGAAGTGCTGCAACGAATTCGATGGAGGGAGCACAGCAGGTCACAGCGTCTTCGAATGACAGCGCAATCGGGAACCTACAGGTCGGATATGACCCAGTATGTCGACGAGCCGCTGCGGCCGGCGATATGGCGGCTGGCTCGCTGCTTGCCTAACTCGCGTAGCGCGCCGCCGATCAGTGGCCCGGCTCAGTCGTCGTTCTCTTTGTCGGCCTTGTTCTTCGTGTCCTTCTTGTCGGAGTCGTCCGAGTCGTCGGACTTGTCCTTCTGATCGGACTTCGTGTCTGAATCCTCTTCTTCGCCATCG
Organism: Mycolicibacterium sp. P1-5; assembly: GCF_008329565.1. Taxonomy (GTDB): domain Bacteria; phylum Actinomycetota; class Actinomycetes; order Mycobacteriales; family Mycobacteriaceae; genus Mycobacterium. Next base: position 110,147 of record NZ_NPKT01000013.1, read on the forward strand.
GATCGGGTGCCGTCAAGCTCGAGCACCGCCCAGTGACTCGGCGAGAGGAGCACCGACCACTTGCCCTTCTCGCGCCCCAATTTGAGAACACCGTCGTCAAGCTCCCAGACGGTGTCGTCGTCGTGCTGACTCTCTTGCCCGTCGGAGTAGGTAAGTTTGAATGCCATGCTGGTGGATGCCCAGATGACGTCGCTGATAACCGCGAGCATCCACCTGCCGTCGGCGAGCACTCCTAGCATCGATCAGTTGGCGGGAATCCCCGGCAACGTCGCCAGCAGGGCATTGAGGCTGTATTCGAAGACGGCGTCGTAGTCGGTGGGCGCCTGCAACGCCCGGACCAGCGCACGGTCCGCCCAATCGTCGGCCCACAGCGTCGGGTCCTCCTCGTCGTGTTTGGGACCGCGCACCGCCGAGAACTGCATGATCGCCGACGAGATGACGTGGACTTCGATGGCCCGCAGGACCAGGGCGGCGTCGGTACCGGTGACGCCGAGGCGGGTGAGTTCGCTGGCCAGGCGCTGCTGCACCGGCAGGAACAATTGCGGAGTCCGGTTGCGCTCGTGCGCGATGCCGAGCAGGTGCTGCCGGTCGATCAGGGCCCGGCGCTGAGCGCGGGCCAGGGCGGCGATGCGATCGGCCGGAGCGTCGGCGTCGGCGGGCAGTGCTGCCATGTCGCCGACCAGTCGTTCGACCAGACTGTCGAGCAACTTGTCCTTGCCGCCGACATGCCAGTAGATCGAGGTGACCGCGACGCCGAGTTGGTCGGCGAGCCCACGCATCGTGAACGCGTCAACCCCGTCGTGTTCGATCATCGTGGCCGCGGTGTCGAGGATGGACGCCGCGGTGATCGGGTCAGGGCTGCGCGCCACCGGGCTCGCCTCCCGTCATGCGGTCTGGTGCCGGGAGATCCAGGTAGCGCTCCAGGTTGCGGTGCAGATTGATGACGCGCCGCTCCTCGTTGGACAGCGTCAGGTGCGTGAAGCCCGGTTGACGCAGACCCCGCTGGAGCGAACCCAGCACCGAAATATCTTGAGTCAGAACCAGACCGGGATGCGCTTCGGCAGCGGTCATGCGCACGTCGATCGGCGTGGTGCGCGGTGCGTCGGGCGCCATCCGGGTCCACAGATACATGACGAGCTCGCCGTGCTCGGGGTCGGCGCCCGGATGGGAAGTCATGACCGTCAGGTGGTCGACGTTGGTCAGCAACGTCATGTTGGGGAACACGTTGTACTGGTGCAGGAGCATCATTTGGTCGGTGGTGGCCCAATCCAGGTCGACTCCGCGACCGGCCGCGAACTCCCGTGTGCGAGAGGCGATCACATCCGGCACCGAGTCGCCACCGGGAAACGGCGTGCCCTCCTCGACGCCCATCAGCGCACCCTGGGTGCTCACATACGCGTCCCACACGTCATCGTCACAGATCGGTTCCTTGAGGTGTGGACTGGGCACGCCGTAGTACTGCTCTGACTTGCCGGTGTGACCCCAGATTTGTTGCGGTGCATAGACGTCGTCCATGCACCGGTGCAACTCGGGATGCAGTGTCTGGATATGATAGGTCTCGCTGTAGCCGTCGGCGATCGTCTTCCAGTTCGCGTCGACCTCGATCGTCATCGTGGCGTAGCAGCGAAAGTCGGTGAGTCGGTTCCAGGCGATATCGGCGGGCATCGCCTCCAGATAGTCGAGCAGCGACATCGCGTGGGCGTCGAGATTGACGAACACCAGTCGTTCCCAGACGTCGACGGATGCCGGGATGAGGGGGAAGTCGTCGAGGTGCAGCTCACCGAAGCCCTTGCGGTTGGGCACCCGCTTCAATGCGCCGGCGAGGTCCCAGGTCCAGCCGTGGTAGCCGCAGCGCAGCTCGCTCAGCGCCGAGCCCGCACCCGTGCACAGTGAATTTCCGCGGTGCCGGCACACGTTCTGGAACGCTCGCAGTAGGCCGTTGTCGTCGCGGACTATCAGCACCGAGTAGGGCCCGCAGCGGTACTCGAAGTAGTCGCCGGGCTCGGCGACGTGATCGACCGTGCACGCGACCTGCCAGACGCGCGGCCACATGTCCTGCTCCTCAAGCCGGGCGAAGTCAGGGGAGTGATAGCGCGCGGCGGGCACGCGGGTGGGGTTGGCCGGAGGCGGGCCGATCGCGTCTTCGCGCCGAACATCGTGCGCCGTGTGCGTCACCATGCGCCTCCTCGCAAATCTTCTCCAAACGGTATTACACGATGGTCTGTAACGGTGTTACATTGACGACGGAAAACCCAGTGACCGCGTTGAGGAGTTGCCATGTTCGACCTCAAGATCACCGGCGGGACCGTCGTCGACGGCACCGGAGCCGACCGCTATGTCGCCGACGTGGCGGTCAAGGACGGGAAGATTGTCGAGGTGCGGCGCCGCGGGGCGTCCGATGCGCCGTTAGAGGGCGAAGCTGCCGAAACCATCGACGCCACAGGCAAAGTCGTCGCGCCGGGATTCGTCGACATCCACACGCACTACGACGGCCAGGTCAGCTGGGACAGCCTGCTCGAGCCGTCGAGCAATCACGGCGTGACCACGATCGTCGCCGGCAACTGCGGCGTGGGCTTTGCGCCCGTGCGGCCCGGCTCCGAGCAGTGGCTCATCCAGATGATGGAAGGTGTCGAGGACATCCCCGGCAGCGCGCTCACCGAGGGCATGACCTGGGGATGGGAAAGCTACCCCGAATACCTTGATGTCATCGGCAAGGGTCAGTACGCAGTCGATGTCGGCAGTCAGGTGGCCCACGGTTCGGTGCGCGCGTACGCGATGGGTGAGCGCGGTGCACGCAACGAACCCGCGACTCCCGACGACATCGAGGCGATGGGCCGCCTGGTTCGCGAGGCCATCGAGGCGGGCGCGCTGGGCTTCTCGACGTCACGCACGCTCGGCCACCGCGCCATGGACGGCGAACCCGTGCCAGGAACCTTCGCCGCCGAAGACGAGCTGTTCGGTCTGGGCCGGGCAATGGCCGCGGGTGGCCAGGCCGTGTTCGAGTTGGCGCCGCAGGGGGTGGCCGGTGAGGACATCATCGCGCCGAAGAAAGAACTGGAATGGATGCAGCGCCTCGGTGCTGAGATCGACCGGCCGATCTCGTTCGGGCTTATCCAGGTGGACGCCGCTCCCGACCTGTGGCGCGAGCAGATGGACATCTCCGCGGCCGCCCACGCCGCCGGCAGTCGGCTCTACCCCCAGATCGCGGCGCGCCCGTTCGGCATGCTGTTCGGCTTCCCGGGTCACCATGCGTTCACTCATCGGCCGACGTTCCGAAAGCTGAAGGCGGAGTTGAGCCGCGAAGAACTCGCGCACCGGCTGGCTGACCCTGCGGTCAAGGCCGCGATCCTTGGCGAGGACGATCTGCCGCCCGACCCAAGCAAGCTGTTCGACAACATGAACATCCTCGTCCAGTACGCGCTCGGACGGATCTACCACCTCGGCGATCCGCCGGACTACGAGCCCACCGACGAGCGCACGGTCGAGAAGATCGCCGCCAACCGCGGCGAGGATGCGCTGGCCACGCTTTACGACCTCATGCTCGAGGCTGATGCCACGAACATGTTGATGCTGCCGTTCTTCAACTACTCCTACGGCAACTGCGACGCCATCCACGAGATGCTGACCCATCCCGCCGGTGTCGTCGGGCTGTCCGACGGCGGCGCGCACTGCGGAATGATCTGCGATGCTTCGTATCCCACGTTCCTGCTGACCCACTGGGCCCGTGACCGACACCGTGGCGCGACGCTGCCGCTGGAGCACCTGATCCGCAAGCAGACCCATGACACCGCTCAGCTGTTCGGCCTGGGCGATCGCGGTGTCATTCAGGTGGATAAGAAAGCCGACGTCAACGTCATCGATATGGACGCGCTGCGGCTGCATCCACCGAAGATGGCCTACGACTTGCCCGCCGGCGGAAATCGACTGGTGCAGGGCGCTTCCGGTTACGCCGCGACGATCGTCAGCGGCATGGTGACCCGTCGCGACGGTGCCGACACCGGTGCACGGCCGGGCCGGCTGCTGCGTGGCGCCCGCTAACGGCTAACTGAAGACGCCCAACTCGTCCAGCACGTCGGCGTAGGCAAGCAGGTCGGCGGCGAACAGGTGCGGCTGTTCGAACGCCGCGAAGTGGCCGCCGCGATCCTGAATCGAATAGTGCACCAGGTCATAGTGCTTGTGCGCCCACACTTTCGGGATCCGGACGAGTTCGCACGGGTACACCGCATAGCCGGTCGGAACGTCCACGCGTCCCGACCATGGGCTCAGCGCACCGGTGCCCGCGTGGGCCGCCTCGTAGTACAGCCGAGCGGCCGAGGTGGCCGTCCCGGTCAGCCAGTACATCATGAGGTTGTCGATGAGCCGGTCCGTGCGGATGGGCATGCCGTCGCGGACGTCGCTCCAGGCATGGAACTTCTCCAGGATCCAGCCCGCGAGACCCACCGGCGAGTCCTCGAGACCGTAACCGAGTGAATGTGGCCGGGTACCTTGGATTTCCATGTACGCGATGCCCTCGGCCATGCGTTCCGCAGACCCCGCGAACGCGGTCACCTCCTCCTCGGTAACCCCGTCCATGGCATCGGGGCCCTCGGCGGACGCGAAAAGCATGTTGGTGTGGATGGCGACCGCGCGATGCGGGTGGTGCTCACCGAGGTAGCGCACCACCAACGCGCCCCAGTCGCCGCCCTGAGCCAGGAAGCGCTCGTAGCCGAGTTGCGCCATCACCTCGGCGACCGCCGCCGCGACGACCGCTGTGTCGACGCCGCGCTGCGTGGTCGGCCCCGAGAATCCGTAGCCGGGCATAGAGATCACGACGACGTGGTATCGGTCATATAGCAGTGGGAGGGCGTCGAGGAACTCGACGATTGATCCGGGCCAGCCGTGCACGAGCACCAGCGGAATCGCTGCCTCGTCAGCGGACCGACGGTGCAGGAAGTGGACGCGTTGGCCGGCAGCCTGGGTGACGAAGGACCCGACGGCGTTGAGTTCCGCTTCGGTTGCGCGCCAGTCATACTCGCCGCGCCAATGGTCCACGAAGGACCTCAGGAACGACTGATCGGTGCCGTAGTCCCAGCCGCTGCCCAGCAGTTCGGCGGGAAACCGCGCAGAATCGAGGCGGCGGCGCAGGTCGTCGAGATCAGCCTGAGGAACGGCGATGTCGAATTGCGTGGGGGACTGGGTCTCGGTCATCGCCGTCCACCCTAGTCAGCGGGCACCTGCTTGCGTACCTCGTTCGGGCTAAATCACCGCGCCCGGGTTCAAGATCCCATCGGGGTCCAGCGCGGCCTTGATCCGGCGATTGAGTTCCATCGCCTCGGGGCCCAATTGCCCTGCCAGCCAGGGCTTCTTGAGCCTACCCACACCGTGCTCGCCGGTGATCGTGCCGCCCAGTGACAGTGCGAGGTCCATGATCTCGCCGAACGCCGTGGCAGCCCGTTCGGCCATCGCGGCATCAGCGGGGTCGAAGACGATCAGCGGGTGCGTGTTGCCGTCACCGGCGTGGGCGATCACCGAAATCGTCAGGTCGCGCTCGGCCGCGATCTTGGCCACCCCACCGACCAGCTCGGCCAGCGCAGGCAGCGGCACCCCGACATCCTCGAGCAGCAGCGAGCCCTTGGCCTCCACAGCGGGGATCGCGAACCGGCGGGCGGCGACGAAGGCCTCGCCCTCCGCCGGATCGGAGGTCGAGAAGCATTCTTTCGCACCGGCTTCGGTGAACACCCGCGCCATGTACTCGGCGTCCTCGGCACCCGCCGGCCCGCGGTCATCGGAGGCGGCCACCATCATCGCCGCCGCAGAGCGATCCAGGCCCATCCGCAGCTTGTCTTCGACCGCGTTGATGGACACCGCGTCCATGAACTCCAGCATCGATGGCCGGATCCGCCCGGTGATCGTCACCACCGCGCCCGCGGCGGCCTCGACGGAGTCGAACGTCGCCACCACCGTGCACGCCGACGGTTGCGGTGGCAGCAGCCGCAGCGTCACCTCGGTGATCACCCCGAGAGTGCCTTCGCTGCCCACGAACAGTTTGGTCAGCGACAGCCCGGCCACATCTTTCAGGCGCGGGCCACCGAGGCGCACAGCGGTCCCGTCGGCCAGCACCACCTGCAGGCCGAGCACGTAATCCGTTGTTACGCCGTACTTTACGCAGCACAGACCGCCGGCGTTGGTGGCGATATTGCCGCCGATGCTGCAGATCTCATACGACGACGGATCCGGCGGATACCACAGGCCGTGCTCGGCGGCCGCCTTCTTCACCTCGGCGTTGAGTAGACCGGGCTGTACGACTGCGGTCCGGGTCACGGTGTCGACGGTGATGTCGCGCATCTTCTCCGTCGACAGCACGATCCCGCCGTCGACGGCCGTCGCTCCACCGGACAAGCCGGTTCCCGCGCCGCGCGGCACGACCGCGACGCGATTCTGGCAAGCCCAGCGCAACACCGTCTGTACTTCTTCGGTGCGCGTGGGTCGCACGACCGCCAGGGGTGTTCCGGCTGCCGGGTCGGCGGCGCGGTCGTGGCGGTAGGACGCCAGGATATCGGGGTCGGTGACGACGACCCCGTCGGGAAGTTCGGCCGCCAGGCCGGCCAGAGCACTCACGGCCATGGCGCCATCTTAGGCGCGTCGTCGTCCAGTTCCTTGAGGGCGGGCAGCCACGGGCACAACGCACCGATCGCAAGGATCGGCACCGCCAGCACCAGAAACGTCACCTTCAGGCCGAACGCGTCGACGAGCGGGCCGGCCAGGGTGAACCCGATCGGACCCGCGGCGTACGTCATCGACGTCATCACCCCGACCACCCGGCCGCGCAGCTGCTCGGGGGTGCGGGTTTGCATGATCGAGTTGTAAATGGGCCCGATCGGTCCGTACACCAGGCCGACCAGTGCAGCGAACGACAGGATCACCGGCAGCGGCGGCAGGAACGCGATGACGGCGACGGCGAGGCCGAACGTCAGCACCGCGGTCAGTACGGTCTTGCGCTTGCTGGCGAACTTTGACAGCACGGTCCAGCTCAGTGCCCCGACCAGCCCGCCGATCGACAGCGCCATCAGTACCCAACCGAGCTGGGCCGGCTCGTTGCGATCGGTGAAGTACTTGGGGAACAGCACGCTTTCCATCGGCAGGTACAAGCCGGTGACGGCGAGGTCGATCAGCCCGAGCGTCCGCAGAACTCGGCTGCGCCAGACGAACCTCAGCCCTTCCAGGACACCGGAAACCACACTCTCGGGCAGGTTTTCGCGCTGCGGGCGGCCGCTGCCCTCCAGCCGCAGCACCGCCATGGTCAGGATCGCGAGCCCGAACACTGCGGCGGTCACCCACATCGCCTTCACGCCACCGAGCGCCGCGATGAGCAGACCGCCGATGCCGGGGCCGGTGATGTAGGCCAGGTTGAACACGGCCTCGTAGACGCTGTTGGTGTGATCGAGTGTCCAGCCCGCACGGGCGGCCGCTTCGGGAAGCATCGACTGGCGCGCGGTCATGCCGGCCGGGTCGAACAGAGCGCCCAGGGCGGCCAGCGCGGCGAGGACGAGGGTGTTCAGTACATCGGCGCCGAGGGCGAGGGCCAGCACCGGTATCGCGGCGACCGCGGTGGCCGACAACGCGTCGGAAAGCATCGCCACCCGGCGGCGGCCGACGAAGTCGACGGCGGTCCCGGCGATGAGGGTGGCGAACAGCAGTGGCAGGGTCGCCGCGCCCGCGACGATCGAGGCGTCCACGGCGTTGCCCGTACGCTGCAGCACCAGCCAGGGGAAGGCGACCATCGAGATGCCGTTTGCGCCTGCGGCCAGGAAGGTCGAGGACAGGATCAGCAGCGCAGGAATGCGCGTGGTGGTCACCGGCAGAGCTTAATTTGGACCGGTGACCGATCTACCGCATCCGCGCACCGGCGTCCTGTTCTCCTCACCCGTCCCGCCGGGCACCGGGTGGCCCGGGGACCCGGCTGTGCCCGAGACGCCGGTGGCCGGCGACGCCGCGCAGGTGGCCGCTTCAGCAGCAGCAGCCGGCGATATCGCGACGGTGGACGCCCTGGTCAGCGTGTGTCGGGCATGCCCGAGGCTGGTCGACTGGCGCGAAGAGGTGGCGATCACCAAACGACGCTCGTTCGCCGGTGAACCGTACTGGGGCAGGCCCATCACCGGCTGGGGTTCGGCGCAGCCGAAGATCCTGGTTCTTGGGCTGGCCCCGGCTGCGCAAGGCGGCAACCGGACTGGGCGGGTGTTCACCGGTGACCGCTCGGGCGATCAATTGTTCGCCGCGCTGCATCGTGCCGGGCTGGTGAACCAACCGACCAGCGTCGACGCCGCAGACGGCTTGTCCACCAAGCACATTCGGGTGATCGCGGCGGTTCGGTGCGCTCCGCCGGCCAACGCGCCGACACCGAGTGAGCGGTCGACGTGTGAGCCGTGGCTGACTGCCGAATGGCGGTTGATCGCGCCGTCGGTTCGGGTGATCGTCACGCTCGGCGGGTTCGGCTGGCAGGCCGCGCTGCGGCTGCTCGCCGACGACTTACCCGCGCTGGCCAAACCCAAGTTCGGCCACGGTGTGGTCGTCGATCTGCCGTCGGGTCGGCAGCTCCTCGGCTGCTATCACCCGAGCCAGCAGAACATGTTCACCGGGCGGCTCACCCCGGCGATGCTCGACGACGTCTTCTCCGACGCCGCGAAGCGGGCGGGTCTGCGTCTACCGGGGAAGTAAGAACGGCGTCCGTATCGTTGAGGTGACTATGCGGCTTTCTGTCCTCGACCTGCTCCCGGTACGCACCGACCAGACCACCTCCGACGCGCTGGCGGCCACCGTGCGGCTGGCGCAGACCGCCGACCGGCTCGGATTCACCCGGTACTGGGTGGCCGAGCATCACAACATGCCCGCTGTCGCGGCCACCAGCCCGCCGGTAGTGCTGGCATACTTGGCCGCCCAGACCACCCAGTTGCGGCTCGGTTCGGGCGGGGTGATGTTGCCCAACCACGCGCCGCTGGCCGTCGCCGAGCAGTTCGCGTTGTTGGAGGCCGCCGCACCGGGTCGCATCGATCTCGGCATCGGCCGGGCCCCGGGCTCGGATCCGGTGACATCGATCATGTTGCGTGGTACTCGAGACGATTCAGACATCGAGAACTTCCCGCAGTATCTCGACGACGTCGCGGCGTTGATGAGCGCGCACGGGGTTCGGATCCCGATCCGCAATCAGGATTACATCCTCAAGGCCACGCCTGCGGCGGTCGAGGAGCCGCGGCTGTGGTTGCTGGGCTCGTCGATGTATTCGGCGCACCTGGCGGCCGCGAAGGGCCTGCCGTATGTGTTCGCCCACCACTTCGCCGGGCAGGGCACCGTCGAGGCGCTGGCGACCTACCGCTCGGAGTTCCGGCCCAGCGCGGTGACCGCCGAGCCGGTGACGTTCATGACGGTGAATGCGGTGGTCGCGCCCACGCGTGGCGAGGCCGAGGCGCTGCTGCTGCCGAATCTGCAGATGATGGCGCGGCTGCGCACCGGACAACCGCTGGGCCCGCTGGATCTGGTCGAGGATGCGGCGGCGCTGACCATGCACCCGCAGGCCGAGGCGGTCATCGCTTCCGGGCGGTCCAAGGCCGTCGTCGGTTCACCAGACGAGGCCGCCGACCAGATCCGCGGGGTGGCGGAGGAATTCGACGTCGACGAGGTGATGGTCAATCCGGTCGCTTCCGCGCATCGCGGCACCGACCCGGCGACGGCCCCGGCGCGGGAGGCCACACTGGAATCACTGGCCAAGGAATTGTTCTAAGGCGGCCGCTTTCGCTTGCATGTGGGGGTGGTGCCCGCCTCCGAGCGACAAGATGACGGGCTTCCAGACTCGATGTGTCCTCGGCGATGCCGAGATTGACGCCAGCGCGAGGCCTACTCGAAGTTTCCCGCGCCAGCGTCGATCTCGTTTCGAGGACGCGTGGAGTTGTCGCTCAGAGGCGGACACCAACCCACATGCCCGTGGTGTCGCGCCTAAGGTGGTGTCAGGCGCACAACGGGGATGGGGCGCGTGGTCCCGGCCTGATAGGACGTGTAGCGGCCACGGTTCTTTGAATCGCAGATGTGCCACAACCGCGCGTAGTCTGGGTCATCCGGCAACAGGATGTGTGCGGTCACCGCCAAACGCCTTCTGCCGAGGTTGATTTCGACCTTCGGTTGCGCACGCAGGTTGTGATACCAGGCCGGGTTTCGGTCGGCTCCGCCGTTGGATGCGACGACCAGATAGTCGTCGCCGTCGCGGTAGTAGGCGAGCAGAATCGATCGCGGCTGGCCGGTCTTCGCGCCGATCGTGTGCAGCATCAACGACGGTGGCGCGCCGGGCATTCGGTGTCCGACCCAGCCGTTGGTGCGCCGGTACAGCGTGTCGTGCAGTTTCACGAAGACAATCAGCGCCCGGTTTCCCAGCGAGGTCATGGCACCACTTTCATCCGGTCGTGTCGAGTTGGGACAGAGCGTCGCGCAGGATCCGGCCGGTGCCCTCACGGTCCGGATCGCGGCGCAGCAGCATCCCCTTGGCGACGGACAGTTTGTCGCCGTCGCGGCGTGGGATCACGTGCAGGTGGATGTGGAACACCGTCTGCATGGCCGACTTACCGTCGTTGATCGCGAGATTGTTGCCGGTCGCGCCGAGGTCCGACGTGCGGGTCGCCTGCGCGATCCGTTGGCCGACGGCCAGCATCCCGGCCAGTGTTTCGGCTGGGGTGTCGGTCAGATCGACACTGTGCCGCTTGGGCACCACCAGGGTGTGGCCGCGGGTGAACGGCCGGATGTCCAAGATGCCGAGAAAATCGTCGTCTTCGTAAACGCGGATGGCTGGCGCCGTACCGGCGGCGATCTCGCAGAACACGCATGCCATCTGGCAACCGTAGCCGTCAACGTTAGGCTGCCGGAGATGGACTCCACTGACATTGCTTTCGCCGGTGCTGCTGCGCAGGCCCGCATGCTCGTCAACGGCACCATCACCGCCCCGGCCCTGTTGGAGCTGTACCTCGACCGGATAGCCCGCGTCGATCGGGAACTGCGCGCGTACCGGGTTGTGCTCGCCGAGAGCGCGCGGCGGGAAGCCGCGGCCGCACAGGAGTTGCTCGACGCCGGCGAACGGCGCCCCCTGCTGGGGGTCCCGATCGCCATCAAGGACGACGTCGACGTCGCCGACGAATTCACCTGCTTGGGTAGTAGCGCCTACGGGCTCGCGCCGACGGCCGACGCCGAGGTGGTGCGCCGGCTGCGCGAAGCCGGCGCGGTGATCCTGGGCAAGACTGCCGTCCCGGAGTTGATGCTGTGGTCGTTCACCGAAACCGTCGCCTTCGGCGCCACGCACAATCCGTGGGACCTGGAGCGAACCCCTGGCGGTAGTAGCGGCGGTAGTGGGGCTGCGGTGGCGGCGGGGCTGGCGCCGCTGGCATTGGGCTCCGACGGGGCCGGGTCCATCCGCATTCCGTCCACCTGGTGCGGGTTGTTCGGCCTGAAGCCACAGCGCGACCGGGTGCCGATCGCACCGCACGACGACGCGTGGTGCGGCCTGTCGGTCAACGGTCCGATGACGCGCACGGTTGAGGACGCTGCGCTGTTCCTCGATGCGACTGCGCAGCTGCCCGGCCCGTCGGGTGGGTTTGTCGCCGCGGCGAGCCGTGAGCCAGGCAGACTACGAATCGCGTTGAGCAGCAAGCTTCCTCCGGCCATGCTGGGCCGGGTCGGACTGGCCCAGCAGAAGGCGCTCGACGATGCCGAGACTCTGCTGCGTGACCTCGGCCACGAAGTGATCTGGCGCGACCCCGACTATCCGGCGTGGGCGGCGTACGGACATGTTCTGCCCCGGATGTGGCGCGGTGCTTACGACGACGCCGCCGCGCTGCCGCATCGGGAGCGGTTGGAGTCCAGGACGAAGGGCATCGTCCGGCTGGGCCGGATGATCTCCGATGCGCAGATCGCCCGCATCCGCGCAGCCGAGCCGGCATTGGCGGCGCGGGTGCAGTCGATCTTCGATCATGTCGACGTGCTGATCACGCCGGGTACCGCCGCTGGTCCGTCGAGGATCGGGCGGTATCAGCACCGCGGCGGGCTGACGACGCTGGCCATGGTGTCGCGGCGGGTGCCGTTCCAGGCCGTCTTCAACGCGACGGGCCAGCCCGCCGCGGTCGTGCCATGGGGCCTGGACAACGAGGGGATCCCCATGTCGTTGCAGCTCGTCGGGCGGCCTTCCGATGAGGCAACGCTGCTCTCGCTGAGCCACCAGATCGAGACTGCGCGCCCCTGGGCGAACCGGCGGCCGCCGGTGTCCTAGGACATGGCTTCGGCGATCTTCAGATGTCCTTGGAAGTCAACGGCTTTGGCCATCGCCCGGTATTGATCGCGGAAATTGAGATAGGCGTTGTCGTCACCGTCCGACTGGGCGATCAGCGCCCGCATTCGCAGTAGCGGCAGGTCGAACAACACGAAACCCGGATCGGTGGGCACTGAGGCGAGTCGGTTGATTGCCGAACGTGCTTCGCGCACATCATCTTCGGATCCGCGCTGCAGTAGTGCTTCCACGAGTGCCAACGTCGCGGGGCCACGCAGGATCATGTCACCACTACCGAAGGTGTCGTCAACTACCGTCCGCGACATCCGAATCGCAGCGTCGAGGTTGCCAAATCTCGCGCGGTATGTCGCCAGCGCAATACCCGGCGGGATTGCCCCGAAGATGTTCTGCACTTGCAAACCCAATTCGAGGATCTCGTCCAGTACCTGCGCTCCGATCGCCGGGTCGGTGTCATCGCGGGCCATTGATGCCGCGCCATAAGCGAACCCGGCCATAGCCAAGGTGAAGTCATCCCCCGATTGTTCGGCGGTGTTGAACGCCTCGTGCACCGCACCGAAGTATTCGTCGTCGGCAACGAAGACGCCATTGAGAAACAGCATTCCGGACGGGTAGGAAACCACGATCACCCGCGTGACAGGATCGGAACCGCTCGCCATGGAAACCGCTTCCGTGAGGTCTTCGCGCCATCCGGGGCGGCCGAGGATGCACCGTGCGACTCCGCGGAGCATCGTCGCTTGTGCAAGTGGGGAGCCGATGAGCAATTCGCCCATCGCCGTATCGCCCGCGGCTTCGTCGATCACGCGCTGCGCGGTTCTTGTCGCCGCGATCGCTTCACCCGCGTGCAGCCTGGTCGAGATCACTCCGTGCAACAGGCCGACCGTCAGGAGCGGATCACCGATCGACTCTACGAGTGCTTCCTGTTCAGTGGCGATCACGCAAGCCTCATGAATTCGATTGAGCAGATTCATGGAAACCGGCAGTCCCGCCATCGCGATCGCGAGCGATCTGCGGTCACCGGCTTGCTCGCAGAGCTCGCGCAGCTCGTCGAATCCGGTGTCGTCGACTCTGCCGCCGCCGCGGTACGCGCTGGCGCACAACAGAGTTCGTGGCGCAATCCGCAGAGCCAGTGAGTCGGGTTCGTCCGCGGACAGCTTGTCGGCAACATCTTTCGCTCGTAACCAACTGGTGCGAGCCGCGGCGATGCCGCGATTGGTCAGCCATTGGCCGGCCCGCATGTGCCAGTCGAACGCGGCGCGCAGGTCGCCTGCCGCCTGGAGATGTTCGGCAATCGCGGCGGCTCTGTCGTCGCCTCCGCCCCGCGCTTGGATGATCCCGGCGAGCCGCCGGTGCAAGTCAGTGCGGTCGGACTTGAGCTGCGATTCATAGGCCACGGTGCGGATCAGAGGATGTTTGAAGGCGTAATCGCGCTGGGCCGTGAACTGGACGCGGGTCACGAGCTCAGCGTCGACCAATTCGTCGAGAGATGGTGCGACACCCAAGCCTTCGAGCAGATCGGGACTGAACCGGGTGCCGATCACCGACGCCGCCGACAGCGTCCGTTTAGCCGGCGGCGCCAGGCGGTCGATGCGTGCGGCGATGGCGGCCTGGAGAGTCGCCGGAACCCGGATATCGGCGATGTCGACGCAGCAGGTGTACTTGGCGCGCATTCCCTCTAGCACACCGCGTTCGACGAGATCGCGGACGATCTCCTCGGCGAAGAACGGATTGCCCGCGGCGCGGTCGGCGATGTGGTCGACCAGATCCCGAACCGAGGCATCGTGTCCCAGCAGCTCGCTGATCAGCACCGCCGTCTGGGTGTTGCTCAATGGTCGCAGCGTGATCGTCTGAGCGCCTTGAGTATTGGCCAACACGCCTCGGTACTCCGGTCGGTATGTCACCAGCACAACCGTCGGCGTCTGCGGCGCCACCTCGAGAAGGCTGGTCAATATCGCCTCGCTCGGCTCATCGATCCAATGTGCGTCTTCGATCACGAACACCGTCGGTCGTTGTCGAGCCATCAGCACGACGTCCAAGAGCCCCGTCAAGCGGCGGCGGCGTGCGTCAGCCTCGATCAACGGCGGCTCGACCTCGGGATCGGCGATTCCGAGCAGGTCATCCACAAGCAACAGGTCATCGGCGTCGGCCGCAATCCGATCGCGCACCTTCGCCCTGGCCGCCGCCCTGTCCAACCCGGTGATCTCCAGGCTGGCGGTCAGCAGAGCAGCGGCAGCGTGGAACGGCAGATCGCTGGTGTGCGATTCGCAGTAGGCGCTGAACACGTCGACGTCGCGCGCGGCTGCCTGCGCCGTGATCTCCCGAACGATGCGGCTCTTGCCGATACCGGCCGGGCCCACCAGGCCGACGACGCAGCCGGCCCCGTCGAGGGCCTCGTCGAGCATGCCGGCGATACTGGCCAACTCCCAAGTCCGGCCGACCAATGTGGTTTCGGTCGCAGGCCGGCGCCGCAGGCCGACCGATGCGCCCAGCAGGCGGCGAGCGGGTTTGGGCTCCAGCGCACCTTTGACGTGGACGAGTTCGGTCTCACCCAGATCGACGGTCCCCTCGACCAGACGGGCGGTGGAGTCACTGAGCATCACCCCACCGGGTGGTGCGACCGATTCCATTCGCTGAGCCAGTCCGACTTGTTCGCCGATCGCGGTCCAACTCGTCGGGCTGGACGTGATGTCACCGGTGATGACCTGACCGGAGTTGAGGCCGACCCGGAGCATGAAGTGCTGACCGTCGAGTTTCTCGATGACCTCGGCGAGCTGGCCTGCCTCTGTCTGCAGGGTCAGGGCTGCCAGGCAGGCGCGGAAAGCATGGTCTTCGAGAGCGACCGGAGCACCGAAGATCGCCATGATGCCGTCACCGGTGAACTTGTCGACGGTGCCGCCGTACCGGGTCATCACAACGGTGGCACGGGTGACCAGAGCGGTCATGATCTCCCGCAACCGCTCCGCGCCGAGCGCGGCGGCCAGGTCCATCGACCGCACCACGTCGGCGAACAGGACGGTGACCTGTTTGTATTCCGCCGGTAGTTCACCACCATCGGCAGCGGCGCACCGCACGAGTCGCAGAACCGTGCGCCCTGGCGCGGCTGCGCACCACACGTTCGGCATGCCGTCGATTCGACCGCCACCCGACGAGGATAGGCAGATCGGGGGCGTTGTTGGAGCCTTATCGGGCCTCTGCCAGCGCCACAGTCCAGGCAGCCAGTTTGTCGGCGTAGCGCACGGTCTGCGCGGGGCTCGTCGACGGGAGGCGCGCAAACGAGACCGGCAGCTCGAGGTGCACGAGCCGAGTGAAGTTGCGCTCGGCGGCCGCGCCATTGAAGTACACCCACTTGATGTGCGGCCGGGCGACGAAAAAGGACCCGAAGTCGTTGGCCACCATACTGTCCGGCTCGATAGCCGAGTCCAAGCTGCCGACTCGGCGGCAGTGCTTCAGCACGTCCCAGACTGCGACGCCATGGCACCGCAGCACGGAGGCCCGTTGCTCGTAGGGTGCGTCCGGCTCACACCCGAACACATCACCGATTATGCGCCAGAAGGCATTTCGTGGGTTGCCATAGTATTGTCCGCTCGCCAGCGACATCACGCTGGGCATGTTGCCGAGAATCAACACCCGCGCATCGCTCGAGCCGATGGGCGGCAGCCCCTCCAGGAGCGGGGATCGTGACATCACCGTCGACGGTATACGTTGTGTCGGTGACCGATGCCGTCGACCCGGAGGCTGCCGGGCTGCTCGACGGGCTCACGGGCGATGCCCGTGCCCAGCGGGCCGAGTTGATTCCGTGGTTGTTGGATCAGGGCATCACCGTCGAGGATATCCGGGAAGCGGTCGCGCCGATGCTGCTACCCGGCCGCCGGATCTTCGGTGATGACGGAACCCGGCTGTCGGCCCGGCAGATCAGTGAGCAGACCGGACTGGATCTCGACCAGCTCAGGCGATTCCAGCGGGCCAGCGGGCTCGCGACGGTCGACGACCCGGACGCGGAGGTCTTCCTGAAACCCGATGCCGAGACGGCGGTGCACATCAAGCGCTTTCTCGATTTGGGATTCGACCCCGACCGACTGCTGACGGTGGTTCGGGTTCTGGCAGAGGGGCTTTCGCACGCCGCCGAGGCGATGCGGTACACCGCGGTCGCCGCGACGATGCAGCATCCGGGCACCACGGAACTCGACATGGCCCGAAGCGCTCAGGTGTTGGTCAGTGCCGCCGAGCCGTTGATCGGGCCGATGGTCCAGGACATGCTGATGCTGCAGTTGCGCCACGCCATGGAAACCGAAGCCATCAATGCCAACGAACGGGCACTCGGCGAATCGCTGCCGGGCGCCCGACAGGTCGCGATCGCGTTCGCCGACCTGGTCGGCTTCACCCGGCTTGGTGAAACGGTGCAGCCCGAGGAGCTCGAGCAGCTCGCGAACCGCCTCGCTGATGCCGCCCGCTATGTGACGGTGCCACCAGTGCGGTTCATCAAGACGATCGGTGACGCGGTGATGATGGTGTCGACGGATACGGCGGCGCTGCTCGATGCGATGTTGAGCCTCGTCGAGGCAACTGAAGCGGACGAGGCGCTGCCGCAATTGCGGGTGGGTTTGTCTCACGGGCCGGCGGTGAGTCGTGCGGGGGACTGGTTCGGCAGCCCGGTCAACCTCGCCAGCCGCATCACGTCGGTGTCCCGGCCCGGATCGGTCCTGGTATCCGAAGCCGCCCGTGAACAGATCGGCGACAACCCGTCGTTCAGCTGGTCATTCGCTCGGGCGCGTCGTCTCAAAGGCATTCAGGACGAGGTCAAGCTGTTCCGGGCCCGCCGGGCGGGTAATGCTAACGGCGCCTGACCTGCGGTTGTTCGCTGCAAGCGAAGCGATGGCGTCGACGGTGTAACGGTGTAATCATGTAATTTATGAAACACCAACACACACATCGGCGGCCCGGCCGCCCCGGCGGTTGGCAGCAGGCCGACCAACCCGACGCCACTGATGCCGGCGAGTGGTTCGCCGGACGCCTCCCGGACGGATGGTTCTCCGGGGACCCGACAGTGATCGTCGACCGTGAAGAGATCACCGTCGTCGGGCGCCTGCCCGAAGACACCGGCAAATCTGACAGCGAAGCGCGCGCAGCGGGCCGGGCTTCCCGATTCCGCGAGGACACCCGCTCCGAGCGCATCCGGATCGCCGAGGAAGCTCAGGACAAGTACGGCCGCAAGGTGTCGTGGGGCGTAGAAATAGGAGTAGGAGGGTCCTCCGAATCTGAGCGAATCTTGTTCACGCACATCGCTGTTCCAGTGATGACCCGTCTCAAGCAGCCCGAACGCCAGGTGCTGGACACCCTGGTCGATGCAGGTGTGGCCCGGTCGCGCTCGGACGCCCTGGCCTGGAGTGTGCGGCTGGTAGGCGAGCACGCCGAGGAGTGGTTGGCCAAGCTGCGAACGGCGATGGCCCATGTGGACGACCTACGCGCCGAAGGCCCCGTGCTCTAATCCGTCGCGGTGGTTGCCGGCACTGTGCTCTCGGATGCGAATGCTGGTGTCGCGCCAAATCCATTGGAAATGGAGTATTGCACTACTTACTGTCCCCGCCCCGCACCCGGTGATACTTCCTCTGGAGTGCTTCGGGGGAGGGGCTGGCCGTGTTCAGAGTCCGCATTTGTGGTGCACCCAAGAGCGCGTCGGCGGCTCTCGCCGGTCTGATGGTGGCGGCGCTGGGATCGGCTGCCCTCGCCGCCGCGCCACCAACTCTGGCGGCGACAGCAATTATCATCGGCACCACCTTCATGCCCGACCCGGGCGCGCCGGAATACATCCACGGGGCGATGGAGCACTTCGTCAAGCCGACGACATCGTGTGGGGCGCAGTCGTGTACGGTGCGGCCCGTCGAGACGCCGGAGGAGTTTTGGCCGATCTCTGGTTGGCAGGATATGACCATCGATCACTCGATTGCTCGGGGTTTGGGGATCGTCGATGAGGCGGTGCGTCGTCATCTGTCCACAAGTTCCGAACCACTCGTGGTATTCGGAGATTCGCAGAGCTCAACGATCCTGACGTTGGAAAAACGCAGTATGACAACACTTTCGGACGACGAGAAGAGCCGACTTGTCTTCGTCTTGGTGGCCAATCCGAATCGGCCCAACGGTGGACTGCTGGAACGGATCGCGCCGTTCGCTATTCCCGTCATCAATCTCACCGGCTCCGGTGCGACGCCAACGGACACCGGCATCAAGACGATCGACATAATCCGTCAGTACGACGCGATCGCCGACTTCCCGCGATATCCGCTCAACCTTTTAGCCGACCTGAATCTCATCGCAGGGGCGGCTATTCACAGCAGCTATATCACCGGCCCGATCGACTACACCGATCAGGAACTGGCTCAGATCGCCCAGAGTCCGAGCAATCAACAGACGTACGGCGACACCGTTTACATCACGATTCCGGCCAAACAGTTGCCGTTGGTGGCGCCACTGCGACAGTTCGGTGACGCTACCGGACTGAGTGCGATCACGACGCCGCTGGCCGACCTCATCGAGCCGACGCTGCGAGTTCTGGTCGAACTCGGCTACGACCGGTCGATTCCCTACGGCGAGCCGACCGGATTCGGACTATTCCCGAATATCAACCCGTCCGATCTGGCTTCCGACCTCTCCTCGGCGGTTGCCAGTGGCGTTCACGCCGCACTGACCGATCTCGGCTTCACGATGCCGCAGCGGGCGCCCGCGGCCAGCGCGCCCGCAACGATCACGGCGAAAGCGACGAAAGCCGCGCCCCGTGGGGATTCCGCTACCGCGCGTGTGCGTGGCGCCGAAACTCGGCCGTCAGCATCGGATCGTGCGGCGGCGCGTTCGGGTCCCGCGCGGCGGCCAGGAGCGGGAACCGCGCGTTCGGCAAGGAACTAGACCTGCGTCATCGCGTAGTAGGCGCCACGGCGTGCCAGCAGTTCGGCGTGGCTTCCGGTTTCGACGATCCGCCCGGCCTCCATGACCAGAATGCTGTCGGCGTCGCGGATCGTCGAGAGTCGGTGCGCGATGATGAAACTGGTTCGTTCCCGGCGCAATCGGGTCATCGCATGCTGGATCAGCAGCTCGGTCCTGGTATCCACCGAACTGGTGGCCTCGTCGAGGATCAGCAGCTGCGGCCCGGCCAGGAACGCGCGGGCGATGGTGATCAATTGCTTCTCGCCGGCACTGATGTTCCCGCCGTCATCGCTGACCAGGGTTTGGTATCCGTTGGGCAGCGTGTGGACGAACCGGTCGACGTAAGCGGCCCGCGCCGCCTCGATCACCTCGGCCTCGGTGGCGCCCGGCTTGCCATAGGCGATGTTGTCGGCAATCGTGCCGCCGAACAGCCAGGTGTCCTGAAGCACCATGCCGATGCGCGAGCGCAGCGATTCGCGGCTCAGCTCTCGGATATCGGTGCCGTCGAGCAGGATTCGCCCGGCGTCGACGTCATAGAACCGCATCAGCAGATTGACCAGCGTCGTCTTGCCCGCTCCGGTCGGCCCGACGATCGCCACGGTGCTGCCCGGTTCGGCGATCAGCGACAGATCCTCGATCACGGGAGTGCCGGGCTGGTAACTGAACGCCACGTTCTGGAACTCGACGCGCCCGGCGCCGTTGCCCGGCAGCGGGATTGGCGCATCCGGTGACTCCTCGGGCTCGTCGAGAAAGTCGAACACCCGCTCGGCACTGGCCACGCCGGACTGCAGCGTGTTGTACATGCCGGCCACCTGGGTGAGTGGCTGGTTGAACTGGCGGACGTACTGGATGAAGGCCTGGATGCTGCCCAGCGTGATCTGGCCGGTGGCGACCTGGTAACCACCGACGACGGCAACCGCGACATAGCTGAGGTTGCCGATGAACGTCGTGGCCGGCGAGACCAGACCGGAGAAGAACTGGGCACCGAAGCTCGCGTGATAAACGTCGGAGTTGAACTCGCGAAACTTCTCCTGCGCGGAGGCGCGGTGGCCGAAGGTTTTGACCACCGTGAAGCCGCTGTACGTCTCCTCGATGTGAGCGTTCAGTCTTCCGGTGTTGGTCCATTGCGCAATGAACATCCGCTGCGAGCGGCGTGCGATCACCCGGGTAACCCACAGTGACAACGGAACCGTTACGACGGTGATGAGCGCCAGCAGGGGAGAGATGCTCAGCATCATTGCGAGCACCGCAATCACCGTCAGTACCGAGGTCAGCAGCTGGCTTATCGTCATCGACACCGAGGTCTGGATGTTGTCGACGTCGTTGGTGACCCGGCTCAGCAGTTCGCCGCGCTGCCTGGAATCGAAGTAGGACAACGGCAGCCGATGTATTTTGTCCTCGACGTCCGCGCGCAGCGCGGTGATCGTGCGCTGCACGATCACGTTGAGTAGGCGGGCTTGCGCCCAGATCAACAGTGCGGCAACGATGTACAGGACCAACGCGAGCAGCAGGGTGTGGCCCACCGCGGTGAAGTCCACGCCGCGGCCCGGCACCACGTTGGTCCCGGACAGTAGGTCGGCGAACGTGGTGTCACCGCGCGCGCGGGCCGCGGCCACGGCCTGCTCCTTGGTGATACCGGCCGGCAGTCGGCGGCCGATGACACCGTTGAACAGCAGGTCGGTGGCGTGCCCGAGGATGCGCGGACCGATGACCCCGAGTGCGATCCCGCCGATGGACAACAGAACCACCGCTGCGGTCGGCCACCGTTGCGGAGTGAGCCGCCGCAGTAGCCGCAGTGCAGAGCCTTTGAAGTTGCGAGAGCGGGCCTGCCGCGGATCTTGGGTCATGGCACGCATTCCGCCGCCGCGGAACGCCGCAGGCCCGGTCATCGCCCGCCCCCGACACGCACGCCCATCGACTGGGAGTCGGCGAACTGCCGATAGGTCTCGCAGTCGGCCAGCAGCGTGTCGTGGGTGCCGGTGCCGACCACGCGTCCGCCGTCCAAAACCACGATGTTGTCGGCGTGTATGACGGTCGAAATACGCTGCGAGACAATGATGACGGTCGCATCGGCCGACTCCTCCCGAAGTGCGGCGCGAACACGGGCGTCGGTGTGCACATCGAGGGCGGAGAACGCATCATCGAACAGATAGATCACCGGGCGCCGGATCACCGCGCGCGCGATCGCCAGCCGCTGGCGCTGCCCGCCGGAGAAGTTGATGCCCCCCTGGGCAACCCGCATGCTCAAACCGTCCGGATGAGCCCGGACGAAGTCCTCGGCGGCAGCGATCCGCAGCGCCCACCACATCTCGTCTTCGCTGACTACCTGTCCCGGGGCCGCGCCGAGCGCCAGGTTGTCGGCGACCGTGCCCGAGAACAAATAGCCCCGCTGCGGAACCAGACCCAGCGCGGCCCACAGGTCCTCCGGGTTGTAGTCGCGCACATCGATGCCGTCGACACGGATTGCTCCGTCGGTTACGTCGTAGAGCCGGCAGATCAGCGATATCAGCGTCGACTTCCCGGATCCTGTGCTGCCGACGATCGCCGTTGTCGTCCCGGGCCGTGCAGTCAGCGAAACACTCTCCAGGACAGGGCGTTCCGCACCCGGGTAGCAGAACGTCGCGTTGTCGAGCTCGACCGCACCGCGGATGCCGCCGTCGGGCAGCCGCGGCGAGGCCGGGCTGCAGATCGCCGGTTCGGTGTCGAGCACCGCGGTGATCCGCTCCGCGCAGACCGAGGCCCGGGGCAGCATCACCAGGATCAGCGTGGCCATCAACACGGCCATCAGGATCTGCATGAAGTACGACAGGAACGCGATCAGAGAGCCGACCTGCATATGCCCGGAGTCGATGCGCATCCCGCCGAACCAGATCAGGGCGACGCTGGAGATGTTGATGGTCAACGTCGTCACCGGCAGCATCAGGGCCTGCCAGCGGCCGGCGGCCAGGGCGGTGTCGGATACCGCGGCGTTGGCGACCGCGAACCGATCCCGCTCGAATGGTTCCCGGGCGAAGGCGCGGATCACCCGGATACCGGAGAGTTGTTCGCGCATCACCCGGTTGATCCCGTCGATCAGCCGTTGCATGCTCCGGAAGATCGGCAGCATCCGCGAGACGATCCAGAAGTTCGACAAGGCGAGCACCGGAACGCTGACCAGCAGTAGCCACGACAGCCCGGCGTCCTGGTGGATCGCCATGATGATGCCGCCGATGCACATGATGGGTGCGGTCACCAGGATCGTGGTGGTCATCTGGATGAGCACCTGGATCTGCTGCACGTCGTTGGTCGTCCGGGTCAGCAGCGACGGTGCCCCGAACCGCGCTGTCTCTCGCTCGGAGAACGTGGTGACGTGGTGGAACATCGCCGACCGCAGGTCGCGGCCGAATCCCATGCCGGTGCGGGAGCCGAAGTAGACCGCGCAGACCGCGCACACCACCTGCAGTCCGGTGACGGCCAGCATGACCAGGCCGAGTTCGGCGATCAGCCCGGTGTTGCCTTTGGCCACGCCCTCATCGATGATCGCGGCGTTGACGGTGGGCAGATACAGGGAGGCCAGCGTGCTGACGGTTTGCAGCGCCATCACCGCTGCGACCAGCCTCCGGTACGGCCGGACATACTGTCGCAGCAGTCCCAGGAGCATTTCGCTACTGTTGCACACCCCTACAACCGGACTGGCGCGATGTTGTCGTGCCCTGCCGAGGCCTGACGCCGACGTTCGCCGTATAGCGGCTGGTCAAACGACATGTCGGTGGTTGAGTAAAGGGGCTGCCGCTACAGTGCATGCTGTGACACGCAGCAGGTGCGCATGACAGCGACGCGCAAACTCGCGTTGGCTGCCGGGGTGGTAGCCATCGCGGCCTCTATCGGCGCATGCTCGGACAAGGGCAGCGGACCCGGTCAGCCACAAGGCTCACAGGCGCCCGCGCCATCGTCGGCCAACGCCAAGCACGGACCGATGTTCCCCGAGTGCGGCGGAATCAGCGATCAGACGATGGCCGAGCAGACTCGGGTGACCGGCCTGGTGAACACCGCCAAGAACTCCATCGGCTGCCAGTGGCTGGCCGGTGGCGGCATCCTCGGACCGCACTTCTCCTTCACCTGGTACCGGGGCAGCCCGATCGGGCGTGAACGCAAGACCGAGGAGCTGTCGCGCACCAGCGTTGAGGACATCAACATCGAGGGCCACAGTGGGTTCATTGCCGTGGGCACCGATCCGACTCTGGGGGACAACCTGTGCGAGGTCGGCATCCAATTCAACGACGACTTCATCGAGTGGTCGGTCAGCTTTGCGCAGAAACCCTTCCCGCCGGCCTGCGACGTGGCCAAGGAACTGACCCGGCAATCGATCGTGAATTCCAAATGAGCCCGCGTCGGGTCGTGACCGCGGTGGCATCGGTGCTCGGCGCGCTCGTCATGGTCAGCGGCTGCGCCCAGACGGTGGACGGAACCGCGGCGAAGTCCGGCTCGGGTAGCGTGCCGCGCAACGACAACTCCGCGCAGCAGTACCCGAACCTGCTCAAGGAGTGTGACGTCCTCACCACCGACATCCTGGCGAAGACGGTGGGTGCCGACCCGCTCGACATCCAGAGCACGTTCGTCGGCGCCGTCTGCCGGTGGCAGGCCGCCAACCCCGCCGGCCTGGTGGACATCACCCGGTTCTGGTACGAGCAGGGCAGCCTCGACAACGAGCGGGCGGTCGGTCAGTTCCTCAAGTACCAGATCGAGAACCGGGCGATCGCAGGCGTGCCGTCGATCGTCATGCGGACCAGCGATCCCAACGGCGGCTGTGGAGTGGCCAGCGATGCCGGGGGTGTCGTCGGGTGGTGGGTGAACCCGCAGGCCCCGGGGATCGACGCTTGTGGTCAGGCCATCAAGTTGATGGAGCTGACGCTGGCCACGAATTCCTAGCGCGGCACATGGAATGAGGCCAGCTCGGCCCCGCCGAGTTGGAGGGCTGCCCAACTGCCCGGTACCCGCAGCACGGCGATGGCCGAGGTCGGGTATTTGAGCGAGATCTGTTTGGCCGCCTCGGGCTCGGAGCGCTCCGGGTCGGCCAGCCCGAGCGACACCTGACTCATCGTCGGTTCGTGGCCCACGACCATCAGGGTCGCAACGTCCTCGAGCACCTGGTTGATTTCGTCGATCATCGTCCCGGGGGTGGCGCCGTAGAGCCGCTCGGAGTACGTCACCGGGGCTCTGATCCCGGTGCGCTCGAGGGTTTGCCGGGTGCGGGTCGCCGACGAGCAGAGCACCAGATCGATCGCCGGGAGGTTGGCCCGCAGCCAGTCACCTGCCAGCGCGCCCTCGCGGATACCGCGCGATGCCAGCGGCCGGTCATGGTCGGGCACCCCGTTCGGGTAGTCCGACTTGGCGTGGCGCATCAGCACCAGGGTGCGTTCTCCTGCGTTCACCGGCTCAGGCTAATCGGTTCGAGTACATGCCGGACGAGGTCCACCGACTTGTCGGCGCTGCGCCATACACTCGCCGCAACACCCCGAGCCGACGCCGAAGGAGGGACCCGCGAATGCGATTTCTGCACACCGCAGACTGGCAGCTCGGCATGACGCGACACTTCCTGGAAGGTGAGGCCCAGCCGCGGTACTCGGCGGCCCGTCGCGAGGCCGTGGCCGGCCTGGGGGCCCTGGCCCAGCAGACTCAGGCCGAGTTCGTCGTCGTGGCCGGCGACGTGTTCGAGCACAACCAGCTGGCGCCCAAGGTCATCAGCCAGTCGCTGGAAGCCATGCGCGCCATCGGTATTCCGGTGTACTTGTTGCCCGGCAACCACGATCCCCTCGACGCGTCGTCGGTGTACACCAGCGCCTTGTTTCGGGCGGAATGCCCGGAGAACGTGACCGTGTTGGACCGCGACGGCGTGTGGGATATGCGGCCAAGGGTGCAACTGGTGGTCGCGCCGTGGCGCACCAAGGCGCCGACCACCGACCTGGTGGCGGCGGTCGTGGCGGATCTGCCCGCCGATGGCACCACGCGCATCCTGGTCGCCCACGGCGGGGTCGACGTGCTCGATCCGGATCCGGGCAAGGCATCGCTGATCCGGATGGCGGGTCTGTCCGAGGCTGTCGAGCGCGGCGCGGTTCACTATGTCGCTTTGGGCGACAAGCACTCTCGCACGTGTGTCGGGGACAGCGGCCGGGTCTGGTATTCGGGCTCCCCCGAGGTCACGAATTTCGATGACGTCGAGGCCGACCCCGGTCATGTCCTGGTCGTCGACATCGATGAGGCCGACCCGGTGCACCCGGTCACCGTTGAGTCCCACCATGTCGGGCGGTGGCGGTTCGTCACGCTGCACCGCCAGGTCGATGACACCCGCGATATAGCCGATCTCGACCTCAATCTCGACCTGCTGGCCGACAAGGAGCGCACGGTCGTGCGGCTGGGGTTGACCGGCTCATTGACCGTCACCGACCGTGCCGGACTGGATGCCTGCCTGGACAAGTACGCTCGCCTGTTCGCCTGGTTGGGCACATGGGAGCGGCACACCAGGATCGCGGTGATGCCGGCCGACGGTGAGTTCGACGATCTCGGGATCGGCGGGTTCGCCGCGGCGGCCGTCGACGAACTGGTCGGCACCGCGCGCTCCGGTGACGACGAAGCAGCGCAGGACGCACAGGGCGCACTCGGGCTGTTGCTGCGTCTGGCCGGAGTAAGTGCGGCGTGAAACTGCACCGGCTCGTTCTGACGAACTATCGCGGAATCACTCACCGCGACATCGAATTCCCCGACCACGGAGTGGTCGTCGTGTGCGGTGCCAATGAGATCGGCAAGACCTCGATGATCGAGGCACTCGACCTGCTGCTGGAATCCAAGGACCGCTCGACGAAGAAGGACGTCAAACAGGTCAAGCCGACGCATGCCGACGTCGGTTCCGAGGTTCTGGCCGAGATCAGCACGGGTCCATACCGTTTCGTGTACCGCAAACGGTTCCACAAGAAGTGCGAGACCGAGTTGACCATCACGGCGCCGCGCCGTGAGCAGCTGACCGGGGACGAGGCGCACGAGCGGGTGCTGGCCATGCTCGGTGAGACGGTCGACACCGGACTGTGGCACGCACAGCGGGTTCTGCAAGCCGGTTCTACGGCAGCAGTGGACCTGTCCGAATGTGACGCGCTCTCACGGGCTTTGGATCTGGCCGCCGGCGACGATGCGGCACTCTCGGGCACCGAACCCCTGCTGATCGAACGGATCGACGCCGAATACGGCAAGTACTTCACCGCGACGGGTCGGCCGACGGGCGAGTGGGCGGCGGCGATCGCGCAGCTGAGGGCGGCTGACGAGGACGTGGCCCGGTGTGCCGCCGCGGTCGCCGAAGTCGACGAACGAGTGCGCAGGCACGCCGACCTCGCCCAGCAGCAGGCCGTGCTGGCCGAACGCAGCCCGAGCATCGCTGAGCGCTTGACCGCCGCGCAGGCCGCGGCAGGCGCGCTGGCCGAGCTCGCCGGTCAACTGCGGCAAGCCGAGCTGCTCGCGACCGCGGCACAGGCCACTTGCGCCGCGTCGAGCGCCGCGCAGACCGAACGGGTTCGCCTGCGCGAGGACGTCGCGGCCCGCACCGCGGCCGTTGCCGAGGTGCAGTCGCAGTTGGCGGCCGCCATCGAGGCCGAGCACACCGCCCGCGAGGTCGTCGAAATGGCTTGTGCGGCATCAGCGGAATCGACTGCCGCCGTCGCCACCGCCCAGGAGACGGTCGACGAGGCTCGCCGGGTGGTCGACGCGCTGGCCGCCGACGAGCAGGCGCAGCGCCTCGCCGCGCGCCTGGAACGCATCGAGGCGCTCGAGGCACAGCTGGCAGCGCTGACCGCCGAGCTGTCCGGGATCAGGCTGACCGCGGGGATGATGGCCGACATCGAGTCGGCCGCAGCGCTGGTCGAGCGTATCGAGGCTCAGCTCACGGCGACTGCCACTACGGTGGAGTTCACCGCGGCTGCTGATCTCGAGCTGATGGTCGGAACGCACAGCATCCGGCTGGCCGCAGGGCAGAGCTGGGCGCCGCCCACCTCATCGCCGAGCAGCGTCGAGGTCCCCGGTGTTCTCAGCGTGCGGATCGATCCGGGCGCCACCACCTCCGGTGTCCGGGCGAAGCTGGAAGCAGCGCAACGGGTTCTGGCCGAGGCGCTGCGGCAGGGCGGCGTGACCGACATCGAAAGCGCGCGGGACCTCGAGCGGCGCCGCCGAGAACGAGCCGGCGACCGCGATCAACTGGCCGCGACCCTGGCCGGCCTGTGCGAGGACGAAGGGGCCACGGAACTTCGCGTGCGATTGTCAGCCCTGCGCGACACGATCTCGCCTGCACTGCTTGCCACAGGCATTGACGGTGGCGCGGCCCGTGCTGCGTTCGTGAGCGCTATCGAAGCACGTGAGACGGCACGTGCTGACGCCGACCTGCACCAGCGTGCGATGGCAGGTGCCAATGTTCGATTAACCGAGAAGAACACAGCGGCAACGGTTCTCCGGGCCAAACTGAGCGACGCGGCTGCTGAGCTCGACGCCGCGGCTGGGCGGCTCACGGCGCAGCGGGCAACCGGAGACGACGAGCAGCTCGCCACGCGGGCCGCTGCGGACGCCGAGGCACAGCGGCAGGCCGCCACCGCGGCGGCCGAGCTGGCGAGGGCGTATGCGGCTGCTGACCCCGCTTCGGTGCAGGCGACGCTGGCCGAGGCGAGCGCGGCCGCCGCAGCGCTGGAGCGCGAACATGCGCAGGTTGGTCAGGCACTCAACGACATCACCGTTGAACTCGGCGTGATGGGCAACGAGGGACGGCAGGGCAGTCTCGACACCGCCCAGATCGCTCGCGAGCATGCCTTCGCCGAACATTCGCGGGTGTCTCGCCGGGCTCGGGCCGCACAGCTGCTGCGGTCGGTGATGGCCCGGCACCGGGACAACACCCGGCAGCGCTACGTAATGCCGTTCCGCACCGAGATCGAGCGGCTGGGCCGTCCGGTGTTCGGACCGACGTTCGAGGTCGAGATCGACAGCGATCTGCGAATCTGTAACCGCACCTTGAACGGTCGCACCGTTCCCTACGAGTCACTGTCCGGCGGAGCCAAAGAACAACTCGGCATCCTGGCCCGGCTGGCGGGTGCCGCACTCGTCGCCAAGGAAGACTCCGTACCGGTGGTCATCGACGACGCGCTGGGCTTCACCGACCCCGACCGGCTGACGAAGATGGGCGCGGTCTTCGACACCGTCGGCGACTACGGGCAGGTGATCGTCCTGACCTGCACACCAACCCGCTATCTGGGTGTGCAGGACGCCCACGTGATCGAGTTGAGCGCTTGAAGCATCCGACTAGTCGGCGAGCGCCAGTATTTCGTTGAAACTGTCGGTCAGGCAGTCGTAGAACTCCTCGAAGTCCGGGATGGCTCCGCCGTCGACATCGATGCCCAGCGCGCAGGTGTCCACGTAAGTCAGCAGGGTCACGTTGACCGCGGCTCCGACGGTCGGACCGAACGCGTACTGCTTGCGCACCGCCGCGCCACCCAGATACACCGGTACGGGCGCCCCCGGGACGTCGCTGCACAAAAAGTCGACATTGCGCAGGATCGACCCGATGTACCAGCGCGGCATCACGTTGAGCGCACTGGCGATCAATTGCGTGTAGGGAATCGACTTTTCGTGACGCACCCTGCCGGTGCACTCGTGGATGCTTCTGATGCGCCGGGCGGGATCGGTGATGCCGGCCGGAACGTCGAACCGCATCAGGGTGATCCGGTTGCCGCCTGCACCATCGTCCTCGGTGCGCAGGTTGATCGGCATGGTCAGGTGGAGGTCGTAGACCCCGACACCGTGCTTATCGTGATACCGGCGCAGCGCGCCGGCGACCCCCGCGACGAACGCGTCGTTGAGCGCGCCTCCGCTTCGGTGAGCGGCCTCGCGCAGCCGCGGCATCGGAACGTCGAGAACACTGAGTTGGCGGACCAGCGTGCGGTCCCTCATCAGCGCCGAGCCCGGCTTGTTCACCGGGCGAACGGTGCGGTACACCGACGCGGCCAGTTCGCCTGCCGACTCCGCAGTCTGCAGTGGGCGTCGAATCATGTTGAACAGCAACCGCGGAGCGCTCTTGGCTGACTCGCTGACCACCGTGCCGACCAGGCCTGCGTTGTAGCGCAGCGCGTCACGATAACTCGCGAGCGGATGCGGCACGGGGACGGGCGGTGCTGCCGGTATCGGGTCGATGACTCGAGGATCCTCGTCGAGGTCGAAGAGCCGCATTGCGATCTGAATCCCACCGACGCCATCGGTCAGCGCGTGATGGAATTTGCACAGCACTGCGGCGGCACTCTCATCGAGACCGTCGATGAGGGTGGCTTCCCACATCGGACGGGCGCGGTCGAAGTCGGACATCGCAGCCAGCCGGGCCATCTCGAGCACGCCGTCGAGCGTTCCGGGCTTGGGCGCCGACACTCGGCGCATGTGATAGTTCAGGTCGAAGTCGGGGGCGTACTCCCACCGCGGCGGAGCCGGTAGCGGTGAATTCACCACCCGCTGCCGGAACATCGGCAGTTCGCGGCTGACGAGATCGAACCGCTCCCGCAGGATATTCCAGTCGGGGGACCGGTCGAGAAGGATCACCGTCACAACGGTGGATCTCAGCCTCGGATCGGCTTCCATCGACCAGGTGAACGCGTCGGTGCTGCGCATGAATTCAGTCATTGTGGCTCCTGGCTTCAACATACGACCGACGCGACCACCGACAGAATGGTGCCGCTGACATAGAGGACTTTCTCCCCTACAGATGAGGTCGACTGGCGCAGTGGGTGAACCGTTCGGGCACCGCCGTCGTTGATTGCCACTTGCGACCAGTCGCCGGCTGTTACATTCCTGACGGAGGAAACTCCGGACTAAGGAGCGACCTCATGCGTCTTCGTACTTTCCCTATTTCTGCCATGGCGGTGGCCACCGTTTCGCTACTGACCGTTTCGCTGGTGAGCTGTTCGTCTCCACGCCAGTCAGCAGCCCCATCGTCCTCAACCCCAGCCCCATCGTCGGGTCCGATCGACGGCACGTACCTCGCCAAGCTCTGCGGGGTGCCGCAGCTCGAGGTGAAGAACGAAAATCAGGCGGCCGTCTGCATCACGCCCCAGGGTGACGCGGTCAGCATCGTGGGAGACCGCACCTTCACCAGCGCGCGCAAAACCGATGCATATCGGCAGGAACCGCACAAGTGCGCCGGCGAAGCGTTACCCCCGGTCTGGTTCCGCTTTTACGACGGCCCGAATATGTTCGCCAAGGCCAACTACGACGAGATCTCCTTCACCATGCCGGTCACCAAGAGCGCCTTGCCACCGATCCGCAACTCGCAGAGCCTCTGGGATCAAATGACGATCCTGCAGCCGATACCCGTCTTCGACGATGTCGCGCCGACCTACTGTGGGTTCTTGGGCGGAAAGACGCTGTGGGCCAACGGCGGGTTCAACTTCGAACTCACCGCCGGCAGCACGGGCTTCGACCCGGGTGATGCTCCGCCGCAGACTCCGTGGAACTCGCCGTGGCAGTCCGGCTTCAACAGCACGACGTACGACGGCTGGACGGCCTACCCGACCATGGCGCTGGGGAATGGAGCCGGCGGCCCGCCGGCCGGGTTCGCGATACGCACTCCGGGCAGTTCGGACTCGCCGGGCGCGGCCGACTCAGCCGTGCACGCCAAGTACTCCCTGGACAACGCCAAGCAGGTCGTCACACTCGAACTGTCCTACAACGGCGCGACGTCGACCTACTCCGTGCCGCAGCAGCTGTTCAAGGACAAGTTCCTGCCCAAGGCCATCGCCGATGGTTCACTGGCCGCCGACGACAAGCAGGTGGGCCAGGTGAACAACTTCGACTGGCGGTGGCAGCTCTTCACCAACACGCTGACCATCCAGAAGCCGACCGCCCCGGACGGCAAGCCCATCATGCTCAACGAACTGGCGCAGTACTTTCCCACGGCCACGTCCTACAACGACATCCAGGCCAAGGTGAAGGGTTACCCAGGCTTCAACAACCCGGATGCCTTCGACAACACCTTGGTGTGCGCCAAGGGATTCGAGATGTACGGCACGCTCATCGACGGCAAGCTCTTCACCGACCTCGACGACTACAGCAAGTGGGTCGAGACCGAGGCCGACAAGACCGATCCCCGATATTCCTACTGGCGATGCATCGAGGCGATCGCCCGATCCCGTGAACAGAACTGCGTCGCAAGCGGTTCCGAAAAGGACATTGCGCAGCAGTCCTGGAACGTCGGCGGGGGCTATCTCAATGGCGCCATCCCCGGGCAGTGCGACGAGAACAATGCGGAAACGAAAGCCGTCATCGCCGGCCAGCGTAAGGGCTGATCCTTCGCCCTGATCGCCAGGTCCGAGGGGTTCACCAGCGATTTCGGCGCGGAGACCGCCGCTGAGCGAACGTTTCCGCGCCGAAGTCGCGGGGTTGGGATCGGCGTCGGCGCATTCCATTCCCGTCCCGGGCGAGGCAGAATCGACGCCATGGCGGGCCGGCGGCGATGACTCTGAACGAGAAGCGCCGCCGCGCCCACGGAAAACTCGCCGCATTACCCGGTGTTCGCCCGGTTCGTCGCCCGATCACGGCGGGCGGAACCGACCAGTTCGACCTGTACTACGTGCGGACCGGCCGTAAAACCCGGCATCCGCTGGTCATCATTCCCGGTGGGCCGGGCGCGGCGTCGATCGCGCTCTATCGGGGTCTGCGCCGCCGGGCCGCCGCCGACGGTCTCGACGTGATCATGATCGAGCACCGGGGCGTCGGGATGTCACGCCATGACGACGACGGGGCTGACCTGCCGCCCGAGGCGCTGACCATCGAGCAGGTGGTTGACGACGTCGCCGCCGTGCTCGACGACGCTCAGGTGGACAGCGCCGTCATCTACGGCACGTCCTATGGCACCTACATTGCAGCGGGGGTCGGGGTGCGCCACCCGCCCCGGGTGTTCGCGATGGTCCTCGACTCCCCACTGCTGGCCGGCGACGACATCGAGGTGGTCCGCGAAACGGTGCGCAGCGTGCTGTGGCACGGTCAGCAGCCCGATACCGCAGAGTTGGCCGACAAGGTGCGACGGCTGGCCGACGAGGGCGTGATGACTCCTGCGGCGGCTCAACTCGCCGCCACCGTGTACGGCCTCGGTGGAGCGCGCCTGCTGGACCGTCAGCTCGACCTGCTGCTGGGTGGCCGCAGCCTGGTCTGGAGCGCGATGGGGCACTTCGGCAAGTTGATGGTGGGACGAAAAGCGCCGTACCGCAACGAGACCGACCTGGTCGGGCAGATCGGTTACCGCGAGCTCAACTACGCGGCTGACCCGGACGGCTTGCCGCTGGATCCGGCCGTCGCGATGCGCGACTTCGCCCTCGGTGAACCAGCGCGGTTCGAAGCCGAGCCGTTCGACCTGGTGGCCGAGATGCCGAAGTTCGCCTGGCCGACGGCGGTGATCTCCGGCGGGCGTGATCTGACCACACCGCCCGCAGTGGCCGAACGGATCGCGGGGCTGATCCCGGACTCGGTGTTGGTACAGCTACCGTCCACCGGTCATAGCGTGCTCGACACCAAGGAACGCGCGGCACTGCGGATCGCCGAAGCGGTGTCCATCGGCCGGATCGACACCCTCCGGCCGCAGGAGAGCGCGCTCGACGCCCTGCCAACCCGGCCCGCCGTACGTCTGATGGTGTCGGCGATGTCGGCGGTCACGCGCGTCGAGGCCGTGCTGCCTGCGGCGGTTCCGCGGGCGGTGACCCGAACGTTGCCCAAGCCGGCTACTTCGTGAATCCTATTGCGGTGTAGTTCAAGTCACCAAGTCCGGCCGGCCCGAAGTTGGCCAGATTGCTGCGCACCGCGACGTTGCCTGCGGATTGGAACAACGGCAGGCTGAACCCCTCGGCGAAGATCAGTTTGTCCAGATCGTTGGCCAGGTTGCGGGCCTTGTCTGGATCGAGTTCGTTGAAGACATCCTCGACCTTGGCGTCGACCTCGGGGCTGCTGATCTTGCCGAAATTGCTCTCGGCTCCGGTGGTGTATATCTGGTTCAGGCAGCACAACGCGAAAGCGTCGCCCACCCAAGAGAATTGGGCCATGTCGAAATCACCGGGGATGATGTGGTTGGTGAAGAACCCATTACCGGGCTTGGCATCGATCTGCAGGTTCACGCCGATCTGGGCGAGGTTGTTCTGCGTGATCAACGCGACCTGCCGGGTGGTCTGCGCGTCGTAGAGGACGTCACGGATCACCAGTTGTCTGCCGTCCTTCTCGCGGAACTGCCCGTTGAGCTTCCAGCCCAGGGCGTCGAGTTCTTGTTTGGCCTTGTCCTGGTTGTAGGCGACGACCTCGCTGTTGTCCTGATAGCCCTTTTGGCCCGCCACGTAGATGTGGTTGTTCAGCGGGACGGGTTTGTCGACGAGTCCGCGCTGGGTCACGTCGGCGATGGCCTGGCGGTCGATGCCCTTCGCTACGGCCAGTCGCAGCGCCCGGTCGGACAGGATCGACCCGGGTGCGCCGTTGAAGGTGAAGTGATACCAGCTCAATCCCGGCGCCCGGCGGATCGAGACGCCCGCGGTACGCCGGGCGATGGTCAAGTCGTCCAGCGAGCTGAGGCCGACGGCGTCGATTGAATTGTTTTGTAGCGCCGGGATTCTCGCTGCGTCATCGAGCACCAGGAAGGTGAACGAGTCAAGCAGTGGCGGGGTGCCCCACCACTTGGGGTTGCGGGTCAGCATGATGCGTTGGGCGGTGCGGTCCACCGTTGAGATCAGGAACGGGCCGGCCGACGGTCCGGGACCGTTGAGCTGGCCCTTGTTGAACACCTCGGGGTTGGCGGTCATGCTCTTGGGCAGCAGCATTGTGTTGCCCGAGAACATGCCGCGCCACTCCGAGTAGTGCTTGGCGAAGGTGATGACGGCCTGGCGGTCGTCCACCCCGCGGTTGACCGAAGCGACCCGGTCGCTGCCGTTGGGGGAGGCGATGGCGAAGTTCTTGTCCTTGCCGCTGGTTGCGTTGATCTGAGAGGCGATGTCCTCCCAGGTGATCGGTGTCCCGTCGGACCAGACCGCCTTGGGGTTGATGGTGTAGGTCACGACCTGCGGGTCGGTGCTGGTGAGCTCGACATTGGTGAAGTAGTCGTTGTTGACCTTCATCGAACCGTCGGCGGCGATGATGAATGCGCGCGGCAGCGTCGGCCGCAGCAGCGAGCCGGTGTCGGCCTCGTTGCCGTCGATGTTGAGGGTGTTCCAGTTCGACGGGAACGACGACAGTGCCAGCCGCAGATTGCCGCCCTTGCGCAAGGTGGCGGGGTCCTGCGGGTTGGTGTCACTGGTCGAGCCCAGCTCGGCATTGCCGCCTGCCGACGGGACATCGCGCTTACTGCCTGAGCAGCCCGCGAGCACCAATACCACCGCGGCTCCTACCGCGAGCAGACGCACAATCGCGTTCTGAGGGGCTGTTGCGTGCGATTCTGTGTCTGTTCGCGCAAGGGTCACGCCACTGATGCTAACGGCGTGAGGGATCCGGTCGCGGGATAGCGGCCAGCAACTTCTGCGTGTATTCGTGCCGCGGGTTGGCGAAGATGTCGTCGGCGTCGCCGTATTCGACCATCTTCCCGCGGTACATCACCACGATCCGCTGGGCCAGGTGCTTGACCACCGAGAGGTCGTGGGAGACGAACAGATACGACAGGTCGAATTCGCGCTGCAGATCGAGCAGCAGGTTGATGATGCCGGCCTGAATCGACACATCGAGCGCGGACACCGGTTCGTCGAGGGCGAGGATCTTCGGCTGCAGCGCCAACGCCCTGGCGATGCCGATCCGCTGCTTCTGACCGCCGGAGAATTCCCCGGGGTAGCGGCTGGCATCGGCGCGGCGCAGGCCGACGATCTCCAACAGCTCGGCGACACGCGTGTCGAGACTCTGCTTATCGAAACCGTTGGCGTGCAATGGTTCACTCAACAGTTCGAAGACCGGAAGCCGGGGGTCCAGGGAGGCCACCGGGTCCTGGAACACCACCTGTAGATCTCGGCGCAGTTCCCGGCGCCGGGCGGGTGTCAGCGCGGCGACGTCATGGCCCAGCACCTCGATGGATCCGGACTGTGGTGTGGACAGATCGAGGATCTGGTGCAAGGTCGTCGACTTGCCGGAACCGGATTCACCGACGATGGCTAGCGTCTGCCCGCTGAGCAGATCGAAGCTGAGACCGTCGACGGCGCGGACTTCGCCGATGTGGCGGCGGAACACCACGCCCTTGGTCAACCGGTATGTCTTGACCAGGTCCTGCACCTTGATGACCACCTCGCGCTGCGAGGTGGTCATGGCAGTCGGTGGCTGGGTGGTCACGCGAAAGATCTCCGCTGCGGTGCGGCCCGTGACGTGCTCGGTGCGGATACATGCCGCCAAGTGCTCCGGGGCTCCTGCGTCGACGGGAAGCAGCACCGGTTCTGCCGTGCGGCACTCCTCGACGGCGAGGGGGCAGCGCGGGGCGAACGGACATCCCGGCGGCAGGTCCACCAGCGAGGGCGGCGCGCCCGGAATCGGCACCAGCCGGGTGCCCTGCGGCGAGTCCAGCCGTGGGACGGAACCCAGTAGTCCTGCGGTATAAGGCATTCGGCGGTCGCGGTACAGCGCATCCACCGAGGCGACCTCGACCGGGCGCCCGGCATACATCACCAGCGCCCGATCGGCGAACTCCGCGACCACCCCGAGGTCGTGGGTGATGATCAGCACGCCCGCACCGGTGACGTCGCGGGCGGTCTTCAGCACGTCGAGGATCTGGGCCTGCACCGTCACATCGAGTGCTGTTGTCGGCTCGTCACAGATCAACAGGTCCGGATCGTTGGCGATCGCGATCGCGATCACCACGCGCTGGCGCTCACCGCCGGACAACTCGTGGGGGAAGGCGCGCGCCCGCCGCTCGGGCTGGGCGATGCCGACCAGATCGAGCAGGTCGACGGCCCGAGTCCGCGCGGCCTGCTTGCCGACATCGCGGTTGTGCACGGTGATGGCCTCGGCGATCTGGTCGCCGACGGTGTAAACCGGGGTCAGCGCCGACATCGGATCCTGGAATACCGTCCCGATGCGCCGGCCGCGGATCTTCGACATCTCGCCGTCGGACAACCCGAGCAGCTCCTGGCCGGCCAGCCGCACCGAGCCGGACACCGTGGCATACTCCGGCAGCAAGCCGATCACAGCCATGGCTGCCGCGGACTTGCCTGATCCGGATTCGCCGACCATCGCGACGACCTCGCGGGGACGCACCTGATAGGTCAAGCCGCGTACCGCGGTCAGGTCATCGCCGTCGGTCGGGAAGCTGACGGCGAGATCGGTGACTTCGAGCAGGGCGTCGCTCATGGCTTCTTTTGTTTCTTGCGGCCACGACGCAGGGTGGCACTACCGGGGTCCAGCGCATCACGCAGCCCGTCGCCGGTGAGGTTGGCGCACACCAGGATCAGTACCAGCACGCCGGCGGGGAACAGGAACACCCACGGGAATGTCGTCGCCGATTTGGTGCCGTCGGCAATCAGCGTGCCGAGCGAGATATCGGGTGGCTGAATGCCGAAACCCAGGTAACTCAACCCGGTTTCGGCAAGGATCGCCACCGCTACGTTGAGCGCGGCGTCGATGATCAGGATCGAGGCGACGTTCGGGATGATATGGCGGGTGATGATGCGCCGGCTCGGCACGCCCATATACCTTGCCGCCTGGACGAATTCGCGCTCCCGTAGGCTCATCGTCAACCCGCGCACCATGCGAGAGCTCACCATCCAGCTGAACCCGGCGAGCAGCACGATCAGCAATATGACGTTGCTCGAGCCCTTGGTGACCGGTGTCAGGATCGCGATCAGGATGAACGACGGGACCACCAGCAGCAGGTCCACCACCCACATCAGCGTCCGGTCGCGCCACCCGCCGAAGTAACCGGCGATGGAGCCAACAGTGGCGGCGATCCCCGTCGAGATCACTGCCACGCATACGCCGATGAGCATCGACTTCTGCATACCGCGCAGAGTCTGGGCGAACAGGTCCTGGCCCAACGCGTTGGTCCCGAACCAGTGGTCGGTACTCGGCGGGTCTTGCAGCGCGTAGAAGTCGAGATCGGTGTAAGACCATGGCAACAGCGGGGGCAGGGCGTAACAGCCGACGAACATCACGGCCAGAATCACCAGTGACACCATCGCCGCCCGGTTGCGGGCGAAGCGGCGCAGCACCAGGGTGCGCCGCGAGGCGAACTCCTCGGGCTTCAGTCCCGAGCGCGCGGTGTCCGTCGTCTCCGTCATGTCACTCGCACCCGGGGATCGAGCATCGCGTAGATGACGTCGGAGAGCAGTCCGGCGAGCAACACCACGGCACCGGAGAACACCGTGAGCGCCGCGACGATGTTGGTGTCCTGGGTCGCGATGCCCTGCACGGCCCACTCACCCATGCCGTGCCAACCGAAGATCTTCTCCACGAATACCGCTCCAGCCACCAAACCTGCCACCCCATAAGCGAACAGCGTGGCCATCGGGATCAGCGCGGTGCGCAGCCCGTGCTTGAACAAGGCCTTGCGCCGGGTGAGTCCCTTGGCCCGCGCGGTGCGGATGAAGTCTTGGCCCAGCACGTCGAGCATCGCATTGCGTTGGTAACGGCTGTAACCGGCGATCGCGCCGAGCGCGAGCGTGACCGATGGAAGAATCAAGTGCTGCAACCGGTCGACGAACTGATGCAGGAATGGTTCGCCACCGCCGGCCCCGCTGTCGGTTGACGACTCGCCGATGTACTCGAAGATATGCACTCCCACAATGGAATTCACCCGGAGTGCGGCCAGGATCGCCAGGTTGGCGATCACGAATGTCGGTGTACTGATGACCAACAGCGACAGCAGAGTGATCACCCGGTCAGACAATCGATATTGCCGAATAGCGCCCCAGGCGCCGACCACAACCCCGATCACCGTGCCCAGCACGGAGCCGATCACCAGCAGCCGCAGACTGACTCCGATGCGGCGCCACAGTTCGTCGGAGACCGGTTGACCGGTGACCGTCGTACCGAAATCGCCACGCACCGCACCCGCCAACCAGTGGCCGTATCGCAGGGGGATCGGTTTGTCGAGATCGAGTTCGGCGGCCTTGGCATCGATGACAGCCTGCGGAGGGCGCGGATTGCGTTGCAGCAAGCTGTTCAACGGCGCGAACGTCAGCGACGTCAGCGAAAAGGTGAGGAATGACGCCAAGGCCAACAGCACCAGATAGTTGAGCAGCCGACGCGCGAGGAATCGCGTCATGGGCCGCTGCCCGGAGCAGGGTGCATGCAGCACAGGGTAGGAGATGCCGGGGCGAAACGACGGGAAGACTCGGACGCCGGCCGGGTTTAGCGCCGCGGACCAAGGGAAAGACTCAGACGTGTACGTGAAGCAGCTCACACATCGGCTGGTGCCGGCCGCGCTCGTCGCAGTAATGGTCCCGATGCTGGCGGCATGCCAGGACAAGGGAACCAGCGTCGACCCGACGACGACCAGTCCCACGCCTACGACGGTGCAGACCTCGCCACCGAACCTGCCGAGTTCGTCGGTTGCGTCGGCCAGCCCGCAGGCCCCGGCCCCGGGGCCGAGTTAGACGCGGCGGAGGTTTGGGCTCACAGCTCCCGGCTACCCATCTGTCAGCGGACTGACAGCGGAGTCGGTCTGTGGAACTGGTCCGAGACCGATTGGAAGTGTCGAGATGTCGAACATCAAAACACTGTCCGCCGTGGTCGGCGGCAGTGCAATCGTGGCCATGGGGGGATTGGGGATCGCGGTCACCGAGCAGGGTAGCGGGATGATCGTGTCCGACCCAGGCACGTTCACCTCGCCCGTGACCTCGTCGATGACGACGGGGGAGACGTCGAAGTCCACCACGGTGGAACCGACTCAGTCGCCGGCGTCCGCGTCGCCGCCGGTCACAGCGACCACTCCCGAGGCTCCGTAGTAAGCGAGTTCGGCGCGTTTCCGTTCGCCCAGCGGCGGTATGCGCGCCGAAATCGCAGGGACGCGCTCAACCCTTGACTTGAGCCGTCCCGCTGGCTAGATTCCGGGTTAGCTTTGTAATTATGGTCAAACCTACCAACTTTACGAGGAAACCATGGCGAGTCCGGTCATCGAAAGTCCCACACCGGGGCAGTACGAGCTGAGCCATCTTCGGTCGCTCGAGGCCGAGGCAATTCACATCATCCGCGAGGTCGCCGCCGAGTTCGAACGACCGGTGCTGTTGTTCTCGGGCGGCAAGGACTCGATCGTGATGTTGCACCTGGCGATCAAGGCGTTCGCTCCCGGGCGGGTGCCGTTCCCGGTGATGCACGTCGACACCGGTCACAACTTCGAAGAGGTGATCGCCACCCGCGACGAGCTGGTCGAGCGGCACGGCGTGCGCCTGGTGGTTGCCAGCGTCGAGGACGACATCGCGGCAGGCCGGGTCGTCGACAACGGCCCGTCGCGCAACCCGCTGCAGACCGTCACGCTGCTGCGGGGCATCCGGGAGAACAAGTTCGACGCCGCGTTCGGCGGTGCCCGGCGTGACGAGGAGAAGGCCCGGGCCAAGGAGCGGGTCTTCAGCTTCCGCGACGAGTTCGGCCAGTGGGATCCGAAGGCGCAGCGCCCCGAGCTGTGGAACCTCTACAACGGACGCCACCGCAAGGGTGAGCACATCCGCGTCTTCCCGCTGTCCAACTGGACCGAGTACGACATCTGGGCCTACATCGGTGCCGAGGAGATCACCCTGCCGGGCATCTACTACGCGCACCCAAGGCAGGTGTTCTCCCGCGATGGGATGCTGTTGGCCGTCCACAAGTTCCTGCAGCCCGCGCCCGACGAGAAGGTGTTCGAGACGTCGGTGCGGTTCCGCACCGTCGGCGACGTGACGTGCACCGGCTGCGTGGAGTCCACCGCGTCCACTGTCGAGGAAGTGATCGCCGAGACTGCTCTGTCGCGACTGACCGAGCGCGGCGCCACCCGAGCCGACGACCGTATCTCTGAAGCCGGCATGGAAGACCGCAAGCGGGAAGGCTACTTCTGATGACTGAAACCAAATCGCGGGTCGCTTCGCTCCTGCCCTCCGGATCGTTGTTGAGGATTGCCACCGCGGGTTCGGTCGACGATGGCAAGTCGACGCTGATCGGCCGGTTGCTCTATGACTCCAAAGCCGTGATGGAAGACCAGCTGGAGGCTGTCGAGCGGACGTCGAGGGAACGCGGCAACGACTACACCGACCTCGCCCTGGTCACCGACGGTCTGCGCTCTGAGCGCGAGCAAGGCATCACCATCGACGTCGCGTACCGTTATTTCGCCACGGCCAAGCGGAAATTCATCATCGCCGACACGCCGGGGCACATCCAGTACACCCGCAACATGGTCACCGGGACCTCGACCGCGCAGCTGGCGATCGTTCTCGTCGACGCGCGGCACGGTCTGCTCGAGCAGTCGCGCCGGCATGCGTTTCTGGCGTCACTGCTCGGCGTTCAGCACGTAGTCCTGGCAGTCAACAAGATGGACCTGATCGACTGGGACCGTGAACGATTCGAGTGGATCCGCGAGGAGTTCCACGCCTTCGCCGCCCGCCTGGACATCCACGACGTCACCACCATCCCGCTGTCGGCGCTCAACGGCGACAACGTGGTGACCAAGTCGGACAAGGCACCGTGGTACGACGGTCCACCGCTGCTGAGTCACCTCGAAGACGTCTACATCGCCGGTGACCGGAACCTGGTCGACGTGCGATTCCCGGTGCAGTACGTGATCCGCCCGCAGACCGTCGAACACGCCGACCATCGCAGCTACGCGGGGACCGTCGCGAGCGGTGTGATGCGCCCCGGCGACGAAATCGTCGTGCTGCCCAGTGGTAAAACCAGTCGTATCACCGTGATCGACGGCCCAACCGGCCCCGTCGATGAGGCGTTTCCGCCGATGGCGGTGTCGGTCAGCCTCGCCGACGATATCGACGTCTCGCGCGGCGACCTGCTCGCGCGTCCGCAGAATCAACCAATCGCCACAAGAGAATTCGACGCCACCGTGTGCTGGATGGCTGACGAGTCCGCCCTGGAACCCGGACGCGACTACATCATCAAGCACACCACCCGCACGACGCGGGCCCGGGTCAGCGCTCTGGACTATCGCCTGGACGTCAACACCCTGCACCGGGACAAGAGCGCAACGGCGTTGAAGCTCAACGAACTCGGCCGGGTTACCCTGCGCACCCAGGCGCCGCTGCTGCTAGACGAGTACTCCCGCAACGCCGCCACCGGATCGTTCATCCTGATCGACCCCGACAACAACGTGACCGTCGCCGCGGGCATGGTTCGCGACACCGCGCCGGCAGCGGCTCGGACCGCCTCGCCGAATACCGTGCGCCACCAGTCCTTGGTGACCACGGGTGACCGGCTGACGAAGGGCCGCACACTGTGGTTCACCGGCCTGTCGGGCTCCGGCAAGTCATCGATCGCGGTGCTGGTGGAACAGAAGCTGCTCGAACATGGTTGCCCCGCCTACATTCTCGACGGAGACAACTTGCGGCACGGACTCAACGCCGACCTCGGCTTCTCGATGGCAGACCGCGCGGAGAATTTGCGCCGGCTGGCCCACATCGCCACTTTGATGGCCGATGCCGGGTTGACGATTCTGGTGCCGGCCATCAGTCCCCTTGAAGAACACCGGGAATTGGCTCGTAAGGTGCACGTCGACCAGGGGGTGGAGTTCTTCGAGATCTTCGTCGATACTCCGCTGGAGGACTGCGAGCGCCGTGATCCCAAGGGGCTGTACGCGAAGGCTCGCGCGGGGGAGATCACCCACTTCACCGGGATCGACAGTCCCTATCAACGGCCGAAGAACCCGGATCTGCGGCTGACCCCCGAGCGTGAGTGCGACGAGCTGGCCCAGCAGGTCATCGACCTGTTGGAAGTTCCGCAGTGACCGACCACGACCTGGCGGCCGAGCTGGCGACCCAGGCCGGCAAGCTGCTGCTCGGCGTACGCGCAGAGCTGGCCGGCGCCTCAGGTGCTGAGCGAAAAGCCGCGGGCGACAAACGATCCCACGAGTATCTGATGGAGGCGCTGGCCGAGGCGCGGCCGGCGGACGCGGTACTTTCCGAAGAAGGCGCCGACGATCCGATCCGGCTGCGAAGCACGCGGGTGTGGATCGTGGACCCGCTCGACGGGACCCGGGAATTCTCTGAACTCGACCGTGACGACTGGGCCGTGCACGTGGCGCTCTGGCAGGACGGCGAGCTGATCGCCGGTGCGGTTGCGCTGCCTGCGCAGGGCGTCACCTTGGCCACCCCGACGGTCGCGGCACCGCCACCGGCGCCCGCTGTGCCGCGGATCGTGGTTTCACGGACCCGACCTCCAGCCGTGGCGCTGCAGGTCCGCGACGCGCTGGGCGGTGTACTGGTCGAGATGGGTTCTGCCGGAGCCAAAGTCGCCGCCGTGGTACAGGGCCGTGCAGAT
Organism: Mycolicibacterium sp. P1-5; assembly: GCF_008329565.1. Classification (GTDB taxonomy): domain Bacteria; phylum Actinomycetota; class Actinomycetes; order Mycobacteriales; family Mycobacteriaceae; genus Mycobacterium. Next base: position 152,787 of record NZ_NPKT01000013.1, read on the forward strand.
GTCTACGTGCACGCGGGCGGTCAATATGAGTGGGATTCGGCGGCCCCGGTGGCTGTAGCCCGGGCCGCCGGGCTGCATACGTCCCGCATCGACGGCTCCCCGCTGCAGTACAACCGGCCCGACCCGCTGCTGCCCGATGTCGTGGTGTGCCGCCCCGAATTGGCCGAGGCGGTGCTGGCCGCGACGCAGTAGCGTTGCGTCGTGACTGAACTCAACACCCTTCGCGGGCTCGCGGGCCTTCCGCTGGACCCACCGAGCCTGGCCACCTCGACTCTGATTCTGGTCGACTGCCAGAACACGTACACACAGGGCGTGATGGAGCTCGACGGTGTGCAGGCCGCGCTCGACGAGGCGGCTGCGCTACTGGATCGTGCCCGTACGGCCGGGATTCCGGTGATTCACATCCAGCACGACGACGGCCCCGGGTCGCTGTACGACGTCAGCGGCGAGAGCGGTGCGATCGTGTCCCGGGTCGCGCCACGCGACGGCGAGCCGGTCGTGGTCAAGAACTACCCGAACTCGTTCGTGCACACCGAGCTGGAAGAACGGCTAAAATCGGTCGGCGCGCGAAGCCTGATCATCGGCGGATTCATGACGCATATGTGTGTGAATTCCACCGCACGAGGTGCGTTCAACCTCGGCTACGCGCCCACTGTGGTGGCCGCCGCAACCGCGACGAGGTCGTTGCCAGGTGTCGACAGCGGCGACGTGCCTGCGGCAATACTGCAGGCGGCAAGCCTAGCTGCTCTAAAGGATTTGTTCGCTGTCGTGGTGCCCGGAGGGCGAGCCATCCCGGACTGACGGCGTCCCTGGGATCGGTACCTGAGAAGCTGGGCCCCCAAACCTGAGAAAACCGCGTCCCGGTCAGGGGTCCGCGAAGCGGTGATCCGCAGCAAATATGCGTCCGGGCGAACGAAGGGATATTTGCTGAGCTTCTCAGGTGGAGGTATTCCCCCACGTCATGCTGGCTATCACTGCCCAGCTGGACTTCACCGGAGAAAATTTTAACTGATGCGTTAGAAACTATTTTCAGCAAAACCGTCAATTTCTGGTTTCTCTCAGGTTTTTCTCAGGTACCTTCAGCACTGTCAGTGTTGACCCAGCCCGGGAGGGATTGAAATGCAAATCTCCATACGCTCACAACTCGTTGCGGGAACTGCCGCCGTTGTCGGCGCCAGCGCGATTGCAATGACGCCAGTAACGCAGGCCAATCTCGCATTGCCGGACCTCCACGTGCCGTCAGTGAACCAGGTCGCGTTGGCCGGCTTCGACAGCCCGCTGTCGGAACTGATCGGCACGTTCAACTCCTTCAATCAGTGGCTGGCAAGTTCCGCGAACACCGCCCCCGACTACGTTGCCCTGGGCGGGATAACAAATGCGGTCGTTGCCGGCGGAGTGATCGCGGGTTACAGCTTCAAGTCGGTCGGCCTGCTCCCACAGGTGATCAAGGACCACCAGCCGATCCTGACCCAGGTCGGGCTGAACGGAGCCTCGTCCCTGGAGAACATGCTGAACGCCGGGACGACCGTCGGGCTGATCGCCAGCGAAGGGTTGTGGAACCTGCCGGGAGCCTTCGTGACGGCCACTCAGCAAGCGCTCGGCGGTGACATTCCGGGGGCTATCGCGACGTTGCGCAGCGCGATTCTGACTCCGTTCGCGACTGCCGGTCAGGTGATCCTGGACAGTGGAAATTACATGTTGGACAACGCGGTCGCCCGGGGCACGGCCCTGCTGTCGGCCGTTCCAACGCTGGTAAACCTGGTGGTACAGAGCTCGATCGGACAAGCACAGGTGCTCGCCGGTGCGTTCAGTACCGTCGTTCAGAACGTGATCACCGGCATCACGAACGGCAATGCCGAGCAGGCGTGGAACGCCGCGGTCGACGGATTCTTGGGGCCGCGCGGCATTCCGGGGACGTTCCTGAACCTGACTGTCGGCGCCGGCGTGCAGACTGGCGCGGCCACGGTGGTGCCGAGCGTCCGCGGTGTCGTTCAAGCCGCGATCCACGGCGTCGCGGCCGCCTTGTCACAGACCGGTTCGGCCCCGGCGGTTCCGCCGCCCCCGGTTGCCGCCAAGACCGTATCCCCGACCGCGTCGGCACTCCGTGTCGCGGCCGTGGAGGAGTCGTCACCGGCCGCCGATAGCGGTTCTGGCAACTCCAAGCCAGGTAGCGGCGGTCCTTCCGCGACTGATCACTTGAGCAGTGGCAACTCGAAGAGCGGCAGCGCTGGTAAGTCGGGTGCCAACAAGGGCGTCGCCGGCTCCAAGCGGGCAGCCAAAGCCTCGGCCGGCAACTCCTCGGAGTAGTCCGCGCCCAACGGGATGCCCCTCCTTTTCGCGGTCTGGGAAATGGAGGGGTATCCCTGCTTTCCCATTCGTCAAATTAACTCAATTACTCGAATTTCAAATTGGGTCTTTTCCTCTAAGTTTCCTCTCAGGTATTCTTAAGTCGGCAATATGGTCGGGGTCGCCTGGAGGGAGCCACGGTGCGACGCGGGATTGGTGCGATCTTCACGACTGGAGTGGCCCTGATCGGCGCTACCGTCGTGGTCGTCAACCCGGTTTCGACGCCGCAGACGGATGTCCGCGTTCCTCCGGTGAAGCTCTCAGCCGACAGCAGAACATCGAACGCCGCGCTCGACCGGGCTCTGCTCGAGACGCTGACGCGAGATGCCGGTGACTCGAGTCCGGCGGACCCACTCAAGCGAGTGGTGGCCGGAGTCGTCACCAACGTCACGATGCTCAGTGGGCGAGCCGTGGACAACGCGTTCGTGAGCGACGTCCCCGGGAAACCGGCGCCGAGTCGCATCCCCTCCCCACAGCCGTATGTACCGCCCAAGGCGGTCGCCGACCTCCTCAGCGGCAAGCCGGCCACTGTTTCATCAGCCAACGCTTCCCCGGTGGTCATCGAGGATCACGCCCTGCAGCACGCCGTGACCTCGGTGGCCGACTACGTCGGCTACGTCAGCGTGCAAGGCGTCGAAGCCACAGTCGCGGCCGCCCGGATCGCGGTCGCCAAGCCAAGATTGATCGCGGACACGCTGGCCGCGCTCACCGACGGTGACGTCGACTCGGCGATCAGCACCGCCCTGCGTACAGTGGCGGTGCCCGTCGGTCCGCCGTTGAAGATCGTCAAGGCGATCCGCACCGAGGTTCGTCAGCGGCTGACCGAGCTGGCTGACATCCTGCGGCGGCCCGTACAGCCTCGGCCGAATGCGACGTTGACGGTCACCCGGTCCGCGACCGTAGACGACGTGGCGTCGCTACGCCGCACGCTGAGTCACCGCCGGGGATCGGCCGCAACGGCCAAGCCGGGCGCGTCCACCAAACCGGGCGCGTCCACCAAACCGGGCGCGTCCACCAAACCGGGGCCGTCGGCCAAGCAGGGGCCGTCGGCCGAGCCTGGGGCACCGACCGATCCGGCAGGCACCGACATCGCTGCCGACACCAACTCGACGCAGCCAGCCGTCAACGGAGCCACGGATCTCCGCAACGGAAACAAGGCCGTGCCGCGCACCAAGGCTTCGCAGTCCCCGGTCCAGCAGCGCGCCGAGAATCCGGTCAACCAGGTCCGCACCTCGCTGGACCGGTTCGCCGACACCCTTCGTAAGGCACTCACTCCGCATCAGCCGTCTGCGCACAACGACGCCACACCGGCACCGGCACCGGCACCAGACGCCTCGTAACTTGGCTGCTGCCGTGGCAGTGGCAGAATTCGCGGAATGCGGATGTCAGCGAAGGCGGAGTACGCCGTCCGCGCCATGATCCAGCTCGCGACCGTCGACACGGGTGCGCTGGTCAAGACCGAGGACCTGGCCAAGGCGCAGGGTATCCCAGCGCAATTCCTGGTCGACATTCTTTCTGATCTGCGCACCGACCGGCTGGTGCGCAGTCACCGCGGCCGCGACGGGGGCTACGAGCTGGGCCGAGCGGCCGCCGACATCAGCATCGCCGACGTTTTGCGTTGTATCGATGGGCCATTGGCCAGCGTGCGTGACATCGGCCTGGGTGACCTGCCCTACAGCGGGCCCACGGCGGCACTGACCGATGTGTGGCGGGCGCTGCGTGCCAGCATGCGCTCGGTGTTGGAGGAGACCAGCCTGGCCGACGTGGCGAGCGGACAACTGCCCGGCCACGTTGCCGATCTGGCCCGCGACTACCTGAAACAGGAGGACCGGCGCGGGCACAGTGGCTAGCCGGCTCCGGATCCGTACGGCCGGGTGATGATTTCCAGGTAGTGGCCTGCCGGGTCGCGGAAGTACACGCCGCGGCCGCCGTCGTTGTGGTTGATTTCGCCAGGCCGCGCGGCGCGGGGGTCAGCCCAGTGCGGCAGCCCTCGGTCGGAAATCTTTCCGTAGATCGCGTCGAAGTCGTTCTCGGACACCAGAAAGGCGTAGTGCTGCGGGTGAATCGGTTCATCGGCCGGTACGTCGGCGAAGTCGAGGGACAGGCCGTGGTCGAGAGTGACCACAAGGAAATGGCCGAACGGCACCGCATCCGGTAGCCCGAAGAGCTCGGTCAGGAACCGAGCCGACTTCTGCTCGTCGTGTGCGGCGACGATGGTGTGGTTCAGTGCAATTGCCATTACCTTTGCCAGTCAAGCACTTTCGCCCCGGCCCTGCAATGAACGTCCGCTTGCCCGATCACGGTTTTTCCATGCCGTACCGTCTGTGAGTTATGGCAACGCCGCAGACCCGGGTCGAAAAGCTGGGCAACCTCGGGCCCAACTGGTTCGCATCCGTCATGGGCACCGGAATCGTCGCGACCGCGGGCGCGACGCTGCCGGTCCACATCCCGGGACTCCGAGGCTTCGCCGAGATCGTCTGGGTGATCGCCACCGCATTGCTCGTCGTGCTGATCGCGATCGTCGGCCTGCACTGGCTGCGCCATCCGACGGTCGCCCGCACCCACGCCCGCAATCCGCAGATGGCGCACTTCTACGGCGCGGCCCCGATGGCGCTGTTGACGGTCGGCGCCGGCGCGGTACTGGTCGGTCGCGATCTCATCGGCAATCGGCTCGCCATCGACCTGGACTGGATGCTGTGGACGGCCGGCACCATCGGTGGGCTGTTCACCGCGGTGAGCATTCCGTTCCTCATGTTCACCCAGCACAACGTCGAACCCGATGCCGCATTCGGCGGTTGGCTGATGCCGGTGGTCCCGCCGATGGTCTCGGCGGCGACGGGCGCCCTGCTCATCCCGCACATGGTGCCGGGCACCGGTCGCACCACCATGCTGTACGGCTGTTACGCGATGTTCGGACTCTCGCTGTTAGCCGCGTTCATCATCACCACCATGATCTGGAGCCGGCTGGTGCTCTACGGAACATCCGGCACGGCGCGGGTGCCCACGCTGTGGATCGTGCTCGGTCCTATCGGCCAATCCATCACCGCCGCAGGGCTTCTCGGGTATGTCGCTCCGCTCGCTGTGGAGCACGAACTGGCCGAGGACCTGAATGCGTTTGCGGTGATCTTCGGTGTGCCGGTGTGGGGTTTCGCGGTGCTCTGGATCGCGCTGGCCACCTCGCTGACGATCCGCACCTTGCGACGCGGCATGCCATTCGCGCTGACGTGGTGGAGCCTGACCTTCCCGGTGGGCACGTTCGTCACGGGCACCACGCAGCTGGCCGTCCACACCAACCTGCCGGCCTTCAAGGTCGCGGCGGGGCTCGCCTACGTCGGGCTGTTGAGCACGTGGCTTCTGGTCGCGGCGCGTACTGCCCGAGGAAGTCTGCGCGGGAACCTGCTCAACCCGCCACCGGCTGCCGGGCCGATCAAGGCACACAAGGATCCCGTCAAGTAAGTCGCCCAAACCGACGTTTCGCCGAACAACTTCAAGTAGAACCCGACAAAACGTCGATCTCGCCGGCGGCCGCTACTTGCGGGCGGTCAACTCCAAGGCGATGTTGTCGGGATCGCGGAACTCCAGGATGTAGGACGGCCCGATGTCCTTGATCGGCTCGTGTGCGATGCCGAGTGAGTCGAGGTGGGCGGCCGCCTGCTCCAGGTCGTCGACGCTGGGGAGGTTGAAAGCCAAATGGTCGAGGCCGACCCGGTCCTCGTCGAAGGCACCGGTACCGGTCGGTCGCAGGCCGATCAGGTTGTCACCGATGTTGTAGATGACCCCGCCGAACAGGAATGAAAGCTGCTCGCGGGTCGCGTCGTCGGCGTTCGGCGGCAACTCGGCCAACACCGGCCAGCCGAACACGCGGTCGTAGAACCGGCGCGAGGTGGCGATGTCGGTGACAGTCAGCCGGACGTGGGCGATGGCAGAAGTGGCGATCGGCATGTGGTCCATCCTGTCAGTAGGACAGATCGGCGCAGGCCTCACGTGCGCCGTGCCAGAATCGCGAGCGTGCAGATTGGCATGACATTGCCGGTGATGGAGCCGGACGTCGACGCGGACATCCTCAAGCGCTGGGCGCGTGCGACCGACGAGGGGCCGTTCTCCTCGCTGTGCTGGGGGGAGCGGATCGCCTTCGGCAACCCCGACTCCCTGACCTTGCTGGGTGCGCTGTCCGGCTGGACCGAACGGGTGCCGCTGGTGGCCACGGTCGTCGTGCCCCAGTTGCACGATCCGGTGATGCTGGCGAAGGGACTCGCCACCGGTGACCTGCTCTGCGGCGGGCGGCTGACCGTCGGTTTCGGGGTGGGTGGCCGCCACGAGGACTACCGCGCCGTCGGCGCCGACCCGAAGACGCAAACCATGCGGGACATGGCTGAGCGGGTGGCGATCATGAAGCAGGTCTGGGCAGGGGAGAAGATCACCGAATCGGTGTTGCCCGTCGGGCCACGGCCCGCCCGCGACGGCGGCCCGCGGCTACTGGTCGGCACCACGGGGCCCAAGACGATTCGCAGTGCAGCGCAGTGGGCTGACGGCCTGGCTGGTATCTCAATGGACCTCGACCTCGACAAGGAGGCCGCGCTGTTCGACGTTGCCCGCGATGCGTGGGCCGCCGCGGGTAAGCCCAAACCCCATCTGGCGACGTCATTTTGGTTCGCGCTCGGTGAAGGGGATGCGCCCCGCGAACAAGTGATCCGGCACCTGCGCCACTACATGAACTGGATTCCGCGGGAGATTGTCGACGTAATCGCACCCACCAGCGGATGGGCCGGCACCGAGGAGGAGCTCGTATCGGTGCTGCGCAGGTTCGCCGAGATCGGCACCGACGAGGTGCATCTCATCCCGACCAGTTCCGACATCGACCAGTTGCGCCGTGTGGCGGAACTCGTCGGTGATGTATCCGCCCGAACCGACGTTTCGGGGTAGTACTACGAGTGGAACTCGCCACTATCTCGATGTCGGTGTCGATGTCGATGTCGAGCCAGAAGGATGTGCCATGACCCAGCCGTACGGCAACTACCAGCTCGAGATCTACTTCCAGGGGCTCACCGGTACCTTGCCCAGTCTGCCCATGTCATTCGAGGAACTGGAATCGCGTGCTGCTCAGGTATTTTCACCGTCACTCTGGTCATACGTGGCGGGCGGTGCCGGCGACGAACGCACCCAACGGTCCAATGTCACCGCGTTCGAGCAGTGGGGACTGATACCGCGGATGCTGGTGGGTGCTACCGAGCGTGACCTCTCGGTCGAGCTGTGGGGGCGGCGCTGGCCCGCACCGGTGTTCATGGCACCGATCGGGGTGATGGGGCTGTGCACCCAGGACCAGCACGGCGATCTCGCGGCCGCGCGGGCGGCCGCAGTCACCGGAGTACCGATGTGTGTCTCGACGCTGACGATGGATCCCATGGAGAATGTTGCCGCCGAATTCGGCGATACGCCGGGTCTTTTCCAGTTGTACACACCTACCGACCGTGAGCTGGCGGAAAGCTTCGTGCACCGGGCCGAAGCCGCCGGTTACACCGGCATCGTCGTGACCCTGGACACTTGGGTGCCCGGGTGGAGGCCGCGTGATCTCAGCACCGCCAACTTCCCGCAGCTGCGCGGCAAGTGTCTGTCCAACTACATCAGCGACCCGGTGTTTCGCGCCAAGACCGACGCCGACATCGACGCCGACCCGCGCAATGCGGTGATGGCGTGGGTCAGCACCTTCGGAAACTGTTTGAGCTGGAACGACTTACCGTGGCTGCGGTCGTTGACGTCATTACCGTTGATTCTCAAGGGAATCTGCCACCCCGATGATGCCCGCCGTGCGATCGACGCCGGCGTCGACGGCATCTACTGCTCCAACCACGGCGGTCGGCAAGCCAACGGCGGCCTTCCGGCGCTGGACTGCCTGCCCGACGTCGTGGCCGCCGCAGGTGATGTGCCGGTGCTGTTCGACTCGGGAATCCGTTCCGGCGCCGACATCGTCAAGGCCTTGGCCATGGGCGCCAGGGCGGTCGGCATCGGCCGGCCCTACGCCTACGGTGCGGCGCTGGCCGGCACCGACGGAATCGTGCATGTACTGCGCTCGCTGCTGGCTGAGGCCGATCTGATCATGGGCATCGACGGTTACCGGACCCTGGCCGATCTGACGCCCGACTCGCTGCGGCCCGTGCGACAGTAAGCTTATGCCGCAACCGTCGACCAGGGTCAGTCGCCTGCCGGAGAAGCAGAACACCGAACGCTCGCGGCTCGACGAGCTGCTTGATACGACTCCGCTTGCCACCGTCGCGCTGATTCGCGAGGGGCATCCGGTGATCTTTCCGATCGGCTTCGCCCGCATCGGTGACGAACTGGTGATCCACGGCTCGACGGGCTCACCGTGGCTGCGTCAGCTCGCAGGGGGCGCGGAGGCCGCGGTTTCGGTCACCGTCCTTGATGGAGTTCTGGTGGCGCGCAGTGGTTTTGAATCGTCCTTCCAATTTCGGAGTGCCGCGCTGTTCGGAAGCTTCGAGCCGATCGAGGAATCAGACAAGGTCCGCTACCTCGAAGCCCTGACCGACACCTTCATCCCCGGCCGGGTGGCGGAGCTGCGCGCGAGCTCGAGCAAAGAGCTCGCCGCGACCATGGTGCTGCGGCTGACGATCACCGACGAGAACTGGTCATTGAAGATCGGCGACGGCTGGCCCGAGGACGGCGAGGACGACGTCGCCGCCGGAGCGTGGGCCGGCGTGGTCCCGCTTACCACGGTCTACGGCGAGCCGTGCCCGGCACCGGACTGCGAACCCGGCACCCGGGTGCCGCCGTCGGTCAGGGCGATGTCTGGTGAGCTGTCGAACCGGCGGGGGAGAGAGCTTCGTCGATAAGCGGTTTCGGCCGCAGGATCAGGCTGAACACCAACGCGACAACCCCGATCCCGCCAGCAGTCCAAAACGCATGCTGGAACGTCGAATCCGTGCCGGAGCCGACGATCGGACCCGCCCAGGCGAAGCCGAGCGTGAAGCCCATGCCATAGCTGGCGTTGGCGATGCCGGGCAGCGCGCCGGGCGCTTCGTCGGATGCCTGCAGAACACCGAGTGAGCTCAGCGGCGTGAGTATGACTGCATGGCAAGTGAATCCGAAGACCGCCATCAGCGCGATCACCGCATATTTGTGGTCGGCGAACACGGCCGTCAGAGCGATCACCACGATCGATGTGAGGATTCCAGCGCGCATCACTGTGACGAAGCCGACCCGGACGGCCAGGCGGCCGACGAATGGCGAGGTGAGGACCTGCACGACCGCACCGGGCGTGAGGAACAGCAATGCGGTGGTCGTGGCATCGAGCCCGAATCCGGAATCCGGGTCTTCACTCATGCTCGGGATGATGAACCCAAGCACCACCATGAACGACCCCATCACCAAGATGGTGACGGCGATCAACGGCCAGGCCTCGCGTGACCGCAAATGCTTGAGCCCGATGATGGGATGCTCGACACGATTGTTGGCGACGACCAACGCACCTGCAGCCAGGACGGTCACGGCCAAGTAGACCAGCGCGGGCGTCGACGTCCACCCAGCATGTCCGCCGTCGGACAGGAACATCGTGACACCGCCGACGGTCAACGCGATGAAAACGGCACCGACCCAGTCCATCCGGCCTTCACCGCGGGCGCCCTCGTCGGCAGGGACCCATTTCCACGCAAAGACGACGGCGACGAGACCGACGACAAGGATGAGGGCGAAGATCGAGCGGTAACCGAACGCGTCGGTCATGACCCCGGCCAGGAACGCGTCACCGCCGGCCACCCCGCCGTTGATGGATGCCATCACCCCGCAGCACACGCCGAATGTCGCCCCGGACAACCGAGCTCGAAGGATCAGGAAAGCCAGACCGTAGGTGATGTTGGAGGTGCCCTGCAAAAACCTACCGACCACCACAATGGGCAGCGAGGTGCTCAGACACAGCACCGTCCCGATGCACATCACGATGACGATGCCGATCAGAACGCGTTTGCGACCGATGTAGTCACTCCATCGGATCAACACGACATTGGCGATCGCCCCGGCCAGATAGAACGGGGTCGACATGGCCACGAACGCACCGGGGCCCAGCGTTTGGTTGATATCGCGGACGGCGGGCGCGAGCATGGTGGCATTCAGCGAGAAGGACATCAGCGAGAAGACAAGGGCAGCAACCAGGAGGACGATCTGCCGACGGGACAGGGAATCAGTCTCGGCCGTCACGGGTAGCTGCTTCACGATGGAAGCATCGTAAGTGACGACGCCTCCGCTCGCCGAGGTTCAGCGACTGCCCCGCGGCCCCAACAGGTTGCGCCAGAATTGTCGGAACCAGTCGGGGAACGCGGTGTCCTCAGGTTGGCGTGGCGGGGGTTGGTTGTCTCGAATGTCGTCGGCCCGGTCCTGACGGCAGAAGTCCTCGTGGTCAGCCACAGCGGATTTCGGACTTCCCGGCGCCACAACCATCGTCGGCCCAACTCGCTGACGTCCCCACGATTCCAGCGACTGGCACGGAGGACGCGATTACGGCGTAGGTGACCACTCGACTGAGTCGATCTCGCATAAGTCTTCGCTTCCGCCGACGGGTGCCTCACCGTATCCAACGACCAGCGTGACGTCAGGCGAACGCGGGGGAGTGATGCCGATGTTCACGCAGGTAGCTCATCGGCCGGACGGCGGGCGATGGCAGCCAGCCATTCGGCGCTGACGGTCAGGTCGTCGAGTTGGCGGTCGATTCCCTCGATGCGGTGAGAGAGCTCGCGCAGCTGCCGCGCCAGATCGGCGCGCTCTCGAACCAGCTTGAGCCGCAATCGCTCGACCATCGCCAAGAGTGACTGAGCTTCCGAACTCGTCGGCATTTCGGCGGTCGCGGTCATCGGCGTCTCCTTGGGGAGAAAGGAACTCTCCCTATACCCCCGGCTCACCCTCGCTGAACATCGACTTTTGACGTTCAGGGCAGACGGCGTGGCGAGGGGCCGGCTGCCCGCGCCGCACCGGTGCGGGCCGCGATCAGATGCAAGATCAAACCGACCGCCAGCAAGATCGCCCCGAACAACCACACCTTGGCGCTCTGCTGGCTGAGCAGCAGCAGGCACGATGCCACACCCAACACCGGCACCGGAGTCCACACCCGAAAGTGCGGATGGTCCACGGTGTCGCGGCGCAGCGCCAGCACCGCGACGTTGGTCGAGATGAAGACGAACAACAACAGCAGCACAACGGTTTCGGCCAGTGTCGACAACTCACCGATTGTGGTCAACAGCATCGCGACAACCGTGGTGGCGACGATCGCGGCCCACGGTGTGCGCCGGTTGGCCAACACCGCCCCCAGGGCGCGCGGCAGCATGCGATGCTCGGCCATGCCGAACGTCAGACGGCTCGCCATGATCATCGTGAGCAATGCACCGTTGGCCACGGCGACAAGTGCGATGAGACTGAACACCTCGTCGGGGATGCCGACGCCCGAGGCAGCGACGACGGACAACAGCGGGCCCGACGACTTCGACAACTCCGCCGGCGGCAAGGCGACGGCGCTGGCCAGTCCCACCAACGTGTAGACGACGCCCGCTGTGACGAGCGCACCGAACAGCGCCCGGGGATAGACCCGGCTGGGGTCGCGGATCTCCTCAGCCACGTTGGCCGACGTCTCGAATCCGACGAAGGAGTAGTACGCGACGATCGCCGCACCGAGGATCGCCAGCGCGGGCGATGCGCCCGGCGGGAACGCGGTGACCCGCGAGACGTCACCGCCCCCGCGGCTGATCAGGATGGCCACCGCGACCACGACGATGATCAGTCCGCTGAGCTCGACGACCGTCATCACCGTGTTGCTCTTCACCGACTCGCTGATGCCCCTGGCGTTGAGGCAGGCCACGAGCAGCAGGAATACCAGTGCGGCCGGGATCGCGGGTACGTCGATGAACGTCCGGAGATACTCACCGGCGAACGCCAGCGCCAGTCCGGCCGCGCTGGTCACGCCCGCCGCGAGCATGCTGAAGCCGACGAGGAACGAGATTGCCGGGCGCTTGAAGGCACGGTCGGCGAAAACCGCCGCACCGCCGGCCCGCGGAAACTTGGTCACCAGCTCGGCGTAGGAGCCGGCGGTGCACAACGCGAGCAGCATGGCGATCAGCAGCGGTGCCCACAGCACCCCGCCAACCTTCTGGGAGAGGACGCCCATCAACGCGTAGACGCCTGCGCCGAGAACATCGCCGAGGATGAACAGGTAGAGCAGCGGCCCGGTGATCTTCCGCTTCAGCTTGGTGTCGGTGTCATGCGCCAGTTCGTCGGTAACCATGGCGTGGGGGATAGCCGTTTGACGGCGGAAAGATGCCGACGACTTATCGGAGAATTCGGTCGGCTTCCCGCAGGCCGCTCAGGTAGGCGCCGTGGACGGTGCCGAACCACTCGGGATTGGTGGCCTCGCCGGCGAACATCAGTCGCTCGCCGACCGGATCGCCGAGGGTGTGCATGTCGTCCGGGCTCGACCCGACGGCGATGAAACTGTATGAGCCCCGGGCATATTGATCGGTGCCCCATTTCGTGACGATGGACCCCGTCGGCTCAGGCGCGCCGATCGCGGTGACGAGTTCGTTCACTGCGTCTTGATCGGACATCGACTCGCGCGACCATGCGGCCTGCCCGCCGCGCAATCCCACCAGCAGTGGCTTGCCGGCGAAGACGAGCCCGTTGACCAGATCGGTGACGGGTTGGTTGTTGCCGACGAGTCCGATCATCGGCGTGGATTCCGGCCAGAACGGTTTGTCGAAGGCGACGACGACCTTGTTCAACAAGCCGAACCCGAGGCGCGCGATGGCGTTGCGTTTGGCTTCGGGCAACGGCGGGTCGAACGCGATTGTTCCGGCTTTGAGCACTCCGAGCGGCACCGTCACGATCACCCGATCGGCGGTGACGTCGCCGCGGGAAGTCTCGATGCGAACCGTCTGGCCGTCGTGCGCGATCCGCTTCACCTCGGTGCTTGTGCGGATGTCGAGACCCTTGGCGAGGTTCTGCGACAGCTGGGAGTAGCCGCCCGGCAGGATGACGTCGGGCCCCTTGAACTGTTCCTCGCTGCCGAGCCAGCGCAGGGACATTTGATTCGGGTCCGCCGCATACTCGCCCGCGATCCGGGAGGTCACGTTCCATGCGACCAGCGGGTCGTCGAGGTTCGCCAACCCGATCAGACCGTCGGCCACGGATTCCTTGGCCGAGGCATCGCCGCTGAGGTCATCGAGTTTCCGGGCGATTCTGCGCCAGTCCTCGGCCGACGCCGCCGCGGCCCGCCGGCCGACGATCTCGTGGTTCTCGACGAGGACGAAGTCCTCGAAATCGGTCGGCACCGTCTTGGCCCCGACGTCCTGGGCGAGTTTGGTCAGCGGATTGTTTTCGGTGCCATGGATCCACGAGGCGCCGATATCGATGGGCACCCCGAGCGAGGTGTCCGTCCGTGTCCGGCCACCGATTCGATCCCGCGCCTCCAGCACGGTCACCTTCAGACCGGCGTCGGCCAGCTTTCTCCCCGCCGCGAGTCCGGCGAATCCGGCGCCGACGACAACCACGTGATCGCGATTCTTTTCCTCTGCACCGCCGCATGCCGGCAACCATGATGCGCTCGCCAGCGCGCCGAAGCCCAGCAGGAACTCGCGCCGCCCGACCGAACGCATGGCGGTGACGCTAGCCCGTCACCTGTGGTGATGATCAGTGAATCGCAGATGTCACTCGGCGGTTCGGCGCGTGCTACCTAAGAACCTTTGCTATGCACTAACCGTGCAATCCGCGCCGCTTGAACCGCTGACACCCAAGCCCGTGCCGACCGTCGTGACGGTGTGCCGAAGGCTGGTCGGTAATCCGGTCTTCGAAACAGTGATCGTCATCGTGATCCTGATCAACGCCGCGATGCTGGGGGCGGAAACTTTCCCCACGGTCTCGGGCGGACTCGACCACGCCTTCGATGTGGGCTACAACGTCATCCTCGCCATCTATGTCGTCGAACTGCTGATCCGGCTCACCGCTGCCGGGTGGAGCCCTCGCGAGTTCGTCAAGACCCCGTGGAACATCTTCGACTTCATCGTGATCACCGCGTCCTTCGTGCCCGGCCTGCGGGCGACCGCGATGCTGTTGCGACTGGTGCGCCTGGCGCGGATCGTTCGCATCATCCGGTTCCTGCCCGACCTGCACGTGGCCATGGGCGCGATCGCCCGAAGCATTCCCGGGGTGGCGTCACTCGCCGCGGCTACCGCGGTGCTCATCTACATCTACGGAATGCTCGGCTGGCTCTTCTTCGGCAATTACTCTCCCGAGCACTTCGGAAACGTCGGCCGGGGAATGATGACGATGTACGTGATGCTGACGCTGGAGAACTTGCCCGAGAACGTCGACATGGGACTGAAGGTGTCACCGTGGTCGGTGCTGTTCTTCATCAGCTATACGGTCATCCTGAGCTTCCTGGTCTTCAACCTGTTCATCGGCATCGTGCTGAACGCGATGGAGGAAGCGCGGGCGGCCGACCGGAAAAAGCACGAGAGCGACGACCTGCTCGAGCGGCTGCGCTCGGCACGCCAGGCGCTCGAGGATGCCGAGCGGGAGCTGCAGCGGACGCACCGGGACGACAGAAAGTAGGACCGGCCTCTGCCGGCCGCCTGTGAGTTAAGGCGTTTCCAGGCCTGCGCAAGGACACCATGGTTAACTGGCGTCTTCTCGAGATCTGGCAGGTTTGGCAAATAGAGGGGCCCCCGTTCATGAACTCAGCACAGCGCTTACGACGAGTCGTCGTTGCCGGAAGTCTGGCGGCGGCAATTGCGCTCTCGTCGGCGTCGGTCTCCTCGGCGGACCCGATCATGGACGCGCTGGCTAACACGTCATGCACCTACCCGCAGGTGACGGCGGCCCTGGATGCCGAGGCCCCGGCCTTGGGCAGGCAGCTCAGCGCACGGCCCGATATGCAGGCGAATATTCAGCAGTTCCTAGCCATGCCAATGGACCAACGCCAGCATGCACTGGCCCAGCAGCAAGCAGCCAACCCACAGTTGAACGCAATGATCTACGCGCAGATCGGACCACAGATTACGCAGGTCGCGAACACCTGCATGAATTACTGACTCCGCGTTCGGCTGGTTTTTCGGCCGGCCGGGGTTGCTGGCCCGCCCAGCCCAACCGCACACCGTAAACGTGGTTATGCCATTTGCGCCGCACCGCGATCGACCTGATCGGGACCGGCCTGCGTCGGCAGAATTCGTCCATCACCGCTTTTGCTGCGCCGCCTCTCGTGCAGTACGCGGAAGTGGAGAAGAAAACGCCAGCGACATGTCATTTCGGCAACGACGCCTCCAAGCATCGGCGTAGGGTCCTCACAGGGTTACCGCCGGGTAGGCCGCAGGGCGGATGAACGTGTTCTAAAACCAAGATTTGTCGCGCGCGTAAAGCTAGAGTCGCACCTCATGCAGGCGACGTTGGCTAACTCTCATCCGACCGATGGCGCCTCTCCGGCGTTGCTTGATGGGTCGGACGTCAACGAGGCTCTCGCCGCTATCCGCCGCCCGGTCGCCGTCTTGAGCTCGGCCTACGGGCCACGCACTGTGGTCCTCGACGGCGCGGGCGTGCTGACGCCGGAGCTCATGCGCCAGGACGTCCTTGCGGTCTTGCCACCGATCTATCCCGAGTGGCTCGGCGACCGCAGTTTCACCGCGACGCACGGTGTGCGGTTCCCCTACGTCATCGGTGAAATGGCCCGCGGTATCGCGACACCTCAGATGACCGTTGAGGGTGTGCGCGCCGGCGTGATGGCGTTCTACGGAAGCGCCGGCCTGGATCTGGCGACCGTCGAAGCGGGCGTGCGGGAAGTCCAGGCCGCCCTCGGGCCGGACTCCAATGGCTGGGGCGCCAACCTGATCCACAACGTCCAGAGCGACGGGGTCGAACTGGCGACGGTCGACCTGTTTCACCGTCTCGGTGTCCGCTACGTGTCCGCGTCGGCATTCATGCGCCTCACGCCCGCGGTCGTCCTGTACGCCGCGAAGGGCCTGCGTCGCGATGCGAACGGACAGATCGTCCGGGCCGGGCACATCTTCGCCAAGGTGTCCCGAGACGAGGTCGCCCGACAGTTCCTCTCGCCCGCTCCGGAAGCGATGTTGAGCGCGCTGGTCGCCGAGGGCCGCCTCACGGCGGAAGAGGCGGCGCTGGCCAGCGGCATCCCGATCGCCGAAGACATCACCGCAGAGGCGGATTCGGGCGGTCACACCGACAACCGCGCGCTGACCGTTCTTCTCCCGCGGTTGATCAGCCTGCGCGACGAGATCGCGGCCACGTATCGCTACCCGGTTCTGCCCAGGGTGGGGGCGGCCGGCGGACTCGGTACCCCCGCCGCGGTCGCGGCCGCCTTCGCCGCCGGAGCGGCATATGTGTTGACCGGTTCGGTCAATCAGTCGGCGGTGGAAAGCGGGCTGTCACCCGATGCCCGAACGCTGTTGGCGTTGGCCGAGTCGACCGATGTGGCAATGGCACCAGCCGCGGACATGTTCGAGATGGGCGTGACCGTGCAGGTTCTCAAGCGCGGCACCATGTTCGCCCAGCGTGGTCACCGGCTGGCCGACTTCTATCGGCGCTACTCGTCGCTGGAGGCGGCTCCGCCGGAGGAACTGAAGAAGCTCGAGACGACGGTGCTCGGCCGCAGCGTAGCCGATATCTGGGCGGACACCGAGGCGTTCTTCGTCAACAGCGACCCGCATCAGGTCGAACGCGCGGCTGCCGACCCGAAACATCGCATGGCGCTGGTGTTCCGGTGGTACCTGTTCACGGGTTCGCAGTGGGCACGCGACGGCAACACAGCCCGCCGCGGCGATTACCAGATTTGGTGTGGGCCTGCGATGGGGGCCTTCAACCAATGGGTTCGGGGAAGTTTCCTCGAACCAGTGGAGGCGCGGACGGTTCGCCAGATCGCGCTCAACCTACTCGAAGGAGCCGCGACTGTGACCCGGGCCGGCCAGTTACGTGCTGCCGGTGTCGCAATGCCCGCTGCCTCCTTTGATTTTCGTCCACGTCCTCTCGGATAAGGGTTATCTTGACTGACAACACGCACCAGCCCACTGCAACTCCTATCGCGGTGGTCGCCATGTCGGCGATCTACCCGGGTGAGTCTGGGCTCGACGGCTTCTGGCGCACCATCACCACCGGACGCGACGCCATCGGCGATGTCCCGCCCTCGCACTGGCTGATCGAGGACTACTACGACGCCGATCCGAAGGCGCCGGACCGCACCTACTGCAAGCGGGGCGGGTTCATCGATCCGGTGAGCTTCGATCCGGTGAAATTCGGCCTGCCGCCCAACGCCTTACCCTCAACGGACACCGGGCAGATCCTCGCTTTGATTGCAGCCAGGCAATTGCTCGACGAAGTGCAGAGCGGCGGAGCGGAAGTCGACCTGGATCGGGTCGACGTGGTACTCGGGGTCGCCTCGACGACCGAACTCGTGGTTCAGATGGGTTCGCGGATGCAGCGGCCGATCTGGCGCAAAGCGCTGCTGGAGAACGGGTTATCCGAGAGCGAAGCCGACGAGATCTGCCAGGATATCGCCGATCACTATGTGCCGTGGCAGGAGAGCACGTTCCCGGGTCTGCTCGGCAACGTCATCGCCGGGCGCGTCGCCAACCGCCTCAACCTCGGCGGCGCCAACTTCGTCACCGACGCAGCCTGCGCGAGTTCACTTTCCGCGCTGCAGTCAGCGCTGCACCGGCTGTACTTGCACGAGTCGGATGTGGTGCTCACCGGCGGCGTCGACGCACTCAACGACGTGATGATGTTCATGTGCTTCTCCAAGACGCCTGCGTTCTCCGCGACCGGTGACTGTCGGCCGTTCTCCGATGGCGCGGACGGCACGATCATCGGTGAGGGCGTAGGGATGGTGGCCCTCAAGCGCCTCGCCGACGCCGAGCGCGACGGGGACCAGATCCATGCGGTCATCCGCGGCCTGGGTTCCTCGTCGGACGGTCGCGCGTCGAGCGTCTACGCTCCGCGCTCCGAAGGACAGGCGAAGGCACTGCGTCTCGCGTACCAGCGCGCCGGCTACGATCCCTCGACGGTGGAGCTCGTCGAGGCGCACGGCACGGCGACCAAGGCCGGTGACGTCGCCGAGTTCGCCGCGCTGAAGTCGGTGTTCACCGACAACTCGGCGCGGATCGCGCTGGGATCGGTGAAGTCCCAGATCGGTCACACCAAGGCTGCGGCCGGCGCAGCAGGCCTCATCAAAGCCGTTCTCGCGCTGCAGCATTCGACACTGCCCGGCACGCTGAAGGTGGATCGTCCCAATCCCGCGCTGGGATTGGAAGAGTCTTCGTTCTATGTCAATTCGCGGACCCGGCCCTGGGTGCGCAAGGGTGATCAGCCGCGGCGCGCGTCGGTCAGCTCGTTCGGATTCGGCGGCAGCAACTTCCACGTGACGCTGGAGGAGTACCAGGGCGAGCACCGCGCCAAGCGGCTGCGGACACTGCCCAGCGAGCTGGTGGTGCTCAGCGCACCATCGGAAACCGAGCTGCAGAAGCGCGCCTCGGACATCGCCGCGGCCGCGCGCTCCGGTGAGAGCCTGGCCCGTATCGCGTTCGAAGCAGCCGACGAGTTCGACGCATCGCAACACGCGCGCGCGGGCCTGGTGGCGACGGACGCCGAATCGCTTGCTGCCGTTGCCGACCGGTTGTGCACCGCGCTTGCCGCTGGCACCGCGTCTGCGCTCAAGGACGCCAACATCGCGGTCGGCTTCGGGCCGGCGCGTGAAGGCAAGACGGCCTTCCTGTTCCCGGGGCAGGGTAGCCAGTACGTCGGGATGGGCGGCGATCTCGCGCTCGCCTTTCCCGAAGCGCTCGCGGTCTGGGACAGCCTCGAAGGCGACCTGGCCGATCTGCCGGCAGTGGTGTTCCCCGAGCCGGTGTTCGACGCCGCCGCGGTGGATGCGCAGAAGAAAGAACTCACCGCGATGGCCAATGCGCAACCGGCCATCGCCGCAACCAGCCTCGCCCAGCTCAGGCTGCTCGATCTCCTCGGTGTGAGTGCAACCGCGGCCGCGGGCCACAGCTTCGGTGAGGTCACCGCGCTGACGGCGGCCGGCGTGCTGCCGACCGAAAGTCTGCTCGAGACGGCTCGTACTCGCGGCACGCTGATGAACGAGGCAGGCCAGGGTAAGGACGGCGCGATGCTCGCCGTCACCGCGACGGCCGATGAGGTGCGGGCGTTGCTGGCTACCCAGCCGGAGTCGGGATCTTTGGTCATCGCCAACGACAACGCCCCCACCCAGGTGGTGCTGGCCGGCTACGAGACCGATGTCGCGTGGGCGCAGACGGCGGTGAAGGCGAAAGGCTGGACGGCCGTGCGCCTTCCGGTGGCCTCGGCGTTCCACTCGGAGATCGTGGCAGCGAGTAGTGCACCGCTGACGGCGTACCTCAAGACATTGAAGATCGGGCAGCCGAATTTCCCGGTTTACGCGAACGCCACTGCGCGGGTCTACACCGAGGACGTCGCCGTACAACTGGGCGATCAGGTTCAGCAGGTGGTGCGGTTCCGCGAGATGATCGAGGCGATGGCCCGCGACGGGATCACCCGCTTCATCGAAGTTGGTCCGAGCCGAGTCCTGACCGGGCTGGTCGGGAAGATTCTGGGAGACTCCGCGCACTTCGCGGTGGCCCTCGACGACCCGAAGGCCGACGGTCTGAGTGGCTGGCATCGCGGCCTGGCGGCGATGGCTGCCGACGGTGTGGCGCTGGACCTTGGTGCCCTGTTCGATCACTATGAGGAACCGGTGAAATACGTTCCGGCGCCCAAGCATGCGGTCAAGGTCGGCGGTGCGAACCTGGGCAAGCCGTACCCGCCCGCAGACGGGAAGGTGTCGATCACGCCGAAGCGCACCCGGGTGAGTGCGCCGACCGCGGCTCCGGCCGTCGCCTCGGCTCCGGCGGTGGGCGCCCAGGTGCCGGTGGTTCAGCGCATGGACGCGCCCGCCGCTGCGGTTCAGGCGCCGGTCGTTCAGCAGCAAGCTCCCGTCATCCACCAGCAGGTGGAGGTTCAGGCGGAGGTCATCGAAGCGCCACTGTCCGGCGACGTCTGGAGTGTGATCGACAGTATCCAGAAGGAGACCGCCGAGCAGCACGAGCGCTACATGGATGTGGTGACCAGAAGCCACCAGGCGTTCCTGGATATGTCGACGCAGATGATGGCTCACATCGTGGGTGATCCGTTCTCCGTTGCGCAGGCACCGAGGGCGGTGCCGAGCCCGGCGCCACAGGTGCTGGCTCCGGTCACCGCCGCGCCAGTCGCCGCACCGCCGGTGGCCGTGGTCTCGATGGCGCCCGCGCCGGTCGACGAAGCCGCGGCGGCAGCCGCACCAGCTCCGGCGCCCGTGCCGGTGGTTGCTGCGGTGGTTGCTGCTGCGCCTGCGGTGGATGCCGGTGATGTTGTGCTGTCGATTGTTTCGGAGAAGACGGGTTATCCGGTGGACATGCTCGGGTTGGGCATGGAGATGGAGGCCGAGCTGGGGATCGATTCGATCAAGCAGGTCGAGATTTTGGCGGCGTTGCAGGCGAAGTTCCCGGGTGCTCCGGAGATCCCGGCTTCGGAATTGTCGGGTTTGCGCACGCTGCAGGATGTCGTCGATACGGTGGCCGGCTTCGCGGGGTCAGGGCCTGCTCCGATTGCGGTAACCGCCGCGGTTGCGGGTCCGGCGGCCGGTGATGTTGTGCTGTCGATTGTTTCGGAGAAGACGGGTTATCCGGTGGACATGCTCGGGTTGGGCATGGAGATGGAGGCTGAGCTGGGGATCGATTCGATCAAGCAGGTCGAGATTTTGGCGGCGTTGCAGGCGAAGTTCCCGGGTGCTCCGGAGATCCCGGCTTCGGAGCTGGCGAATCTGCGCACGCTGCAGGATGTCGTGGACACGGTCTCTGGTTTCGCTGCGCCCGTGCCGGTGGCTGCTTCGGCGGTTGTTGCTGCGCCTGCGGTGGATGCCGGTGATGTTGTGCTGTCGATTGTTTCGGAGAAGACGGGTTATCCGGTGGACATGCTCGGGTTGGGCATGGAGATGGAGGCCGAGCT
>NZ_NPKT01000014.1 GCF_008329565.1 Mycolicibacterium sp. P1-5
GGTGTTGATGGCCATCACGATCCTGTTGATCCACACCTACTTCGGCTACTTCGCCACCGGCGGACCCTCCGGCGTCGGCGTCGCGGTCGGCAACGCCGTACGCACCTCCCTGATCGTGGTCGTCTCGGTCACCCTGCTCATATCCCTGGCCATCTACGGCTCCAACGGCAACTTCAACCTATCCGGATAGGGAGATGACGTGACACGAAATCTCGGTCCGGGACCGGCCGACCGATCCGAAACCGAAACCCACGCCGCGCCGGTGGCGGCCCGAACCGGGCACAGCTTCGGCGCGACGGGGTGGGCGCGGCCGGTGGCCGGGCTGGCCACCGTCCTCATCGTGGCCGCGATCGTCGCCGTTTCCGTCGGTCTGTTTCGCGGCGACTTCACCAAAACCGTTCCGGTGACGGTGATCTCCGAACGTGCCGGCCTGGTGATGAACCCCGACGCCAGGGTGAAGATGCGAGGCGTCCAGGTCGGCAAGGTCGAATCGATCGAGAGCCGCCCGGACGGCACGGCAGCCCTGCACCTCTCGATGGATCCGGCACAGCTGCGCAAGATTCCGTCCAACGTCGTCGCTGACATCGCGTCGACGACGGTCTTCGGCGCCAAGTACATCAACTTCCAACCGCCGGCGGACCCGTCGCCGAAGCCCATGTACGCCGGTCAGGTTCTGCAGGGCCAGCACGTCACGGTCGAGATCAACACTGTCTTCCAGCAGCTGACGCAGGTCCTGAACAAGATCGACCCGACACAGCTCAACGCGACTCTCGGCGCACTGTCCGAAGCATTCGCCGGGCGCGGTAAGCAGTTCGGCCAGACCATCAAGGATTTCGACCAACTGCTTGCCAAGATGGAACCCAGCCTGCCCAACTTGGCCAAGGACATCGAACTCAGCGCGCCCGTGGCAGCCGCCTATGCTGACGCCGCGCCGAATCTCGTCAAGACCGTGCAGAACGCGAACAGGGTCAGCGACAGCATCGTCGACGAGCAGCAGAGCCTGGACAGCTTCCTGGTCAACATGATCGGGTTGGCCGACGAAGGCAATGAGGTGCTCGGCACCAACCAGCCGGCGTTGAGCAAGGTGCTCAAGTTGCTGGTGCCCACCACGAGTCTGTTCAATGAATATGCGCCTGCGATCAACTGCACGCTCCAGGGCATGAATTTCGTCCGGTTGCAGCCACCGCTGATGGATCCGGGCGTGCTGGTCAACGTGGCCTTCACGCTCGGTATCGAGCGGTACCGCTACCCGTCGAACCTGCCTAAGGTCGCGGCCTCGGGCGGCCCGCAGTGCATGGGCCTGCCCTATATCGGTTACGGCAACAAGTCCAAGTATCTGGTGACCGATGTCGGCGTCAATCCGTGGCAGTACGGCAACCAGGGCATCGTGCTGAACTCCGACGGCCTCAAGCAGCTGCTGTTCGGACCGCTGGACGGACCGCCGCGCAACACCGCACAGATCGGACAGCCGGGATGATGCGCACCACAAGCACACTCATCAAGTTCGGCGTGTTCGCCGTCGTGATGGTGGTCCTGACCGCCTTCCTGTTTTTGACGTTCAGCAACTACCGCAGCGGCTCGACCTCCGGCTACTCGGCGGTGTTCGCCGACGCATCCCGGCTCAAGGATGGCGATACCGTGCGGGTTGCGGGTGTCCGGGTCGGCACGGTGAAGAGTGTCGACCTGCAACCGGACAAGAGCGTGCTGGTGAACTTCGATGCCGACCGGGACATCGTATTGACCACCGGAACCAAAGCGGCGGTTCGCTATTTGAACCTGACCGGCGATCGCTATCTGGATCTCATCGATGGGCCCGGCTCGACCAGGGTGCTGCCGGCGGGGGCTCAGATACCCAAGGACCGCACCCAGGGCGCGCTCGACCTGGATCTTCTGCTCGGTGGCCTTCGCCCGGTGATTCAGGGGCTCAACCCGCACGATGTCAACGCGCTGACCGCATCGCTGATCAACGTTTTGCAGGGGCAGGGCGATACGCTCGACTCGTTACTCGGCAAGACCACGTCGTTCTCGAATGCCTTGGCCGACAACAGCCAAACCGTTGAGCAACTCATCGACAACCTCAAGGTGGTCGTCGACACGCTCGCCAAGGATGGCGACAAGTTCTCCGGAGCCATCGACAAGCTGGAGAACCTGATCACCGGTCTTTCGCAGGACCGCGAACCCATCGGCACCGCGATCACCCAGTTGGACAACGGAACTGCCTCGCTCACCAGCCTCCTGAACGAGGCTCGTGCCCCGCTGAGGGGTGATATCGAGCAGCTCAACCGGCTCGCACCGCTGTTGGACGACAACAAGATCATCTTCGACCGGGGCCTGCAGCGCGGACCGGACAACTACCGCAAAATGGCCCGCCTCGGTGCGTACGGCAGCTGGATCATGTACTACATCTGCGGCCTGTCCATCCGTGTCACTGACCTCCAGGGACGCACCGGGGTCTTCCCGATGATCAAGCAAGAATCCGGTAGGTGCGGAGAGCCCTGATGCTGAAATACCGAGCTTCAAACTTGTGGCGTGCCGGCTTTCTCGGCGCGGTCTTGATCTTGCTGGTGATCGCCGTCGGGCTGCAGCCCGAGCGGCTGATGCAGCTGGCCACCTCGGTGCGCCATCAGGCGCTGTTCACCGAGGCAGGCGGGATCGCCGTCGGCAATGACGTGACGCTGTCCGGGATCAAGGTCGGCTCGATCACCGATGTCGCACTGGACAACGGCGACGCGCTGGTCACGTTCACGACCGCAGGCAAGTATGCGCTGGGCTCGCAGACCGCCGCGCACATCCGCACCGGATCCCTTCTGGGCGAGCGGGTTCTGACCCTGGAATCGGCAGGCAGCGGGAGCCTTCGCGCCGCCGACGTGATCCCGACGACGCGTACGTCGTCGCCGTACTCACTCACCGATGCGGTCAGCGATCTGACCAGTAACACAGCGGGGACCGACACCTCGACGCTCAACCAGTCGCTGGACACACTTTCATCGACGATCGATCAGCTCGCGCCGAAGTTGGGGCCGACGTTCGACGGACTGAGCCGGCTGTCTCGATCGCTCAACAGCCGCAACGAGAATCTGGCCGGCCTGCTCAAGAGCGCCGCCGACGTCACCACAGTGCTGGGTCAGCGCAGCCAGCAGCTCAACACTTTGATTCTCAACGCCAACGATTTGCTCGGCGTTCTCAACGACCGGCGCGAGGCGATCGTCGACCTGCTGGCCAATACCGCCGCGGTGTCGGCGCAGCTGACGGGTCTGGTCCACGACAATGAGGACAAGCTGGCGCCGACGCTGCAACGGCTGAATTCTGTTGTCGCCGTGCTGGAGAAGAACAAGGACAACATCGCGCAGATGTTGCCGAACGTGAAGAAGTTCATCCTCTCGGAGGGTGAGACATTGGCCAACGGCCCGTACTACAACGCTTTCGTGCCGAACTTGCAGCCGGCGCAGTTGCTCCAGCCGTTCATGGATTACGCACTCGGCTTCCGTCGCGGTGTCAACGCCGGCCAGCCGCCGGACAACGCGGGGCCGCGCGCCGAATTGCCACTGCCGTACAACGGCATTCCGGGAGGATCCCGCTGATGGGCAAGCGTTGGGTGAAGGTGCTGTCGGTCGTGCTGGCCGGGCTGCTCGTGGTGGGCGCAGCGGTTCTGGTGCGCAACATCTTCTTCGGACCGAAGACAATATCCGCGGTCTTCACCACCGCCACCGGTATCTACCCGGGTGACGATGTCCGGGTGTCGGGCGTCAAGGTCGGCACCATCAAGGCGATCGAGCCGCAGGGCACGCAGACAAAACTGGTGCTCGACATCGACCGCGACGTGCCGATCCCCGCCGACGCCAAGGCAGTGATCGTGGCCCAGAACCTGGTCGCCGCCCGCTATGTGCAGTTGACACCGGCCTACCGCAATAACGTCGGGCCGAAGATGGCTGACGACACGGTGATCCCGTTGGACCGCACCGCGATTCCGGTGGAGTGGGACGAGGTCAAGGAGCAGCTGACCAGGCTGGCCACCGACCTCGGACCGCAGGGCGGCGTTTCGGGCACATCGGTGTCACGCTTCATCGACAGTGCGGCCAACGCACTCGACGGAAACGGCGACAAGCTGCGCCAGACCATCACCGAGCTCGCCGGGGTGTCCCGCGTTCTGGCCAACGGCAGCGGCAACATCGTCGACATCATCAAGAACCTGCAGACCTTCGTGACCACCCTGCGCGACAGCAATGAGCAGGTGGTGATGTTCCAGAACCGGCTGGCGACGCTGACGAGTGTGATCGACGGCAACCGGTCGGACCTCGACGGCGCACTGAAGAATCTTTCGGTGGCGATCGTCGATATCCAGCGGTTCGTCGCCGGTAGCCGCAATCAGACGTCCGAGCAGCTGCACCGGCTGACCAACGTCACCACGAACCTGCTGAACAACAAGATGGAAATCGAGAATGTTCTGCACATCGCGCCGAACGCCCTGACCAACGCCTACAACATCTATAACCCGTCGTCCGGTAGCGCGGTGGGGCAGTTCGTGCTCAACAACTTCTCCAACCCAACCGAATTCGTCTGCGGTGCCATCGGCGCTATCGAGAACACCACGGCGCCGGAAACGGCGAAGCTGTGCAGCCAGTACCTCGGCCCGGCGCTGCGTCTGCTGAACTTCAACTACCTGCCGATCGGCATCGATCCGTATCTGATGCCCGCTGCCTCCCCGGATGAACTCGTTTACTCGGCGGACAATCTGCGCCCCGGCGCCGGCGGCCCGACCCCCGACGTCCCGCCGCTACCGCCGTACCATTCGGCGTACGAAGGCGTGCTCCCAGGGCCGCCCGGATTCACCGGACGTGCGCCGGGTGAGGCACCGCCCGGTGCGGCCCAGCTCCTGCCCGGCGCACCGCCGGTGATACCGCCCAGCGTGATGTCCTCGCTGCCCAGCATGCTGACTCCGGCCGGTGCGGCGCCCGGCCCGGCGCCCGGTCCTCCGATGGCCGCGGAAGCAGGAGGGACGCCATGATCGGCGTAACGTCGTTGCGACGAGCAGTGATCGTCGGCTGCGGTGTCGCGGTGACCACGAGTGCGTGTGCCTTCCAGGGCGTCAACTCGTTGCCGTTGCCCGGTACGGTGGGCCGCGGGTCGGACGCCAGCGTCTATCACGTCGAGATCGCCAATGTGTCCACCTTGGAACCCAATTCACCGGTGATGATGAACGACGTCGTCGTCGGCAGCGTGCGCAAGATGACGGTCAAGAACTGGCACGCCGATGTCGAGTTCTCGGTGAAGCCTGACGTCGCGGTGCCGGCGAATGTCGTCGCCAGTGTTGGCCAGACCAGCCTGCTGGGTTCGATGCATCTCTCGCTGACCTCGCCGGCCGGCCAAGCTCCCAGCGGAAAGCTCACCCCCGGCGCGACGATTCCGCTCAGCAAGGCGTCGACCTACCCGAGCACCGAGCAGACGCTGGCCTCGCTCGCGGCGGTGGTCAATGGTGGTGGTCTGGGCCAGATCGGCGATGTCATCCACAACTTCAGCACGGCGGTCAGCGGCAACGAGGCTGCATTCCGTGACCTGATCACCCGCTTGGACACCTTCGTCGGAACGCTGGACAGCCAACGGGACAACATCGTCTCGACGATCCAGTCGCTGAACCGGATGGCGTCGACGTTCGCCGGGCAGCGCGATGATCTCACGCAGGCGTTGCAGAAGATTCCCCCTGCCATCGATGTGCTGATCAAGGAAAGGCCAACGCTGACAACGGCGTTGCAGAAGCTCGGCACATTCAGTGACACCGCGAGCACACTTGTCAACGAGTCACAGGCCGACCTGGTGGCAAACCTGAAGAACCTGGAACCGGCCTTCAAGGCGTTCGCCGACGTGGGTCCCGACCTCGATGCGCTGCTCGAATATGCCATCCACTTCCCGTTCACCCAGAGCTTCATGGATCGCGCGATCCGTGGCGACTACTACAACCTGTTCGCGATCATCGACCTCACCGTGCCGCGGCTGAAGCGCACGCTGATGCTGGGAACCCGGTGGGCAGACGCAGGTGCGCAACTCATCCCGGCGCCTGGTGATCCGGTGTACCTGAACTACACCTACGATCCGCTCAAGACCGGCGTCACTCCGCCGCCGCCGGACGTCTTCGACGACAATCCGCCCCAGGCGCCACCGCTGTCGGCCCTTACCGCTGCGGGTCCGATCCTGCCGTTGGTGCCGCCGTCACCGATCGCGGCGCCGGGCACCCAGATCTATACACGGGAACAGCTCGCGGCAACCGGAGTCCAACCGATCTTCGCCGGACCGTATGGAGCTCAAGCTAATCCACCGGCCAACACACCGCCGGCGCCACCGACCGGAGGGGGCGGCTAATGCTCACGCGTTTTGTCCGAACTCAGCTGATCATCTTCACCGTCGCTTCGATCGTCGGCGTGGCCATCATGATGTTCGCCTACGTCCAGGTGCCCACCCTGCTGGGACTGGGTCGGCTCACCGTCAAGCTCGACCTGCCGGCCACCGGTGGCCTGTACAAGTTCAGCAACGTCACCTACCGGGGTCTACAGGTCGGCAAGGTCACCTCGGTCGACCTGACCGACACCGGTGCCCAGGCGACGCTGTCGCTGGACACGTCGCCTAAAATTCCGGCGGACCTCAAGGCGGAGGTGCGCAGCATGTCCGCGGTCGGTGAGCAGTACGTGGAACTGTTGCCGCGCAGCGACAAAGCTCCGTACCTGCAAGACGGTTCGGTCATACCGGTTGGCAACAGCTCGATTCCGCAGGCAGTCGGACCGATGCTCGATCAGGTCAGCAAGCTGGTCGGCAGCATCCCGAAAGACAAATTGAGTCAACTGTTGGGCGAGACGTATCAGGCCTTCAACGGGACGGGGTATGACTTCGGTTCGCTGGTGGATTCCGGTGCGACGATCACCCGGGATGCCAACGGTATCTCCGACAACACCCGCGCCCTGATCGACGACGCACGCCCGTTCGTCGGGGCGCAGGAGATGACCACCGATGCGATTCGGACCTGGGCGCAGAGCCTGGCCGGGATCACCGGACAGGTGGCCGACAACGATCCGCAGTTCCGGTCGATCCTGCACAACGGTCCGGGGTTCGCCCAGGAGACGTCGCAGCTACTTGAGCAGATAAAGCCGACGCTGCCAGTGCTTTTGGCGAACATGACGACTTTCGGTCAGATCTTCCTGACGTACAACAAGTCAGTCGAGCAGCTGCTGGTTCTCGTTCCGCCGTTCGTCGCCCAGATCCAGACGTACGCGCCCACCAACAACCCGACCGGGTTGCCCAACGGTGACTTTTCGCTCGGTCTCGGCGACCCCGCCGCATGCACGGTCGGATTCCTCCCACCGTCGTCATGGCGTAACCCCGCCGACACGTCGGTGATCGACACCCCGGACGGCCTGTACTGCAAGTTGCCGCAGGATTCCCCGGTGGCGGTCCGCGGTGCACGTAACTATCCCTGCCAGGATCATCCCGGCAAGCGGGCGCCGACGGTCGAACTGTGTAACGATCCCAACGGCTTCCAGCCGCTCGCGCAGCGTCAGCACGTCACCGGTCCGTACCCGATTGATCCGGGCCTGGTTGCCCAGGGCATCCCGGTGGACAGCCGGGCACTGCCGAGTTCCAACCTTTTTGGCCCGCTGCAGGGGACTCCGCTCCCGCCGGGAGTGACCGCGCCGCCACCGGGCGCGCCGCCAGTGGATCCACCGCCGCCGAACTTCGCGGGTACCGGTCCTGGGCCGCTGCTGCCCGGTCAGCCGATCTATCAGACGCCACCGGTGTCACCGCCGGGCCCGGAAGGCAATCTCGGCCCAGCACCGATCAACCAACCGGGTCCTGCCAACATGTTGCCACCCGACCTCCAGCCGCCGCCGCCTGCCGAACCTGGTACGCCGCAGGTTGCTCCGAGCGCCTTCACTCCGAACGGGCAGAAGGCACCCGGACTGCAGGTCGCCAAGTACGACCCGCGCAATGGTCAGTACATGGGCAGTGACGGCACGCTGTACCGCCAGACGAACTTGGCCAAGCCGGCCACGACGTGGCAGGACATGCTGCAGAGCTGAAAGGGGTTTGTCGATGCGTGTACTTCAAGCGCTGACCGCCGTCGGCGCGGCCGTCACACTGATCGGGATCACTTGCGCCACAACGGCTCAGGCATCGCAGGACTGGGGGATCAACGGCACGTTCGCGATGTCGTCCAACGGTGAATGGGCGAAGATCAACGGCCGTTACCAGGACCAGCCGTCGGAGCGCAACACGTGGACCATCTCGACCACCTGCATCTCACCCACGGAATGCACTGGAACCGTGACGAGCGACGCGGGCTGGTCGGCTCCGATCTACACCACGAACAGTTTGTGGTACGTCAAGCGGACGATCCCGGACTGGCGCTTCTGCGCTGACGGTGCGGCCATCGAGGGCTTCCAGGAGTACAAGATCTATCCGGTCGGCACCGACGGTCACTACGACGGTGCCTCGGACGAGTACACCGGCGTAAACCGCGTCATCGGCCCGAGCGGATCGTGCGGACGCAACCAGTGGCCGGTCATCGAGATGCCGATCTACATGAAAAAGGTGTAGCCGCTACCAGTTTCGCAACGAGCACAGCGCGCCCTTGGGCCCGCTGTTCTGCTTCACGACGATGCCATTGATCGCCATCGTGCAGTTGAATCCGGCTGTTGCCTTGGGCAGGGCTCCGGTGGCCTGGACGAGGACCATGCCCCACTGGATCGGATCGGTCAGGGTGGCTTCGAGAACCCACGGCTTGCTGGGCCCGACGGTGGCTTCGGTGTTGGGGCTGAAGGCATACGGGTCGTGGCTGTAGTCGGAGAATGTGGGCGGATCGGTGTCCCGGTAGTAGATCTCGGCGATGACCGGTTTGTCCGCGGTGACGGTGTACCGCACGTTGAACACCTGCGGCGGGGGAGGATCGCCCGACGGCGGATCATCGGCCAGTGCGGGTGATGCGAAACCGGTTGCGGTGCACAGGATGGCGAGGGCAGCGGCGAACATCTTCGTGGTGAATCGCATGGTCACATCCGGTTCAGGCTGAACGGGTAGGTGAAACTGCCACCCGGGGCGCCATCGCAACCGGCATCGAACGTCGAGACCATCGAGCCGGCAAGAGTGTTCGCGTCCCAGGTGTACACGTCATGGGTGGGAATGGTTGGCCCGTAATAGATGTCGCCGCACCGCAGGCCGAACGGATCATCGACGGTGAAGGTGTAGTGGCCGTTGACCAGCGGTGCGTCGCCGACGCTCTGCACGGCTTTGGCGATCGGGCGGGGCAGCGTGAGGATGTGAATACAATTGGGGATGTTGACGTTGCTGTCCGGCGCTTTGCATGGAGTCAGCGCCGACCACACCCAGGTGTGGAAGTCCCGGCGGTCGGGCATGATCAGCTCGTAATTGCCCAGGTACATCTCAGCGGATGCCGGCGGAGCGAGCGCCACCGTTGCCGCCACCACTGCCGTGGTGATCACGAGGGACTTCAAGCTGGTTTCCTCCATGTTCGGCGCGCTCAGTGCGAAACCCCGGCAGTCGCACGCTGCGAGATTGGCATTCTCTTCGTCGGAGAATACCGTCTGCCTGGTTCTTGGAGAAAGGGTTTGGCAACTTCTGCCCGCCGGTCAGGCGAATTCGACGTCTGACACCTTCAGTTGATCCCCGTCGCGCTGCAGGCTGACCACCACTCGCCACACCCGCGGCTGCTGGTCTTCCTTCGGGGCATCCGGGCCGGTGCGCTGAGAGGTTGCCGCGACCAGCACAGTGGCTGAATCCTTATCCGACGATTCCACGGCTGAATCGTTGACGGTGACCTTGGTGACGACCTTGGACTGCTGCATCGCCTTGATCAAGTCGTCGGCACCGTCCTCGAAATTGGACTTGAACTTGCCGGTCGAGTCGTCGATAACCCGCTGCACGCTCTCCTTGGCCTGGTTGAAGTCCATCGACATCAGGTTCACCACGCCCTGGCGCGCTGCCGCCGAAAACTCGGCTGTGCGGTGCCGCTGCGCTTCGGCCTTCTGGTGCTGCCACACCATGAGGCCGGCAACGCTGAGCAAGCCGATGATCGCCAGGATGGCGACCGTGGCGGCGGCGATCTTGGCCCAGGAGCGCTTCTTCCGCGGCTTCTTCGGCGCCACATCCGCGTCGCGGTCTTCGGCGGGCGCCAATTCGGCGTCCTCGGTGTCGTCGGCTTCAGCGTTCTCGTCGGCCTCAGCGTTGTCGTCGGCCTCGGTCTCGGTCTCGGTCTCCGAGACTTCGAGCGCCTCGCTGCGAGAGACTTCCAGCTTGCGGCGCAACTCGTTTGCGCGAGCCCTAGCCACCTCGGCCCGCTCCTCGGCCGCCGCGGCTGCGGCCTCCGCCGCTTCGGGGGAGCCCAGGTCGTCGGCGTCGGGAGCCTCGGATTCACGGTTGCCCGGCGGCATGGGACCCTCCTCGTCCATCACGGTCGCATGGCGAAGAGCGACGCCAGCACTGCCGCCCAGCATTACACAGAGGCAAATCCGGCCTGCGCGAGACAGGTTTTTCTTCAGAGTTTCTTCTCTGAGCCGGAGAATTCGGTTACCGAGTATGCGAAAGTATTCGGGTGCGACCGACCGTGGCAGTTCTCGCTGCACTCCTGAGCGCTGGAATGTTGATGCCGGCGTCGGCTTCCGCGGACCCCGACGGGCCGCCGATCAACGCCAACGAGTGCAATGACGCGTTCTGCACTCCGGGCATCACCCCGGGCGTCGAACTCGGTGCCCCGTGCAGCAATACGACCTACTACGTGTTCGGCGTCGACACCCGTAACAACTGGGGACGGTTGATCTTCTGCGGCTCACCGCGACGCTACGAACCGCGGTACTTCCGGTCACCGCCGATGGTGGGTGTCAAGAATCTGAATGCCGACTGCGCGGGCTATGAGAACTCCGTCGCCCAAGCTCCGGACGGCATGTTCCTGTCGTGCCTCGCGGCCGGTGGACGGACCCGCTGGGTGCAGGGCGACGCCTAAGGGCCGGGTGCGGGGCGACGCCTGAGGCGCCGCCCCGACTGCGTCAGCCCCGGCCGGTGAACCGGACGTGGATATCGGCCAGCCCGCGGAGGATGTAGGTCGGCTCGTAGCTGTAGCGACGGGCGTCGGCAGGTCCGTGGAACTCCTCGTCGATGGTGATCTCACCCATCCGGTCCAGCATGCGCTCCAGTGACACTCGTCCCTCGACGCGCGCCAGCGGTGCGCCCGGGCAGGAGTGCGCCCCGCGGCCGAACGCGATGTGCTCGCGGACGTTGGGCCGGCGGACCTGGAATTCGTGCGGGTCGGTGAAGCGCCGCGGATCGCGGTTGACCGCACCGGGCAGCACCATGACGACGGTGCCGGCCTTGATGTCCATGCCGCCGAGCGTCGTCGACCGGCGAGCCAGCCGAGAGTCGCTCTTGACCGGGCTTTCCAAGCGCAGTGACTCCTCGACGAATGTCGGGATCAGGCTGCGGTCCTCCCGCAGGGCCCGCTGAAGTTCGGGCCGGTCGACCAGCGCCTTGATCGCCGCTGACAGAAGCTTGGCGGTGGTCTCCTGCCCGGCGGCGAACAGGAACGTCGCGGTGCGCGCCACGTCGAGGACCTCCGGGGTCGACCCGTCCGGATACTTCGCGCTGGCAAGGTCGGTCAACACGTCCCCGCGCGGGTCGCGGCGGCGCTCCTCGAGGTAGTTGCAGAATTTCTCGTCCAGGAACTCCAGCGGGTTCAGGCCCATCTGCTCGTGGTCGAGCGAGCCGACCCGCGCACCCGGCCGATCGGCACCGAGCACCGTTCGGAATTCCTTGTGATCCTCTTCGGGGACACCGAGTAAGTCCGCAATCACCAACAGCGAGAACGGCTTTGCGTACTCGGCCAAGAATTCGCTGTGACCCAGCGAGAGGAATTCGTCGAGCTGACGGTCGGCCAGTCGCCACATGAAGTCTTCGTTTTCCTTGAGCCGCTTAGGGGTGAGCAGCCGGCTCAGCAGCGAACGTGCTTTGGTGTGGTCCGGCGGATCCATCGTCACCATGTGCTCGTACATGGGGAACTGATTGCGGTGCGCATCGATCTGCGCATTGAGGTCGTCACCCTCGGGGGTGAACGGCAGCGGCGGGAAGGGGCCGCCGAGGGCCACGATGTTGGAGAACACGTCGGGGTTCTTGTAGACCTCGAGGGCCTCCTCGTACCCGGTCACCGCTACAAAGCCGTGCGGCTCCAGCCGCAGAACCGGGTTCTGCTCGCGCAGGTAGTCGTAGTACGGGTAGGGGTCGGGAACCAGCGACTGATCGGTGAGGAAGTCAACGGTGGCGAAGTCGGTCATGAGCGTGTGTTTCCTCCAAGCGGGCTGATTGCTGTGCACCTGCTTAGCATGGCGTAAAGTGCGTGGTCAAGGCTGCATCCCATCGACCCACGTACGATCGGCGTGTTCAATCGGCGGTCAGGGAAGGAATGAGGTATCGCATGGCATCGGCGCGGCGGATCGGTGCGCCCGACGCGAAGAATCGCGTGGTGCTGTTGGATGCCGCCGAACAGCTGTTGATCGAAGAGGGCTACGCCGCAGTGACCTCGCGTCGGGTCGCGGAGAAAGCGGGCCTGAAACCACAGCTGGTGCATTACTACTTCCGCACGATGGACGACCTCTTTCTGGAGATCTTTCGCCGTTACGCCGACCAGGGGATGGAGGCGCATCAGCACGCGTTGGCTTCTCCCCAACCGCTATGGGCACTGTGGCGATTCGGCATCAATCCCGCCGCCAGCCGGCTGACGATGGAAATGGCCGCGCTTGCGAATCACCGCAAGGCTCTGCGCGCCGAGATGTCGCGTTACGCAGAGGCGTTCCGTGAGCAGCAGCGCCAGGCGTTCGTCACCGCGCTGGAACGGCATGGCGCGCTGCCGAGCGAGGTGCCGCCGGTCGTGTGGTCAATCCTGTTGACCGGCTTGTCGACGGTGGTGATGCTGGGTGAGGCACTGGGTGTGACCGCAGGCCACGCTGAAACCATGGACCTCGTCGAGGGCTTCCTCACGCAGGTTGAGGGGCCGCCCCAGCTGATCGACGGCTCAGCTCACCAGTGGCGCAGGGAGCAGAGCGCGCCCTTGGCTCCGGAGTTCTCCGCGACGACGACTCCGTCGACGGCAAGCACGCAGTGAATATTCGGCGGGGTGGGTGATTGCCCGCTGGTGGCCGCCACCATCGCCCACTCGTCGGGGTTGGCGAGCTGCACGTTGAGCGTCCACTTCTTGCTCGGTCCGATATCGGCTTCCACCTTGGGACTGAACACGTACGGGTCGTGGCTGTAGTCCGACCAGTTCACCGGCTCGGTGTCGCGGTAATAGATGGCGGCGGCTCGGAACGGCAGCTCCGAGAACACGCTGTAGGTGACCTGGTGCAGAGGCTCTTCGGCGCCGGCGGGAGCCGACGAGCCGGCGACGCAAACCGTGGCCAGTGCGACCGCGGAACCCACTCGGACAAAGCGCATGGCTCAGTTTGGCATGGGAAGGTCCGCCCGGGGCACGGTTTCTTGTGTGGTGGGACCTTCTATGCAACAG
The DNA here is from genome assembly GCF_008329565.1 of Mycolicibacterium sp. P1-5. Taxonomy (GTDB): domain Bacteria; phylum Actinomycetota; class Actinomycetes; order Mycobacteriales; family Mycobacteriaceae; genus Mycobacterium. The sequence continues at coordinate 13,547 of NZ_NPKT01000014.1, forward strand.
TGCGCTTAGAGAACTCTATTCTCGCTTTCGGCGAAGCAGCATTCCGAATGAAGGGGGCCGGCCATCAGAGACGCGCTCATCCTCGACGCGGTCCGAACTCCCCGCGGGCGAGGCCGGCCCGACGGCGTACTGCACGGCGTACATCCGCAGGATCTGTTGGCGCAGTGCCTCGCCGCGTCCGCCGATCGGGTGGGCTTCGATCCCGCTGACGTGGACGACGTGATCGCCGGCAACGGAATCCTGGCGGGTGAGCACGGTGACGACATCGCTCGACTGTCGTTATTGTTGGCGGGTTGGCCCCAGAGCGTTCCGGGGATGACATTGAACCGGTTCTGCGGATCGGGACAGCAGGCAGTCACGGTGGCAGCCGCCGGAATCGCGAGCGGCCAGCAGGCGTTGGTGGTCGCCGGTGGCGTGGAGTCGATGTCGCGCTGGAACGTCACGGTCGGCGCGCCGACGATCGACGGCGCGAATCCAGCCTTCCGGCAGCTGTATCCGACAGTGCCACAGGGAATTTCGGCCGATTTGATCGCCTCGTTGGAAGGTTTCGGCAGGGCGGATGTCGACGCGTTCGCGGTTGGCAGTCAGGACCGCGCCGCGGCGGCGATCGCGGCCGGGTATTTCGACCGCTCGGTAATCGCGGTGCGCAACGGTGCCGGCGACATCGTCGCCGACCGGGACGAACACCCCAGAGCCGGAACGACATTGGAGAAGCTCGCCGGGCTGCCGCCCGCCTTTGAACGGATGGGTGGGGAAAGCCTGGACGGTGAGAACCTCAGCTTCGACGAGATCTGCCTGAGTCGTTACCCCGAAGTGCAACGCATCGACCATGTGCACCACGCCGGCAACTCGTCAGGTGTTGTCGACGGCGCCGCGGTGGTCACGGTTGCGTCCGGTGAGTGGGCGAAGGCACACGGCGCGACGCCGCGTGCGCGCATCCGCGCCGCCGCGGCGATCGGCAGCGAGCCGATCATCATGCTCACCGCCCCCGGCCCGGCCGCCGAGCGCGCTCTCGCCAAGGCCGGGATGGCGATAGGCGACATCGACCTGTGGGAGATCAACGAGGCATTCGCCGCGGTGCCGCTCAAGACGATTCGCGATCTCGGCCTCGATCCGGAGCGGGTCAACGTCAATGGCGGCGCGATCGCGCTGGGACACCCGATCGGGGCGACCGGCGCCATGCTGATCGGTACCGTGCTCGACGAGCTGGAGCGTCGTGACCTCGCCACCGGCCTGGTCACCATGTGCACCGGTGGTGGCATGGGTACCGCGACGATCATCGAGCGGGTCTGACGGTGCCGACCGAGACGCTCGAGATCGAGACGCCGGCCCCCGGCGTCCTGCTCATTCGCCTCAATCGACCGGAACAACTCAACGCGATCAACGAGGTCATGCGCGACGAACTCGCGTTCACTCTGGCCTCGGTCGGCCAGGACACGTCAGTGCATGCGGTCGTGCTCACCGGTGCCGGGCGCGGCTTCTGCTCCGGTATCGACATCCGGAATTTCGGTCCGGGGATGCTGGACGCAAGCGCGCCGGTCATCGACCGGCTGCGGTTCCAGGAGGCAATGGCCGGCCTGGTGCGCACCGTCGCCGAGCTGCCGCAGGCGGTGGTCGCGGCGGTCAACGGAGCGTGCGTGGGTGCCGGGCTTGCGTTGAGCCTCGCGGCTGATATCCGGATCGGTTCCACCGCAGCCAAATTCGGCAACGCGGCGATTCTGCTAGGGCTGTCCGGAGCGGAGATGGGCATGAGCTACCACCTGCCGCGCATCGTGGGCGCCGGCGTCGCCGCGGACTGGATGCTGACCGGCCGCACCGTGTCGGCCGACGAGGCCGACCGTCGCGGCCTGGTCAGCCAATTGGTCGAGCCCGAGCGGCTTATCGAGCGGGCAGTCGAAATCGCGCATGGTGTCGCCGAATTGGCGCCCCTGGGTGTTCAGCTGACGAAGCGGGCGTTGCAGGTCAACATCGCTGCGGCGGGTCTGGGGCCGGCGTTGGAACTGGAGAATCGCAATCAGGTGCTCAGTCATGCGACCGATGACGCCGCGGCCCGCAGATCCACCTGGTCGTAACCGGAAGGGCTAACGCATGTCTTGGGATTTCACCACCGACCCGGAGTGGGCGGATCAACTGAAGTGGGTCGAAGAGTTCGTCCGCGAGGAGTGCGAGCCGATCGATTACATCGTCTCCGAATCCCACGATCTGACCGACCCGGTACGCCAGGCGTTGATTCCGCCGCTGCAGAAGATCGTCAAGGACCGCGGGTTGTGGGCCACCCACCTCGGTCCGCACCTGGGCGGCCCGGGCTTCGGTCAGGTGAAGCTGGCGCTGCTCAACGAGATCCTCGGCCGTTCGGAGTGCGCCCCAATCGTTTTTGGCTCGCAGGCCCCGGACTCGGGAAACAGTGAGATCCTCGCGCACTACGGCACACCGGAACTCAAGGAGCGTTACCTCGAGCCGCTCCTGGACAACCGCATCATCTCCTGCTTCTCGATGACCGAACCGCAGGGCGGTGCTGACCCCAAGATCTTTGAGACCACCGCCGTGCAGGACGGAGACCATTGGGTCATCAACGGCGAGAAGTGGTACTCCTCGTTCGCTTCCAAGGCGTCGTTCATCATCGTGATGGCGATGACGGATCCCGATGCCGCGCCGTACGACCGGTATTCGATGTTCGTGCTCCCCGGCGGCACCCCCGGCATCAACGTGCTGCGCGATGTCGGCCTCGGCTACCAGCCGCTCGGCGGGGGCGGCCGCGAGGGCTACGTGCGCTATGAGAACGTGCGGGTCCCCGCCGATCACATGCTCGGCCCGCGCGGTGGGGCATTCGTGGTAGCGCAGACTCGCCTCGGCGGCGGCCGGATTCACCACGCGATGCGCACCGTCGGCCTGGTACGGCGGATCTTCGACATGATCTGCGAGCGGGCGGTGTCGCGGTACACCCAAGGCAGTGTGCTGGCGGACAAGCAGATGGTGCAGGAGATGGTCGCCGACTCCTGGATGGAGATCGAGGCCTTTCGCCTGCTGACGTTGCAGACCGCGTGGAAGATCGACCAGTACAACGACTATAAGGCTGTGCGGGCCGACATCTCCGCGGTCAAGGCGATGATGCAGAAGGTGTTGCACGACGTCTCGGCACGCGCACTGCAGATCCACGGCTCGCTGGGGACCAGTCACGAGATGCCGTTCGTCCAGTACCTGACCGAGTCGTTCGTCCTCGGGTTGGCCGACGGCCCGACCGAGGTGCACAAGGTGACCCTGGCGAGGCTGTTGCTCAAGAACCGTGAGCCGGCGCCGGATCTGTTTCCCTCCGAGCACCTTCTGCGATTGCGGGCCGCAGCTGAGGAGAAGTTCGCCGACAAGCTGGCCGGCATTCCGCGCGACTAGTCCTTTTCGTCGTCTTTGGGGAGTAGTCGTTCCGGGTGGTGGTAGTCGTTGACGCCGCCGATGAGTGGTACGTCGGGTGGTGGGATCCATTGGGTTTGGCCGCCTGCGAGTTGGCGGGTGGTCCAGCCGTCGTTTTCGACCAAGAGGTTGTCGCATGTGCATGCCAGTGTGAGGTCGTCGATGTCGGTGTTGCCGCCGTGTTTCCAGTCTTTGGCGGCGTGGTGGACTTGGCTGTTGTAGCCGTTGACGGTGCATCCTGGTGCGGTGCAGCCACGGTACTTGGCCAGCAACATGATTCGCTGGTCTGCGGACGCCAATCGCTTGCTGCGGCCGAGCCACAGTGATTTGCCGGTAATGCCGCCGAACACCGCCAGGTAGTGGTTGGCCGGGGTGGCCATCCGGATCAGATCGGTCATCGGGATCAGGGTGCCGCCTGCGGTGACCGCGTGGCCGGCGCCGACCTGAAGGTCCTGCAGGGTGGTGGTGACGATCATGGTGACCGGTAAGCCGTTGTGTTGGCCGAGTTTCGGATCACCGAGGCGGCCGCGCATCAATTCGGCCAACGCATCGTGCTGGCGTTGTGCGTGGCTGCGCAGATCGGGTTCGTCCCCGTCGGGGTGCGGTGCGGCGAATTTCGCCAACCACGCGTCCACCATCGCCCGCAGCTCCGGATCGGCCACCAACTTTCCGACACTCATGCCGTCGGCACGCTGGCCGCCGCACCACACGAATCCCCGTTTGCGGGCCCGGTCCTCCTCGGAGTACTTCCCGTCGGGGTTGAGGTGGACCGCCAGCCGGTCGGCCACCTTCTCCAGCTGATCGGGCCGCATGGTCTGTGCGTGATCAGCCAGGGTGCGTTCGGCTTTCTCGATCTCGACTGGCCCGACATGATCAGGTAAGTCGCGGAAGAACTTCTGGATGACGCGCACATGCTCGCCGTCGAGGAGTCCGCCATCCCAGGCTTTCGCGGTGGCCGGCAATAGCGGCTGCAACGGTTCACCGGTCAGCGTCCTGCGCGGAGCCAACTGTTCGGCATCGCGCAGCCGTCGCTTGGCCGCGCCGCGGCTGATCCGCAAGACGTCGGCCACCACGATCGGGATCGGCGGGCAGCCCTCGTAGCGTTCCAGATGGGTCAGCTGCTCATGGGAGACCGCAACCTGCCGGCGCACCGCGCGTTCCAACCGCTCGATAGCCGCGAACCGCTGCGGTGCGAGCAGTTCCTCGATGTCAGCGGCACCCACGAGTTCGACTGCCGCATCGAGCGCATCTAACGCCGCGGTGATCGAACTCATGTTCGAAACGTTACTCGGGACCACCGACAGAAGCCGACGCTGGAAATCAATCTGCGAATGAACTCGGATCTGTGGAAAACGCTGAAAGGCTGAGCAATTGGGTATGCGCCGCCCCCTTCGCCTAAGTTAGGTGCTGTTCGGCTTTGGTGAGCAAGGCCGGCAAGCTCGCCGCCATCGCCTCCAGCTCGGGATCGGGTGTGGCCCGACGCCGGTTGTGTTTGACGATGAGCGACCAGGTGGCCGTCGACTTGAAACAGGCCAGCGCCTCGAACCACCCGAGGTGAGGCACCTTGCTGCCTAACGCATCCCCGTACTCGGCGGCGAGATCACCTACCGGCGGCGTAATCCCGCGGTAGGGGGTGATCCGCCGGTAGGTGTCCGGGTCGGAGTTGATCAGGAACCAGCCGACGTCGACGCGCGGATCGCCGACCGACCAGATCTCCCAATCGATCACGGCGGTGATGTGCTGTTCGTCGGCCAGCAGGTTGCCCAGCCGGAAGTCGCCGTGCACGACCGCCGGCGCCATCGGGGCCGGGGTGGCGGCACGCAGCGCGGCCGCGACCTGCTGCCAGCCGGGGGCCAGGGCGGGATCGACGGTTTCCAATGTGCGACACCACTTGTCGACTTCGGCAACCGGCGCGACGACGGGCTCTTCGGCGAGGCCGAGTTCAGCGGGGGACAGCCGATGCACCGCAGCCAGGGTCCGGGCGGCCTGCCGGAAGCGCTCGGCCACCGCTGTTGGCGAGGCGGCGTGACCGGCGTCGAACAGCGGCTCCACCGACGTCCCGTCGGAGAACGACATCACGAATAGCGGTGGTATCTCCGGTGGTTCGCCGCCGTCGTCGAACAGGATCTCCGGCACCGGGACCGCGGTGGCGTGCAGGGCACGGATGATCCTGGCCTGACGAAGCACGTCGCGATGGGCTATCGGGGCGTGGCCGGGCGGTGCGACCTTCACCACGACGCGGCGTCCGGCGAGCTCGCCGGCGAACGTCAGGCTGGACGCCCCGCCGGCCAGCGGCCGCAGCCCCGCGATGCCCTTGTGCGCCAGGCGGCCCTGAAGGTTGTCGAGGAGCTCGGTGGTCAGCTCAACGCACCGATCTCGCGCAGGAACGTCTGAGTGTGCGCGATGCGGCCGGTCAGTGTCGACGGGTTGCCGGTGCACAGCTCCAGCGCGGTCCGGGTGATGAGTTCGATGTCCTCGGTATCGGTCTTGGCCAGGTCCAGGGTGCCGGCACCGGGCGTGGCCACCGGATCGGTCGGCGCCGCGGCGTTGACTGCGATGCCGTCGTCATACAGTTCGGCGGCAAGGCTTTTCGTCATCCGGTTCATCGCCGCCTTGACCGTGCCGTAGATCCCGAACCCGGCGGTGCGGTCGAACTCGGAGAACGGCGGTCCCGGTGGCAGATCGCCACCGACCGAGGTGATGTTGAGCACCCACCCGCGGCCACGTTCACGCATGGCAGGGATGGCGAGCTGGGTCAGGTGCAGCGGCGCGACCACGTGCATCTCCAGCATCAGCCGCATTCGCTTCTCGGGGAAGCCGTCCAGCGGACGCAGGAAGGTCACCGCGGCATTGTTGACGACGATGTCGGGTGCGCCGACCCGAGCCACCGCCTCGGCGAACAGCCGCTCGCGGTCCGCCGAGTCGGACAGGTCCGCGGCGATCGTGACTGCGGTGCCGCCGGCGTCGGCGATCTCCGCTTGGGTCTGCATCAGCGAGCCGTCGTATTTCGGATCGGGCTCCGCGGTTCGGGCGGTGAGCACCACCGTGGCGCCCTCGGCGGCCAGTCGCTGCGCGATCGCCTTGCCGAGTCCCCGGCTGCTACCGGTCACCAGTGCCACCTTGCCCGCGCACCGTCCTGTCACGTCGGCTCCTTTCACAACTGATCTCTGCGAGTGTGCGGCTTATGCACCGAGAAATGCCATATTTCGTGCATAGCACTCACAGTCGGTGATCTCACCTCAGGTATCTAGTTCCCCGCCCGCCAAAATCTCCGGTCCGTACTTTCTGGCGATGAAGTTCCATGGGTCGGCGTACTTGCCGCGCCCTTCCTGGCGTCGCTGCGCGGCGAGCGCCAGCCGCATCACGGGTCTGATGAGTGGTCCGGCCACCCCGAGCGCAGTCTTCAGCACACCGCTCTGCGACCCGGCCACCCAGGCCACCGTCTCCGACCACGGGTGCTCTTGAAAGTCCAGCAGCGCTTGTGATTCCGTTGTGTCGTACCAGCCGGTGAAGCTCCAGCCCCGGTCGTCGTCGGGATCGCCGGGCAGGCTCGCGCCGGAACCCAGCCGACCCAGCCCCATCGCGGCCATCATGTCGTCTTCCACGTCGCGGTGGGTGTGCAGGTGGGTTTCGTCCCCGCCGATCAGGAGTACCTTGCCTGCGACGGCCTTGGCGCGCTCGACGCCGTTGGCGAAGGCCAACGCGACGTCGCGGGCATCCACGGTGTGCAAACGGTTGTCGCCCGGGGTCGCTCGCATCAGGACGAGGTAGTCACTGTTCATCGAGCCCGCGGCATCCGGGGAGATGACGCCGGCCAGGCGCAGCATCGCGTACGGCAGTCCGCTGTCGGTGATCACCTTTTCGGCCAGCACCTTGTCCTCGCCGTACTGGTCGATCGGATTGACAGCCGTTTCCGGAGTGATCAGATCGGGATAGCGGTAGGGGTTTCGTGAGCCGTAGACCGACGCACTGGACGCGTACACCACCGTCGGCGGTGAGGGCAGCGCGGCGGCGGCCCGGATCAGGTTGGTGGTGCCACCGACATTGACTCGGCGGGCAATCTTGGGATTCCGGTAGGACGCCGGTGACAACATGGCGGCCAGATGCACGATCGCGGTCGGTGCGTGTTCGGCGACTGTTCGCTTCACCGCGTCGGCGTCGGTCAGATCGGCATAGACCGGCAGGAATGTTCCGGGGTGGTCTCCGGCGGCCAGCCGGCCCGCGACCGCGCGGGACGTATCGGTCGGCAGATCGGTGCCGACGACGGTATGCCCGCGCTGTAGCAGGATCTTGGCGGTGCGCCAACCGACTTGGCCGAATGCTCCGGTGACCAGAACTGTGCGCTCCGACATCAAACCATGCCTCTCTTTCGTGCCAGCCCCGCTGCGGCATCCCGCAGGCGTGGCGAAATCCGAATGGAGAAAAGGGGATTGAAGACATCCTCGCGCAGCCTCGTCAGCGTCGACGTCTTGATCCGCCACTGCCCATCGGACTTCTCATAGGTCTCGTGGTAGTGGCCGTATCCCGCGAGATTGACACCGGGGGCAAGGCGCACAATGTCGTTGAGCGCCCAAATGCCGGTGGCCGTGGTCGGTGAGGTCAGTTCAATCTCCGGGGCGTGCACCTGATGCACTGTGGGTTGCGATGGCTTGCCGAGGGTCTTCTTGATGAACGCGACCATGTTGTCGCCGCCGGTGATGAGCACACCGCCGGACGGGGTGGTGTCGCTGACGAAGTCGTCGGCGAAGATTTCCCGCCAGCCCGCCCAGTCCTTGGTGTCGAGCAGGCGGCAATACCGAGCCTTGAGCCGTTTGATCGCTTCGATATCCACGGCCTCGTCGGTCACCGGCATAGGCTAGCGAACGGTCACAGCGCGGGAGGCAGACTCACGCGGTCACGCCCGATGTGATAGGCCTCGACGTAAACTCTCGCGAATGACAAAGGGGTCGCCGCAGCAGCGGCGGGGTGGTCGGCCGACACAGGCCGAGGCCGCGGCCCTGCACCACCGGCTCAGGGAAGCGGCGGTGCGCACGTTCCTGGAGCACGGCTACGACGCGACCACGATGGTCGCGATCGCCGACGCCGCAGGAATCACCAAACCCACGCTGTACGCGCGCTACCCGGACAAGCGTGCGGTTTTCCTCGATGTCATCCCGTGGGCCTTCAGTCGGGCCGTGCAGGTCGAAACCGACGACGCCGTCGAGGAGCAGGATCTGCATACCGCTTTGGTCGCCATCGGCCAGGGCGCGCTTCGTCACGCTCTGAATCCCGACATCGTGCAGTTGCATCGGATCGCACGGAACGAAGCAGATCGGTTTCCCGAATTCGCGCTCAGCGCTGAGTCGCTCGGCTGGGCCAGCCGTCACCAACAGGTGATGGGTCTGCTCCGGCAACACGCGGCGACCGGCGCCATCGAGGTCGACGACATCGAACTCGCCGCCGAGCACTTCCTGGCGATGGTCGAGGTGCTGCCCGCCCGGCTGGCCGATTTCGGCCTCTACCGCAGCCGCAAGGAAGAGCGGCGACGGCTGCTGCACGCGGTGGATCTGTTTCTGCGCGGAGTACTGGCCCGATAACTTTACCCATGTGTATAGTTACTGTCCGTGACGTTGTCGGTCGTGGACATCAATCCGGCAATTGCCTCCGAAGTCCGGTCGACCAAAACGGAATTGCTCAGCGGCGTCCATGCCGACGAACTTCGTGACCTCCTAGAACGCCGCGGTGTGCTGGTCTTCCCGCAGATCGGCTTCACCGATTCCGAGCAGGTCGAATTCACGCAGACGCTCGGCGCATTCGCCGCCGAGCGCACCGGTGAGCAGGTTTACTCCGTCACCCTGGACACCAGCATCAACGAGCTGGCCGACTATCTGAAGGGCTCGCTGTACTGGCATATCGACGGGACCATGAACGAGGTCCCGATCCGCGCCTCGCTGCTATCCAGCAAGGTGGTGTGTCCAGACGGTTCCGGTGACACCGAATTCACCAATACCTACGCGGCCTACGACGCGCTGGACGATGCTGACAAGCATGCGCTCGAATCGCTGCGGGTGATGCACTCGGCGTGGAACACCCTGTTCTATTACGATCCCGAACCCAGCTTCAAGACACTGCGGACGATGATGGCGATCGGGGATCGTGAACTGCCGCTGGTGTGGAACCACCGCTCCGGGCGCAAGTCACTGGTGCTGGGCTGCACAGCGCGACATGTGGTGGACATGGATTTCCGCAAAAGCGCCGAACTGCTTGTCCGGTTGCGGGATTGGGCGACCCGGCCACAGTTCGTCTATCGCCACAGGTGGTCGGTAGGCGACCTCGTCATCTGGGACAACACCGGAACGATGCACCGCGCAACGCCTTACGACCCGCAGTCCGGCAGGTTGCTGCACCGCACCAAGCTGGAGGGCGAGGAGGCGTTCGCCTGATGGACGTCAAGCCTGCTGCATTCCTGCGTACGACGCTTCCCCTGGACCTGTCATGCCTCGCCGACCTGGACGGTGGTCGGTACCACTCGGTCTGGCTGCCCGACCACATGGTGAGCTTCTGGCCGGATTCGTTGTGGACGCCGGAATTCACCGACCTGGCCACCGTGTCGCCGTCACCGCACCGCCACCTCGACGGCATGGCCGTCGCCGCGGCCGCGGCCGTGCTCACCACCAATGTGCCCTTGGCCACGAGCGTGGTCGACACCGTCCGTCGCCATCCGGCGCTACTGGCCCAGAGTGCCCTGACCGTCGACCACCTGTCCCGCGGACGGTTCATTCTGGGTTTGGGCAGCGGCGAGACCGAGAACATCGTGCCCTACGGCTTCGATTTCGCCACGCCGGTCAGCCGCTTTGAAGAAGCGCTGAAAGTTATTCGGCTGCTGTGGGATAGCCCGGGCCCGGTCGACTTCGACGGCCGGTTCTACCGGCTCGACCACGCCCGGCTGGACACCGAGCCCTTCGAGGGGCGCTTGCCGCCGATCTGGATCGGCGCCAGCGGCCCGCGGATGCTCGAGATCGTCGGACGCTATGCCGACGGTTGGTGGCCGGCCGGCGCGTGGACACCCGACCACTACGCGGAGATGCTCGGCGCGGTGCGGCAGTCGGCCGAGCGTGCCGGACGTGACCCGTTGGCGATCACCCCGTGCTTCGTGCAGATATGCCTGATCGCCGATGACGACGCGGCCCTCGAGCGCATCGTCAGTGCGCCACTGGTGGCGAGTTTTCTGTTGCAGGTATCCGCACAAGTGCTGCGCCGCTTCGGATTCGACCATCCGATGGGGGAGGACTGGGGCGGATTTCACGACATCAATCCCGCCACCCTGACCCGGGAGCGGATCCTCGAGTTCCTTTCCCAAGTCGATCCTGAGGCGATCCTCGCCGTCGTCCCGCACGGCACACCCAAGCAGGTCGCGCGGACGATCAAGTCGTATGTCGATGCCGGCCTTCGCGTCCCCAAGATCTTGGACTACGCCGCGATGGCCGGTCTGGAGTTCAGCGCGGCGTCGGCGGCCAACGTGCGCCGCACGGAAGACGAACTGCTGACGTTGTGTGGAGGACAGCCATGACTGCCGGACTGGATGCCGCAGACCTGCTCGCTCGCGCTCGATCCGCGACCGGTTGTGACGACTTCGGCGATCCGAGCCTGCCCGAGCGGTTCGCGCTGGCCGTCGACCACCTCAACGGTATCGGGATGGACGCCGAGGGGATTGCCGAAGCCGAGCGCGTCTGCCACTGGCTGTTGACGTCGCGGCTGGAACTCATCGCGGATAGGACTCGATTTCCGATCGCCGACGAGGTGATCGACCGACCGATGTTCGTCACGGGCGAGCCACGTTCGGGGACAACGTTGATGCATGCCCTGATGTCGGTCGATCCGCAGGGCCGCGCGCTCCGGTTCTGGGAAGTGATGTACCCGTCACCGCCGCCCGGTCTCGCCGGCCCGGACGATCCGCGCCGCGACAAGGCCGATGCCGACTGGCGCGAGATCAACACCAAGATGCCCAAATGGCTGCACAGCCATCCGTACAACGACATGCTCGGCGACGGCCTTCCGGAGGACGAACGCACCTGGGCGTTCGACTTCCGAGTGATGACCCCGACCGCATGGTGGCGGGTGCCGATGCAGACGCTGGTCGGCGGACTGCCGACCGATCCGGCCGCGCAGTACCGACTGCACAAGGCGATGCTGCAACAGTTCCAGTACAAGCGGCCGCGTAAGTACTGGGTGCTGAAGGGCTTCCACGGCTTCCGCCTGGAGGCCTTCTTCGACACCTATCCCGATGCGAATCTGCTGTGGTTGCACCGCGATCCGGTACAGGTCGCGGCGTCGCGCACGATGATGATGGCCGACATCTTGGAAGGCATCGTCGGCCCAGTCGACCTGCAGGCCGCCGCGAAGATGCATCTCGAGCTGACCCGGGCGAGCATCGCCAACACGATGAGCTCACCGCTGGTGGACGACCCGCGGATCACGCACATCCCGTACACCGACTTCATCGCCGATCCGGTTGCGACGGTGCGGAACTACTACAGCTTCTGCGGACGGGATCTCACCGGCGAGGCCGAAGCCGCCATGCGTGCCTACCTGGCCGAGAACCGCGGCGACCGCTACGGCAAGTTCCGCTACTCCACCTCACTGCTGACCGACATCGGAGAGAGCCTTGACGATCTGCATGCCGAGTTCGCGCCGTTCCGGGAGCGCTTCGAAGTGCCCGTCGAGAAGCGGGACTGACCCGGCATGCACGAGCAGCTCTCCGTCCACGACGTCACCTTCGCGGGGGCGAGTCCAGCTGAACTGCAACGCTATTGGTCTACGCTTGAAGTACGCTGCCTCAGCGTCATCGACACGGAACTGCTCGACCCTGCCTTCCGGCAGATTGTCGAGGGCAGCCACCATGTGGTACAGGCGGTCTGCCACGTGTTCGGCTCCGGCCGGGTCCCGGTCGACGAGGAGCCGGTCCGTGCTGCCCGCGGTGCTCTGTCCCGTTTGATCGACGTGGCCGCATCCGTCGACGCCCGCTGCATCTACCTGCTCACCGGCGGCCGCGGTGGACTGAGCTGGGAGCGGGCCGCCGAGGCCTTCGGTTCGGCGATCGAGCCATGTGTACGTGAGGCCGAGCAGGCCGGCGTCAGCCTCGCCATCGAGAACGCCTCAGCCTTGTACGCCGACATCCACATGGCGCACAGCCTGCGCGACACCATCACACTCGCGGAGTCGGCCGGGCTCGGCATCTGCATCGATCTGTTTCATTGCTGGGCCGAGGCGGACCTCACCGGGCTGCTGCGGGCAGCGCTTCCGCGAACGCGGCTGATCCAGCTGAGTGACTATGTGCTGGGCGATCGCGGACTGCCCGCCCGGGCGGTGCCGGGCGACGGCGCTATCCCGATCGAATCCTTTGTGGCACAGGCATTGACCGACGGCTACCGGTTCGGCTTCGACCTTGAATTGCTGGGACCCCGGATCGACGCGGAAGGTCGAATGGTGGCCGCGCAGCGCGCGTGTGGCGTGGTTCGCGGGATGCTCGACCGGCTCGGCAGCTGAGAATAAGAGGGGGAGTCCAGTGGCGTTTGGCGACGGCCCGGATGACACGGTACTCGACGATGCGTGGAGCGAGTTCTGCGACCGGTTGAAGACCGCGGGCCGACAGGCGTTCAAAGACTTCAACGCGACCTCGGGCGCGCAACGGGCCGACGCTTTCCGGTTTCTCACCCAGAACCTGGGACAGGCCTTCGACCTTGCCCTGGAAACCCGTGATCCCCGGTATCCGAGCATCCACCCGTTCTGCAACCCGACCCGCAAGCTCGGCGGCGACTGCGCCGATTTCACCTATCAGCAAGCCTGGATCGACGGTGCATCGACCTACCGGGTTACCGGAACGCGCGGAACCGCAAGGTTTTTCAACATTACCGTGCAGGGTGCCCGCCCGGCCGGTCCGCACGTACTACACGAGCCGTTCGGCGATGTCCCGGAGGCCAACGTGTTCGGCCACCAGCTGCAGGTTGAACCCGACGGTACCTTCGAGCTGTACATCGGCGGTTCCGAACGCGGCCCGAATTGGCTGCCGACCACCGCGGCCTCCCGAAAGTTGTTCATCCGCCAAGGTTTCGACAGCTGGGACGAGCGGCCCGGACAGCTGCGCATCGAGCGGGTCGACATGGATTCACCCAAGCCGGTGCCGACGGCTGCCACGATGATCGACGCTTTTGGCTGGGCGGGTGACTTCGTCACCGGTTTGATGACCAGCTGGCCCGAATTCCCGTTCACCTATGGCGGTGTCGATGCCGAGCACCCGAACAGCTTTCCCGCGATGGATGCCACCGACGCGGATGTCAAGCGTGGCCGCACCGCGGCGAACATGTACTGGGAACTCGGCCCCGACGATGCGCTCATCGTCGAGTTCGACGCTCACGACGGGTTGTGGATGATCACCAACATGGGGGCGTTCTTCACCAGCATGGATTTCCTCTACCGCCCGGTCAGCTACACACCCAGTCGCGCGGCGATCGACGGTGACGGCAAGGTGCGCCTGGTTTTGGCCCACGAGGACCCCGGTGTGCACAACTGGGTCGATACCCAGGGCTTCGAACGGGGCAACCTCACCTACCGCCACATGCTCGAGGGGGAGCCGGTGGCACTGTACACCCGCCTGGTCACCCGAGCGCAACTCGACGACGTTCTGCCGTCGGACACCAAGCGCGTCAACGCATCCGAACGCAGTGCGCAGCTGTGGGAGCGGTTCAACGGTGTGCGCGCCAGGTTCCCGCTCTGATGCGGGCGCTACTTCGCGCGGTTCATCACCCGGTCGGCGGCTTGCCAGTGTTCATCGGACACCCACAGTTCGGCGAAGGCGTCGATGGCTTCGGCCGGTGTGACGCCGGCGATCACCTTCTTGATTTTCCCGGCCGGCCGGTTGGCCAACGACCTTGCCAGCGTCTGCCATTCGTCGTCGAACGATGCTCGGGGAACCACCCGGTCGATCAGGCCCCACCGCTCGGCGTCGCCGGCGGTGAGAATTGTGCCGGATCCGGCGAGCAACAGAGCCTTGCTCTTGCCGACGAGCGCCGCCAGCCGCTCGGCCCCGCCCCAGGCGGGCATGATCTCCAACGACACCTGGTTGAAACCGATCTTGATGTCGTCGGCGGCGATCCGGATGTCGGCGGCGACGGCGACCTCGGCGCCGCCACCGAGGGCGTGCCCGTTCAGTGCGGCGATGACCGGCGCCGGGAACGCAGCGATGCGATCGCAGATCGCGCGCATGCGGGCCGCCATGTCGGCGGCTTCCTCGGTCGTGCGCAGCGTGCTGAGTTCCTTGAGGTCTCCACCGGACACGAAGGCCCGGTCGCCGCCGCCGCGGATGACCAAGGCCTGCGCCCCGGCCGCGGCGTCGAGCGCCTCTTCGAGCTCGCCCATGGTCGACAACGCGATCGCGTTACGGGCGTGCGGACGGTCGATCGTGAGGACCGTAAGTCCGTCGCTCGACTCCAGATCGACCATGGTTCCGTTCTCCAATTTCGGTATTGGCATTCTCGATGACGGAGAATAGCATCGCCAAGCGGAGGTGCTGCAGTTGAGGAATATCCCGGTTGAGCTGAGCAAACGCTACATCGAGGAGGGCTGGTGGACGTCGGATACTCTCGGCGAGCTGCTGGCCAGAGGCCTGGCGGCGAACCCGGACACCGGGTTCTGGGTGCACTCTGCGGTGCGTCCCTTCAGCGGGACGTTTCGCGACGTGGAGATCTTGGCGCGCCGGTTGGCGGCGGGGTTGCGGGCCCGCGGGGTAGGGCCTGGCGACGTTATCGCCTTCCAGCTGCCGAACTGGGTCGAGGCCGCCGTGACGTACTGGGCGACGTCGTTCCTCGGCGCCGTCGTGGTGCCGATCGTGCACTTCTACGGCCGTAAGGAACTGACGCACATCATCGGTACGGCGCGACCGAAGGTCTTCATCACCACCGAGCAGTTCGGCCACATGCGCTTTCAGCCCGACCTGTGTGCCGGCGTTCCGATCGTTGGGCTGGTGGGGGACACCTTCGACGAGCTGCTGGCCGAGGAGCCGATGGAAGGCGAGCTGCACACCGATCCGGCCGCCCCCGCGCTCATCGCGTTCACCTCCGGAACCACCCGCGATCCCAAGGGTGTGATCCACAGTCACCAGACGCTGGGGTTCGAAACGCGCCAGTTGCTCGCGAACTACGCGGCGGACCGGGGTCGGCAGATCACCGCCACTCCCGTCGGCCACTTCATCGGGATGGTCGGTGCCTTCCTCATCCCGGTGCTCGAGGGCGCGCCCATCGACCTGACCGACGTCTGGGACCCGGGCCGAGTGCTGGAACTGATGGAGTCCGAAGGCATGTCGATCGGTGGCGGACCGCCGTATTTCGTGACCAGCCTGCTCGATCACCCCAAGTTCACCGACTCGCACATGAGCCGGATCAAGCACGTCGGCCTCGGTGGTTCCACGGTGCCGGTCGCGGTGACCCGTCGACTCGCCGATCTTGGCGTGCACGTCTTTCGGTCCTATGGCAGCACCGAGCACCCGTCGATCACGGGCTCGCGAGTGGATGCGCCGGAGGACAAGCGACTGCTGACCGACGGCGATGCTCGGCCGGGCGTCGAGGTCAGGCTGACCGAAGAGGGCGAAATCCTCTCTCGCGGACCGGATCTCTGCTTGGGTTATACCGACGACGAGTTGACCAAGAAGTCCTTCGACGACGAAGGCTGGTACCACACCGGCGACATCGGGGTCCTCGACGAGGACGGCTATCTGACCATCACCGACCGCAAGGCCGACGTGATCATCCGCGGGGGGGAGAACATCAGCGCCCTCGAAGTGGAGGAGCTGCTGCTGAGCATGCCCGCCGTCGCCGAAGCGGTCGTGGTGTCCGCGCCGGACGCCCGTCTCGGTGAGCACACCGCGGCGGTGCTGCGCGTCAAGGACGGCTACCAGATGCCCTCGCTGGAGGAGGTTCGCGCGCACTTCGAGAGCTGTGGGGCGGCCCGGCAGAAGTGGCCCGAGGAACTGCACGAGGTCGCCGACTACCCGCGCACCGCCAGCGGCAAGGTGCAGAAGTACCTGGTGCGCAAGGGTATTGCCGAGGGTTGAGACCGCACTGAGAGCGAAGATTTTGCGAAAATGTCGCTCTCAGTGCGGTCTCAAGGCCAGGTTTGCCGGACCCGACGCACGATGTCGGATCTCCGGTGGCCGGCGATCACTCTGACGCGGCGCCAGCCGACGTGGGCGATGTATTCCGATCGAATCAAGTCGTCGTCATAGGTGCCGCGCTCGAGTCGATGTTGCTCGCCGTCGTACTCGACGGCGACCATCACGTCGGGCCAGCCCATGTCGAGAAAGTAGTGCTGCCCGCCGGGCCTCGCGACCGGTATCTGGGTCTGCGGCCGTGGAAATCCCGCGCTCATCAACAGCAGACGCAGCCAGGTCTCCCGCGGCGACTGGGCACCTGCGTCAACCAACTCCAGTAGCCGGCCCACCCGTCGCAGGCCCTTGACGTGCGGATGATTCTCCGCGACCGCACGGACGTCGGCGATGGCAAAGTTGGCGGCTGCGGCCAACGCATCGAGCTGCTGGACAGCTCGTCCGGTTGGGCCTCCGCGCGCCAGGTCAAAAGCGGTTCGTGCAACGCTGGTGAGGGTAATGCCGTGCCGCGCAATGATCTCGGTAGCAAGCAGAGCATCTTCGCGAACCTAGACGCCGGGTGGAGATTTGCGGCCGGGCCAGTTCACCTCAACGATCGCGTCGTGGTCGACCCACTTCGCGCCATGCAGCGCGGCTGCTGCGACACCCGAGATAACCCCCTGACGTTGGGACCACAGCCAGGTCGCGACGGTGCGGTCACGCAAAGACGGTGGCGCGCCCTTGACGGTGTACACGCCCGGCAGTAGCCGCTGATAGCGAGCCCGCAAGTCGTACTTGGTGACCTTGCCTGCGGCCAATGCCTCGCTGCCGATGAACACCTGCGCCATGGGTCGCAAGCGTGGCAGAGGCGGAGGGTCGACGCTTTCGGCTATCCACAGCTGTTTTGAGACAGCACTCAGGGCGACTTGCCGGCGAAATCTTCGCTCTCAGTGCGGTTTCAACGGCCAGCAGCCGCGCGTCCGGCGCGATAGCCGAACACCATGGCCGGACCCAAGGTTCCGCCGGCTCCGCCGTACGCGCGGCCGGTCACGCCGGCCATCGCATTTCCGGCGGCAAACAGGCCGGGGATCGGCTCACCGCTGACGTGCAGCACCCGGCCGTCGCGGTCCGTACGCGGGCCGCCCTTGGTGCCCATGGCGCCGATTCCCACCGGCACGGCGTAATACGGTGGGGTGTCCAGCGGCCCGAGCGTCTGCAGCGCCGGGGTGGCGGCTGAGTTGTCACCCCAATAGCCGTCGTATGCGCTTGCACCACGACCGAATTCGGGATCGACCTCGGCGGCGACATTGTCGTTCCACACGGCGAGGGTGTCGGCCAGCCCGTGGGCATCGATCCCGGTCTTGTCTTCCAGCTCGGCCAGCGTCACCGACTTGTTGAACCAGTCGGGTACCTCACCGCCCGGCTCGACCCCGAGGAAGCCGTACCGCTTGAGATGTTGGTCGTCGAACACTATCCAGGCCGGATCGTTGACGTATCCGTGCCGCGGGTCGAGCTGGTGGAACGGACCGGACATCGAGTTGTACTCACCGGCCTCGTTGAGGAAGCGCTTTCCGGCCCGGTTGACAATGATGCTGCGCGGGCGGGTGCGTTCCAGTCGCACACTGCGGCTGCGCGGCTTGCCGCCCAATGTGTCACCGGGTATCTGGATGACCGGCACCCACCAGGCTTCACCCATGTTCGCCAGGTCTGCGCCGTGCGCCATCGCCATCCGCAGACCATCGCCGGTATTGTTCGGCGGCGACACTGGGCCGCGCAGCGGCCCGCGCAGGTAGGCCTCGACCAGGCGCTGGTCCCACTCGAATCCGCCGGTGCCGAGAATCACTGCCTTAGTGGCGCGGAGCCGAATCTCCTTGTCGCCATGTGCAATCCGAACTCCGGCGATACCCGATGCCGACCCGATCAGCTCGAGCGCACGCGCCTCGGTGACCGGAGTGACTCCGAGGTCCAGCAGCCCCTTGAGGAGGCCGGCGATCAGTGCGGTACCGGCGACGCAGTAGTCACCCTCCATATCGTCGACGGCGGCGTGGATGCGGGCCCGCGTCTCGGCATCGATACCGACATTGCTGAAGTCGACGGGGAACGACGTGATGCGCGAAGCCCATTCACCCACGGTGGCCCGGTCGAACGGTTTGGCATTCAGCGAGCGTCCACCGCCAGGCTGCCCGCCGGGCAACTCGGGCTTGTAGTCGGGAAAGCCCTCGGCGACCTCGAATTGCAGTGCGCTGTGCGCCTCGACGAAGTCCAGCATCGCCGGGCCGGTCCGCACGAAGGTTTCGACGAGTTCCCGGTCCATGACGCCCAGCGATTGGGCCTCAAGGTATTTCAGCGCGTCCTCGACAGTCAGCTCACCGCCGGCCGCCCGGTTGTGCGCAGGAATCCAGACGATGCCGCCGGACACCGCCGTGGTGCCACCGACCGTCGGTGCCTTCTCGAACACCGCCACTGAGGCACCGTTGGCCGCGGCGGTCAATGCGGCCGTCAGGCCGGCCGCGCCCGTGCCGAGCACCACGACGTCGGCTTCCTGGTCCCACGCAGGTGGGCCGGATTGGCCTGAGTCCCAGGTATCCGACATCGCTTCACTCCTATTGCCGCACACGGGTATTGGCGCGTGCGATTACCGAACGAGGGTGTTCGTTGTTGTCACGCTAATGACGCCGATCGTTCAGTGTCAAGCGCTCCGCCCCGCATTTCCGCAGTTCAGCGGGGTGCTTAACTCAGAACGGCCGACAGCCGCTGCGCGGCCGCGATCACCGAGTCCCGGCCGTGCAGCACGACATCTTCGCGATGCGAGATGAGATTGATACAGGTGTGCGGCGAGCCGGGCGGCCGGTGCACCGGCACACCGAGGCCGTAGGTGTTGGGCTCGACCTCGCCGTAGGTAATGATCCAGCCTTGCTCGCGCGCCCGGGTGACGAGTGGGCGTTCGCCGGGGCGCGGCGGCATGCTGGCCAGCAGCGCGATTCCGGCCGCGCCGCGCTCGAGGGGATGGCGACTGCCTTCGTGGAAGGACAGCTGATACGAGACCCGGGTCGGCACGATCACGGCAATCGCGACCTGCTGATCACCCTCGGCGACCAGTAGGGACACCGTGGTGCCGAGTTCGTCGGCGAGATCACGCAACGTCGGCATCGACAACTCGCGGATGTTGTTGTCGAACGACGCACCCAGCGCGGCCAGGCCCGCTGCCGCCCGGAACCGGCCGTCCTCGGCCTTGGCCACCAGCCGGTAGGACGCCAACGTGCTCAGGAGCCGGTAGGCGATGGTTCGGTGTACGCCGATGTGGTCGGCCACCTGCTGGATGGTCAGCCCGCCTTTGGCGGCCGCGACCAGTTGTAACGCGTGCAAGCCGCGGGCCAGCGTTTGTGACCCCGGCGCTGCGCTGACCGGGCTTTCGGTGGGTGTCTGCGTCATGTCGTCCCCGTGCCTGAGGTGCGAAAGCGGGCTCGAGTCACCCTGAAGTGCCTTGACAGACGGCACTCCGAGAGTGATGCTCTTAAACTATCGCACACCGTAGTTCAATAATTACACATACCGCTTACAAAAAGCGAGAATCCCATTATCACCGAGGATAGGGGCAGCCGGGTGCCAGAGTTCGAGAGCGTCTGGAGCGATCTGCAGGGCGTCGCGTTCTCGCAGGGCTATCTGGATGCCGGCGACGTGCGCACTCGCTATCTCCATGCCGGCGACCCAACCAAGCCGACACTTGTGCTTCTGCACGGTTCGGGTGGCCACGCCGAGGCGTACGTTCGCAACCTCGAGGCCCACGCCGAACACTTCTCCACCTGGTCGATCGACATGCTGGGCCACGGGTACACCGACAAGCCCGGGCATCCGCTGGAGATTGCGCACTATGTCGACCACCTTGCCGCCGTCCTCGACACGATCGGCGCGGACAAGGCCTACATCTCCGGTGAATCACTGGGCGGCTGGGTGGCCTCGCGTTTCGCCGTCGATCATCCCGACCGGCTCGAGCGGCTGGTGCTCAACACCGCAGGTGGGTCGCAGGCCGACCCCGAAGTGATGAAGCGGATCATCACGCTGTCGATGGCTGCCGCGGAGAACCCGAGCTGGGAAACCGTGCAGGCCAGGATCAAGTGGCTGATGGCCGACAAGTCGAAGGATTACGACGACATCGTCGCCAGCCGCCAACGGGTGTACCGGCAGCCCGGGTTCGTCAACGCGATGCGCGACATCATGGCGCTGCAAGACCCCGAGATCCGGCAGCGAAACCTGATGACTCCCAGCGACTACGGCGCTGTCAAGGCCCCGACGCTGGTGCTGTGGACCAGTGACGACCCCACCGCCGACACCACCGAGGGTCGCCGGATTTCGGAGATGATCCCGGGCGCCCGGTTCGAAATCATGGAAGGCTGCGGGCACTGGCCGCAGTACGAGGACCCCAAGACGTTCAACCGCCTGCACATCGACTTTCTGTTGGGCCGATGAGCATGACGACGGCTGCGAACGGCAACGGCTCGGCCCCCGAGGTCGACGTCGTTGTGGTGGGCGCGGGCCCGGTCGGGCTCACCCTGGCCAATGTTCTTGGCCTGCAGGGCGTGCGCACGTTGGTCGTCGACGAGCGGGACGCATTGATCGACTACCCGCGCGGAGTCGGTCTCGACGATGAAGGCCTACGCACCTTCCAGGCAATCGGCCTGGTGGACGACGTCCTGCCGCACACTGTCCCCAATCAGATCTTGCGGTTCTACGACGGCAAGCGCCGGCTCTTGGCCGAGATGGCGCCACCCGACGCGCGATTCGGCTGGCCCAAGCGCAACGGGTTCGTGCAGCCACTGGTCGACGCCGAGCTGTACAAGGGTCTGGACCGGTTCGAGAACGTCGAGGTGGCATGGGGTCACCCGATGACCTCGATCACTGAGTCCGCCGACGGCGTCACCGTGGAAGTGTCCCCGGTTGGCGGCGAGACCCGGAAGGTCAATGCCCGCTACGTCGTTGGCTGCGACGGTGGACGCAGCGCCACCCGGCGCCTGATGGGCGTCTCGTTCGACGGCACGACATCGTCGACGCGCTGGCTGGTGGTCGACATCGCCAACGACCCGCTGGGACATCCCAACAGCGAGGTCGGCGCCGATCCGGTCCGGCCCTACGTCTCGATCGCCATCGCCCACGGCATCCGTCGTTTTGAATTCCTGATTCACGGTCATGAAACCGATGAACAAGCCGAGGATCCCGCGTTCGTTGCACAGATGTTGGCCCGGCTGGTGCCGTACCCGGACAAGGTCGACATCATCCGCCGCAGGCTGTACACCCACCACTCCCGGATCGCGAGTTCATTTCGGAAGGGCCGCATCCTGATTGCCGGCGACGCAGCCCACCTCATGCCGGTGTGGCAGGGCCAGGGCTACAACAGTGGTATCCGGGATTCCGCCAACCTCGGCTGGAAGCTGGCGGCGGTGGTCAAGGGTCAGGCCCGCGATGCATTGCTGGACAGCTACGACATCGAACGGCGCAAGCATGCCCGCGCGATGATCGATCTGTCGACCACCGTCGGTAAGGTGATCTCACCGACCAACGCCCGCGTCGCAGCCGCGCGCGATGTGGTGATCCGCGCGGCGTCTTTGGTGCCAACGCTCAAGCGATACGTCCTCGAGATGAGGTTCAAACCGATGCCCCGCTACGAGCAGGGCGCGGTGGTGCACAGCGAGCCACGCTCCCCGTCCTCGGCGGTCGGCACCCTGTTCATCCAGCCCCGAGTGGACACCCGCGACCAACAGAACGTCCTTCTCGACGACGTCATCGGACCCTGGTTCGCCTTCGTCTGCTGGAGCAACAACCCTCGGCAACTGCTGGGAGAGAAGGCATTTGCCGACTGGAAAGCGCTGGGCGCAGTGTTCGTAGCGCTGCGCCCGATCACCCAGTTGCACTGGACCGGACACGATGACCCCGACGTGATCGTGGTCGGCGACCGAACCGGCGCGCTGAAGGCTTGGTTCGACGCCCATGAGGAATCCGTGATGTTCCTGCGGCCCGACCGCTGCATCGCCGGCGCCTGCATCGCCCAGCGCACACCGGAGTTGAGCGCGGCCCTGCTCGACAAGCTCACCTTGACCCCGGGAGGAGGCACCAATGCCACTGGCGCTCTGCTGCATGTCGCACAGCCCGCTGCTGAACCTTCCCGGCCCGGCGGCGGAACTGCTTGACGACATCAACCACCAGTTGGCCGAGACCCGGCAGTTCGTAGCGGATTTCGATCCCGAGCTGGTGGTCATCTTCTCCCCGGACCATTACAACGGCTTCTTCTACCGTCTGATGCCGCCGTTCTGTATCGGTAGTGCTGCCTCCGGCGTGGGCGACTACGGCACGCATGCCGGACCGCTGGATGTGCCCGCCGAACTCGCCAACGAGATGGCGGCATCGGTGTGGGAGGCGAATGTCGATGTGTCGCTCTCGGCAGCCATGGACGTCGACCACGGCACGGT
This sequence comes from Mycolicibacterium sp. P1-5, assembly GCF_008329565.1. GTDB lineage: Bacteria > Actinomycetota > Actinomycetes > Mycobacteriales > Mycobacteriaceae > Mycobacterium. The sequence continues at coordinate 36,527 of NZ_NPKT01000014.1, forward strand.
GCAACCACTCGAAGTGCTTTTCGGGGATGCGGGGTCACGCCCGGTCATTCCGGTGTTCATCAACTCCGTCGCGACGCCGCTGGGGCCGGTCAAGCGCACCCGGGCTTTGGGCACCGCCATCGGGGAATACTTGGGCACCCTCGACAAGCGGGTGCTGATCGTCGGATCTGGTGGGCTGTCCCATGATCCGCCGGTGCCGACGTTGGCGACGGCGCCACCGGCCGCGCTGGAACGCATCGTCGGTGGGGCGCCGATGTCCCCGGAAGGACGAGCGGCACGGCAGGAGGCCGTCATCGCCGCCGCGCACGACTTCGCGCATGGGCAGAGTCCGCTGCAGCCGCTGAACCCGGACTGGGACCGCGCGTTACTGGACCTGATCGACAGCAACCGCCTCGCCGAGCTGGACGGCTGGACCAACGACTGGATCGCCCGTGAGGCCGGCAATTCGGCACACGAAATCCGCACCTGGGTGGCGGCTTTCGCTGCGTTGGCGACCCAGGGTAAGTATCAGACGCAGCAGCGCTACTACCGCGCTGCTCCAGATTTGATCGCGGGCTTCGCGATCCGGACGGCGGTAGTTGCATGACAGAGCCTTTCGACCATTCCGTCGATGTCCTCGTCATCGGCTCCGGTGCGGGCGGAATGACCGCGGCGCTGCGCGCCGACGCGTTGGGATTCGACACGCTCATCGTGGAGAAGGCGGCCAAATTCGGTGGCTCGTCCGCACTTTCCGGCGGCGGTATCTGGGTGCCCGGTGCGCCGTCGCAACGCAAGGCCGGTTACTCGCCGGACCCTGACGGGGTCTTCGCGTACCTCAAGACGATCACCGGCGGCCTCGTCAGCGACGAACGCCTACGCGCCTACGTCGACACCGCACCGCAGATGATGGAATTCCTGGAAAAATCCAGCAACTGGTTCGAATTCGTGTGGAAGCCCGGGTACGCCGACTACTACCCGGAGGTGCCGGGCGGGTCGGAGCGCGGCAGCACCATCAACGTGCCGGAGATCGACCTGCGCAAGCTCGGCGACGAGGAGCAGCACCTGCTCGCGCCGCTCGCGCTGGCGCCCAAGGGAATCTGGTTCGCCCCCAAGGACCTCCGGTTGTTCTACCAGGTGCGGCAGAACTGGCGCGGTAAAGCCGTCCTGATCAAGCTCATTTGGCGGATGTTTCGAGCCCGGGTTTTCGGCGACCGGATGGCGGCGATCGGACAGTCGCTGATGGCGCGGATGCGGCTCGCGGTCAAGGAAAAGGACATCCCGCTGTGGCTCTCGGCGCCGATGACCGAACTCATCACCGACGTGGAAGGAAACGTCGTCGGCGCGGTGGTGGAACGGGCCGGCAAGCCGTTGCGGATCGCCGCCCGGCGCGGCGTCGTGGTGGCCTCGGGAGGATTCGACCACGACATGGCCTGGCGCCGTGAGCACCTACCGCTGCTGGAAAAGAATTGGAGCTTCGGCAATCCCGCGGCGACCGGCGACGGGATCCGGGCGGCCGAGAAGGTCGGTGCCGCTACTGATCTGCTGGACGAGGCGTGGTGGTTTCCCGCGATGTGCTGGCCGGACGGCCGGCTGCAGTTCATGCTCAACGAGCGGATGATGCCGGCCCAGTTCGTCGTCAACGGAGCCGGGAAGCGGTTCATCAACGAAGCCGCGCCGTATATGGATTTCGCACACGCCATGATCGAGGGACAGCGAGCCTTCCTGGGCGAGCGAAGCGACGGGGAAGCGGGAGCCGAGCACATCCCGTGCTGGTTGGTCACTGACATCGCGTCGTTCCACCGGTATGTGGTGGGCGGGCACCTGCCCATCCCGAAAGTCCCGTTCGCCCCGGTGCCCACCGGGCGCAAGATCCCGCAGGCCTGGCTCGACTCGGGGATCGTGAAGGCGGCCGGCAGCCTCGCCGAACTGGCGGTCGAGATCGGCGTTCCGCCAGAGGCATTGCAGCGCACCGCCGATCGCTTCAACGAACTCGCACGCAGTGGCCACGACGACGACTTCAACCGCGGCGACAGCGCCTACGACAACTACTACGGCGACCCCACGCTGCCCAACCCGAACCTGGCTCCGCTGGGCAAGCCGCCGTATCTGGCCTTCCAGATCGTCCTCGGCGACCTGGGTACCTCGGGTGGATTGCTCACCGACGAGCACGCCAGGGTGTTGCGCGAGGACGGCTCCGTCGTTGGTCGTCTCTACGCCACCGGGAACGCCTCGGCGGCGGTGATGGGTCGCAGCTACGCCGGCGCCGGCGCCACCATCGGACCCGCTATGACGTTCGGGTACGTCGCAGCAGAACATATCTCCCACAATTCCGATCGAGAGGTAACCGCATGAAGATCTCGCTGTTCTACGAATTCCCGCTGCCGCGGCCGTGGTCGGAGGACGACGAGCACCAGCTGTTCCAGCATGGCCTCGACGAGGTGGAACTCGCCGATAAGGCCGGGTTTTCCACCGTGTGGCTCACCGAGCACCACTTTCTGGAGGAGTACTGCCACTCCACCGCACCGGAGATGTTCCTGGCCGCAGCCAGCCAGCGCACCAAGAACATTCGCCTGGGGTTCGGTGTGATGCACCTGCCGCCGCCGATCAACCACCCGGCACGTATCGCCGAGCGGGTCGCCACCCTGGACCATCTGTCCAACGGTCGTGTCGAATTCGGCACCGGTGAAGGGTCGTCGGTGGCCGAGCTCGGTGGGTTCGATATCGACCCCGCCGACAAGCGCACCATGTGGGAAGAGGCGCTGGAAGTCTCGATCCGGTGTATGACCGAGGCGCCGTTCACCGGCTTCAAGGGTCAGCACGTCGAGATGCCGGCCCGCAACGTCATTCCCAAGCCGCTGCAGAGCCCGCACCCGCCGGTGTGGGTGGCCTGCACGCGCCCGTCTTCGGTGCAGATGGCGGCTCAGAAGGCCATCGGCGCATTGAGTTTCGCCTACACCGGGCCCGAGGCGCTCAAGACCCGCGTCGACGGCTACTACAAGGAATTCGAGGAGCAGGGCACGCCGTGCACCCCCGCGATCAACCCGAACCTGCTCGCCATCGGCGGTGACCTGTCGATGATGGTGGCCAAAACCGATGAGGAGGCGATCAAGAAGATCGGCATCGGTGGCGGCTTCTTCTCGTTCGGCATCATGCACTACTACATCAACGGTATGCACACGCCCGGCCGCACCGGGGTGTGGGAGCTGTACGAGAACGCCGTCAAAGAGGACCCGACCCTGGCTTATGGTCCGGGCCGCGGTGCCATCGGTTCGCCCGAGACCGTGCGCGAGTTTCTGCGGAGCTACGAGGCAAGCGGGGTCGACGAGATCATCCTGTTGCTCAACCCGCGCAGCCATGAAGGCACCATGGAGTCCATCGAGATCATGGGCAAGGAGATTCTGCCCGAATTCATCGAACGGGATGAGAAGGCAGTCAAGGACAAGGCCACGCGCCTCGCGCCGGTGATCGAAAAAGTTGAGGGCCGCCGCCAGCCGGTCGACGCGCCGTTGTTCGACGAGACCTACGCCTTCGGGGGGTTGCCCACCGGCCGCGGTGGGAAGTTCACTGCCGGTGAGATTCCCGAGGCGATGGCTGAGATCAACGAGGGCCGCGTCAAGGCCGCGCAGCTGGAGAAGGAGAAGCGGGAGCAGGCCAACTAGCCCGCGAAGAATATGGCTCACATCGACGATCTGCTGCGATATGACGGCCGCCGCGTGGTGGTCACCGGCTGCGCGTCGGGAATCGGCGCGCAGCTGTGTAACCAGCTCACCGACCTGGGCGCCGATGTGGTTGGGCTCGACGTGCGTCGTCCGGCGGCCGGGCTGAGCGAGTTCGTCGAATTTGATCTGGCCGAACCGAGTTCGATCGACCAGGCAGCGAGTGTGGTCGGCGACCGCATTGACGCGTTGTTCAATGTGGCCGGAGTCTCGTCGGGGATCGGCGATCCGCTGCTGGTCGTCACGATCAATTTCCTGGGGACCCGCCGATTCACCGAAGCGCTGCTGCCGAAGATCGGCGCCGGCTCGTCAGTTGTTTGCGTGTCCTCGCTGGCTGCGGCGAACTACCGGGATAATCTGCCGCAGGCGGCGGGGCTGCTGGCGACGGGCTCGATGGAAGAAGGTGTCCAGTGGTGCCGGGACCATCCCGAAGCTCTGGCCGACGGCGGTTACCGGTTGTCCAAGGAGGCGATCATCGGCTACACGGTGAGCAGCGCCGTTCCATTGGGCGCCAAGGGTATTCGGATCAACTGTAGCGGGCCGGGAGTGACGGAGACCCCGATTCTCGACCAGCTGCTGGCGCGTTACGGGCAGGACTACCTCGAAACCATCCCCAAGCCGCTGGGGCGGGTGTCGGATCCGGACGAGCAGGCTGCGGTGCTGGCGTTCCTGGGTAGCCGCGCCGCCGGTTACATCACCGGCCAGGTCATCTGGGTCGACGGCGGCAACATCGCGGCGCGTCAAGCAGCCGACTACAAGAGGGGATGACCAGCGTGGCCGATATGAGCGATTTCCGTCGGGTCGCCGACGACGTCCGGAACTGGGGCCGGTGGGGTGACGACGACGAGCTCGGCACGCTGAACTTCATCACCCCCGAGAAGGTCGCACAGGCGGCCGCAACGGTCCAGCACGGCAGAGTGTTTCCGCTCGGCGTCGACTTCGGTTCATCGGGACCGCAGGGCGCATTTCAGTACCGGCAGAACCCGACCCACGTGATGACGATCGACGGCGGCGACGCCAACACGCTGATGGAGTACGGGCCGAAATGGCTGCGCAACCCGACGGCCGTCCAGCTTGGTGGGTACACCGCGGCCGGCCCGATGCGGTTCAACGACGACATGATCATCATGCCGCTGCAGGCCGCGACGCAATGGGATGCGCTGTCGCACGTGTACTACGAGGACAAGCTGTACAACGGTTTTCCCGCCGATTCCGTGTCCAGCCTGGGTGCCTACTATCTGGGCATCGACAAGGTCGTCGGCAAGGGCATCACCTCCCGGGGCGTCCTGCTGGACATCGTGAAGGTGCGCGGCGTGCCGACGTTCTGCGAACTCGGACAGCCGATCACGCCGGCCGAACTCGACGAGGCGGCGCGCGCGCAGGGCGTCACCGTCGAACCGGGCGATATCGTGCTGATCCGAACTGGTTGGTGGGCACGGTTTCTGGAGACGGGCGACGGTCAGGAGCCCGGCGCCGGACTCGACTGGACGTGTGCGTCCTGGCTCGCCGACCATCAGGTGGCCGCGGTAGCGGCCGATAACCTGATGGTCGAGAACCCGGCGTCTGGCGTCGACGGCGCCATCTTGCCGATGCATATGCTGTGTCTGCGCGATATGGGCCTGATGCTGGGCGAGTACTGGAATCTCACTGAACTGGCCGCCGACTGTGCGGCCGACGGCCGCTACGAGTTTCAGCTCGTCGCGCCCCCACTGAGCGTCACCGGTGCCGTCGGCTCGCCGGTCAACCCCATCGCGATCAAGTGAGCCATCAGCACCGGACCATCGTCGTCGACGGCCTGAGGACGCACTTCCTCGAGGCGGGGGAGGGCGATCCCGTCGTGCTCCTGCACGGTGGCGAATTCGGGGCGAGCGCTGAAATCGGCTGGGAGAGGCTGATCCCTCCGCTCTCGCAGCACTACCGCGTGCTGGCCCCCGACATGCTGGGCTTCGGTGACTCGGCGAAAGTCGTCGACTTCACCGACGGTCGCGGCATGCGAATCCGGCACATCGCCCGGTTCTGCGCGCTGCTGGGCATCGACTCGGCACACTTCGTCGGCAACTCGATGGGTGCCATCAACCTGCTGGTGGACCTCACCTCGGAGTCGCCGGTGCTGCCCGTAAGAAGCGCAGTAACGATCTGCGGCGGCGGCGAGATCCAGAAGAATCAGCACACTACCGCCCTCTACGAGTACGACGCCACAATCGAGGCGATGCGGGCTATTGTCGAGGCGCTGTTCTTCGATCCCGCCTATCCTGCGGATGAGGCTTACGTGCAACGGCGCTACGACTCCAGCACTGCGCCCGGTGCCTGGGAGTCGTTGGCAGCAGCGCGGTTTCGCCGTCCCGGGTTGGATGCCCCGCCGACCCCGTCGAGCAAGCGGGCTTATGAGCGCATCGACGTGCCGGTCCTGGTGATCGAGGGCGCCGGCGACAAGCTGCTGCCGTCAGGGTGGGCCGCCGAGATCGCCGGGCAGATCGCCGAAGGCCGTTCGGCAGTCGTCGAGAATGCCGGCCACTGCCCGCAGATCGAGCAGCCCGACGCACTGGCCGAGTTACTGCTGGAGTTCTTCGCCGAGCTGGGGGTACCGCCCGCTTGCGGGGGCACGCGAAACCCCCTAGTTTGAGGGGTGTTGGCGTCTACTCGCGGTGAAGACTGAACTCGCTCGATGCCGACATATGCCGAACTCATCGCCGGCGTCTGCGACAACGGATCGACCGGTGAGCCGTCGACGAGCAGATTTCGGTTGACACCGAACGACATCGGTGCCGCACCGCCGCGGGGATCGAACACCCGGGAGCCCCATCCGTGGTCGACGATCACGATGCCGGACCGGGGCCGGTCGCTGACCACGGCGGCCAGTTCCACCTCGCCGACGTCGGAGAACACCCGCACCAGGTCACCATCGAGGACGCCCAGAGCCGCTGCGTCTTTCGCGTTGATCACCGCGTGGTTGCCCTTGCCGGACGGGTGCAGGCCCGGAATGTCGTTGAGCCAGGAGTTCATCGAATGCCGGCGCCTGCTGTTCGCCAGTTGGAAGGGTCGCCCGGCCGGTGGCCGCGGGTGCGGCTCGGCCAGCAGTTCCCCTGCCCGGTCCACGAACTCGGCCGGCGCTATGTGAATCTTCTTGTCGTCGGTACGTAGTGCCTTCCGGAGATGCCCGAATTCGCGCTTGCCGAACACCCAGCCGTGCGGATGCTCCAGCACCGCCCGCCAGCTGATCCCACGGCTCATCCCGATGATCATCCGGTCGATCCAGTGCGGCCCGAACGCCAGCGACGGCCTGCGGGTCACCTTCGCCAAGCCGCGGGTTGCCTTGATGAACCCATTGACGCCCCGCATCCCGAGGAAGGGCCGCTTCATCGCGAGCGTGAGGTCGAGGAAGAACCGCCATTCCTCGCGAGCGTCATCCGGCGGATCGACCGCGCGCCTGCCGTATTGGACATACGGCTGGTCGTGCAGACCGCTGGTGAGCGCCAGCAGATCGTCACGTTCCAACCAGTGCGCCGCGGGCAGCAGCCAGTGCGCGTGACGGTGGCTCTCACGCTGCAGGAAGTCGATCACCACCAGCAGGTCCAGCTGACCCAGTGCGGCGTCGAGCCGCGCGCCATCGGGTCCGGAGATGACGGGATTTCCCGCGTTGATCACCATCGCCCGGATCTGTCCGCGCCCTGCGGTGGTGATCTCGTCGGGCAGTTCGTCGAGCCCGTGATGGCCGGCGACCATCGGCCGCCCCTGCAGCCGGCTGCGGTGGTCCACCGGTTTGGCGAACGCCGCCAACTTCAGCGCGTCGACGTAGCCGCGTTCGAACCGGCGTCCGCCGGGCCGGTCCATGCGTCCGGTGATGACGTTGAGCACGTGGCCGAGCCACTCGCCGATGGTCCCGGCCAGGTGGAGTGACACCCCGGTGCGCGTGATCGCCATCGCGCCGTGGGCCGCCGCGAAATCCCTTGCCAAGGCTTCGATGTCGAGACGGGAGATGTCACAGCGAGCGGCCAGGTCATCGAGGTCGGCCGCCGTGACCAGGGCGCGCAATTCGGCCATGCCGACAGCCAGGTCACCGCAGTCCTCGCGGTGCTCGAGACCTTCATCGAGGATCACCTTGACCATCCCCAACAGCAGCGCCCAGTCCTGCCCCGGCCGGATGGCCAAATGCGTATCGGCCTTATCGGCGCTCTCGGTGCGGACCGGGTCGACGACGACGATCTTGGCGCCCTGACGCTGCCGTGCCAGCGCCCGCTTCCAGCCACCGGGTACGCTCTCGACCCAATTCCATGCGCTCACAGCGGGATTGGCACCGACCAGCAGGAAGAAGTCACAGTTGTCGACATCCGAGACCGGCACGAACAACTGTGATCCGTACATCGCCTGCGCGACCACGTGCAGATTGTTCTGGTCGACGGAGCCGACGTAATACCGGTTCTGGGTGCCGATGGCGTCCAACCAGCCGGTCATGAACAGCAGGTTCGACGACGAAAACCCCGACGGGTTGCCGGTGTACGTGGCGACGGCGTCGGGGCCGCCGACGTCGATGATCGCCGACATCCGCGCGGAGATGTCCGCGATCGCCTCGTCCCACGTCGCCTCGACGTACGTGTCGCCGACCCGCCGCAATGGACGGGTGATACGGCGCGGATGGTCGACGAGCTCAGCCGCGGTGCGGCCTTTCGCGCAGAAGTCGGCCCAGCTGTGCGGATTCTGCTTGTCCGCAGAGATTTTGACCACCCGCCCCGCCTCGACGGTGACTTCAACACCGCACGAGGCAAGGCAGTACCGGCAGAACGTGTGGACGGTCTGCTGCGGCGTGGGGGTTACTTCAAGCAACTGCCGCCGTCAACGGGCAGAGTGACGCCGGTGATGTAGCGGGCCTCGTCGGACGCCAGGAACAGCACGGCGTTGGCGATGTCCTCGGGCTCGACCCAACCGATCGGCAGTGTGTGCATGAACTGCGCAACGACCTTCATGTCGTCGGCGGTCGGGTTCTCCAGGTCGGGGCGGAACAGCTTCATCGTGCCCTCGTTCATGTACAGCGGTGTGTTCACGTTCGTCGGGTGCACCGAGTTGACCCGGATGTTCTGCGCCCCCAGTTCGACGGCGAACGTGCGCATCAGGCCGACGACGCCGTGCTTGGCGGCGATGTAGTGACCGGTGTGCGGGTAGGCCTTGAGCCCACCCACCGAGCTGGTCAGGATGATCGAGCCGCCGCGGCCGCCCGAGAGAAGGTGCGGCACACCGGCCTTCACCGTCTTCCACACACCACCCAAGTTGACGTCGATCATCGCGGTCCAGTCTTCCTCGCTGGTCTGGTCCAGCGTCTGGCCACCGTTGCCGATGCCTGCGTTCGCGACGATGATGTCGAGCCGGCCGAATTCCTCGACGCCGGCGTCCACGGCTGCCTTCAGCGGGTCGTAGTCGCGGACGTCGACCTCGGCGGTGAAGATCCGGCCGCCCGCGTTCTTGACCAGATCGGCGGTCTCGGCCAGATCCTCCGGAGTGGACGCGGCGATCTTGTCGACGGTCTTGATCGGCTTGCAGATGTCGACCGCGATGATGTCGGCGCCTTCCGACGCCAGCCGCACCGCGTGCGCGCGCCCCTGCCCGCGTGCCGCACCGGTGATGAATGCGACTTTGCCTTCTACCCGTCCTGCCATTGCTTTTCAGTCCTCTGTGTCGTAGTGATTGATGTCAGGAGACGATCGTGGGCATCGCAGCCCAGCCGCGGACCGCGGCCGTCTCGGACTTGATGGCGTTCGGCCAGTCGACTTCCCACTCGGGAAAGCGCTTCAGAATCTCCTCCAGCGCGATGCGCCCTTCCATCCGGGCCAGTGCGTTGCCCATGCAGAAGTGAGTGCCGCCACCGAAGGTCATGTGCGTCTTCAGTTCTCGGTGGATGTCGAAGACCTCGCCGTCCGGCGCGAAGCGGCGGTGATCGCGGTTCGCCGCGCCCAGGAGCAAGAGCATGGCCGAACCCTCCGGCACGGTTTGCCCGTAGTACTCGACATCGCGAGTCACGTAGCGGGCCAACTGCAGTGCCGGCGGCTCCCAGCGCAGGATCTCCTCGATCGCCTGTGGGATCAGCGCCGGATTCTCGACAAGTTCGCGACGCTGATCCGGATACTCCGCGAGAGTCTTGCCCGCCCAACCGATCAGCCGGGTGGTGGTCTCCGACCCGGCCGTCGCGATCACCGTCAAATAGAGCAACAGTTCTTCGCGGTGCAGCCGTCGCACGGTACCGGTCTCGTCGGTGAACTCGGCATTGAGCAGATCGGTCATGATGTCGTCCGACGGATGGTCGCGCCGGTAGTCGATGAATTCGGCGAACACCTCACCGGTGGCCAGAAGGTCCACCTTGTCCGACTGCAGCGTGGCCTCGCCGTGGTCGGTGATCGCCCGCTGCCGGTCCTCCGGAATGCCCAACAGCATGCCGATCACCCGCATCGGCATCTGCTCGCCGAGGTCGTTGACGAAGTCGAACCGGTCGGAGCCGACCAGCGGATCGAGGCAGCGGTTGGTGAATTCGCGGATCTGTGGTTCCAGGGCCGCGACCTTGCGCGGCGTGAACACCCGCGACAACAGGTTGCGGTGGATGTTGTGAATCGGCGGGTCCTCGAAAATCAATGTCCCCGGCGGGATTTCCATGCCCGACTTGATGATCTCCAACAGCGCACCGCGACCGGAAATGAAGGTCTCATGGTCGATGACAGCCTTGTTGACGTCGTCGTAGCGGCTCAGCGCATAGAAGTCGAGCTCGGGGTTGTAGTACAGCGGCGCTTCTTCGCGTATCCGCGCAAAGACCGGAAACGGATTGATGTTGAGCTCGACGTCGTAGGGGTCGTAGTGAAGATCCCTGTCGGCACTGACTGTCACCGGAATGTTCCTCCCATGGGCCATCGGGTGTGAGCAACTGTTGCAGTTCCGTTCAAAACGTGTCAATGCCATGCGCGGAATGCGCGAGGTTTGCTGATCAAGTGAGAGAACATCGTTCTCATACCGCTCGGTTAGCCGCGCTAATGGCTTCTGTCGTCTGCCCGGCGCTGCCATTTAAATCACGCGCTTGACTTCAGTCGGGCGCAGCGATTGACTGCGTACGCCGCCGGATCGGTGTGCGGACGAGAGGGATTGGCCGTCATGGGCAACGAATTGGCAGGCAAGATCGCGGTCGTCACCGGCGGCGCATCAGGCCTTGGCGCCGGCATCGTCGAGCGGTTTCTGGCCGAAGGCGCGACCGTCGTATTCGGTGACATCGACGCCGAACAGGGGCAGGCGCTGGCCGACCGGCACGGCGAGCAAGCCTTCTTCTTGCCCACCGACGTCGCGGTGAGCGAACAACTCGCCAATCTCATCGACACCGCGGTTGGGAAGTTCGGGGGACTCGACGTGATGGTGAACAACGCCGGGGTCACGAGCAGGATGCACCGGAGTTTCCTGGACGACGATCTCGATGACTTCGAACGGGTGATGGCGATCAACCTGAAGGCCGTGATGGCGGGAACCCGAGATGCCGCCCGGCGCATGAAGGAAAGTGGTGGAGGCTCCATCATCAACCTGACGTCGATCGGCGGTATCCAGGCGGGCGGCGGCGTGATGAGCTATCGAGCGTCCAAGGCCGCGGTCATCCACTTCACCAAGTGTGCGGCGATCGAACTGGCCAACTACGAGATCCGGGTCAATTGTCTCGCTCCCGGCCACATCCGAACGGCGATCGTGTCGAAATCCGCACACGGCATGGACGCTGAGCAGGCCGCCAAGTTCGAGGCCGGTATCCGGGCGACCATGCGAGCCGACCGTCCACTGGAGCGCGAGGGCACCGTGGACGACGTCGCTCAGGCGATCCTCTATTTCGCCGGCGACCGCTCGCCCTACGTGACCGGGACGGTTCTTCCCGTCGATGGCGGAACCTCGGCGGGCAAGCCGGTGCCGAAGAAAAAGAAGCCCGAGACCTCTTAAATCAATCGCTTGACTTAATCATGATCACAGCGTTGACTGGCCTGCGATGACCACCGCGACCACCCCTTCTAGGAGCAGCCGCACCGACCGGGCGAGCCTGACCCGCGAGGCGATCCTCACTGCCGCCGAACGGCTCTTCGCCGAGCACGGTGTCTTCGCCGTGTCGAATCGCCAGGTCAGCGAGGCCGCCGGGCAGGGCAACAACGCGGCTGTCGGCTACCACTTCGGCACCAAGACCGACCTGGTCCGGGCAATCGAACACAAGCACGCCATGCCGGTGGAGAAGCTTCGCCAAGAGCGGGTCGCGGCCATGGCCGATTCGAACGCCGGGCTGCGCGACTGGGTCGAATGCCTGGTGCTACCCCTGACCGACCACCTGACGGCGCTGGGCAACCCGACCTGGTACGCCCGATTCGCCGCGCAGGTGATGGCCGACCCGGCCTACCAGCAGACCGTCACCCGCGACGCGCTGACGCTGCCGGCGCTGATCGTTGTGCTCGAAGGCGTCAACCGGTGCCTGCCCGACCTACCCGGACATGTTCGCATGGAGCGCAACATCATGGGGCGCAACCTGTTGATCCACACCTGCGCCGAATACGAGCGGGCCCTCGCTCAGGGCGCGTCCCTACCCCTAACCAATTGGCGCACAGCTGCTTCCGGACTTGTCGACGCGCTCGTCGGGCTGTGGCTGGCGCCCGTGACACGACAGGGTTGAAACCACGATGAAGGTCACCGTCGACCAGGACAAGTGCGTTTCCTCCGGCCAATGCGTGCTCAACGCGGCCGAGGTCTTCGATCAGCGTGACTCCGACGGCGTGGTCGTCCTGCTCCAAGCCAACCCGCCGGCCGCAGAAGAAGACAACGCGCGCCGGGCCGCCGCGGCCTGTCCCGCCCAAGCCATCTACGTCGAGGAGTGAGGCATGTCGGACACGTTGACAACTGAGCCGGCCGAGGCGGCGACCGCCCCGGAGTACCCGATGGAGCGTGCGGCGAGTTGCCCGTTCGCGCCGCCGCCGCAAATGCTCGAAATGAACGAGACCACACCGCTGTCGCGGGTGCGGATCTGGGATGGCAGCACCCCGTGGTTGGTGACCGGCTACGAGGCGGCTCGCACGTTGTTCGCGGACCCACGAATCAGCGTCGACGACCGGATTTCCGGCTTCCCGCACTGGAATGCGCACATGCAGGCCACCGTGAACAAGCGGCCGCGGTCGGTGTTCACCTCCGACGCCGAGGAGCACACCCGCTTCCGGCGCATGCTGTCCAAGCCGTTCACCTTCCGTCGGGTGGAAACGCTGCGCGAGGTGATCCAGAACGTCACCGACGAGTGCATCGACGAGATCCTGGCCGGACCTGCGCCCGCAGACATGATCAAGAAGCTGGCCCTGCCGGTGCCGACGCGAGTGATCAGTGACATGCTCGGCGTGCCCTACGAAGATCACGAGTTCTTCCAGGAACACGCCAATGCGGGGATGGCCCGCAACGCAGCCGCCGACGCCATGCAAAAGGGCGCGATGAGCCTGCACCAGTACCTGATCGATCTGGTGGAGAAGAAGCAGAAAGAGCCGTCCGAGGATGCCGTGTCCGACCTCGCGGAGCGGGTCACCGCGGGCGAGATCAGCGTCAAAGAGGCGGCCCAGTTGGGCACCGGCCTGCTGATCGCGGGCCACGAGACCACTGCCAACATGATCGGCATAGGCTTGTGTGCGCTGCTGGAGAACCCGGAACAGGCTGCGCTGCTACGTGATTCCGACGACCCGAAGTTCATCGCCAACGCGGTCGAAGAGTTGATGCGCTTTCTGTCGATCATCCAGACCGGCCAGCGTCGCGTCGCCCTCGAGGACATCGAGATCGGCGGCGAGACGATCAAAGCCGGTGAGGGCGTGATCCTCGATCTGGCCCCGGCCAACTGGGATCCCGGTACCTACGCCGATCCCGGCAAGCTCGACTTCAGCCGTGATGCCAGCCAGCAGTTGGGCTTTGGCTACGGCCGGCACCAATGCGTCGGCCAGCAGCTGGCTCGCGCCGAAATGCAGATCGTGTTTCCCGCCGTCCTGCGGCGGATGCCCGATATGAAGTTGGCGATCCCGTTCGACGAGGTGCCCTTCCAGCACGACCGCCTCGCCTACGGCGTCTACGAACTCCCCGTTACCTGGTGAAGCCCCACAGCCCTTATCGATTGGAGTGTCCACGATGTCGACGTTGACTGCCACGCTCTACCCACCGGAAGGTTTCGGTGCGCCCAAGAACCGCCAGGGTCATGCCAAGGGTGACTTCGGATTACCCGTCGGCACTGAGGTTTTCTCGGCCGACAACCACATCTCGGTGGCCCAGGACATCTTTTACGAGAAGTTCCCCGAGGATCTCAAGGGAGCGGCGCCACGGATCTGGTACGAGGACGGCGCCTACATGGTCGGCATGAAGGGCAAGGCATGGACCGGCGGTGACTTCGGCCGCGTCCTCATGCAGTACGACGACCTGGCCGGGGCATCGACCAACGATATGCAGGCGCGCATCCGGGAGTTGGCCGAGGACGGTATCGACAAGGAGCTGGCGTTTCCCAACGCCGTCCTCGCCTTGTTCCACTATCCGGACAAGGCATTGCGGGAGAGGGTCTTCCGCATTTACAACGAGGTGATGGCCGAACTCCAGGAGCAGTCTAGAGGCCACTTCTACGGCGTCGGCCTGATCAACTGGTGGGATCCCAAGGGGACCCGCCAGAATCTCGACGAGCTGAAGGCCCTCGGACTCAAAACCTTCCTGCTGCCACTGAACCCCGGCAAGGATGATGACGGCAACATCTACGACTATGGTGCCGCGTCGATGGACGCGGTCTGGGACGAGATCGAAGACTCCGGCGTTCCCGTCACTCACCACATCGGTGAGACGCCGCCGAAGACGCCCTGTGAGAACAACAGCGTCGTCGTCGGGATGATGGTCAATGTCGACTCGTTCCGCGAGCAGTTCGCCAAATACGTCTTCTCCGGAATTCTCGACCGGCACCCGAAACTGCGGGTCGGCTGGTTCGAAGGCGGAATTTCCTGGGTGCCAACAGCATTGCAGGACGCGAAGCACCTGTTGGCGTCGTACCGGCACATGTTCAACCACGAGGTGGGCCACGATCCCCGGTACTACTGGGACAACCACATGTGCGCCTCGTTCATGGTGGATCCGCTGGGCCTGGAGCTGATCGACAAGATCGGTGTGGACAACGTGATGTGGTCGTCGGACTATCCGCACAACGAATCGACGTTCGGATACTCGGAGAAGTCGCTGGCAACGGTGGTCGAGGCGGTAGGCCCGGAGAATGCGGCGAAGATCTGTAGCTCCAACATCAAGAACTTCCTGGGTATCTGATGGCGACGTCTACTCAATCCGGCGTCGCTCAGATCGCCCGGACCGGGTATACGTGGCTGGACATTCCTGCGGAGCCGGACTTCGCCAGGATGCGCAGAGAGGTCGGAGTGCGTCTGCACGCCGCGATGGACGATCAAGGCGTGGATGCCTTGGTGCTGCTCGGCAACAGCAGTGTCATGTACGCGACCGGCATCAGCTGGCCGCTGGCGGACGCGGGGTTGTCCCATGTCGAGCGGCCGGTGGCCGTCGTGCTGGCCGGCGACGAGCACCCGCACCTGTTCCTGCCGTTTCGCGAGGGCGCGGCGATGGAGTCACATCTGCCCGATGACCACCTGCACGGGCCGGTCTATCTCGAGTTCGACGAAGGGGTAGCCGAATTCGCGAAGATTCTGGCCGGGCTGGTTCCGGCCGGTGTGACGGTCGGGACCGACGAGCTGACCGGGGCGATGCGACGGGCAGGTACGACGCTGTTCCCGAGCACGCCGGTGGATGCCGCCGCGGTGATCGGCGCGGCGAAACTGGTCAAGACCATCGACCAGATCGCCTGCATCCGGCGAGCCTGTCAGATCACCGAAGAAGCCATCGCCGGGATTCAGAAGTCGCTGGCGCCCGGCGCGCGTCAGATCGACTTGTCCGCCGAATTCGTCCGCCGCACTTTCGAACTCGGTGCCACCACCAATATGTTCGACTCGATCTGGCAGGCGATGCCGAGGTCCAAGGCGGAGGGAACCTGGACCACCACCGGTGACCTGGCCCTGCCGTTGCTGACGACCGAGCGCCAGCTGGCCCGGGGCGACGTGTTGTGGACCGACGTATCCATCGCCTACCACGGTTACTGCTCTGACCATGGGCGTACCTGGATCGTGGGTCAGGACCCGACCCCGGCGCAGCAGGCCCAGTTCGACAAGTGGAGCCGGGTCGTCGACGCGGTCCTCGCGGTGACCAAAGCCGGTGCCACCTGCGGTGACCTCGGACGTGCGGCGACCGCGGCGGCCGGCGGCCAGAAGCCGTGGCTACCGCACTTCTACCTGGGGCACGGTATCGGGACGAGCGCAGCCGAAATGCCGATGATCGGAACGGATCTCGGTCAGGAATGGGATGACAACTTCGTCTTCCCGGACGGCATGTTGCTGGTGTTCGAGCCGGTCGTGTGGGAGGACGGTACCGGCGGCTATCGCGGCGAGGAGATCGTGGTGGTCACCGAGGGCGGTTGGATGCCGCTGACCGCATATCCGTACGACCCGTATGAGGTGTCCAATGGGAACTGAGATCGAAGCCGATGGTCGCGCGCTGCGTGTGAGCCGTCGGGACCGCGCCATCGCGCAGATGGACGCCCACGACCTCGATGTGCTGGTACTCGGGCGGCAGGCCAATGTCCGCTACATCTCCGGCGCCCCACAGCTGTGGGTAGTGGGCACCCGTCCGTTCGGTCCGATCTGCGAATTCGTGCGTGCCACTGGCGAGATTCACCTGAACAGCACGTGGGACGAGGGCATTCCCGAGGAAATCCCGCACGAGAATCTGTACGGGTTCGCGTGGAACCCGATGACACTGGTCGAAATGCTGAAGAGCATCAAGGGCGCCGATACCGCACGGCGGGTCGGAACCGATGCCCTGACACCGACTTTCGCCAAACTGTTGCCGATGGCCTTCCCCAACGCGGAGCTGATCGACGCCGAGCAGGCCATGCAGGCTGCGCGCCGGATCAAGACTCCCCACGAGGTGCAGGCGTTGCGTCACGCGCTCGCGATCGCCGAGAAGGGCCTGGCGGCCGGGGTCGCCGCGCTCCATCCGGGAATCACTGAAAGTGCGCTCACCGCTGCGGTGTTGGAGGCCGAGGCCGCCGGCGGGGTGAGCACGCCCGCGACCCAGGACGCCGCGTGGGTCACCTCTAAGCAGCATCCGTGGCGCCGTACTGATGGCGACGGTCGGGTGCGTGAAGGTGACCTGGTGGCATTGTCGGCCGGCGTACTGGCCGACGGATATGTCGCCGAAGTGGCCCGCACGCTGTCTGTCGGTGAGCCGAGCGATGCCGTGCGTGCGCTCTACGGGCGCCGAGACACCCTGTGGGACAGCCTGGTCGAGGCTTGCCGACCAGGCATGGCTACAAGCGCGTTGTTGGATGCCTACGGCCACGCCGGTGAGGAACTGCCGGTCATGCCGGTGGCGCATGGCCTCGGCTTGGGCTTCGACCCGCCGGTCGTCTCGCCGCAGCTGCGGGCCACTGCCGACGCCGAAGTGCTGGAGCCAGGGATGGTGCTAGCCGTTACCGCTCACGTCTGGGAGCAGTCGGTCGGCTCGGTGATCACCCGAGACGCCGTTTTGATCACCACCGATGGTTGCGAGGTACTGACGTCGAGTCCGGCGTGGAGTGCCGTGGCCAGCGTCGGCCCGGTCAATGCCTGAGGCGCGGCGCCCGTCGGCCGAGGAGATCATCCTCTACCAGAAGGACCCCAAGACCAAGATCGCGACAATCACCTTCAACCGGCCCGAATACCTCAACGCGCCGACCGCCGCTGCGCGCCTGCGGTATTCGGACCTGCTCTACCAGGCCGGTGTCGACGATCAGGTGAAAGTCGTCGTCATCCGAGGTGAAGGGCAGGATCTCGGCAGCGGTGCCGACTTGCCGGAGTTCATGGAGTTGCAGAACGCCGAGGACGAGGGGCCGCGGCTCGCGGAGTTCCGGATCCCGCCTGGCACGGTGAAATATCCGCCGCGGGGAACCTTTCGGCGCGGCGCCTCGGTCGGTGCCTGGTATGCCAGCCCGCACTCGGGAATCCGCACTCTGCAGGACTTCAAGAAGATCTCGATCCTCGAAGTCAAGGGCTATTGCTACGGCTGGCACTTCTACCAGGCCGCCGACGCCGACCTGGTGATCGCCAGCGACGACGCACTGTTCGGCCATCCGTCGTTCCGCTACTACGGCTGGGGACCCCGGATGTGGTGGTGGACCCAGACGATGGGCATTCGCAAGTTCCAGGAGATGGTTTACACCGGCCGGCCGTTCACCGCCGCCGAGATGTACGACTGCAATTTCCTGAACAGTGTGGTGCCGCGCGATGACCTGGAAGCCGAAGTCGACCGGTATGCACTGGCATGTGCACGAAACCGGCCTACCGACACCATCTTTCAGCAGAAAATGTTCTTCGAGGTCTTCAAGCAGTTCCAGGGGGAGTACCTGGGCAGCCTGCTCGGCAGTACCTTCGAGTCGCTGGGTGGTGCCGCTGCTCGCGACGAAGACGAGTTCGACATGCATGAGGGCCTCGACGCCGGGCTGGCCGGTGCGGTGAAGGACAACGACAGCAAGTTCCCGCCGGAGTGGCGGTTGTCGAAGTCCGCCCGCCCGAAGGCCAAGAACGCCAAGAAGGCGAAGAAGGCCAAGGCCGAAAAGCCCGAGAAGACCGACGCCAAGATGAAAAAGAAGAAGAAGTAGCGATGGCCGACGCACCACTGACCGGTTTTGTCGTGGTTGACGTGTCGACCGGCATTCCCGGTGCTTACTGCACCAAGCTACTCGCCGACGCCGGAGCCGAGGTCATCAAAGTCGAGGCGCCCGAGGGTGACCCGCTGCGGCGGTGGTCGGCCTCGGGTGCGTCGATCGGATCCGATGAGGATGGGGCGCTCTTCAGCTTCCTCGCCGGCGGCAAGCAGAGTGTAATCGCCACCCCGGAGGCTGACCTCGCGTTCGTGGCGGAGTTGCTGGCCTCAGCCGACGCCGTGGTGTGGTCACCCGGCTCACCGCTCGCCGACCACCTGGCGCCGCACGCAGTGCACGATGCGCACCCGCATTTGATCGTCGCCGCCATCACACCGTTCGGCCTGGAAGGCCCCTGGAGTGATCTTGCCGCAACGGAATTCACGCTGCAGGCTTGGTCGGGCGGCATCGTCGGGCTGGGCCGCGGCGCACCCGACCGCGCGCCGGTGTACGTCGGCGGCCGGGTCGGCGATTACCTGTCGGGCTCCTACGCCAGTGCGGCGATTCTGGCATCGCGCATGCGGGTGGTGGCCGGTGGCGGCGGTGAGCTCATCGATCTGTCGATGCTGGAGAGCCATGTCATGGGACTCACGTACTACCCGGTGACCTACTTCGAGATGCTCGGAAAGCCTTGGCGCGACGCGCGCAAGCTGACTGTGCCCGGTATCACCCGGGTCAAGGACGGCTTGGTGGACGTCGGATGTGGCACCGCTCAGCAATGGTTCGATCTGTGTGCGATGACCGGGCACGAGGACTGGATCGACGAAGACGCGCCGCTGACGATCACCGAGCAAGCAGGAGCGAAATCCGGCGAACTGTACGACTGGATGGCCGAACGCACCGGTGACGAGGTGCGCGACCTGGCCACCGCCTTCCGCATCCCGAACGCCCCTGTCGCCACTCCCGACACCATCGAGTCACTGGAGCACTTCGCCGCCCGCGGATCGTTCGTCGATCACCCCGCCGGCTTCCGCCAGCCGTCGCATCCCTACCGGATCACCGGCGTCGCACTGCGCCCGCCGTCGCCGGCGCCGCGACTGGGCGAGCACACCGACCGGCACCGGCAGTCGTCACGCCCGCCGCGGCAAGCAGGTAATGCCCCGGACCGATTGCCGTTGAGCGGGATTCGGGTCGTCGACCTCACCACGTTTTGGGCGGGTCCGTCGGCCACTCATCTGATGGCCCTGCTGGGCGCCGAGGTGATCCACGTCGAGTCCGCCCGTCGTCCCGACGGCACGCGAATGATCGCCGGTGTGCCGGTGACCGAAGACCAGTGGTGGGAAAAACAGCCGATCTTCGCCGCGCTGAACACCAGCAAGAAGGACATCACCCTTGATCTGGGCACCGAACGTGGCCGGGAATTGCTGCATCAGCTGATTGCCACCGCCGACGTGGTCGCCGAGAACTATACGCCGCGGGTGCTCGACCAGCTTGGACTGGATTATGCTGCGGTACAACGGATCAAGCCCGACGTGGTGATGTGCCGGATGCCCGGCTTCGGGTTGGACGGACCGTGGCGGGACAACCCGGCGTTCGCGTACGTGATCGAGGCGGCCGCCGGCATCAGCTGGCTCACCGGCTACCCGGACCGAAATCCCTATGAGCCGTACTCCGTTGGAGATCCCAATGCCGGCCTGCACGCGCTCAATGCCATGCTGCTCGCCCTCGAACACCGCAGGCGCACCGGCGAGGGCGCGCTCATCGAGGCCGCGATGGTGGATGCGGCCCTCAACATCGCTGCCGAGCAGATCGTCGAATACAGCGCGTACGGCGCGGTCTTGCAACGGGCCGGCAACCGAGGGCCGACGGCGTCGCCGCAAAATCTGTTCCAGACCAGCGAGGCCGACGAATTCGGCCGCGACGACTCCTGGGTGGCGATCGCGGTCGAGACCGATGCGCAGTGGCAGGCATTGCGCGGCGCACTCGGTGACCCGGACTGGGCCGCCGATCCCGAGTTGGCAACAAGAAGCGGCCGGCGTGCCCGTGAAGACTTCATCGACCGGCACCTGAGCGCCTGGTGCCGACCCCGCAGCGGCGAGGAGATCATCGATGCGCTGTGGCCGGCGGGAGTGCCGGTGGCCAAGGTGATGCAACCGCACCGGCAGGCCGAGCTCGAACAGCTGGCCGCGCGCGGGTTCTTCGAAGTCCTGGATCACCCGGTCAACGGGCCGGCACGGTTCACCACGATGCCGTTCCGGCTCTCTCGTGGGCCACAGCCGGTACACACCGCGCCGGCACCCCTGCTCGGCCAACACAACGATGAACTGCTGAGCGAACTCGGGCTGGCGGCAGATGACATCGAGACACTCGAGACCGAGGGGGTCACGGGGTCGAGGTATTGCAGTTAGTCCATAATGAGAATATCGTTCTCACGAGCTAATAGGAGGTTTTCATGGGTCAGTTGTCGCATCGGGTCGACGTCCCGTTCCCCATCTTTGACGCGGACAACCATCTCTACGAACCGCCGGAGGCGCTGACGAAGTTCCTGCCCAAGGCGTACAAGGACTACGTCCAGTACGTACAGGTCAACGGGCGGACCAAAATCGCGCTGCGCGGCCAGATCAGCAACTACATTCCCAACCCGACCTTCGAGGTCGTCGCCAAGCCGGGTGCGTGGGAGGAGTACTTCAAGTACGGCAACCCGGAGGGCAAGACCAAGCGCGAGCTGTTCGGTGAGCCGATGCGAGCGATCCCGGCATTCTTCGAGCCGGGCCCGCGTCTCGAGGTGATGAACGAGCTCGGCCTGGACAAGACGCTGATGTTCCCGACGCTGGCCAGCCTCCTCGAGGAACGGCTCGCGGATGACCCGGTTGCGATCCACGTCCTGGTCCACGCGCTCAACGAATGGCTGGACGAGGTCTGGGGCTTCAATTACCAGAACCGCATCTTCACCACACCGGTGATCACGCT
The DNA here is from genome assembly GCF_008329565.1 of Mycolicibacterium sp. P1-5. Taxonomy (GTDB): domain Bacteria; phylum Actinomycetota; class Actinomycetes; order Mycobacteriales; family Mycobacteriaceae; genus Mycobacterium. The sequence goes on from NZ_NPKT01000014.1 coordinate 57,908, forward strand.
GCCGATCGTCGAGAAGGCGATCGAGGAGCTGGAGTGGGTGGTCAAGCGTGGCGCCCGCTGCATCCTGGTCCGCCCGGCGCCGGTTCCCGGCTTCCGCGGTCCGCGGTCGTTCGCGCTGCCCGAGTTCGATCCGTTCTGGGAGCGCGTCGTCGAGTACGACCTACTGGTCGGCATGCACTCCAGCGACAGCGGCTACTCGCGGTACACCTCCGAATGGGACGGTGCAAGCGCAGAGATGCTGCCGTTCCAGACCAATGCGATGGGCATCCTCAACGAGTGGCGGCCGATCCAGGACTCGGTGGGGTCGTGGGTGATTCACGGTGCGCTGTACCGCCACCCGAAGCTGAAGGTCGCGATCGTCGAGGCCGGTTCGAAGTGGATGACCCCGCTGCTCGACGGTCTGGCCGAGGTGTTCCGCAAGGCGCCGGAAGCGTTCCCGAGTGATCCGGTCGAGATGGTGAAGAGCCGCATCCACGTCAGCCCGTTCTTCGAGGACGGCATCGACGATCTGGTCAACCTCGTCGGGGTGGATCAGGTGCTCTACGGCTCGGACTGGCCACACCCCGAGGGCTTGGCGGAGCCGACCTACTACATCGAGGCGCTTCAGCACCTAAAGGCCGATGATCAGGCAAAGATCATGGGCGGCAACCTGTCTCGCCTCGTCACGGTGTGATTCAGGGCCGCCGACCAATCGAGCCTGAGTGGGAGACCATCCCCGAGATGGTCTTGAGCGCGGCGGACCGATTCGGCGACTCGGAAGCAGTCGTCGACGGTCCGCTGCGTCTCTCTTTCGCCGAGGTGGCTCACCGGGTGCGTTGTGCCGCAGGCGCCTTCGCGGAGCTGGGTGTCGAAAAGGGCGACCGGGTCGCCATCTGGGCACCCAATTCCGCGCACTGGATGATCGCTGCGTTCGGGGTTCTGACTGCGGGCGGCATCGTCGTTCCGGTCAGCACCCGCTACAAGCAGGCGGAGGCCGCGGACATCATCACCCGCAGCGGTGCCAAGGCCGTGCTGGTCGAGAAGGGTTTCCTGGGACAGGATTTCACCGTTCCCGCCGGGGTACCGGCGATCGATCTGAAGTCCGGTTTCCTCGACGACGGCGAGCCGTTCCAGCGGGAGATCGGCGGAACCGACATCGCCGACATCATCTACACCTCGGGCACCACCGGACGGCCCAAGGGCGTGATGATGAACCATCTGCAGAACCTGCGGATGTACGCCGAATGGTGCGATCTGGCCGATCTGCGCCGCGGCGACCGCTACCTGATCGTCAACCCGTTTTTCCACACCTTCGGTTACAAGGCCGGCTGCATCGCCACCTTCATTCGCGGCGCGACGATGCTGCCCGTCCCGGTGTTTGAGGTCGACCGTGTCGTCGAGCTGATCGAGACCGAGAAGGTCACCATGCTGCCGGGGCCGCCGACGCTGTATCACTCGCTGCTGGCGGTGCCGGACAAGAGCAAGCTCGCCACGCTGCGCGCCGGGGTGACCGGTGCCGCCGACATCCCCGTCGAGCTCGTCCGCCGAGTGCATGAGGAGCTGCCTTTCCGCACCTTGGCCACCGGCTACGGCCTCACCGAGGCAGGCACTGCGACATTGTCACGCCCGGGGGATTCGTTCGAAGACGTCGCCACTACGGCAGGTGTGCCGTGCGATGGCGTCGAGGTGCGCATCGCCGACGACGGCGAAGTTCTGGTTCGCGGCTACAGCGTCATGCAGGGCTACTTCGATGACCCGGCGGGCACAGCCGAGGCGATCGACGCCGACGGGTGGCTGCACACCGGCGATCTGGGCAGTTTCACCGAGTCGGGTCGCCTGAAGATCGTCGGGCGCAAGAAGGACATGTTCATCGTCGGCGGATTCAATGCCTACCCGGCAGAGATAGAAGGATTCCTGATGGAGCACCCCGCGGTCGCACAGGCGGCGGTGATCGGTGTGCCCGACGAGCGGCTCGGCCAGGTAGGCAAGGCGTTCGTCGTACTCAAGGGCGACAGTGAGCTGTCGGCCGACGACTTGATCGGCTGGAGCAGGGATCGGATGGCCGGATTCAAGGTGCCCAGGGTGGTCACATTCCTCGATGCCCTGCCGCTCAATGCAACGGGCAAGGTGATGAAAGACCAGTTACGCTGAACGTGCGGAAATACCATTTCCGCACGAAGACGGCCGATATTGAGGCGAATTTCGGGCGGTACGGCCGAGCGACTTATCGCCTGATGATAATGTCGTTCTCACGCGATCGTGCGCATCGGCGGTGGGTGTGACGGGCGACTCAGCCCCCGCCCGTACGCTGGCGGGGTGTTTGGACCCAGAGAGGAGTTCGACATGCGCCGCATATTCGCTCATACCCGCCGCATGCCGAGCTCGAACGAGATGTATGAGTGCCATGGTGGCTGACGTAGACGCAGAGGTGCTGGCCGAGCTCGCCGAGGCTGAAGCGGCTGAGGCCGAGGCCCGCGCGGAGGCTGCGCGCGCCAAGGCGACCGCCGCGCGTCTGCGAGGCGGGGAACCCGACATCGAGGGTGACGAGGTCACCGATGACGACGCCGATGACGACGCCGAGGATGACGGCGAACTCGATCCCCGCGGCTGGTGGGCGCGCATCGGTGCGGTGACCGTCGCGGTGGTCGCGACCGTCATCGTGGCCATCGGATCGCTGGTGGTGACGGGCCTGATGGTCGTTTCGCATGAGAAAGTCACCGCTCAAAAGCAGCACCAAGCCGAGCTGGTCGAGGCCGCGCGCCGGGGCGTGATAGCGCTGTTGTCGATCGACTACAACCGGGCCAAGACCGACGTCCAGCACGTTATCGACCTTTCCACGGGAACGTTCAAGGACGACTTCACCCGAGGTGCAGACGACTTTGTGAAAACCGCTGAGCAGTCCAAGGCCGTCACCGTCGGGACGGTCAAGTCCGCAGCGTTGGAGAAGGAGAACGGCGACACCGGAGTGGTGTTGCTGGCAGCCTCTTCGACGGTAACCAATTCTAGTGGGGCACACCAGGATCCGCGCGCCTGGCGAATGAGCGTCACAGTCGCGCGCGATGGAGCCCAATACAAGATGTCGAATGTGGAGTTCGTGCCATGAGCAGTGACAAGACCAACGAGCCCGTTGAGGGCGACAACGAAGACACCGATGTAGCCGTGGTCGACGACGATTCCACCGCGGCAGAACTCGACACGCCGAGTACCGAAGAGGCTGCCGAGAACGACGAGGCCACAACCGACGCCGAGGCCCCGGCGTCTGGTGCACGGCGCGGTCGCTTCAGTTGGGCCGGTAGGCACTGGGCGGCGATCGTGCTGGCGGTGCTGCTGGTGGCATCGGCCGGTGCCGCCGGTGCCGTCTACTGGTGGATGTACCGGCCGGATCAGCAGACGAACGCCGCCGTTCAACAGCAGGCGATCAGCGCCGCGCGGGACGGCACCGTGGCACTGCTGTCCTATGCCCCGGACAGTCTCGACAAGGACCTGGCCAATGCCAAGTCTCACCTCACCGGCGAATTCCTCAAGTACTACAGCCAATTCACCGATCAGATCGTCGCACCGGCGGCAAAGCAGAAGGGCGTCAAGACGGAGGCGACGGTCGCCCGGGCGGCGCTTTCGGAACTGCATCCCGACAACGCGACGGTCTTGGTTTTCGTGAATCAGGTGACAACGAGCAAGGATCGGCCCGACCCGGCCCTGGCCACCAGCAGCGTCATGGTGAAACTGACCAAGACCGACGGTCACTGGTTGATCTCCGAATTCAACCCGATCTAGGCCACAGGAGCAGGAGGGTCAATCGATGAGCGTGGCACTGTTGTTGGAGATGGCCGCCTCCGACGCCGAACGCGTCGGGGTGGTCAGCGATGACCAACGGCTGACCGTCGGCGAGCTGAGCGCGCTTGCCGACGGCGGGGCGGGCGTCATCGACTCCTCCGGTGCGGGCACCGTGGTTTACGTCGGACTCGGCGGTGTCATGCTGCCGCTGCTCATCTTCGCCAGCGCGCGTGCCGCACGCGCTTTCACGCCGCTGAATTATCGGCTGTCGGGGGAGGCTCTCGCCGAACTGATCGAGCGGCTGCCCGACCCACTGATCGTCTTCGACGCCGAATACGCCGACGTGGTCGCCGGCTTGGGCGCCTCGCGGATCGAGTCACAGGAATTCCTGGCCGCGGCCACGACGGCCGAGCCGGTCGCCGAATTCCCGGACCCCGACGACGTGGCGGTGGTGCTGTTCACTTCTGGCACCACCTCGCGGCCCAAAGCTGTTGAGCTGTCCCACAACAACCTCACCAGCTATGTGACCGGCACCGTCGAGTTCGCCTCGGCCGAGCCGGGCGACGCCGCGCTGATCTGTGTGCCGCCGTACCACATCGCCGGTGTCAGCGCGGCACTGTCGAATCTGTACGCCGGTCGAAAGATGGTGTACCTGCCCAAGTTTGACCCACGTGAATGGATCCGGTTGGCGTCGGCCGAAGCGGTCACCAGCGCGACCGTGGTGCCGACCATGCTCGATCGCATCATCACCGAGTTGGAGACGACCCCCACGTCGCTGCCGTCGCTGCGGTCCCTAGCCTACGGCGGCTCGAAAGTCGCTCTGCCCCTTGTGCGTAGAGCACTCGAGCTGCTGCCCGAGGTGGGCTTCGTCAACGCCTACGGTCTGACCGAAACCAGTTCGACCATCGCCGTTCTCGGACCCGAAGACCACCGCGAGGCGCACCGGGCCGCCGACGAGTCCGCCCGCAAGCGGCTCAGCTCGGTCGGGCAGCCGGTGCCGGGGATCGAGGTGCAGATCCGCAACGAGGAGGGAACGGTTCTGGGCCCCGAGGAGGTCGGCGAACTCTACGTCCGCGGTGATCAGGTGTCGGGCCGCTATGCCGAGATCGGCTCGGTCCTTGACGAAGAAGGCTGGTTTCCCACCAAGGACGTCGCTTACCTGGACGCCGACGGATACCTGTTCATCGGGGGACGCTCCGACGACACCATCATTCGCGGTGGGGAGAACATCGCCCCCGCCGAGGTGGAAGACGTGCTCGTCGAACACCCGCACGTGCGAGATGTCGCGGTCGTCGGCGTCGAGGACGACGAGTGGGGCCAGATCATGGTCGCCGTCGTCGTACCCGTCGCCGACATCACCCCGGATCCGGAAGACCTCCGCAGCCATGTGCGCACCCAACTGCGTGGTTCACGCACCCCGGACCGGGTGGTGTTCCGCCACGAACTCCCCACCACGCCCACCGGCAAGGTGCTGCGCCGCCAATTGTCGGACGAGCTCAAGTCGCCGACCGCAACATAATTCCAGGAGGACAACCATGATCAAGACCGGTACCCGACTGCAGAGCCAAGTCTGCGACACCCAGGTGATCGTCGTCCGCTCGTCGGACAGCCTGGACGACCTGCGCGCCGGCGGCGTCCCGATGATTCCACTGGACGGCGAGAAAACCGAAGGCGCTCAACTGGATCCGAACTTCTCCGGCGGCACCGTTATGGGCAAGCGCTACGTCGACGAGGGTGGCGCCGAACTTCTGGTCACCAAGGCCGGGGCGGGCAGCTTGAGCGTGGGCACCACCCTGCTGGAGCAGAAGACCGCCAAACCGCTGCCGGCCAGCGACTAGGCGGATCGGGCGTGGACGGCGCGGCGGAGGTGCAGACCCACACGCTCGTGCTGGCCATGGACTACCGGGTTCCTGACACCAGCAGGGTATGGCCGGTTCTACAGCGCAGTAAGCCCGCGCTTGCCGATCTCGGCGCTCAGTACGTCCTCGTCTACACCTCGACCCGCGAGCATGGTCGGGTCATGGTGACCATGTCGCTCCGCAGCAAGGAACCCATTTTGGAGGTCCTGCGTTCGCGGGTGTTCCTCAACTGGTTCGACGCCGTCGGTCTCGACGACATCCCCGCCATCTTCGCCGGGGAGACGGTGGACAAGGTCACCCTCGTCGAGACCCCCGATGGGAGCCCGCCGGGAGTGATCGTCGGGGCGATCGCCGCGATCGAGGACGTGCGCGCGATGATCGGTCGAGTTCACCAAGGGCTGGCGCGATTTGAGGCTGCCGGAGTGCGTGCGGTCCGCATCTTCCAAGCCTTCGACGATGAGCACGAAGTGCTGATCCTTCAGGAACTCGACGACGAATCCGACGCCTTCTCCTGGGTGAATCACCCCGATGTGGCGGCGGAATGGATGGGGCACACCGGAGTCGGGGCTTACCCACCGGTCTTCGTCGGCCGATTGCAGCACATCATGCGGCTGGACGAGAACGTTTAGGACCCGTCGATGTTCGTCTGCCTCTGCAACGGTGTCACCAGCCAAGTGGTGGCAGAGGCCGTCGACGCGGGTGCGCGGACCTGCAACCAGGTTGCGCAGGCATGTGGCGCGGGGGCTGAATGCGGCCGGTGCCGGCGCACGGTCCGTGCCATCATCGATGCCGCCGATGGCGCTGAAGCGGAGCGCCACAAGGGATTTCTGCATAAGGAGTGAGATATGGACCTGCAGCGTGTCAGCGACGAACTCGAGATCGCCTCGGTGCTGCACCGCTACGCCCGGGCGGTCGACAGCCATAACTGGGATCTGCTGCGGTCACTGTTCACCGACGAGGCCCAGCTCGACTACAGCTGTGTCGGCGGTCCGGCCGCCGGCCGCGACGAGGTCTGCTCCTGGCTGGAGCGATCGCTACAGCTGATGCCGATGACCCAGCACTTCGTCACCAACATCGAAGCCGACATCGACGGTGACACCGCGACGGTGCGAGCGATGTTCTACAACCCGATGCTGCTGCCGGGCGCGAGTGAGACAAGCGCATGCGGGGGCTACTACCACCACGTTATGGTGCGCACCGCGAGCGGATGGCGCAGCAGGCAGCTACGCGAGGAGAACCTCTGGTTCGACAATCCGCCGAGTCCGCGCAGGCGGGCGGAGTTGACCGAGGAGGCCGAGAGATGAGTGGTGTCGTCGTCACCGGAGCCGCGTCAGGGATCGGCCGCGCTTCTGCCGAGGCACTGATCACCGACGGGCGCCGCGTTGCACTGTGGGACATCGCGCCGGCGGTGGCGGAGGTGGCCGAGGGACTCGGCATGCCGCACACCGTGATCGACGTCTGCGACGGTGCCGCGCTGAGTGCAGCCGTCGACGCTGCCGCAGCCGCCCTGGACGGGATCGACGGACTGGTACACGCGGCCGGCCGGGTCATCGCCGAACCGGTCGGGGCCTTCACCGAAGAGTCGTGGGATGCGGTGCTCGACGTCAACCTGCGCGCCCAGGCGATCCTGTCCCAGCTTCTGTTACCCCACCTGCAGGCCGCCGCTCGTGCCGGAACCGGCCCTGCCATCGTCGGGATCTCCAGTATCGAGGGTTTGACCGCCAACCCGTTCATTCCTGCCTATTGCGCCTCGAAGGCCGGCCTGCTCGGGCTGACCCGGTCAATGGCCGCGCAACTGGGCCCGGAGGGAATCCGGGTCAACGCGGTGTGTCCGGGATTCATCCGTACCCCGATGTTGCAGATCGCGCTCGACGTCGAGGAGGTCCGCCAGGGTTTTGAGGCGGCTGCGCCGATCGGCCGGCTGGGAAATCCCGAGGAGGTCGCCGCGGCAGTGGCGTTCCTGATGTCGCCGAAGGCGTCGTTCATCACCGGATCGCACCTGGTCGTCGACGGCGGAGTGACCAGCAGGCATCCCTGACCCGGCGGATCCGCTGCACAAGTCCTCTCAGCAAGGGACTTACGTCTCTGTCTGATGCCGCCAGGCAAGGCGACAGTTGATGTATGAGCGTGCAGTTCCCCGAGCCCGAGACGATCCGGGCAGCATTGAGCCTGGCCATGCGGGCACCGTCCGTGCACAATTCACAGCCGTGGCGCTGGCGGGTGGGACCGAGCAGCCTGCATCTCTACGCCGACTACAGCCGCCACCTGCCCCACACCGACCCCGACCGGCGCGACATGCTGGTCAGCTGCGGTGCGGCGCTGCACCATTGCACGGTCGCGCTGGCCGCGCTGGGTTGGCAGGCCAAAATTCAGCGGTTCCCTGATCCGGCGGACCCGGCTCTGCTGGCCTCGTTTGATGTGCAGCCCTTGTCCGCCAGCGAGCTCGACATCACGCTGGCTGCCGCGATCACCCGGCGCCGCACCGACCGGCGCAACTACAGCTCGTGGCCGGTGCCCAGCGGTGACATCGCGCTGATGGGGGCGCGGGCGGCGCGAGCCGGGGTGATGCTGCGCAGGGTGGACCTGCTGCCGCACCTGACGGACATCGTCGCCGAGTCGGTGTGCAAGCACGCCGGTGATGTCGAGTACCTCAGTGAGCTCAGCGCGTGGAGCGGCAGGTACGGGTCGCTCGCCGGCGTGCCTGCGCACAACTCGCCGGCACCGGATCAGCACGCGACACTGCCGGCGCGGGTGTTCGCCGGCCCCGTGCTGGCCCAGCCGTCAAAGACGCCTGCCAGCGAGGACAACGCCATGTTGCTCGCGCTGGGCACCGAATCCGACGACGACGTGGCCCGGCTGCGTGCAGGGGAGGCGACCAGTCTTGTGCTGTTGTCGGCGACCGCGATGGGATTGGCGACGTGCCCGGTCACCGAACCGCTTGAGATCAGTGAGACGCGGAAAGCAGTGCAAGAGGACGTATTCGGGACAGCCGGCTATCCGCAGATGATGATGCGGGTCGGCTGGGCGGCGGTCAACGCCGACCCCTTGCCTGCCACTCCCCGGCGACCGTTGCCCGAGGTGGTCGATTGGCCGGCCGGTGACGACGGGCTCAGGAGAACCGCAGCGACGACCCCGGCGTGAGTCGCTGCACCTTCCCCCGGCATTCGATGTCGATCGCAGGGTGATCAGCGGGGTCGACGCTGACCTCGGCGGTACGCCCCTGGATCGTCAGGTGCAGGCGATAGCCCCGGTAGTAGATCGGCAGCCGAAGAGCCCCCAAGCTCTCTGGCCACATCGGAGCCAAAATCAGTCTGTCGGCGCGGGTTTCGAGTCCGGTGAAGCAGCGTTGCAACAGATCGATGCTGCCCGCCATCGCCGCGATGTGAATACCCTCGGCCGTGGTCCCGCCCTGGATGTCAGCCACGTCGGACATCAGCACCTGCTGGAAGTAGCGCATGGCCCGTTCTCGATCGCCGCGGGCCAACACCCACGCGTGCACCACTCCGCTGAGGGTGGATCCGTGCGAGGTCCGGTGCAGGTAGTAGTCGACGGTCTTGGGAATCTGGGCCGGCGTGAGCCGATATCCCATCCTGGCGAACAACTCCCGTAGCTCGTCGGCCGACAGCAGATAGAACAGCATCAGCACATCGGCTTGCTTGGAGGCCCGGTAGCGGTTGACGCTGTCGTTCTCGGCCTCCAGGATCCGGTCCAGCCGCTGGATGTTGCCGTAGCGCTGCCGGTAACCGTTCCAATCGAGTTCCGACAGTTCACCGTAACCCTCGAACTGGCTGATCACGTCCTTCCCGGGCCCATGCCCGGAGGTCGAGACGGAGTGGAACGGAACGTACATGCGGCGGCTGACGTCGTCCCAGACGTCCAGTTCGCGCGCGTGAATCCCCAATCGCTCGATCAGATCCAACCGGTCGCGCAGGGGCAAGGCGTCGATCGCGTCGAGCGCGCGGACAATCACCCACACGGCCATCACGTTGGTGTAAGCGTTGTTGTCTACGCCGTCATAGGGCGCGTCGGGGTAGCCGGAATGAAATTCGTCAGGGCCGATCACGCCCCGGATCACATACCGGCCCCGCTTTTCGTCGAATTCGGCTCGGCTGACCCAGAACCGGGCGATCTCGGCCAGCATCTCGGCACCGTTCTCGATCAGATACTCCAAGTCCCCGGTGACTTGGTAGTACTGCCAGACGTTGTAGGCGACGGCACTTCCGATGTGGTGGGCGTGTGCACTGGCGTCCGGATTCCATCGGCCGGAGTTGGGATTGAGGTGCAGCTTCTGGCTTTCTTCGCGGCCATCGCTGCCCGACTGCCATGGGAACATCGCACCCGCGAATCCGGCCTCCCGGGCGGCGCGGCGGGCTTCCGGCAGACGCCGGTAGCGGTACCGCAGCAGTGATCGGGTGGTCTCCGGCGCCCGGAGATTCAGCACGGGGAAGACGAACAATTCGTCCCAGAATATGTGGCCGCGGTAGGCCTCGCCGTGCAGTCCTCGCGCCGGTAACCCCGCGTCGAGGTCTACCGCGCGGTTGGGCACGGTCTGCAGCAGTTGCAAAAGATGAAGGCGCACGACGCGCAACGCGTCGGGGTTGTCGTCGAACGCAATGTCGAACTTCTCCCATAACTGGGCCCATTCGCGGACATGCCCCTCGCGCAGATCGTCATAACGACCCAGCTGGCTCAGCAGACGCACGGCGGCGTCGCCGGGGTCGGAGATGGCGTGGTCGCGTCCGGTGAAGATCGTTGCCATCTTCTCCACGGTGACCGTCTCGCCGGCGCTGACTTCCACCTTGTAGCGGTGCCCGGCGCGGCGGTGCTGGTCGACGAAGATACCGTCGGCCGCGGTTGGCTGGTCTCCGCGCCAGACAGCGGTGCGGGCCGCTACCGCGATCGGGATCCGGGACTGCACGGTCTCACACATCAGCAGGGCGGCGTTGGGCGCCAGTTGTTGGGTTGTGATCGCCACCAGGTGGTCGCTGGCCAGGTCTCGGTAGCGCTCGACGCCGTCGTTACGAACGTCCCCGTCGATGTCCGAATCGAATTCAATTGTGCCCGACCAGTTCTCGGCACGAATTGTCGTTTCCAGAGCGCAGGCGTGTGGAAGGTGCATCGCGGCGATGCGGCGCTGTACCACTCTGCTGATGCGTCCCGCCGGATCACGAAACTGAAATTCGCGAGTGAGTTCTGCCTGGCGCAGATTCAACGTCTGTCGATAGGAGATGATGTCGGCGGTATCGACGTCAAACCAGTCATTGCCGTCGGTCCGGAACTTCAGCGACAACCAGTTCGGCAGGTTGACCAGGCTCTCGTTGTCAACGGCCATGCCGCCGATCTGGTTGGTGAGCCGGTTGTACAGGCCGGCCGCATAAGTCCCCGGATAGTGAAAAGGCCCGGCACCGGCCTCCGGCGCACAGCCGCGTGTGGCGCGGTAGCCGTTGCCGACCGTGCACAACGCCTCCCGGAGCCTCTCCTGTTCGGGAATGTAGGCGCCGAACGTGAAAGACCATGGCTCGGAGAGTGTCTGAGGATCAGGACCGCATTCGTCGACAAGTCGGTCGATGAACACACGAACGCCGGTAGGGTCGGGCAGTGAGAATCGCGCCGCCGTCGAGCGGTCGCCGTCCTCGTCATGGCACACCACTATTCCGATACCGGCGTGCGACACCGCGTCGAAGGCGTCTTCATCGGTCAGATCGTCACCGATGAAGATGGGCAGTAACGGTTCTGGGCTGTCGATGTGATCGGTGATCCACTCCAGCATCTTGCCTTTGTCCCAGTCCACGTCGGGTCGCAATTCGACCACTTTGCGTCCGGCTGTCACCTTGAGCCCATGGCGTCCGGCTGCCCGGTGGACCACAGCGGTCACTGCAGCAGAAGCCTCCGGGGCGGCGTTGCGAAAGTGTACTGCTACCGCAAAACGCTTGCGCTCCACGGACACTCCGCGAACCGCTGCCAGTTCCGCGGCCACCTCCTCGGCCGCCCGGTGCAAGGCCGGCACCGCCGCTGAGGCGATGTCGTTCTCGCGAAGCGAACCATCCGGCGTGATCATCTCGAACCCATGGCTGCCGGCGTACCACAGGCCGGGGATATCGATGCGAGAGCGGATATCAGCGAGGTCGCGACCGGACAACACCGCGACCGGGTATCGCTCGGCCAGCGACTGCAGGGCTTCAGCGGCACCGGGCACCATGGTTGCCGTCGTGGGGTCGTCGACGATGTCAGACAACGTTCCGTCGAAGTCGAAGAACAAAGCCGGGCGGCGCGCCGACAGCACCCCGGCCACTTGTCTGAATGAGGCGATCGCGTCGGGCAACGAAGACATGCGCCGATCGACGGCGCGGACCGTGACGTCGGCGAGATCACCGACTACCGCTTCGGCCCCGGACCGCAGGAGTTGGTCCTCGGCACGTCCGGCCCCGCCCAAGCCGACGACCAATCCGAACCCGGCCGCGCGGCCGGCTGCCAGACACTGCTCATTGTCGGCGACGACAACACAACGCCCTGGCCGCGCACCGAGGCGACGAGCGGCCGACAAAAGAACTGTGGAGGCCACATCTCCCGGCGGGTCCGGCTCATCGGTCGACGTACTGTCGACGCGCACGGTGAACAGCTCACCGATATCAGCCGATGCCAGCTCCCGATCGCCGTCGCGGCCCGTCGAGTACACCGCGGTGCGCACACCGAGCGCGTCCAACCGGCGAACCAGCGCCACTGTCGACTCGACCGACCCGATCACCCCAGTGAATCCCAGCAGCACGGCGTCGTGATAGCGCGGATCTATGGTGACTGACAGACCGGCACCGGTGCTTCCGAACAAGAGTTCGCTCGCCATGCACCGAGATTGTCACAAAGATCCGCTGACTATCAGGGTCTTGTGGCCATGCCGGCGGGGACCAACGCCTCATGATCGGTTGCCGCGGAAGGCCTAGCGTGGTGGGTAGCGGCGTCGACACGGACGTGCTGATCGCCGGTTAGGGAAGGAGAAGCAATGCGAACTCCCGCAACCAAATACGACATTCTGGTTGGCGTCGATGGGTCACCGGAGTCCCGCGTGGCGGTCGATTGGGCCGCGCGTGATGCGGCGCTGCGTGGGATGTCTGTCAGATTGGTACACGTCGTGAGTGCACCGGTGGTGATGACGTTTCCCGAAGCGCCGATTCCCGCGGGTTACCTGAAGTGGCAGGAGGATTCGGGTCGGACCATTCTGGCCGGCGCGCGCGACACGGTGGCCGAGGCCACCCGAGACCATCCGGTCGAAGTCAGCAGCGAGATGGTCAACGGCCCCGCGGTGCCGAGCTTGGTCGACCTGTCCAAGGACGCTCGATTGCTCGTGGTCGGCTGCCGCGGACGCGGTGCGCTGGCACGCAGTTTGCTGGGTTCGGTGAGCACCGGGCTGGTCCATCATGCGCACTGTCCGGTGGCCGTCATTCACGACGAGGACCTGCTGATGGCACACCCGTCAAAGGCGCCGGTGGTTGTCGGCGTGGATGGTTCGCCGGCGTCGGAGCGGGCGCTGGAGATCGCCTTCGACGAGGCATCGTTGCGCGGCGTCGATCTGGTCGCGGTCCACGCCTGGAGTGACACCGGTGTGTTCGAATTCCCCGGCTTGGACTGGTCGACCATGCGGTCCCTGGCCCAGGCGACGCTCGCCGAGCGGGTGGCCGGCTGGCAGGAACGCTATCCCGATGTGCTGATACGTCGGGTGGTTGTCGCCGATCAGCCGGCGCGGCAGCTCATCGAACAGTCGGAATCGGCCCAACTGGTGGTGGTCGGCAGCCATGGCCGAGGCGGCTTCGCCGGGATGCTGCTGGGCTCGGTCAGTACCGCGGTGGTGCAGGGCGTCCGGTCACCGGTGATCGTTGCGCGGAGTGGCTGAGCACGGCTCACGGTAGTGGTGCGCTCCAGCGAAGTAGCGTGCCACCGCCGGGCGCGCCGCCCACCTGAAACACTCCACCGACGTCTTCGGCGCGGCGGCGAAGGTTGTTCAGTCCGCTCGCGGTGATGTCACCCGGTATACCGCAGCCATCGTCGACCACCTCGATGGCCAACTCGTCCTCCACCCGCACCGTGATCGTCAGCGTCTGGGCACGGGCATGACGGACCGCGTTGCTGATGGCTTCGCGAACCACGGCCTCGGCGTGGTCGGCCAGCGCGGCTTCAATCACCGATAGTGGGCCCACATACTGAATCGTCGTGCGCAAACCGGAACCGGCATATGCACGGACGACATCATCGAGGCGCTGTCGTAGCCGCGTGGTGCCCGTCGACCCGCCGTGCAGGTCGAAGATCGCGGTGCGAATCTCCTGAATGACCCCCTGCAATTCGTCGACGCTGCTTTCCAGCCGCTGGCGCACTTCCGGCCGTGCGCTGCGCGGAATCGTGCCCTGGAGTGAGAGCCCGATCGCGAACAACCGCTGGATGACGTGGTCATGCAAGTCGCGGGCGATGCGGTCGCGGTCCGAGAGAACGTCGAGTTCACGCAGGTGTCGCTGAGTGGTGGCGAGTTGCCAGGCCAGTGTGGCCTGGTCGGCGAATCCGGCCAGCATGTCGAGTTGCTCGTGACTGAAGGTCTGCCGACCGGGACGCCGCAGGATCACCACCACGCCGGCCGCCGTGTCGGTGGTGCGCAGGGGCAGCACGAGCGCCGGGCCGGCCTCCGGCATGGCTGCCAGCCCCTCGGTGATGCTGTCGAACCGCTGCGGCGTCTGAGCGGCGAATGCTGCACCGACCGCGCTGCCGGCCACCGGGATAGGCGGCAATGAATCGGGCGGCCCGACTTTGCCGGCCGTCTCGACGACCAGGAGCTCCGCGACTTCGTCGACGTCGAGCTGGATGTCGCTGGGCACCGCGACGAGCACAACGTCGGCGGCCGTGAGCTTGAGTGCTTCATCCGCGATGAGCCGGAACACTTGAGCCGGGTCGGCGCCGCCGAGCAGCTCGGTGCCGATGTCGCGGGTGGCCTCGATCCACGACTGTCTGGCCCGGGCCTGCTCGTAGAGGCGGGCATTGTCGATGGCGATACCGGCAGCCGCGGCCAAGGCTTCGACCAGAACCTCGTCGTCCTCGCTGAACGGTTGGCCGTCCGCCTTTTCGGTGAGGTACAAATTGCCGTACACCTCGTCACGGATCCGCACCGGAACGCCGAGGAAGGTCTGCATCGGGGGATGATTCGGCGGGAAACCCACCGAAGCCGGATGCTGAGTGATGTTGTCGAGCCGGATAGGTTTCGGTTCGTCGATCAGGTGGCCGAGGACGCCTCGGCCCGAAGGCAGCGGTCCGATCAGTTCATGGGTGTCGGCGTCGATGCCCTCATAGACGAATTCGATCAGCTCGTGACCCTCGCCGCGCACTCCCAACGCCCCGTAACGGGCGTCCACGAGATCGATGGCGGTGTGCACGATGGTTTTCAATGTGACGTCCAGCTCGAGACCAGAGGTCACCACCAGCATGGCTTCGACCAGGCCGTCGAGGCGGTCCCGGCCTTCGACGATTTGCTCGACTCGATCCTGGACTTCGGCGAGTAGTTCGCGCAGGCGAAGTTGTGACAGCGTGTCGCGCAGCGGCGATCCGGCTCTGGGGTTGCCGTTCGGTCCGCCATCGTCGGTCACACATCTCATGTTGCCACTACGCAGTGGTGACCCGTTCAGTCTTCGGTGCGATGATTCTGGTCGAGCTTCGAGATGAATACGGCGGCTTGAGTGCGCCGCTCCATCCCAAGTTTTGCCAGTAATCGCGATACGTAGTTTTTCACCGTTTTCTCGGCGAGGAACATGCGTGCCGCGATTTGCTTGTTCGTCAAGCCTTCGCCGAGTAGTCCGAGCAGCACCCGTTCCTGTTCAGTCAATCCCGACAGCGGGTCGGCGCGCTCGGCGGCACCGCGAAGCTTGGCCATCAGCGCTGCGGCCGCCCGATTGTCCAGCAGCGAACGGCCGGCGCCGACGTCCTTGATCGCTTCGGCCAACTCCATGCCCTTGATGTCCTTGACGACGTAACCGCTGGCGCCGGCGAGGATGGCGTCGAGCATCGCCTCGTCCGAAGTGAACGACGTCAGCATCAGGCAGCGCAGGTTGGGCATCTTGGACAGTAGGTCGCGGCACAGCTCGATCCCGTTGCCATCCGGAAGGCGGACGTCGAGCACCGCGACGTCGGGCCGCAGCGCGGGTATCTGTGCCAACGCTTGTGCCACCGATCCGGCCTCACCGATGACTTCCAGGTCGGGGTCGGCGGAAAGCAGATCGATCAGTCCACGGCGAACGACTTCGTGGTCATCGACGAGGAAGACCTTGACCATCGTCCAACGATATCGGTACCGGCGCCGCTGAGTCTCACAACAAGCGCTGACGATCGACCACCAATACCGAGCAATCGGTGTTGTGCAGGGCCGCCGAACCGGTGGGACCGAGCAGTTCCTCGATGCTTCGGGGATTGCGGGCCCCCACGACGACCAGCTGGATCGAGCCACTGTGTTTGGCGAGATAGTTCAACACGCTGCCGTGGATGGCGACGGGGCGTGCGTCTAGGTCGGGGTAGCGGCTCTTCCAATGCGACAGCCGGCGGTCGAGCTGGGCGCGAATCATCCGATTACCGTCGGACACCGCATGCGAGTCGTGCACGTCGGTATAGCGCGACTGCCACGAACCGAGCACCCGCAGCGGTGCGCGGCGTACTCGGGCCTCCTCGACCGCGAACTGCAGCACCGCCGCGCTGTCGGGGGACTCGTCGAGTTCGACGACGATCCAGCCCTCGTCGTGCCCCATGCTCCGCTCTCCGCCGCGCACGATCGCGACGGGGCAGCGCGCAGAGGTCACCAATGCGGTCGCCGTCGATCCGATGCGGTCGGCGTCGAAATGCTTGAGCCCGACTTCCCCGACGCAGATAAGCGCCGCCCAGCGCGACGCCTGCACCAGGGTGGCGATCGGCCGGCCGTACAGGACGTCGATCTCGACCTTCACCGGCCGTTCGGTGGCCTCCACGACGCCGGCCGCGTGCCGGACCGCCAATTCGGCACCGGCCAGTTGGCGGGCCTCCGCCTGGGCGTCGGCCTCCTCGGCGCTCGACGGATCGATCGCATACAGCAACCGCAGCGGAATATCGCGGCTGACGGCTTCCTCGATGGCCCACAGCGCGGCCCGAACCGCACCCCTTGACCCGTCGACGCCAACGACGATCGACGGCGGTGTGAACGGTTCGGGCATCGGTGACTCCCCGGGGTTACAACTTCTATTCTGCCGACGGTAACCCCGCCACGCTGCCACTCTGAGGGCAGAAGGTCCCCAAGTCCGGGGAAAACGGCCGGAATTTAGCTGGTCACCAGCTGTACCTCGACGGGGCTGTCGGCCAGCTCGAACAATCGGTCGGCATCCTCGCGGGTGCAGGGCGCAGTGCCGGGCGTCAGGAGCATCGCGGCACCGGCCGCGATTCCCATCCGGACGGCCTTGACCAGCGGCCAGCCGCGGGTAAGACCAACGGCTACCCCGGCGACCATGGCGTCACCGGCACCGACACCGCTTCCCGCCGGTACCTCGACCGGCGGGAAGCGGTGCCCGCCCCCGCCGGTGGCCAGGAGAGCGCCCTGCGCACCGAGTGAGACCAGCACGTGCTCGGCGCAGCCGCGACTGATCAGCTCGTGGGCGGCGGCCAACTGCTCGGCTTCAGTGGTCAGCTCTCGGCCGACGCATCCGCGCAACTCGCGCAGGCTCGGCTTGAGCAAGGTCACGCCTGCGTTGACATGGCGGAGCCCACCACCTGAGGTGTCGAGCAGGAACACCGCCCCGATGTCGGCGCAGACATTGGCCACCTGCTGATAGAAGTCGGGCGGCACTCCCGGCGGCAGGCTGCCGCTGGCCACCACGATCGCAGCCGACGCGGCCGCCCGGCGCAACTGCAGGAGGCACTCGGTCTGCTCGGCCACGGTGAGCTCCGGTCCGGGCAGCACGAACCGGTACTGCTTGCCGGTGGACGTTTCGTCGACGGTGAAGCTCTCCCGGGTCGAGCCACCGATCTTGACCCGGCGTACCGCCAAGCCCTCGGCGACCAGCAGGTTGTGCACCATGTCCCCGGCCGGGCCGCCGGCGGGGAACACCGCCGTCGCATCGGTTCCCAGCGCTTGGGCCACATGGGCGACGTTGATGCCCCCACCGCCGGCGTCGTATCGTGCTGCGGCGCAACGCAACTTGTCGGTCGAGTGGACGACGTCGGTGCTCGTGGTGATGTCCAGGGCCGGGTTCATGGTCAGCGTGAGGATCCGATGCCCGGTCACGGCGAGTGTGGTCATCGGCTACCTCCATTGCGGGGCGGCCCGCGTCTGCCGCCGGCTTCCCACCGTCTCTATCTCCGATATCGACGCTGCAAAGAGCTGATTGGCCAGATTGGACAACGCCCGGGCGACGGCGACCTCGTCGCGAAGCTCCACCGCGTGCGTGTCGCCGGCATCCATCCGAGCGGTGCCGACTCCCACCAGCACGGAGTCCCGCCAGGACAGTCCGGCGGTGGCCCGGGTACGGTCGGCGTCCTCGTCGATGGCGATCAGCACTGCTGAATGCTTGGTTTCGATGTGCCCCATTGCTGCCCCCTTGGTTTCTTCGATCCGACCATTCGGTCCGAGTGGTCGATAGGGACCGAAGTCCTATCGCGGCGGGCGGAAGGCCCTAGGGTTCGTCGATAGGTCAACGGCGCCGGGACGGCAGGCTGATCGGAGGGCCTTTGTGCTCTCGCCAAAAGGACCTTGCGCCCGGGTGAAGTGTCGTATTGCCGCTGTCCCCGGTGAGCCTGCGGGGCCAGGATCGAAGGCATGGAATCGACCAGCGCCGCCGGCTCGCACATCGTCGAAACCCACACCGGGATCGTGTTCCTGATCGGCGACCGCGCGTACAAGGTCAAGAAGCCCGTCGTGACGGACTTTCTGGACTTCTCCACGCTGCAACGCCGGGAACACGCCTGTGCGTACGAGCTCGCCCTCAACAGCCGGCTGGCACCCGGAAGCTACCTCGGCATCGCCCACTTCACCCAACCCGATGGTGACTCCGAGCCGGTCATCGTCATGCGCCGCCACCCGGATGCGTTGCGGCTGGCGACCATGGTGCAGCGCGATGAACCAGTCGAAGATCACCTCAGGTCGGTGGCGCTGGTGCTTTCCCGCTTCCATTCCTCGGCCTCCCGCGGCCGTGAAGTGGACGCCCAGTGCCGAGTGGAGGCGATCGTCGAGCGCTGGCAGGAGAACCTCTCCGAACTGCGGCGCTACGCCGATGGCGTCGTGCAGGGTATCGACTCGGCGACGATTGCCGAAATCGACCGACTGGCAACGGCATTCATCGTGGGACGGGCAGTGCTGTTTTCGCGCCGCGTCAGTGAGAGCAAGATCGTCGACGGCCACGCAGACCTGCTGGCCGATGACATCTTTTGCCTCGAAGATGGTCCGGTGCTGCTCGACTGCCTGGAATTCGACGACCACCTTCGCTACGTCGACGTCATCGACGACGCCGCGTTCTTGGCGATGGACCTCGAGTTCCTCGGTCGCCCCGACTTGGCGGCGGTGTTCCTCAACGCCTACAAGCACTTCGCCGAAGAGGACGCTCCGGCCTCACTGTGTGACTTCTACGTTGCATATCGCGCGGTGGTGCGCGCCAAGGTGGACTGCGTGCGTCACACCCAGGGGGCGCCCGACGCCGCTGCCGATGCCCGCCGTCATCTGGAGATCGCCCGCAACCACTTGCGCGATGGTGCCGTCCGGTTCGTTCTCGTCGGTGGCGGCCCCGGCACAGGCAAGACCACGCTGTCGCATTCACTGGCCGAAGAGATTGGCGCACAAGTCATCTCCACTGACGATGTGCGGGCCGACATGGTCCGGCGCGGTGAGATCGTGGGCACGGCCGGGGTCCTCGACCAAGGGCTTTACACGCCCGAGAACGTCGATTCCGTGTACGAGGGCGTTCTGCGCAGAGCCCACCTCGGGCTCTGTGAGGGACGCAGCGTCATCGTCGACGGCACCTGGCAACACCCCCACCATCGTGAGCTGGCGCGGCGGATGGCTGCCGACACCGGTGCGGTGTTGGTCGAATTTCTCTGCACCGCAACGCTTGACACTGCCGTTGCCCGGGTCCGGGGTCGTACCGACAGCACCTCTCAGGTGACTCCCGAGATCGTGACCGCGCTGGCCGGCAGCGCGGAGCACAACTGGGCCGGGGTGCATCGCATCGACACCATCAAGCCGGTCGCCGAGGCCGTGTCGCACGCCAGGGGCATCTGCTCGGTGGCAGTCAGTCCCGCACCGTCGTTCGAGGAGATCTGAAATGCCGAATCATTACGTCGAAGACATCGCCGACCTGGGGATGAGCGATGCCGAAGAGGCCGGCGGCAAGGGCGCCAACATGGGCGAGATGGTGTCGGCGGGGTTGCCGGTGCCACCCGGATTCGTCCTTCTGCGCGACTGTTACCTGGAGTCGATGACGTCCGCCGGAGTCGCCGACCAACTCAACGCCATGCACCGGGAGGCCATGACGGTGATCGGTGACACCGACCAGCTCACCGAGATGTGTCAGCAGATGCAGGATCTCGTTCTCAAAGCAGGTATGGCCGAGGACGTCCGCGAATTGGTCGTTTCCGCCTACCGCCGGCTCGGACCGGACACCATTGTCGCGGTACGGTCCTCGGCCACCGGTGAAGATGGGGCAGATGCGTCGTTCGCCGGAATGAACGCGACGTTCACCAACATCAGCGGTCAGGAGAGCTTGCTCGACGCCGTCCAACGCTGTTGGGCATCGCTGTTCGGCCCGCGTGTGGTGGCCTATCGTGCGACCCGCGGATTCTCGGCTGATCCTGCGATGGCGGTCGTGATCCAGACGATGATCGCCTCCGAACGCGCCGGGGTGGCGTTCACCGCTGACCCGACCACCGATGACGAGGACCGGGTGGTCATCGAGGGGGCATTCGGTCAAGGCGAAGTCGTGGTGTCAGGCTCTGTCGAGCCGGATACCTACGTGGTCGCCAAGGAGACGGGAGAGGTGTTGTCCCGGCGGGTCGGCTACAAGTCGTTCAAGATCGTCCGTGGCGTGGACGGCAGCGACCTCTCTGTCGACATTCCGGAGGCGGACCGCCAAGCCCAGGTGCTGTCGGACGACGAGGTCCGCGCGATCGCCGAGATCGCGGTCAGAAGTGAGCGCCACAGCGGCTGCCCGCAGGACACCGAGTGGGCGATCGCCGACGGCAAGACCTGGATCGTGCAGACCCGGCCGATCACGACCCTGCACCGGGTGGGCAAGCCGGTGCCGGAGACTCACCGCGTCGTCGTACAAGGTCTGCCCGCCGTGCCGGGGGAGGCCTCCGGCGTCGTACGGGTACTGACTGACGTCGCCGACGGTAGCCGCTTGCAGGACGGCGAGGTGTTGGTGGCCCAGATGACCAATCCCGACTGGCTACCCACCATGCGGCGGGCGTGCGCACTGATCACCGATACCGGCGGAATGACCTGTCATGCCGCGATCGTGGCCCGAGAACTGGGCATTCCGTGCATCGTCGGGGCCCGGACCGCGACCGCCGACCTCCGGGACGGCATGGTGGTCACCGTCGACGGTACGCACGGCCGGGTGCTGAGCGGTCGCGCCACGGGCGGTGCGGAGACCCAGTCGGTCGTCGCGCCCGCAGCTCCCGCCGCGGTTGTTTCCGAGGTGACCGCCACGAAGATCTACGTCAATCTCGCGATGCCCGACAGCGCCGAACGCGTTGCGGCCCAGGACGTCGACGGAGTGGGCTTGTTGCGTGCGGAGTTCATCCTGACCGACGCCCTGCACAACCGGCACCCTCGTGACCTGATTGCGCGGGGTGAACAGGAAACCCTCGTCGACGCGCTGGCCTCCGCGGTGGGGCGCATCGCCACCGCCTTCGCGCCGCGGCCGGTGGTGTATCGGGCGACCGACTTCCGCACAAACGAATTCCGCGGACTGCAGGGTGGCGAGGCGTACGAACCCGTCGAGCACAACCCGATGATCGGCTACCGGGGCTGCTACCGCTATGTCAGGGAGCCCGACGTCTTCGCGCTCGAGTTGCGCGCGCTGGCACGAGTTCGCGAACAGAACCCGAACTTGCACTTGATGATTCCGTTCGTGCGCACACGCTGGGAGCTCGAGGAGTGCCTGTCGCTGGTCGATGGCAGCCCACTGGGCCGGCAGCGCGGTCTCCATCGCTGGGTGATGGCCGAGGTGCCGTCTGTGGTGCACTGGCTGCCCGAGTACGTGGGCATGGGCATCGACGGGGTCTCGATCGGCAGCAATGATCTGACCCAGCTGATGCTCGGCGTCGACCGGGACTCCGACCTGTGCGCTGAGCTGTTCGACGAGTCCGACGCGGCGGTGCTCGATGCGATCGGTCGCATCATTTCCACGGCCCGCAGACTGGGCATAACATCCTCGCTATGCGGGCAAGCACCATCGACCAAGCCGGAATTCGCCGAACATCTTGTGCGGATGGGGATCACGTCGATCTCGGTGAATCCCGACGTCGCGGGCCGCGCTCGACGAATCGTCGCCGCGGCCGAGCGGCGCCTGCTCCTGGAAGCGGCGCGGGCCGGTGACCGCGACCGCCTCCGATGACCACCGCGGCGCCTCGCCCTTCCCACCGCTGAGCGCGGCGGGCGTCGCAGCCGCGTCCCTTGCCGAGGTGCTGGGCTGGCTGGGCACTTCTGCCGGGGGGCTCTCGGGCTCGGAAGCCGCCGCCCGGCTGGCCCGACACGGGCCCAATTCGCTTCGCACACACCGGGTCAGTGCCTGGGCGGTGCTGCGCAGACAACTCAACAACGCGGTACTGGCGCTACTGGCAGCGACGGCCGTGCTGTCGTACTTCCTCGGCGACTCCACCCAGGCCGTGATCATCGGCCTGATTCTCGTGGTCAGCATCGGGCTTGGCTTTCTCAACGAATACCGCGCCGAGCGGGCTACCGCCGCGCTGCACTCGCGGGTCCGCCACAACGCCCTGGTGCGCCGTGACGGTCACGACCTCAAGATTGACGTCAATGAACTGGTGCCCGGCGATGTCATCCGCCTGTCACTCGGTGAGCTGGTCCCCGCCGATGTCCGGCTGATCGCGGTCAACGGGCTGGAGTGCAACGAAAGCATTCTGACCGGCGAGTCGACCGCCGCCGAGAAGTCAGTGACGCCGGCAAGTCCCGACGCTGCCCTTTCCGACTCGACGGATCTCGCGTTCATGGGCACGGTCGTCAGCGCCGGTGACGCAACCGCGGTGGTCTACGCGACGGGTCTGGACGCCCAGTTCGGCAAGATCGCAGCCGGGCTGGGAGAGCGGCAGCCCGAAACCGACTTCCAGACCGGATTGCGCCGGTTCTCGTATCTGCTTCTGCAGGTGGCGATGACGCTGACGGTGATGATCCTGGCGACCAATCTGTTGCTGCGCCGCCCGGTGATTGAATCGGTACTGTTCGCGCTCGCGATCGCGGTAGGTATCACCCCGCAGTTGTTGCCCGCGGTGGTCAGCACCAGCCTGGCCACCGGCTCACGGCGGCTGGCCCGGCTCAAGGTTCTGGTCAAGCGGCTGGTCTGTATCGAGGACCTCGGCGACATCGACATCCTGATCACCGACAAGACCGGAACCCTCACCGAGGGCCACATCACTCTCATTCAAGCCGTCGACGCGGCCGGTATCGAATCGGATCATGTGCTGCGACACGGGCTGCTGGCCACCGACGTAGATCCGGACTGCGGCGGAACCAGTGCCAACGAGCTCGACGCAGCTTTGTGGGACTGCGAGGCGGGACGTCGTGTGGTGACCAAGGGTGCTTGCCGGATCGGTGAGTTGCCGTTCGACCACACCCGGCGGGCCACGTCGGCTCTGGTCGACGACGCCGGTGGCCGAGTGCTGATCGTCAAAGGCGCCCCTGAACAGGTATTGGCCCATTGTCGCGCGGTCCCGGATGCTGCACAGCCACTGCTGGACCGCCTGTTTGGGCAGGGACGCCGGGTGGTCGCCGTGGCCAGCCGACCAGCGCCGGACCTGACCGCCATCGACGCCGCCGACGAGACCGGGCTGACGCTCGACGGTTTCCTGGTCTTCGCCGACCCGCCCAAAGACGCCGCGCGCGACTCGCTGGCCCGGCTCGCCGAGTTGGGCATCGAGGTGAAGGTCGCCACCGGCGACAACGCGCAGGTGGCCGAAAAGGTCTGTGCCGATCTGGGTTTGCCCGCCAAAGGGTGTGTGAGCGGCCCCGAGCTGGCCGAGCTCGACGACGCCGGCTTCGAGGCCGCCGCCAAGGCCGCCAATGTCTTCGCCCGGATATCCCCCGAACAGAAAGCGCGCCTGATCACCGCGCTGCGCCGCACCGGCCGGTCCGTCGGATTCCTGGGAGACGGTGTCAATGACGCGTTGGCTCTGCACTCCGCCGACGTGGGGATCTCCGTCGACACCGCCACCGATGTCGCCAAGGATGCTGCGGACGTAGTGCTGCTGGAGAAGGATCTGGGCGTGTTGGCCACCGGAGTGGCGGAAGGTCGGCGGATTTTCGCCAACACCATCAAGTACGTGTTGATGGGCACGTCAAGCAATTTCGGCAACATGTTCTCGGCGGCTGCGGCATCGGCGGTGCTGACGTTTCTGCCGATGCTGCCCAGCCAGATCCTGCTGAACAACATCCTCTATGACTCCTCGCAGCTTGCCATCCCCACCGATCGCGTCGACGAGGAGCAACTACACGCACCGTCGCACTGGAACATCGCGTTCATCCGACGATTCATGCTGACCTTCGGGCCGGTCAGTTCACTGTTCGATTTCCTCACGTTCGGGCTGATGCTCGGCGTACTGCACGCCGGACCGGTCGAATTCCGCACCGGCTGGTTCGTCGAGTCACTGGCCACCCAAACGTTGATCATCTTTGCGATCCGCACACGGCGCATTCCGTTCGTGCGCAGTCGTCCGGGCGGGATCCTGACGGCGACGACTCTGGCCGTCGTCGCGGTGGGTGTTACCTTGACGGTGTCAGTGCTGGCCCGTCCACTCGGATTCACGCCGTTGCCGTGGCAGTTCTACGTTGCATTGGCGCTGCTGACCATCGCGTACCTGGCGCTGGTCGAGATGACGAAAATGGTCTTCTATGCCGAACCGGCGCACCCGCCAGGACAGCCGCAGCGGATTCGCGGTCGTGAGCATCGAATCGGCAGGCGCGCAGCACGTTTCAGCCATGACGGGCGACTGCCGAAACCTGGCCGCCCCCGCTCAGCTGTTGGATAACAACAGCAGGCCGCCCTTGCGGCGCGACCGCCCGATGGACTCCGCCAACCGGAGCAGCCGCTGCACCCCGCGTTCGATGCCGGCGGCCAGTTCGTCCACATCCGGCGCGGAGTCGAAGTCGACCAGCAATCCGAAGGCCAGCTCGTCTGCGTAGCTGAAGATCGCGATGCCGGTGCGGAGTCCCGCCGCGATGGGCGGAACGGGCAGCAGTCGCTCAACCTTGCGCCCCATTACGGCGAGCCGCTGACGCGGCCCCGGCACGTTGGTCACCACGGTCACCACTGATCGCTGGGGCAGCCGCGACAACAATCGCACCGTCCACGCCGTCACGGGGAAGGGGATCAGGTTGGTCACCCACATCAGCATGCTGCCGGCCTGACGCTGGCCGCTGGACTTGGCCACCTTCATCCGATCGCGCACGGCGCTCAGCCGCTGCAGCGGATCGGCGACGTCAACGGGCAGGAACGGCAACATCAGCGACACGCGATTGTCGGACACGTCCATGGCATCCGCTCCTCGCACCGACACCGGCACCAGTGTGCGCAAGGAATCCGGCCGCGGTTCCTGACCGCGGCGCAGCAGGGCAGCTCGGTAGCTGTCGGCGACGGCCGCCAGCGCCACATCGTTGATCGTGGTTCCCATTACGTGGGCGATCTCTTCGACGTCGCGCAGCCGTACCACCGCCGCGCTATAGCGGCGTAGGTCCCCGACCGGACCGTTGAGTGCGGTGTTTGCCACCGGACGCAGGAGGGCGGCGGCGAGGTTGGCGGCACCCGTGGTAACGCGCAGCGCCGCCTTGCCTGCGCTGGCGGTCAGACGTGTCGAATCACCAAGCCAATTCAGCGGATTGGCGTTGCGCGGAGGCGCCGCGTTGCGGCCGTCCGGCTGCTTCGCGGCTCTGATCGCCGACGCGAACGTCGCGACGTTGGTGTCGTCACACAAGGCGGTGAGCAGGTTCGTGGCCGCGATGCCATCGGCCAGCGCATGGTGCACCTTCACCAGCAGGGCCCAACGATCGTCGGCCAGTCCCTCGATGACCCAGCATTCCCACAGCGGCCGGTCGCGGTCGAGTCGGCGTTCCATGATCGAGGCGACCTCGGTGAACAGCGCCGCGTCGTCCCCGGGCTGCAAGAGAGCGGCTCGGCGGATGTGATGAGCGAGGTCGAATTGCGGATCGTCCGCCCACTCCGGTGCGGTCAGGTCCAGGGGATGGTTGCGCAACACCTGGTTGGCGCGCGGGTTGGTGAGGCAGCGGGCGCCGATGGTGGCGCACAGCTCATCAAATGCCGGCGGAGGACCGGCCAGCACCGCGATACCGCCGATGGCCAGACTGACATGGCGGTCGGTGTCCTCGAGTTGCAGAAAGCCTGCATCCAGTGTCGTGAGATGCGTGACCTTGTCCGTCATGTTCGGCCTTTCGACTTGCCCAAAGGTCAGTCTGCAGGCCAGCATTGCCCTCGCGGGAGGGCCGTAGGTCACCGGATGATGGGTCCTATCGCCGCGGCGGCGCGAGGACCTTCATGACCACGCGCATCGCCGGCTCGGGCACCCGGTCCTTCATCGCCAGCGCGGTCTCGGCGATCCGGCCGCGCGCCGGGGTGCCACGGCCGAACAGCCGGTTGAACGGGCCGCCGGACGGCTCCAGCTCGACGTGCATCGGCGGCCCGCCGTCGGCAGCGCCGAGCTTCGACGAGATCACGATCCGCTGAATCTCGCTGGTGCCCTCGAAGATGGTGTACAGCTTGGCGTCGCGGTACCACTTCTCCACCGGGTGGTCGCTGATGTAGCCCCAGCCGCCCATGGTCTGGATGGCCCGCTCGGTGGTCTTGACGGCGACTTCGCTGGCCGCCAGTTTGGCCATCGATCCTTCGCCGCGCTCGAAGGGCACGCTGTTGGCGGCCATCCAGGACGCGCGCCAGGTCAGCAGCCGGGCGGCGTCGATGCCGGTGGCCAGGTCGGCCAGGGGGAAGGCGATGCCCTGGTTGTCGATGATCGGCGCGCCGAATGCTTCGCGGCGATTGGCGTACGCCGTCATGTATTCGAGTGCGGCGCGGGCGATTCCGAGGGCTTGCGCCGCCACCATGGGGCGCGTCTGTTCGAAGGTGCCGAGCGTCGCCGAGCTGGAGCGCTGGCCGCCGGTGGCCATGGCTTCGCGGGTCTTTGCGAGCTTGTGCTCGAGCTTGTCCTGCCCGCCCAGAAGATTCTCGCCCGGCACCCGCACTCCGTTGAACTTCAGCTCGGCGGTGTGCGACGCGCGGCAGCCGAGCTTGTCGAGCTTGCGGACCAGTTCCAAGCCCGGGGTACCACCGGGCACCACGAACAACGCCTGTCCCTTGTGGCCGAGTTCTTCGTCGACGACGGCGTTGACCACGTGCACGTTGGCGATACCACCGTTGCCAATCCACATCTTGTGCCCGTCGATGATCCAGTCGTCACCTTCGCGACGTGCCCGGGTGCGCAGGTTGCGGACGTCGCTGCCGCCCTCAGGTTCGGAGATCGCCAGCGCGGCCAGCTTCAGATCGCCCGGGGTGCCAAAGCATTCGGGCGCCCACGTCAGCATCTGCTCGGGGGTTGCAGCCTGCCCGATCGCCGACAATGCCAGCGCCGGCATCACCACCGCCAAACCGATTCCGGCGCAACCCCAGAACAGCTCCTCCATGAACATCGGCAGTGACAAGCCCGTCGGATCACCGATGAGGTCCCGATAGAACAGCGGGCTGTAAAACCCGCGGCGGGCGGCCTCCTCCAGCACCGGCCATGGAAATTCCTGGCGGCGGTCGTAATCGGCGGCAACCGGACGGATGCACTGCTCGGCGAACTCGTGCGTGCGTCGAGCGAGGTCGTGTTGCGCCGTCGTCGGCGTGAGATCCAAGCCCATCGTGCGTCCCTTCGACGCTTGGGTGATACCTCGGGTACCGAACGATCAAACGTCGTGCCGACGGGACGGGAGAAGTTGAAGCCCGGGCTGCCGTGGAGTCGGATTGCACGGCAGCTCGGGGCTGACTGGGATATCGACCGCCCGCTCCCGCGCGTTACGGACGTTTTGGCCACTGACGGGCGGGTAGTCGACCGTTACGGAGGTGATTCCATGCCCAAGACAACCAAGAGTGGCGACGCCAAGAAGAGCGAGCTGCCCAGCACCCTGAAGAAGTCCCCTGCGAAGGCGCAGCGGACCTTCGCCAAGGCCCACGATTCGGCGGCGAAGGAGTACGGCGAGGGTGAGCGTGCCCACCGCGTGGCCTATAGCGCGTTGAAGCACAGTTATGAAAAGGTCGGCGATCACTGGGAGCCCAAGAGCTCCAAGGGTCCGTCGGATGCCCGGGCGCGCAGCGGCGGCCCGAACGCCAAGGGCAAGACCGCCGAGGGCGTCGATGCCAACGCCAGCAAGAAGCATCTGCTCGACGTCGCCAAGCGGCTCGACATCAGCGGACGTTCGTCGATGAACAAGGGCGAACTTGTCGACGCGATCAAGAAGGCCAACCGCCGCGAGAGCAGCCGCAACCGCTGATCAGCCATCCCGACGAGGGGTAGTCGGTGCCAGCTCGGGGTCGTGGAAGAACTCGAGTAGGTACCGGCTTTCCTCGATGTCACCGATCGTGCGCCGAGCCTTTCTGCGGGTGATCAGGATGCCGACGATGGCCACCGCCCACACGACGTACTGCACGCACCAGGCCAGTCGGAACGAGGAGAACGAGTACCCGCCGGCCGCACCGATGACCACGCCCATCGCCTGCATGACCAACAGCGAGGCGAGGAAGCCGCCCATGTTCACCGCGCCTTGCGCGGTGCCCAGCGTCGAGCGCGGGTTGAAGGTGCGGGCGAAGTCGAACCCCACCATCGAGCCGGGCCCACCGCACGAGATGACCACGATCAGGACGACCAGCAGCCAGCGCGGCGCGGCGGACGTCCACGCCAGCACGACCGTCCAGATCAACGCGTTGCTGATGATGATGCCCAGCACGATCCAGGATCGGCGGTGGGGGTGTCGCCCGGTGATGATGCCGATCAGCACCCCGAAGACGATCGCGGCTACCACCGAAATGGTCAGCAGGGTGCCTGCCTCACTACGTGAAAGGTTCTGCGCCACCGTCAGATACGGGACACCCCACATCAGCGCGAAGACGGTGACCGAGAACTGGGTGCCCATATGGGTGAAGAAGCCCAGCCGGGTGCCCGGCCTCATCCATATCGTCTTCACGCTGGCCAGCGTCTCGCGCAGGCTGACCACCGGATCGTGGACCGTCACTCCGCTCGGGGTGTTCTTCACCAGAAGCAACGTGAGTACCGCAGACAGCACCCCGAATGCCGCGACGGCCACATACGCCCTCGTCCACCCGGACCCGATGAGCAGGGCCAAGAATGGCACCGCCGAAAGCACTTGTCCGAGTTGACCTGAGATGCCGGTCAGCTGGGTGACCAACGGAATCTGCCGCGGTCTGAACCAGTGCGGCACCAGACGCAGCACCGAGATGAACGTGAACGCGTCGCCCAGCCCCACGACCGCGCGGGCGGCGATCGCGGTGGGCAACGAGACGGTGAACGCCAACGTCAACTGACCGGCGACCATCAGCGTCGCGCCGGCCAGAATCATCTTCTTGGATCCGAAGCGGTCCAGCAGCAGGCCGGCAGGAATTTGTGCGGCCGCATAGACGACCACCTGCAGCACGACGAAGGTCGACAGCACGCCGGGACTCGCCGAAAACCTCTTGGCGGCATCCAGTCCCGAGACCCCGAGCGTGGTGCGATCCAGGACGGCCACGATGTAGGCCAACGTTCCCGTCGACCACACAATCCAGGCCCGCACTGACCATCACCTTTCATCCGCCGCTTCAATCATCTCCCGGCGAGGCAAATTCATTCCCGTTCATTCTCGGCAGGTGATGCGGATGTGACCAGTGTCGATGGTGTGGCTACTGAGGTAATTGTCCTATTCTGAGGTCTGTGTCCATGTCGCGCCGCGACGTCCTGAAACTGGCCGCCGTCACCCCGGCTGCCGTGGGCCTGGGGACGCTGGCGTCAACACTCGCCCCGCCGACCGCGACTGCTGCCCCGGCCACCGCGACCACGGCTCCGCTCGGCGTGCTGCTGGACTATGCGGCCGGCGTCATCAGCGCCAATGACCTGAAGGCCTCCGGTGCTGTCGGCGCCATCCGGTACGTCTCAGACCGGCGGCCGGGCGGTGACTGGATGGTGGGCAAGCCGATTCAGCTGGCCGAGGCCCGCGACCTGTACCAGGCGGGGCTGAAGATCGTGTCCAATTACCAGTTCGGCAAGCAGGACACCGCGGACTGGCTCGGCGGACAGCAGGCCGGCCTCAGCCACGCCAAGCGGGGCTGGCAGCTGCACACTGCCGCGGGCGGCCCGGTCGCTGCCCCGATCTACGTGTCGATTGACGACGACCCCACCCTGGACCAATACAAGACACAGGTGGCGCCGTACCTGCGGGCCTGGGAATCTGTCCTCGGACACCCACGCGTCGGCGTGTACGGCAACTCCAAGGTCATCGACTGGGCGCTGCAGGACGGCATAGGGTCCTGGTTCTGGCAGCACAACTGGGGGTCGCCGAAGGGCTTCACGCACCCCGCCGCGCACCTGCACCAGGTAGAGATCGACAAGCGCAAGGTGGCGGGTATCGGAGTGGACCTGAACAACATCATGAAGCCGCAATTCGGCCAGTGGGATTGACTCGACGCGGAAAACTTACCGACCGGTAAGGATTTGCCAGCAAACTCCGCGGCGCAATTTTGGTGAACAATCGTGGACTGAAAAACCTAGCAAGTGCTTGGCTGAAGTTTTTTACCTGCGACAACCGGCTCAAAAATCGAAGGTAACGATTCAATAACAATCGTGCTTTGAACAGCACTGTTGTGCCTACTCGACCGTAACCACCTGCATGCAGGACGTTTGTCCCGGAAGGTCTGTGCGCCTGTTTGGCGCGGTGCTACCCGGCGTGCTGTTACCCGTCCGTAGAACTCGTCAGTAACCAATCTTGGACGAAAAACAATGCTGCTTCTTATGCCACTCTTAGTAGAGCGGGATGTCAGCCGGCGCCCTCCCGGGGAGCGCGCGCGGAGACCGTGATTCGACGGGGAATCGCCCACACCGACATACGAGACGAAGACGCGACGACCGCGACGACGAGCACGACAGGGAGATACACAAGGTGACGATCCACGAGCACGACAGGCTGTTCACGGGCGACGGATCATGGCGCGGGGGCGCCAAGGCGACCACCACGCATGCGCTGGTCGACCGTCTCACCGCGGGTGAGCCTTATGCCGTGGCCTTTGGTGGGCAGGGCAGTGCCTGGTTGGAAACTCTTGAAGAGCTGGTCACCTCGGCCGGCATCGAATCCGAGCTCGCGACACTGGCCGGCGAGGCTGAGCTGCTGCTCGAGCCCGTCGCCGACGAACTTGTCGTGGTCCGCCCGATCGGCTTCGAGCCGCTGCGCTGGGTGCGCGCGCTGGCCGCCGAGGAGAAGGTGCCCTCAGCCAAGCAGCTGACTTCGGCGGCGGTGTCGGTGCCCGGCGTCCTGCTGACCCAGATTGCCGCTATTCGCGCACTGGCCCGTCAGGGGATGGATCTGGCGGCTGCCCCACCGGTGGCCGTCGCCGGTCACTCGCAGGGCGTGTTGGCCGTGGAGGCGCTGCGCGCCGGCGGGGCCAAAGACGTCCAGCTGCTGGCTTTGGCCCAGCTGATCGGCGCTGCCGGCACCCTGGTCGCCCGTCGCCGCGGCATTTCCGTCCTCGGTGACCGCCCGCCGATGGTCTCAGTGACCAATGCCGAACCCGAGCGCATCTACGAGCTGCTCGAAGAGTTTGCTCAAGACGTCCGCACCGTGCTGCCTCCGGTGCTCTCGATTCGTAATGGCCGGCGCTCGGTGGTCATCACCGGCACCCCCGAACAGCTGTCCCGATTCGAGCTCTACTGCGCACAGATCGCCGACGCCGAATCCGCCGACCGCAAGAACAAGAATCGCGGCGGCGCAGTCTTCGCGCCCGTTTTCGATCCGGTTCAGGTCGAGGTCGGATTCCACACGCCGCGGCTGGCCGACGGTATCGACATCGTCGGTCGCTGGGCAGCAGCCGTCGGCTTGGACGTCGACCTCGCTCGCGGCCTGGCCGACGCGATTCTGGTTCAGCAGGTCGACTGGGTCGAAGAGGTCACCGCTCTCGGCGACGCCGGCGCCCGCTGGATTCTCGACCTCGGCCCCGGTGACATCCTCACCCGGCTCACCGCGCCGGTGATCCGCGGCCTCGGCATCGGCATCGTGCCCGCCGCCACCCGAGGCGGGCAGCGCAATCTGTTCACCGTCGGCGCCGTACCGGAGGTGGCCAAGCCGTGGTCGAGCTACGCGCCCTCGGTTGTCACCCTGCCCGACGGCTCGGTGAAGCTCTCGACCAAGCTCACCCGGCTCACCGGCCGCTCGCCTATCCTGCTGGCGGGCATGACGCCGACGACCGTCGACGCCAAGATCGTCGCCGCCGCTGCCAACGCCGGCCACTGGGCCGAGCTGGCCGGGGGTGGCCAGGTCACCGAAGCCATCTTCGACATGCGCATCGCGGAGCTCGAGACGCTGCTCGAGCCAGGCCGCACCATTCAATTCAACTCGCTGTTCCTCGACCCCTACCTGTGGAAGCTGCAGCTGGGCGGCAAGCGCCTGGTGCAGAAGGCGCGTCAGTCCGGCGCTCCGATCGACGGCGTCGTGGTCAGCGCCGGCATCCCCGATCTGGAGGACGCCGTCGATTTGATCGACGAGCTGAACACCGTCGGCATCGCCCACGTGGTGTTCAAGCCGGGCACCGTCGAGCAGATCCGCTCGGTCATCCGGATCGCCGCCGAGGTACCCACCAAGCCGGTCATCGTCCACATCGAGGGCGGCCGCGCCGGTGGCCACCACTCCTGGGAAGACCTCGACGACCTTCTGCTCACCACGTATTCGGAGTTGCGTGGCCGCGCCAACATCACGGTCTGCGTCGGTGGCGGCATCGGCACGCCTGAGCGTGCCGCGGAATACCTGTCCGGCCGGTGGTCGGCGGTCTACGGCTACCCGTTGATGCCGGTCGACGGCATCCTCGTCGGTACCGCAGCGATGGCCTGCCTGGAAGCCACCACCTCCCCGGCCGTTAAGCAACTGCTGGTCGACACGGTCGGCACCGACCACTGGGTCGGCGCAGGAAAAGCCGTGAACGGCATGGCATCCGGGCGCAGCCAGCTCGGCGCCGACATCCACGAGATCGACAACGCCGCCTCCCGCTGCGGCCGCCTGCTCGACGAGGTCGCCGGTGACCCCGACGCTGTCGCGCAGCGTCGCGAGGAGATCATCGCGGCGATGGCGGTCACCGCCAAGCCCTACTTCGGCGATGTCGCCGATATGACCTATCTGCAGTGGTTGCGGCGCTTCGTCGAGCTCTCCATCGGTGACGGTGACTCGACTGCCGATACCAAGACCGCCGACTCGCCGTGGCTCGACATCACCTGGCGGGACCGCTTCGCCGAGATGCTGCAGCGCGCTGAGGCCCGCCTCAACCCCAAAGACACCGGCCCGATCGAGACGCTGTTCGACGCGTCCTCGGCCGACGGTGAGTGGCTGCTGGAGAATCCGGATCAGGCCCTGCGAGCGCTGCTGACCAGCTATCCCGATGCCGAGTCGGTACTGCTGCATCCGGCCGACGTGCCGTTCTTCGTCCAGCTGTGCAAGACGCTCGGCAAGCCGGTCAACTTCGTTCCGGTCATCGACAAAGACGTGCGGCGCTGGTGGCGCAGCGACTCGCTGTGGCAGGCCCACGATGCGCGCTACACCGCCGATCAGGTGTGCGTCATCCCCGGCACTCAGGCCGTCGCCGGTATCACCCGGGTCGACGAGCCGGTCGGTGAGCTCCTCGACCGCTTCGAGCGGACCGCCGTCGACGAGGTGCTGGCTTCCGGCGCTGCGCCCGAGCAGGTCGCCTCACGGTTGCGGGTGCGCACCGACGCGACCGGCCCGCTGGCGATCGTGCTGGATTCGCCCGATGTGCTGTGGGCCGGTCGCACCGCCACCAACCCGGTGCATCGCATCGCGGCGCCTTCGAGTTGGCAGGTGCGCGACAACCGCACCGCCACAGATCATTCCACCGGGGCACGCCTCGAGGTCACCGCGGATGACCGGGTCGTGCTGAGTGTCCCGCTGTCGGGCACCTGGATCGACATCGCGTTCAGCCTGCCCTCCACCGTGATCGACGGCGGCATGCCGGTGGTCCGTACGGAGGACGCAGCGACCGCGATGCGTGCCGTGCTGGCCATCGCCGCCGGAGTCGATGGACCTGACGCGCTGCCGCCGGTCGTCAACGGCTCCACCACGGTCACCGTGGGCTGGGATCCTGAGCGGGTCGCCGATCACACCGGTGTCACCGCGACGTTCGGCTCGCCGCTGGCGCCGACCCTGTCGACCGTTCCCGACGCGCTGGTCGGCCGCTGCTGGCCGGCGGTTTTCGCCGCCATCGGAGGCGCGGCCACCGACACCGGCTTCCCGGTCGTCGAGGGCCTGCTGAGCCTGGTGCATCTGGACCACGCGGCCCGGCTGCTCAAGCCGCTGCCCAAGGAACCGACGCAATTGACCGTCACCGCAACAGCTTCGGTGGCCACCGACACCGAGGTCGGCCGGGTCGTGCCGGTCACGGTCAACGTCACCGACGCCAATGGGATGATCCTGGCGGTTCTCGAGGAGCGCTTCGCCATCCGCGGCCGCACCGGCGCCAAGGAACTCACCGATCCGGTACGGGCCGGGGGAGCGGTGTCGGAGAACGCCACCGACACCCCGCGTCGTCGTCGTCGCGACGTCAGCATCGGCGCGCCCGTCGACATGCGTCCGTTCGCTGTGGTCTCCGGTGACCACAACCCGATCCACACCGACCAGGCCGCCGCGCTACTGGCCGGGCTGGAATCGCCCATCGTGCACGGCATGTGGCTTTCGGCCGCTGCGCAGCATGTGGTGACCGCGACCGACGGCAAGCCCGCCCCGCCGGCCAAGCTGATCGGCTGGACCGCCCGCTTCCTGGGCATGGTCTCACCCGGCGACGACATCGACTTCAGGGTCGACCGCGTTGGAATCGATTTGGGCGCAGAGGTTTTGGAAGTTACCGCCAAAATCGGTACCGACCTCGTGATGAGCGCCACCGCGCGGCTGGCCGCACCGAAGACGGTGTACGCCTTCCCGGGTCAGGGCATTCAGCACAAGGGCATGGGCATGGAGGTGCGTGCCCGGTCCAAGGCCGCCCGCAAGGTGTGGGACATCGCCGACAAGTTCACCCGCGAAACGCTGGGCTTCTCGGTGCTGCATGTGGTCCGGGACAACCCGACCAGCCTGATCGCCTCCGGTGTGCATTACCAGCACCCCGAGGGTGTGCTCTACCTGACGCAGTTCACTCAGGTCGCCATGGCCACGGTCGCTGCCGCACAGGTCGCCGAGATGCGTGAGCAGGGTGCCTTCGTCGAGGGTGCCATCGCCTGCGGCCACTCGGTCGGTGAGTACACCGCACTGGCGTGCGTATCGAACGTCTACAAGCTGGAGGCGTTGCTGGAGGTGGTGTTCCACCGCGGCAGCAAGATGCACGACATCGTCCCGCGCGACGAGATGGGTCGCTCCAACTACCGGTTGGCGGCCATCCGCCCGTCTCAGATCGACCTTCCGGACGCCGACGTCAAGGACTTCGTCGCCGAAATCGCCGACCGTACAAAAGAATTCCTGCAGATCGTCAACTTCAACCTGCGTGGCTCGCAGTACGCGATCGCAGGCACGGTGCGCGGCCTGGAGGCACTGGAGGAAGAGGTCGAGCGGCGCCGCGAGCTCAGCGGCGGCAAGCGGTCGTTCATCCTGGTCCCCGGCATCGACGTCCCGTTCCATTCCGACGTGCTGCGAGTCGGTGTCGACGACTTCCGCCGCGCGCTGGAACGCGTCATGCCCGAGGATCCCGACCCGGCCCTGATCGTCGGGCGCTACATTCCGAACCTGGTGCCTCGGCCGTTCACGCTCGATCTCGACTTCGTTCAGGAGATCCGGGACCTGGTGCCCGCCGAGCCGCTCGACGAGGTGCTGGCCGACTACGACACCTGGCGCAACGAGAAGCCCGGCCTGCTGTGCCGCAAGATCGTCGTCGAGTTGCTCGCTTGGCAGTTCGCCAGCCCCGTGCGCTGGATCGAGACGCAGGACCTGCTGTTCATCGAGGAGGCGGCCGGCGGTCTCGGTGTCGAGCGCTTCGTCGAGATCGGTGTGAAGCCCGCGCCGACGGTGGCGGGCTTGGCCAGCAACACGCTGAAGCTGCCCGAATACGCCCACAGCACAGTGGAAGTGCTCAACTCTGAGCGTGACTTCGCCGTGCTGTTCGCCAGCGACGAAGACCCGGCCTCGGACGATGATTTCGACGAACCGGTTGCCGTCGCCGACGCGCCGGCCGAAGCCGCACCGGTCGAGGCCGCTCCGGCAGCCGCACCTTCGGGCGGTCCGCGCCCGGATGACATCGGATTCGACGCCGGCGACGCTACTTTGGCGCTGATCGCGTTGAGTGCCAAGATGCGCATCGACCAGATCGAGTTGCTGGATTCCATCGAGTCGATCACCGACGGCGCGTCC
Source organism: Mycolicibacterium sp. P1-5 (assembly GCF_008329565.1). GTDB lineage: Bacteria > Actinomycetota > Actinomycetes > Mycobacteriales > Mycobacteriaceae > Mycobacterium. The sequence goes on from NZ_NPKT01000014.1 coordinate 94,364, forward strand.
TCGCGACGCAACCAGTTGCTTGTGGACCTGGGCTCCGAGCTGAACCTCGGTGCAATCGACGGTGCGGCCGAAGCGGACCTGGCGTCGTTGAAGGGCCAGGTCTCCAAGCTGGCGCGCACCTATAAGCCGTTCGGTCCGGTCCTCTCCGATGCGATCAACGACCAGCTGCGCACGGTGCTCGGCCCGTCCGGTAAGCGGCCGGCCGTGATTGCCGAACGGGTCAAGAAGACTTGGGAACTCGGTGATGGCTGGGCCAAGCACGTCACCGCCGAACTCGCGCTGGGCACCCGTGAGGGCAGCAGCGTGCGTGGCGGTGCACTGGGCGGCCTGCACGACGGTGCGCTGGCCGATGCCGCGGCCGTGGACAAGGCGATCGACGCCGCGGTCACCTCGGTGGCTGCCCGTAAGGGCATCGCGGTGTCGCTGCCGTCGGCCGGTGGTGCCGGTGGTGGTGTGGTCGACTCGGCCGCACTGACCGAATTCGCTGAGAAGGTGACCGGCCGTGCCGGTGTGTTGGCTTCGGCGGCCCGCCTGGTGCTGGGAGAGCTCGGGTTGGACAACCCGGTGACGGCCGATCCTGCGGCCACCGACGCCGAGCTCATCGACTTGGTCACGGCCGAGCTGGGTTCGGATTGGCCGCGGCTGGTGGCCCCGGCTTTCGACGCCAAGAAGGCGGTGCTGCTCGATGACCGCTGGGCCAGCGCTCGCGAGGATCTGGTAAAGCTGTGGCTGGCCGACGAGGACGATATCGACGCGGATTGGGTGCGTCTCTCGGAGCGATTCGAGGGTGCTGGCAATGTCGTTGCCACCCAGGCAAACTGGTGGCAAGGAAAGGCCTTGGCCAGCGGGCGTAACATCCACGCCTCGCTGTTCGGCCGGATCGCCGCCGGTGCTGAAAACCCGGGAACCGGTCAGTATTCCGGCGAGGTCGCGGTGGTCACCGGCGCGTCCAAAGGCTCGATCGCCACATCGGTGGTCGCCGGTCTGCTCGACGGCGGCGCGACCGTGATCGCGACGACGTCCAAGCTCGACGATGACCGACTGGCGTTCTACAAAGCGCTCTACCGCGACCACGCCCGCTTCGGCGCGTCGCTGTGGGTGGTCCCGGCCAACATGGCCTCGTACTCCGACATCGATGCGCTCGCGTCGTGGGTCGGCAGCGAGCAGACCGAAAGCCTTGGGCCGCAAGCGATCCACCTCAAGGACGCGTTGACCCCGACGTTGCTGTTCCCGTTCGCCGCGCCGCGGGTGGCCGGCGATCTGTCGGAGGCCGGCTCGCGCTCCGAGATGGAGATGAAAGTCCTGCTGTGGGCCGTGCAGCGGCTGATCGGCGGGCTCTCGTCGATCGGTGCCGAGCGCGATATCGCCTCGCGTCTGCACGTGGTGTTGCCCGGCTCACCCAACCGCGGCATGTTCGGCGGTGACGGCGCCTACGGCGAGTCCAAATCCGCGCTGGACGCGGTGGTCAACCGCTGGAACGCGGAAACGTCCTGGGCACAACGGGTCAGCTTCGCGCATGCGCTGATCGGCTGGACCAAGGGCACCGGCCTGATGGGCCACAACGACGCGATCGTCGGTGCGGTCGAAGAGGCCGGCGTCACCACCTATAGCACCGAAGAGATGGCTTCGATGCTGCTCGATCTGTGCTCAGTGGAGGCCAAGGTCGCCTCAGCCAACGCACCGCTGAGGGTGGACCTGACCGGTGGACTCGGTGACGTTCAACTCGACATGGCCGAGCTGGCCGCCAAGGCCCGCGAGGAAATGAGCGCCGACGCAACGGCATCCAGTGACGAGCCGGTGGGAGGCACCATCGCAGCTCTGCCGTCACCGCCGCGCGGCTACGTCGCGAACACGCCGCCGGTGTGGGCCGATCTCGACGTCGATCCGGCCGACCTGGTCGTGATCGTCGGCGGCGCCGAACTGGGCCCGTACGGCTCGTCGCGCACCCGCTTCGAGATGGAGGTCGACCACGAGTTGTCGGCGGCCGGCGTGCTCGAATTGGCCTGGACCACCGGGCTGATCGTGTGGGAGGACGACCCCAAGCCGGGCTGGTACGACACGGCGACCGGCGAACTGGTCGACGAGGCCGAGCTGGTCGAGCGCTACCACGATGCCGTCGTCGAAAAATGTGGAATTCGCGAGTTTGTTGATGACGGCGCCATCGATCCCGATCACGCCTCGCCGCTGATGGTCAGTGTCTTCTTGGACAAGGACTTCAGCTTCGTGGTGTCCTCGGAAGCCGATGCCCGTGCGTTCGTGGAGTTCGATCCCGAGCACACGGTCGCCCGCCCGGTACCGGACTCCGGCGACTGGGAGGTGATCCGCAAGGCGGGCACCGAGATTCGCGTGCCGCGCAAGACAAAGCTGTCGCGAACAGTCGGGGCGCAGATCCCGACCGGCTTCGACCCGACGGTCTGGGGTATCAGCCCGGACATGGCCAGCTCGATCGACCGGGTGGCGCTGTGGAATATCGTCGCCACCGTCGATGCGTTCCTGTCTTCCGGCTTCACCCCGAACGAGTTGATGCGCTGGGTGCACCCGAGCCTCGTGGCCTCCACGCAAGGCACCGGCATGGGTGGTATGACCTCGATGCAGACGATGTACCACGGCAACCTGATGGGCAAGGCCAAGCCGAACGACATCCTGCAGGAGGTCCTGCCGAACGTCGTTGCCGCGCACGTCATTCAGTCCTACGTGGGCAGCTACGGCTCGATGATCCACCCGGTCGGCGCGTGCGCCACCGCCGCGGTGTCGGTCGAGGAGGGCATGGACAAGATCCGTCTCGGCAAGGCCGAACTCGTGGTCACCGGTGGCTTCGACGACATGACGCTGGAAGCCGTCATCGGCTTCGGTGACATGGCGGCCACGGCCGACACCCAGGTGATGCGGGCCAAGGGCATCAGCGACTCGAAGTTCTCGCGCGCCAACGACCGTCGCAGGCTTGGCTTCCTGGAGGCCCAGGGCGGTGGCACCATCCTGCTGGCGCGGGGTGATCTGGCGCTGAGGATGGGTCTGCCGGTGCTGGCGGTGGTGGGTTACGCCCAGAGTTTCGGCGACGGCGTGCACACATCGATTCCGGCTCCCGGGCTGGGCGCGCTGGGTGCCGGTCGCGGAGGCAAGGACTCGCAGCTGGCTCGCTCGCTGGCCAAGCTGGGTGTGGGGGCCGACGACATCGCGGTGATCTCCAAACACGACACCTCGACGCTGGCCAACGATCCCAACGAGACCGAGCTGCACGAGCGGCTGGCCGACTCGATGGGCCGTGCCCCCGGCGCTCCGCTGTTCGTCGTCAGCCAGAAGAGCCTGACCGGTCACGCCAAGGGCGGCGCGGCTGTCTTCCAGATGATTGGGCTCTGCCAGATCCTGCGCGACGGCGTCATCCCGCCGAACCGCAGCCTGGACTGCGTCGATGATGAGCTGGCCACTGCTGGGCACTTCGTGTGGCCGCGGGAGACCCTGCGCATGGGCGACAAGTTCCCGCTCAAGGCGGGTCTGGTGACCAGCCTCGGCTTCGGTCACGTGTCGGGTTTGGTCGCGCTGGTGCACCCGCAGGCGTTCCTGGCCTCGCTGAGCGAGCAGGACCGGGCGGACTACACCAAGCGGTCGCACGAGCGGGTGTTGGCCGGTCAGCGTCGACTGGCTTCGGCCATCGCCGGTGGACGGCCGATGTTCGAGAAGCCGGCCGGTCGCCGGTTCAACCACGACGAGCCGGAGAAGCGCCAAGAGGCGGCGATGCTGCTCGACCCGGCCTCACGGTTGGGCGATGACGACGCGTACGTGCGATAAAGTCGCGGCGTGGCGATAGTCGGAGTGGGGATCGATGTGGTCTCCATTCCCGACTTCGCCGAGCAGGTCGACCAGCCGGGAACGGTGTTCGCCGAGACGTTCACGCCAGGTGAGCGCCGCGATGCCGCCGACAAGAGTTCGGTGGCGGCGCGGCACCTGGCGGCTCGGTGGGCCGCCAAGGAGGCTGTCATCAAGGCCTGGTCGGGCTCGCGCTTCGCACAGCGTCCGGTGTTGCCGGAGGGCATTCACCGCGACATCGAGGTGATCACCGATATGTGGGGCCGACCCAAGGTCCGCCTCACCGGCGACATCGCCAAGCATCTGGCCGAGGTCACCATCCATGTGTCGCTGACCCACGAGGGGAACACTGCCGCCGCGGTGGCCATCCTGGAGACGGCGTAGCCGAGCGCGCGCGGCTGTACCGGTGAAGGGCCTAGGTCCTTTCGATTGGTGACCTGGTTACCCTTACCGCGCTTCGTCCTGGCTGACATCGTTGACTCCAAGCACTCGATGACGCTGGAGGGAAGCGAACATGAAAGCTCTTGTGTATCAAGGTCCTGGCCGGCGTGCATGGCAGGAGGTGCCGGATCCGCAGATTCAGCACCCGGCTGACGCAATAGTCCGGGTCGATGCCGTCACCATCTGCGGCACAGATCTGCACATATTGAAGGGCGACGTCCCCGAAGTCGAGGCAGGCCGGATTCTCGGCCATGAAGCGGTCGGCACGGTCACCGCCGTGGGTTCCGCGGTTGAAACCCTCAACGTCGGCGATCGAATCCTGGTGTCCTGTATCAGTTCCTGCGGCAAATGCCGCTTCTGTCGGGAATCCCGCTACGGACAGTGCCTAGGTGGTGGTGGGTGGATTCTCGGTCACCTGATCGACGGCACTCAAGCCGAGTATGTCCGGATCCCTTTTGCCGACAATTCGACGCATAAGGTCCCAGCGGGCGTCAGCGACGACGAAATGGTGATGTTGGCCGATATTCTGCCCACGTCGTATGAGGTGGGTGTACTCAACGGGGCTGTTCGCCCCGGTGATGTGGTGGCGATCGTCGGCGCCGGACCAATCGGCCTGGCCGCTGTCCAGACGGCCCGGCTCTACAGCCCCCGTGCGATCGTCTGCATCGATGTGGCCGACTCCCGATTGGAGGCGGCGCGCAAGTTCGGTGCCGATGTGGTGGTGAATCCTCAGACGACATCGGCGCGTGGGGTCATCGACTCGCTGACCGATGGCCTCGGTGCCGACTGTGTCATGGAGGCAGTGGGCACCCCGGCCACGTTCGAGGAATCGGTCAGGCTGACCCGGGCCGGTGGCCACGTCGCCAACATCGGTGTGCATGGCGCTCCGGCAACCCTGCACCTGGAAGACATCTGGATCAAGAACCTCACCATCACCACCGGACTGGTGGACACCTACTCCACTCCCACGCTGATCGATCTGGTGGCCGGCCACCAACTCGACACGTCAGCGATGATCACGCACCGCTTCACCTTCGACGACTTCGATGCCGCGTATGACGCCTTCAGTCGACCGGCAGAAACTGGAGCGCTGAAGGTCTTGTTGACAGCACCGAGCTGAGTTGTTCGCGCGATCTCTTCCGCTAACTCACTGACCTCTGCGACCGACTAACGTCGTCTGCATGAGTGATCTCGTCGAGCGCGTGCAGGCCGTACTTCCCTCGGTGCGGGCTGACCTCGAGGACCTGGTCCGCATTCAGTCGGTGTGGGCCGATCCGGCTCGTCGCGACGAGGTACACCGCAGTGCGCGAGCCGTGGCCGATTTGCTGAGTACGGCCGGCTTCAAGCAAGTAGAGATCGTCGCCGAGGGCGGTGCTCCGGCCGTGATCGCGCATCATCCCGCCCCGCCCGGTGCGCCGACCGTGCTGCTGTACGCCCATCACGATGTCCAGCCTGAAGGTGAACCGTCGCAATGGAATTCACCTCCCTTCGAGCCGACGGAGCGTAACGGCCGGCTCTACGGGCGCGGCACCGCCGACGATAAGGCGGGCATCGCCACCCACCTGGCGGCGTTCCGCGCGCACGGCGGCAAGCCTCCGGTCGGCGTGACAGTGTTCGTCGAGGGGGAGGAGGAGTCCGGCTCACCGTCACTGGGGCGGCTGCTCGCCGCGCACAAAGACAAGCTGGCTGCCGACGTCATCGTGATCGCCGACTCGGACAACTGGACCTCCGAAATCCCCGCGCTGACAGTGTCATTACGCGGCCTGGCCGACTGCGTGGTCGAGGTCGCCACACTCGACCACGGCCTGCACTCGGGGCTGTGGGGCGGAGTGGTGCCCGACGCGCTCAGCGTCCTGGTGCGACTGCTGGCCAGCCTGCACGACGACGACGGCAACGTCGCTGTGCAAGGCCTGTACGAATCCAGTGCCGCCGACATCGACCGCGGGCCGCGGTGGGTCCGCACCGAGTCCGGACTGCTGGACGGTGTTCAGGAGATCGGCTCGGGCAGTGTGGCGCAACGCATGTGGGCCAAGCCTGCAATCACGGTGGTCGGCATCGACACGACACCGATTGCCAAGGCGTCGAACACCCTCACTCCGCGCGCTCGTGCCAAAGTCAGCATGCGCGTGGCTCCAGGCGGCGACGCCGTGGTCCACTTGCACGCGCTACGACGGCACCTCGAGCAGCACGCGCCCTGGGGCGCGCATGTCAGCATCATCCCGGGTGATGTGGGCCAGCCGTACGCGATCGACGCCAGCGGACCGGTCTACGAGGCCGCCCGGGCTGCCTTCCGGGAGGCTTGGGGCACCGACGTCGTCGACATGGGCATGGGCGGCTCGATCCCGTTCATCGCGGAATTCGCCACCGCGTTCCCCGATGCCACCATCCTGGTGACCGGTGTCGAGGACCCGGGCACGCAGGCGCACAGCGTCAACGAGAGCCTGCATCTCGGGGTGCTGGAACGCGCCGCCACCACCGAGGCGCTACTGCTGGGGAAGCTGGGCGACCCGGGCAACTAGACCGAGATGTCCCGGCGCAGTTTGGCGACGTGCCCGGTGGCCTTGACGTTGTACTGGGCAACTTCGATCTTGCCCTTCTCGTCCACCACGAACGTTGATCGGATGACGCCCTGCACGGTCTTGCCGTACAGCTTCTTTTCGCCGTAGGCGCCCCACTCGGTGAGGACCTTCTTTTCGGGGTCGGACAGCAGCGGGAACGTCAGCTCGTCGCGCTCGGTGAACTTCGCCAGCTTCTCCGGCTTGTCGGGCGAGATGCCGATGACGTCGATGCCTGCACCGTTGAGCTCGGCCAGGCTGTCCCGGAAGTCGCAGGCCTGCTTGGTGCAGCCCGGTGTCATCGCGGCCGGGTAGAAGTAGACGATCACCTTGCGGCCGGTGAAGTCGGACAGCTTCACGGTCTTGCCCTGGGCGTCAAGCAGGCTGAACGCCGGCGCCTTGTCGCCGACTTCGAGGCGTGCTGTCTCGGTCACCTTGTGATCCCTTCATCTACCGGTGCATCGGGGTTAGCCCGGCTTGATCTAGGGTAGTTCGGCAGGGCGGCAGAGTTTGGAGGACGGAAGTGGTGGACCGGGATCCCGAGGTCATCAAGGCCGAGATCGACCAGGCGCGTGACCGGCTGGCGGTGACGGTGGACTCGCTGGCCGAGCGTGCCAACCCACAGCGCATCGCCGACGACGTCAAGGCCGCGGTGCTGCGTTTCGTCAAGAAACCCCCGGTGGCCGCGGCGCTGGCCGGAGTCAGCGTGGTGACCGTCGTCCTGGTGGTGCGCCGAATTCGTAACGGCTAGTTCAACCGGAAAAGGCGCAAGAGCCGAAGCGGCGGCAATCCGATCAGCTACGCTCGGGCGGGTCTTGCGACGGGTTGTCCCGCAATCGCTTTCACACACCCACCGCGGCACCCCGCCCGTGGGTGGTGATCGCCTTCGTCTGTCCTGCCTATGGTCTTTGTCGGCTCCCCGGGATTCGTGTGTCGAGCAGGAAGGTGAGCAGGACTTCGGACATCGCGGGGATCGCGTCGACGGCAACGACCTCATAGCCGTGCGTACTCAACGTGGGCAGGCACAGCAGTCCTGCGCGTGCGGTCTGGCCGGCCGAAAGCGAGTGCGAGGCATCGGATTCGAAGGCACCGAGGACCGCGGCCTGCGGGGCCAGGCCGAGCTCGGTGGCGATGTCCATCAGCCGGTCGGCGACGGATTTGTCGTAGACGCTCTGCTGGTCGCTGTAGCCGACGATCGGGCCGCCGGTGACCGATGTCGAGTACTCCTGCTCGGTGGGGCCGACCTCGAGGGCCAGGGTGATCTCGCCGGGCAGCGTGCGACTGGCATACGTGCCGCCGATGCCGCCGATCTCCTCGCTGACCGTGCCCACGAAGTAGATGTCGCGAGCGGGCCGCCGCTCGCCCTCGTGCAATAGCCGGGCAGCCTCGAGCATCGCGGTCAGGCACGCGCGGTCGTCCATGAAGTAACAGCCCAAGAACTTGCCGAGCTCGAACAGGGTGCGCTTGCCGCCGTCGATGCACACCCGGGTGCCGGGCCGGACACCGGCGGCCGCGAGTTCCGCGGTGGTGCGGCCGGTGAACACGTAGACGTGACTCCAATCCAGTGACTTGTCGCCCCGGTCCGGCTTGGTCTCCCAGATCCGGTGGCTTTCAGCAGTGGTGTGCTCGGAGCCCAGGGTCAGCACGCCGGGCAGCGTGGTGTGATTGCCCAGCACCGCCACCGGACCGAGGCCGAAGTTTCCCGGATACATCGTGCCCAGCTGGGTCACATGGAGGGATCCGTCCGGCTCCACCCGCTTCACCAGCATGGACAGCTCGTCGAGGTGGGCCATCACCCGGATCGGACCGAGATCGTCATCGTCGCCGGTGCCGCGGACCAGGCCGACGAGGTTGCCTGCCTCGTCGACCCAGGCCTCGTCGACCAGGGGTTCGAGTTCGCGACGACAGATGTCGCGGACGGCGTCCTCCTGGCCGACTGGGCCGAACGCCGCTAGCAGTTCCTGCAACAACGGCCGGTTGAGCCGGGCTTCGGAGGTGATTCCGCGGTGAGTCACGGGCCTGATTTACCCCGGAGCCAACCGGATCATGCCCCTGGGAAATACACAGGAAGTCATTTACATAGTTAATGAATGTTTTGGCTATCCCTGGACTGGAGCCGAAGGGATGCAAAATAGCGATGACAGACACGATGACCGACGCACCGGTCGCGGACACCAAGCAGCAGGCGGTCGTCGAGACCGCGCATCGACGCCGTCGGATGGACGTTGAGCACCCTCGGTACAAGTGGGTGGCGTTGTCGAACACCACGCTGGGCGCGCTGCTGGCCTCGATCAACTCCTCGATCGTGTTGATCTCGCTGCCGGCGATCTTCCGCGGCATCGGGCTCAATCCGCTGGCGCCGGGCAATGTCGGCTATCTGCTGTGGATGCTCATGGGGTATCTCGTCGTGACCGCCGTTCTGGTGGTTCCGCTGGGCCGGCTCGGTGACATCTTCGGCCGGGTCCGCATCTACACCTTGGGCTTCGTCGTCTTCACGATCGCCGCAATCGCCTTGTCGTTCGACCCACTTCATCTGACGGGCGGCGCCGTCTGGCTGATCGGTTGGCGCGTGGTTCAGGGGGTCGGCGGGGCGATGCTGATGGCGTGCTCGGCGGCAATCCTCACCGACGCCTTTCCCAGCCGTCAGCGCGGGATGGCATTGGGCGTCAACCAGGTCGCGGCGATCGCCGGGCAGTTTCTGGGCTTGTTGATCGGCGGCCTGCTGTCGCAGTGGGATTGGCGGGCGGTCTTCTGGGTGGGCGTACCGCTCGGCTTGGCCGGAACCGTCTGGAGTATCCGGTCTTTGGTGGAGGTCGGCGTGCGCACCCCGGCGCGGCTGGACTGGTCGGGGACTGCGCTGTTCGCGGTCGGATTCACCGTGCTGCTGGCCGGAATCACCTACGGCATTCAACCCTACGGCGGGCATCCCACCGGCTGGACCAATCCGTGGGTGCTGGGTGCGATCGGGCTGGGGGTGTTGCTGCTCGGCGCGTTGTCCATCGTCGAACTTCGGGTACGCGCACCGATGCTCGACATTCGCTTGTTCAAGTCCAAGCCCTTCGCCCTCGGCAACCTCGCCGGTCTGATGGCGGCGGTCGGACGTGGGGGATTGCAATTCATGCTGATCATCTGGCTGCAGGGCATCTGGTTGCCGTTGCACGGCTACAGCTTTGAATCGACACCGTTGTGGTCAGGCATCTATCTGCTGCCGATGACGCTTGGTTTCCTGGTGGCCGGTCCGCTGTCCGGGACGTTGTCGGACAGGTTCGGCTCCCGGCCGTTCGCCATCGGTGGGATGTTGTTGATGGCCGCGACTTTCCTTGCGCTGATGGTTATCCCGGTGAATTTCAGTTTCTGGGTGTTCGGTCTGCTGATCTTCCTCAACGGGCTGGGCGGGGGCATCTTCACCTCGCCGAACACCGCGGCGATCATGTCCAGCGTGCCGGCCGCCGACCGTGGCGCGGCCTCGGGCATCCGGGCCACATTCACCAACGCAGGCATGTCCCTGTCCATCGGCATCTTCTTCTCGCTGATGATCGCAGGCCTGGCCAGGACGCTGCCGGGGACCTTGAGTGCAGGGCTCCAGCAGCAGGGGGTCGCGATGACCGACGCGCATCGTATCGCCGAGCTACCGCCGGTGGGCAGCCTGTTCGCGGCCTTCCTTGGCTACAACCCGATCGGCGAACTCCTGGGCCCCACCTTGCAGCAGCCCGGGGTGAATGCGTCGGTGCTCACGGGCAAGGAATTCTTCCCGCATCTCATTTCGGGACCATTCCACGCAGGCCTGACTGTGGTGTTCATCGCCGCGACGGTGATGATGGTGATCGGGGCGGCTGCGTCCTGGGTGAATCCGGGGCGAGTCGCCGACCGAGACTAGCGGCGGCGCAGCCAGTCGCCGAACGATCGGCGGAAGCCGGGGGGATTGGCCGTCAGACCGAGCCGCCCGCAGCTGTGCACGTGCAGCGGTGTCACCGGCGCGGGTGCCTGCGGAGCTACCTCGCCATGGGGGTGGTGAACGAGGTTTTCCGGCTTCATGCGGCTAAGTCCTCACTTCGTCACTGGACAGTGCGTCCGTTGGCGGCTGCTGGTCATTGCAGCTAACGCCGACGATACCATCGCCCCGCGCATAAGTGCAGCACAAGGCCATACTTTATGTGGTCGATGAATCGGATGGTTATCTATTAACGGGCATTCTCGCTGGTCAATCAGCTGTCTTAGGCTTTTGCCCAGCCGATTCACAGCGATCCATCTCACAGGTAGGTGCGGGCCGATGTCCCCGCGCGTCCGGCAACGTCGCAATCCAGATCAGGCGACGCTCAGCGCAACAGGATGGGCAGCCGCTCCCAGCCCCGCACGGTCGACGTCGGCGCGAGCTTGGCACCTGTGTAGTCGATGTCCCATTCGGGGAAGCGGTTGAGCAGCTCGTCGAGCGCAACCCGCCCCTCGAGCCTGGCCAGGTTGGCGCCGAGGCAGTAGTGGACACCCTTGCCGAAGGTCAGATGACTGATGGTGTCGCGGTGGATGTTGAAGCTGTCGGGGTCGTCGTAACGGCGCGGATCGCGGTTGGCGGCGCCGAAGAGCAACAGCATCGCGCTGCCTGCGGGCACCGTCGTGCCGTAGCACTCGAAGTCTCTGATCAGATAACGCCCGACGTGCGGCCCGGTGGGTTCGAAGCGCAGGGTTTCGTCGATCGCGCGGTTCAGCAGGGAGCGGTCGTTGCGGACGTCGCGCCGTTGGTCGGGGTGCTCAGCGAGAACCTTGGCCAGCCAGCCGATCAGCCGGCCCGTCGTCTCGTTGCCCGCGCCGGCCACCACCTGGGTGTAGTGCAGCACCTCTTTGCGAGTCAGCTTGCGGGTGACATCCTGCTCGTCGGTGAACTCGACGTTGAGCAGTGCGGTCATCAGATCGTCGGAGGGATTGTTGGCGCGCCACTCGACGTAGTCGGCGTAGACCCGGCCGTCGGCGATGCGGTCGGGATCGGCGACCTTCATCGGGGCGCCGGGTTTGGTGCGCAGGTTGGCGTCGTTGGCGTCGCGCACCGAAACCTGTTCGGATTCCGGGATTCCCAGCAGCATGCCGATCACCCGCATCGGCATCATCGAGGCCAGTTCGGTGATGATGTCGAAGCCGCCTGAGCCGACCAGCGGATCGAGGCAGCCGATGCAATATCGGCGGATCTGGTCCTCGACCTCGGCCATCCGCCGAGGCGTGAACACCCGCGACATCAGCCCGCGCAGCTGCGTATGGGCTGGCGGATCCTGGAACATCATCACGCCGCCGGGCATGTCGAAGTCAGACTTGATCAGTTCGAGGATGTCGCTGCGGCTGTTGGAGAACGTCTCCCAGTTCGACAGCGCCGCTTCGACATCGGAGTGCCGTGACAACGCCCAGAAGTCATACCGCTCGTTGTGGTAGATCGGCGCCTCGTCGCGAAGGCGGGCATACACCGGATACGGGTTGGCGACGATGTCGACGTCATAAGGGTCGTAATAGACGGTGTCGTTCGCAATCGCCATGTCCATCCCCAGCTGTGGCCCGTGTGCTTGCTGAGCGATCGCTCAAACTCTCGGGTGGTGCCATGTTTAGCAGCCCTGGCGAGCGCGGGTCAAGGTCAGGTGGTCTGACAAAGGGCTCCTCCGTCTGCCTCCCATCGATGCAACGCGACAGCTGCGTTTGTCGTGTCCGTTGTGGGATGTATGCCGGTTCCGAGTAGTAGTTGCTCGGGGGTGGACGAGTCGAAGGCGTTGGCGGCGGCCATCACCACGTTGTATGCGAGTGAAGCGTCGGTGTACGGGGGGACCACCAGCAGCGTCAATGTGCCGAACTGGGCTCCGGTCACTGAGATGACGTTCGGGCCGCCGTTGGATTCGAGGAGTATGGTCCCGTCGGGGTGCTCGACGTGTTGCGGTACTGGGCCCCAGTCATCTTCGTGGTATTGCACACGGTCAATGGGGCCGAACCGCGACGTCAGTGCTGCCAGCAGGGGAGCGAGTTCGGGGATCAGCAGTGTAGATCGTGGCCACCATGCTCCTTGGACGTACCCGCAGGCCTGGTGAGCGGGTTTCAACTGCATTCGCAGAGTTGCGATTCTGGGTCGGCGTGGCCGTGCGGGCGCTGCTGTGGCCATTCGCTCCATTGTGGTTGTCATCTTGCTGACCTCCTTGTTGTTCAATCGCTTGTGGGCGTTCGCTTTTCACGCTTCCGCGATTTCATTGGGATGTGGGCTGCCTCAGGCCAGCGGCGTGGAGGCCGTATGGCACTGCGTTCAGGACTGTGACGGTCAGGGCGCGACCAGTGGACAGCCGGTAGGTGCGCCGTTCGTCGGGGCGTGCCCCTGCGATGGCGGCACCTAACGGGGATTGGATGGAATAGACCGCCATATCGGCATATTCGGCACCGTGCACGCCCAGCAGGAATGTGTCGATGTCACCGGTGTCGTCGTAGCGAATGGTCACCACCATTCCGGGTTCGGCGATCCCGTCGTTGGGTGGGTCCTCCCCGACGACGGCGTTGATCAGGAGGTCGTGAATCTGTTGAATTCGCGTCTCCCACGCGCGTCGCACAGCGGTCGCGTTTTCGTCGTTATCGTCATCGGCAATTCCGGCGGAGAACAGAAAGCGCAAGGTGTCCAGCTCCTGGTGCAGCCTCTCGTGCGCCTGTGGTGAAATCCAAACACGTGGAGCGCTGGGCATGTCAGTTCCTTTCCACCGATGAAGCTGGCCGTGCTGATCCCGGTGCGTGCATTCCGTACGGCATCGCCTTGAGTAGCGTGACTGGCAGGTCGGCTCCGCTGGGGATGGAGTAGGTGCGCTGTTCGCCGACGTGCGCGCCGGTGATTGCGCGCCCGAGCGGTGATTGCGTTGAGTACACGTCGATGTCGGTCTCTTCGGCGCCGCGCACGCCGAGTAGGAATGTTTCGATCTCACCGGTGTCGTCGTAACGAACGGTCAGAACCATTCCCGGTTCGGCGATGCCGTCGTCGGGGGGGTCTTCACCGACCACGGCGGTGGACAGCAGTTCCTGGATCTGGCGGATACGTGCTTGTCGCGCTGAATATTTCGCGACGAGGTTGACCTCATAGTCCATGAGGTCATCAGGAACTTCGATGTTGGGATGTGAACGCAGCGCGGCAAGTTCGGCCTGCAGCCGAATGTGCGCGTCGCGCGTCATCCAAAGGCGTTCGGTGCTAGTCATTTCGTTGGTGTCCTTTTCCTTGAGGTAGGGGTTGTCGTCAGGGGCGGGCCGGTGGCGGAAGCGCCGCCCCTGACGACTCGAGCGCCCATGGTTAGGGGTTGCACGGGCGGTGTGGACCAGCGGTTGGCGGGCCTAGTGGCCCGTTCGGCGTAACGGGTCGAAGTCACGCAGGGCTTCGGGTTGCTTCCCGGTGGTGATCTGTTCGGCCAGCAACCGGCCGGTCACCGGCCCGTGCGCCAGCCCCCACATTCCGTGGCCGCCGGCCACGTAGACGCCGCGCGACATCTCACCGATCAGAGGGCGACCGTCGGGGGTGACCGGGCGCGGACCGACCCAGATGTCGCTGCGCTCAGCCCAGCGCACCCCTTCGAGCAGCGGGCTGGCAGAGGCGACGATGGCGCCCACTCGTGCCGGTACCACCGATTCGTGGGGGTCGCGGAATTCCATGGTTCCAGACACTCGCAGTGCGCCGTGGTAGGGCGTGCACGCCACCCGCGCGTCGGGCAGGTAGATGGGACCGGTAATGGGTCGGTCCACGGGCACGGTGAACGAGTAGCCGCGACCGGACTGCACCGGAACGCGCACCCGACTGCCTGCCAGCCGGGATAGCCATGCGCCGGTGGCGATCACCGCGGTGTCGGCAGTCAACGGCTTGCCGCTGCGTGGGTAAACGGTGATCCCGCTACCGGAGCTGAACACGCCTCGCACTTCCAGTGTGTGCATTCGTGCACCGCGATCGATGACCGCTTGTCCCAGCGCGTGTACGAAGCGTCCGGGGTCGACGAAGCGTTGACCGTTGATGCTCAGGGCGGCGGTGATCGCCGGCGACGCCAGCGGAACTTGTTCGCGCAGTGCCTCGCCCGCCAATCCGGTGACAGACATTGTCTGCCCGGCGGTTTCGAGACCGTGAAGCTCGCGCATCATGCGTTCGGCTTGTTTGGTGCTGCGGAACAGCGCGGTGATCGGTGCGTCGGTGACCGGCGCGTCCACGCCGTTGGCGACCAGCACATCGAAGGCTTCGATGGCTTCCTCGTTGAGCGGCACGTTCGCGCGGACCGCCCGCTTCCACGACGAACGCCGGCAGTTGCTGACGAAATGCATCAAGAAGACCGCGAGCGCGGAGTCGGCCGCCACGGGAATGTGCAGCGGGGCGGTCGGGTCGGCCAGTGCGCGCAGCCCGTAGCGCAGCACGCTCGGTGAGTTCAGCGGAAGGGTCAGTGCCGGTGAGATCCAGCCCGCGTTACCCCAGGACGCCCCGGCGGCCACGCCGGAGCGGTCCACCATCGTGACGTCGACGCCACGCTCTTGGAGGAACCACGCCGTCGACAACCCAACGATGCCCGCACCGACCACGATCGCCGACCTGGGGCCGCCGTCCATGCGCTCGCCGCCGCTCATCACAAGCCTCCACATCTGAACTTTCGTTGTTGTCTCCATGCTCGCGTGCAGCACGCGGGTCGCGCTTGCTGAGATCCGACAAGCAGCCGATGCCCGGTTGTCGCGTTCCGACAATGCCGTCTGATCACGCCGTTTCGTTCGGCGATGAAGTAGGCGCCGGGCGACAGGTACACCAATTGCGAGATAGGTGGCGCTTTATTTTTTCTGACGTATGGTCGGGACAGGTGGTTGCCACTTCGTATTAAGGAGCGACAATGGCTGATAAATCTCCGGGTAAAAGCGTTCGCAAGCCCGCGCTGTCCATCAAGGAACGTCGGGCGGCCAAGCGCGCCAGGGCTTTAACGTCGACACCGATTGTGCGCAAGCGCAAGCCCTGACAAATGCACGCATGGCCCTCCTCTGTGTGGTCTTGAATGCCGTTGTCTGCCAGACATTCCCGCTCTGCGGCGTGTACCGAGTCGGGAACAGCGTGCGGGCCTGGCCGCAGAAGCGCGGCATGTGTCGACAACGTACGGTCAGTCGGTGTCGCTCGCCGCGAGTTCGATCATCATGGCCAGTCGCTTTTTGGCGTCGTCGAGCTCGAGATTGGTGATCTCGGCCATTTTCCGTAACCGGTAGCGCACGGTGTTCTCGTGTACTCCCAGACGGTTGCCCGCTTCAGTCGGGTCGCCCTGCGCCTCCAGCCAGGCCCGCAGCGTGGGCACGTAGTCGGTTGTGTGCGCGCGGTCGTGGCGGCGAAGGTCGGCCACCGGTCCGCGATCGGGGGATCGGCCTGAGCGCGCCGCGGTGCGCAGCCGCTGCAGCAGGATGTCGTCCCAGGACTCGTCGTAGGCCGGGGGCCTCGCGCCAGTTGGCCAGATTTCGTGGAGTGCCAGACATTCGTCGGCCTCGTGGCGCGCCGCGACGAGGTCGGCGACCTCGGCGGCTCCGCTGATGCCGGCCAACACCGTCACCCGTTCGGACAGCGCTGCGCGCAGGCCGGTGACCCACCGCCGCGCGACGTCCGCCTCGTCGCCGGGCAGCAGGGTGTAGACGGTGTTACCGGCCAGTGCGCTGCGCCCCGGCCGGGACCAGCCGAACCCGGTGGTGGCGCGCTCGAACGCCAACAGCAGCGCGGCATCTCGTTCGGCGCCGATGAACGCCTGCACCGCGATCACCCGCAACAATCCGTGCGGCAGGCCGAGCCGACTGGCTGCGGTGGCGGCATCGGCGGTGCCCTCCAGTAACCGGATCACGAGTTCGGATTCGATCTGGCGCTCGAGGTCCGCGCTGGCACGGGAGCGCAGCAGGTGCAGGGCCACTGTGCGGGCGCCGTCGGCCAACGCGGTCAGCGCGGCGCCCTTCAGCGGCGACCGGCATTCAACCCAGACCGATCCCATGAGTTCGCGTCCCGAGCGCACCGCCACCACCATGCGTCCGGTCAAGCCGTGGTCGGGAGCCTCGGAGACGAACATCGGTTCGTCGGAGGCCGCCAAGTCTGCGTATACGCCGCGGGCGTCGAAGAATTCGCGCAACCGCTCAGGTGCCTGTCGCTCGATGATGACCGCCACTCGCGCGGGGTCGGCGTGTTGCTGTTGCCGGGAATACGCCAGCACCCGCGAGAGGCGGTCCTCGATGATGACTGCCCCGCCGGTGGCCTCGGCCAAACTGTCGGCCAATGCGAACAAATCCGTTGGGCCACGACCTGATTCGGTCTCACGGCCTTCCAAGACCAGTCCGAAGATGACAGCGGCCAACTCGCTCCACGACATCGCCGGGTCGACCACCATCACCGCAACGCCCTCGGCCGCACCGGAGAACGCGGTGTCGTCATCCTCGCCGCCACGGATCAGCACAACAACCGCCCGCGCAGCGGCGGCCCAGCGCACCGCCTCTTTGGCCGAGCGCGCTCCGATGCCCAGCAGCACGTCGCCGACGACGGTGCGATCCGCAGCGTGCTCATGCATGACCACGCTGCGCAGTTCCGTGGACCGGGGAACGGGGCAGAACCGCAAGCGCACCCCGTAGTTTCCCAGCACATTGACCAGGCGGTCTAACGTGATCACGAGCCGCTCCCAGGGCCGAACCGATCACCCAGCGTAGCGAGGACCGTGCCTGGGGGACGGTGAATCACAGGTCCGTCGTGGCGTCGGCTGCGGGACCGTCGCCTCAAAGCGCGGGCAGATCCTCGTCGGAGGTGGTTTTGCGGTTGAGCTCAACAGATTTGGCGACGGTGAGCAGCACGACACTGTCATCGAGGGCGTGCAGTCCGTGCCGGGCGGCGGGGATGACGAGGTGATCGCCGGGGCGACCATCCCAGCTGGTGTCGGCGCTCGTCAGCCGAACCCGCCCGTGGAGCACCTGCAGTGTGGCCTCGCCGGGACTGTCGTGGTCGTCGAGGCGGGTGCCCGCCGTCAGCGCAATCAGAGTCTGTCGCAACGTGTAGTGGTGCCCGCCGTAGACGGTGTGTGCGCTGCGGCCGCTGTGGGAGTCGTGCGCGGCCGCCAGATGCTGACGGCTGAGCGCGGTCAGCGAGATCTTGTCCATGTCGGCGGTCCCCGGTTCTCAGTTGTTCGATGGCGGTGTCAGCTGGCGGTGCAGGTCGGCGATGTAGCCATCGTAGGCGGCGGCGACCGTGTCGAGGTCGACTTGTTCGGGCAGGTCGTCGGCGCTTTGACGGGCGATCAGATACGCCGCCGTCGCCTCGACGACGCGTTGCTCGTCGTCAGCGATTTGTTCGACGACGGTGGGATCGGCGTGGATGCGTATGACCACGGAGTCCTCGTCCTGCGCGAACCGGAAGAGATAGTCGTGATCGCCGAGTGCCTCCAGAGCCGGCTGCTCAATGCTCATGGTGTTCTCCTTCGTTTGTCGCTGCCGGGATGGTCAGGTCGCCAGGAGGGCGGCGCCCAGGGCGACCAGCGCCGCCAGCTTGCACGCCTCTAAACCGATATAGGCGTGATGTGCGCGTGAGCGCGGTGCGTCGTGTCCGGACAGCACGTGCTCGGTGCGTCGGTTGAGTCGAGGCCGGACCACGAGGAGTTGGACGATGAGGAGCACGGCTGTCACTGCGGCGAGCACCAGCACTGGGCCCGATGGTCCGGCGACGCTCAGACACACCGCGATCACCACTGCCCAGACGACCTCGACGATGTTGAGGGCCCGGAACACGATGCGCCCGATCGCCAGGCCCACGGGCAACTCGAGGCCTTCGGCGCGGAACTTCAGCGGTGCTTCTAAAAACGAGATCGCCAGCACCATGCCCAGCCATATCAGGGTGGCCGCGGCAGCCACTCGAAGAGCGAGGTCGGTCATGACGGAGTCCGATCACGGGTCGGCGCGGGGGCCAGGTGCGCGACGCACAGGTCAGGTTCGACGAACGGGTCGAGACGATCCACCGTGACCGGTGCCCGCATTGCGCTGAGTGCCCCCTGCATCAGGCCCAGGTGCACCGAGCAGGTCACCTCGCTGTGTTGTTCAGCCAACGTCTGGAAAGGACAGTGCCGCAACCGGATCTCGCGCGCGCGTCGACCGTCAACGGGTTCGGGCTCAAAACCCAACTCGTCCAACAACTCCACCAGTTCGGTGACCGCGCGGGTCTTCGTCGGTGCGCGGTGCGGCGGCGGGGATGACACAAGTGCCGTGCTTGTCGAACGGCCCAACCGGGTGGCGACGCCGGCGGCATCGGGGCCGGCGGCCACGTAGCCAGTCAAGATGCCGGCCAGTAGCCGATAGTTGGTCGGCCCCGCCGGGTCCATCCGGCGGATGGCGCGAAACAGGATCGGGGGGCGTCCGCGACCTGCGGAGTCACCGAGCACTTGCTCCACGCGACCCGCCCGCGCCAGCGCGTCGAGATGGAACCGGACCGTGTTCGGGTGCACGCCGAGCTCATCGGCGACGCTGGCGATGCTGCGCGGCTCTGCGGAGTCCCGCAACAACGCCAGGATGATGTCTCGGCGCGCCGGGGGGCCGGTCGTCGGCTTGGGTGCGCCCGCGTCGGTCGACATCAGTCGCCCTGCGGCGGCAACGCCGCCACCATCGGGGTGTCGGCATCGACGGCACCAAGTTTCGCCGCACCTCCCGGCGATCCCAACGGGTCGGTCCGTCCCGGCAGGGTGTCGGTGAAGAACTTGACGTTCTCATCGATGTAGGGCTGCAGCGGTTCGGGAAGGTCGTCTTCGTAATAGATCGCCTCCACTGGGCATACCGGTTCGCACGCACCGCAGTCGACACACTCGTCAGGGTGGATGTAGAGCATGCGTGCGCCCTCGTAGATGCAGTCCACCGGGCACTCGTCCACACAGGCGCGGTCCTTGATGTCCACGCACGGCTGTCCGATCACATATGTCATGCCGACAACATTACTCCAATTGCTACTTGTAGGAATAGTGTGTGTTCATGACTGTCTACGACGATCCGAATGCAACTGCTGACACCGACGAGTTGGACGTCCGCCAGATACCCAAACCCCAACGACACCCGATGATCTTCGCTCGTTTCGACGCGCTGGCTGCCGGCGACTCGTTCGTGCTCGTCAACAGCCACGACCCGCTACACCTGCGCGAGGAGTTCGCTCGGGAACGCCCCGGTGCGTATGCCTGGCGTTATCTGGAGGGCAGCACATCCGACAGATTGTGGCGGATCCGGATCGTCCGCATCACTGAACCCGATCTCGGCGGAGCGCTCTGACTCCAGCGCACCCCTTACCAAAACCTATTTAGCGGGCTATAGTCCGGTAAATAATGTCTAGTGGGAAGTGGTGCCACGTGCACGAAATCGCTTATCCCTGCGCCGCTGTGGGCACACCATGGTCGCCGTCGCGGAACTGACGCCGACCCGGCCGTTCCCCGAACATCGTGGGCTCAAGGGCACGTTCGCCTACCGGGTGGCGAGCACTACTGACCCCAAACTGCTCGGAATGATGTACATCGTCACCTCGGTCGGATTCTTCATGGTCGGCGGGTTGATGGCGCTGCTCATGCGGACCGAGCTGGCCGCGCCAGGTTTGCAGTTCTTGTCCAACGAGCAGTACAACCAGCTGTTCACCATGCACGGCACCATCATGCTGCTGCTGTATGCGACTCCGATCGTGTTCGGATTCGCCAATTGCATTCTGCCACTGCAGATCGGCGCCCCCGATGTGGCGTTTCCGCGCCTGAACGCACTCAGCTATTGGCTGTTCCTGTTCGGCGCGCTCGTCACGGTGTCCGGATTCCTCACCCCGGGCGGGGCCGCGGATTTCGGCTGGACGGCATACACGCCGCTGAGCGACGCCATCCACTCCCCGGGCGCTGGCGCCGATCTGTGGATCATGGGCCTGATTGTCGCCGGGCTGGGCACCATCCTGGGTGCGGTCAACATGATCACCACCGTGGTCTGCATGCGCGCGCCCGGCATGACGATGTTCCGGATGCCGATCTTCACCTGGAACCTTCTCATCACGATGATCATGGTCCTGTACGCGTTTCCCTTGTTGACCGCTGCGCTGTTCGGGCTGGCCGCCGACCGCCACCTCGGCGCGCATATCTATGACCCCGCCAATGGTGGGGCGATCCTGTGGCAGCACCTCTTCTGGTTCTTCGGCCACCCCGAGGTCTACATCGTCGCGATCCCGTTCTTCGGCATCATCACCGAAATCATTCCGGTGTTCAGTCGCAAACCGGTCTTCGGCTACACCGCAATGGTTTATGCCACCGTGAGCATCGCCGCGCTGTCCACCGCCGTCTGGGCGCACCACATGTTCGCCACCGGTGCCGTCTTGTTGCCGTTCTTTGCCTTCATGTCGTATTTGATCGCGATCCCGACCGGGATCAAGTTTTTCAACTGGATCGGCACAATGTGGAAGGGCCAGTTGACATTCGAGACACCCATGCTGTTCTCGGTGGGTTTCATACTCACCTTCCTTCTGGGGGGTCTATCGGGCGTCATGCTGGCCAGCCCGCCGATCGACTTCCAAGTCACCGACAGCTATTTCCTCGTCGCGCATTTCCACTACGTGCTGTTTGGCACGATCGTGTTCGCCACCTACGCCGGCATCTACTTCTGGTTCCCGAAGATGACCGGACGGCTGCTCGACGAGCGCTTGGGCAAGCTGCACTTCTGGCTGACGTTCATCGGCTTCCACACCACGTTCCTGGTCCAGCACTGGCTCGGTGACGAGGGCATGCCGCGCCGCTACGCCGACTACTTACCGTCGGACGGCTTCCAGACGCTGAACGTTGTCTCGACGATCGGGGCGTTCATCCTGGGTGTATCGATGCTGCCGTTCGTGTGGAACATCTTCAAGAGCTACCGCTACGGCGAGGTCGTCACGGTCGACGATCCGTGGGGCTACGGCAACTCGCTGGAGTGGGCGACGTCGTGCCCACCGCCACGGCACAACTTCACCGAACTGCCCCGGATCCGTTCCGAGCGCCCGGCGTTCGAGCTGCACTA
This sequence comes from Mycolicibacterium sp. P1-5, assembly GCF_008329565.1. Lineage (GTDB taxonomy): Bacteria > Actinomycetota > Actinomycetes > Mycobacteriales > Mycobacteriaceae > Mycobacterium. Next base: position 116,170 of record NZ_NPKT01000014.1, read on the forward strand.
TCCGCACATGTCGGGGCGGATGCGTGCCGAGTCTCACGTCGGACGCGGAGATCCTTCGGCCACGGCCGCCGACGACACTGTTGTTGCAAGCCGCAATCAATCTCCCGGTCAGTGAGTCTGCGCGCAGACTTCGTCAGTGGCGGGTGCGCTACTGATCGCGGGTTGTGTTGCCGGCCAATGACGTTAGGGGCACGCCAGGGTCGGCAAGTCTGGCTGGATCGACGCGGGCATCGGATCGCACCAGCGCCTGTATGGCATCGGTGACATCCCAGATGTTGACGTTCATGCCGGCCAGCACCCGCTCATCGCGCAACCAGAAGGCGATGAACTCACCGCTTGCGACGTGCCCGCGGAAGACGACCGCGTCGTAACCGTCCGGCCCGACGTAGCCGGAATACTCCATCCCGCAGTCGTATTGGTCAGAGAAGAAGTAGGGCACGTGGTCGTACGACGTGACCGTGCCCATCATGTTCGCCGCGGCGACCGGCCCTTGATTGAGGGCGGCCGACCAGTGCTCGAGGCGCAGGTGGGTGCCGAGCCGGGGATAGTAGGAGTTGGCCACATCCCCGGCCGCATACACGTCGGGGTCGGCGGTGGCCAGGTGCTCGTCGGCGACGATGCCGTTGTCGACGGGCAGTCCGGCCGCTGCGGCCAGGTCGGTATTGGGGGCGATGCCCACCCCGACCACGACCGCGTCGGCGGTCACGACTTCGCCGGCTGCCAGGCGCACGCCGGTCACCTGGCCGGCGTCCCCGACGATTTCGGCTACGGCGGCGTTGGGCCGCAACTCGACATCGTGGTCGCGGTGCAGCGCGGCGTACGTTTCAGCCACTTCCGCACCGAGTACTGCGAGCAACGGCAGCTGTGCGCGTTCGATGAGAGTCACCTGACATCCTGCGGCCCGGGCGGCGGCTGCAGTCTCCAAACCGATCCAGCCTGCCCCGATGATGGCCACCCGTTGTGCCGAGGCGAAGGCCGAACGCAAGGCATCGCTGTCGGTAGCCTTCCGCAGGTAATGCACACCGGCCAGGTTTGCACCGGGCACCTCAAGGCGTCGGGGTGTGGAACCCGTTGTCAGGAGAAGCTTGTCGTAGGCGAGCGAAAGCCCCTGTGCTGTGCTCACTGTGTGTGCAGCGCAGTCGATTCCGGTGACCCTTGTGCCCAGACGCAGGTCGATGTCGTGGTCGAGGTACCACTGCGCGGGGTGGATGTCGATCTTTTCTCGCTCGGTGCTGCCCAGCAGGTACCCCTTCGACAGGGGAGGGCGGTCATAGGGGCGGTCGGTCTCATCCCCGATCAGGATGACCTTCCCGTCGAACCCGTTGTCACGCAGCGCCTCGGCGGCCTTGGCGCCGGCCAGCCCGGCACCCACAATGACGAATGTCTGCTGTGCACTCACGTCCGTCTCCTTGTCATGAATGTGGATCTGCGGGCTGCGCGTTGTGCACCACCACGCAGCAGCGGTCGGGGTCTGGTTCGAGTTCGGCGTGCGCTTGGGAGTCGCCGCAGCCGGCGATGATTCCTTCGACAAGGCGCAGATTCAGCCCGCATACGACGTCTCGGTGGTTTTGGGCCACCACGTGGAACGGACAGTTTCGTAGCGTGATGCGGCCACCGTCGCCGGCCCGCGGTAGGTAGCCGCAGTTGCGCAGCGCCCCGATGACGTTGCCGCCCGTTTCGCTGCCCACGCGGCGACCGGCTTCGGTGGCGGCGGCGTTCACGGCGGTTCGTACTGCTCCGCTGCCATCCTGCTCGACGGATGAGACCAACAGCGTGGCGAGCAGTTCGTAGTCCCGGGGCGGCACGCTGACGGCAAGCTCCCGCGCGGAGCGGGCGTAGAGCTTGGCCGGGCGCCCGGCGCCAGGCCCCCCGCGCCCGGCGGGGCGTTGGTAGCTGATCGCCAACAGGCCCGCCTCGGCCAGCTTGTCCAGGTGGTAGGCGGCCAGGGTGCGTCCGATCGAGGCGGCAGCGGCGGCCTGCTCACGAGAAACCGGATCGTCGTTGTCGACCACATACTCATACAGCTCGCGCCGCAACGGGTCGTCCAGGTGACTCAGACCAGACAGTGCCGCCAGGTCGCCGGGGCGAGTGATGGACATACCCGAATTCTAACACCAAAAAGTATTGACAAATAGGCCGCGCGCGGCGGACTCTAAAAGTGGTTCTGATTGGTCTTAGAAAAGGAGATTGCGATGACCGCTTCAGCGCTACCCGGCTCAGCCACCCACACGTCCCCCGAGGTGCTGCAGCGCGCCCGCTCCGACCCGGCCTACGCGGCGTTTCTGCTGCTGCGGATCGGCTTCACGGTGTTGCCGATCGTGTTCGGCTTCGACAAGTTCACCAACGTGCTCACGAAATGGGAGGGCTATCTGGCTCCGTGGATTGTGGACGTCGGCCCGCTCAGCGCACACCAGGTGATGCTGGTGGTCGGGGTGATCGAGATCGTCGCCGGCGTGGCAGTGGCTATCAAGCCGCGCTATGCCGCCTACGTGGTCGCGGCCTGGCTGGCCGGCATCATCGTCAACCTGCTGAGCTACCCCGGCTTCTATGACATCGCGCTGCGCGACTTCGGCCTGCTGCTCGCCGCACTGACCCTCGCACGGTTGGCCTCCGTGTACGACCCCGCCTGGCGTCGGCGTACCAGCTAGGGCTCGATGCCCTTGACCCACCAGGCTGATCCCTCCGTTCTTCCCGGTGCCACCTCTGTTGGCCAGGGGGAACGGGGGGATCTGCTTATCGTGCCCAAGATCCCCCAGGGTGCATCGGAGATATTGGAAGGCAGGATGATTGCGCTCGTCGCCTCGGGAATTACAGCACTGCAGCACTTTTCACGAAGTCATGGCCGCGGCCCATCCATCATCGAGCCCCGAGACCCCACGGTCATGGAAACGCTCGGCGGGGCAGTCGAATCCGGCCATGGCCATGGCTCGAGCGATCCGCTAGTATTTACACAAGTTGGTTTTGTAAAAAATGCCCCGTCTACTCGTGGCGCTGAATTCACGTCGGCGCCGGGAGGTCGGACCAGTAAAGGAGTCGTAGCGGATGAGCATCGCGGATCGCACCATGCAGACCACCTGGGATGGCCCCCTGGCATCGGGCGAGGGGACACTGTCGCAGGGAAGTAGCGGAGCGCTGGACGGCCTGCAGGTGAGTTGGGCCTCGCGAACCGAGCAACCGGGCGGCAAATCCAGTCCGGAGGAGCTGGCGGCGGCCGCGCATTCCTCGTGTTTCGCGATGGCGCTGGCATTGAAGTTGGGCGAGAACAACACCCCGCCGCAACGGCTGGATGTGCAGTCCACCGTGACTCTCGATGCAGTCGACGGGGTCCCGACGATCACCACGTCGCGGCTGAAGGTCAGGGCACAGGTGGCTGGCCTTGATGCCCACGCATTCGCCGCCGTGGTCGATGAGGCTGCGGCGTTGTGTCCCGTCTCGCGGTTGTTCGCCGGGGCGAAGATCAGCGTCGACGCCGAGCTCGACTAGATCGATCGATGAACGAGTTGCGAACCCGACGAAGGGAAGCCGGCATGCCCGATGTGCTTCTGTCGGTCGTTCTGCAGCGTGAGCACCACGAAATAGACTGTGGAGTAGCGGCTTTCATCGAGAAGCTCGACGGTGGGTGCGTGGACCCCGAACCGTTGTGCGCGGCGTTGGAAGCGCTGCGTCGGCACATCTATCTCGAGGAGACCTTTCTGTTTCCCCCGATCCGCGAGGCGGGTCTGATCATGCCGATTGCTGTGATGATGCGTGAGCACGGCCAACTGTGGCACGCCATGGACGCCCTCGTCGGTCTGCTCGACGACACGGCCGACCACGAACCGCTGCGTGAAAGCTGCCACCGACTGCTGGGGCAACTCGAGCAACACAACTCCAAAGAGGAGCCCATCGTCTATCCGCATGCCGATAGCGACCTTCCATCACAGGTCCACGCCGAACTGATCCGGTTCATCGAAGTCGGCCGCGTCCCCCATGGATGGGTGTGCCAGCAAGCTGCCCGATGAAGCCCCTATGTGGGTTCGCGGCTAAAACGATTGCGCCGCAGGGTGCTCGAGAGACTCCTGTGCTGACGGTCTGTCGCTCGCCGGGTAAATCAGTTTCCGCCGGCGTGCCTAGGTAAATATAAAGCATCATATCCATTTATATTATGGTTGCGGGTAGAGTGGATTAGGCCAGCGCTGCTGGCGGGACGAGCACCGCCACCGCCCGGACAGCGCGGAGTGGAGACGCGCAATGTCCGAATCCCTGTATCAGCCGGCGACACCGCAGATGTCAGCTCGCCGAAAAGCTCTGGCGCCCAGCATCAACGATGCCTTCGAGGAGTTCTCGGCGGCGGTGTTCGCCGAGGGTGCGTTGCCTGAGAAGACAAAACAACTGATCGCCGTGGCAGTGGCACACGTGACCCAATGTCCGTACTGCATCACCGGCCACACCAAGTTGGCGCGGCGCAAGGGTGCCAGCCCCGAAGAGATCATGGAGGCGATCTGGGTCGCCGCGGAGATGCGGGCCGGCGGCGCATTCGCCCACGCCGCGTTGGCCATTCATGCGATGGATCGAGTCGATGCCCACGCGCACACTTCCGGTATGGAGGGGGCGACGCCGTGAGCCTCAACGGTTTCGGTGCCCGAGATCGGCTTGTCGTCGACGGGCAGGCCTACGAGATTTTTCGACTGGATCGGGTACAGACCTCCGCCCGGCTGCCTTACAGCCTGCGGGTGTTGCTGGAGAATCTACTGCGCAACGAGGACGGCCGATTGGTCACCGGCGAGCAGGCGGCCGCGTTAGCGGCGTGGGATCCTCTGCAGCAGAGCACAACCGAGATCCAATTCACCCCTGCCAGAGTGCTGATGCAGGATTTCACCGGCGTCCCGGCCGTCGTCGACCTGGTCGCGATGCGGGACGCGATGACCGCCTTGGGCGGGGATGCCGGGAGGATCAACCCGCAGATCCCCACCGAACTGGTGATCGATCACTCGGTGATCGCCGACGTGTTCGCCCGCCCCGACGCGTTCGGCGTCAACGCCGGCCTGGAGTTCGGCCGCAATCGGGAGCGCTACCAGCTGCTGCGCTGGGCACAGCAGGCTTTCGACGATTTCCTTGTGGTGCCGCCCGACACCGGAATTTGTCATCAGGTCAATCTCGAGTATCTGGCCCGGGTGGTGTTCACTCGGGCCGGGCCAGATGGCGCACAGGCTTATCCGGACACCCTCGTCGGCACCGACTCCCACACCCCGATGGTCAACGGGCTCGGGGTGCTGGGTTGGGGAGTGGGCGGCATCGAGGCCGAGGCGGCGATGCTTGGGCAACCGATGAGCATGCTGATCCCGCAGGTGCTCGGTCTCAAACTCACCGGGGAACTGCGCGAGGGCACCACCGCTACCGACCTCGTGCTCACGGTCGCCGAACTGCTGCGCCAGACGGGGGTGGTGGGCAAGTTCGTCGACTTCTACGGCCACGGCGTTGCGAACGTGCCGCTGGCCAACCGGGCGACCTTGGGCAATATGAGCCCCGAATACGGGTCGACTTGCGCGATCTTCCCGATCGATGCGGAGACATTGACCTATCTGCGGCTGACCGGACGCCCAGAATCCCAGGTACGTCTGGTCGAGGCGTACGCCAAAGAGCAGGGCCTGTGGCACGACCCTGATGACGAGCCGGTCTACAGCCAGAGCCTCGAACTGGACCTGGCCGGTGTGGAACCCTCGATCGCCGGGCCGAAGCGCCCGCAGGACCGGATCCCGCTGTCGGTGGCATCGCAGGCGGTGGGTTCGCTGCTTGCCGGCGGCCCCCGGTTGGCGGTGTCGGCGGCCGGGCTCGATGAGGCATTGAGTGAATCATTCCCGGCAAGCGACCCGGTAGCCATCGATCGCGACTGCGACGACGACCGCCCGTGCGCGCCGTGCAGCAGCGGCCGGCCCGATGAGTTGGCGTCAGATCCGGTGCCCGTGACCCTGGAGGACGGCACGTCCGCGACGATCGGTCACGGGCACGTGGTGATCGCGGCGATCACTTCATGCACCAATACCTCCAACCCGTCGGTCATGATCGGCGCAGGCCTGCTGGCCAAGAAGGCCGTCGAGCGCGGGCTCTCCCGAAAGCCATGGGTGAAAACGACGCTCGCGCCCGGCTCGCGGGTGGTCACCGACTATTACGACCGGGCCGGCCTGACGCCCTACCTGGAGCGGCTCGGGTTTTCGTTGGTCGGCTACGGCTGCACCACGTGTATCGGAAATTCTGGACCGTTGATCCCACAGGTCAGCGCGGCGGTGACCGGGCACGACCTGACGGTGTGCTCGGTGCTGTCGGGCAACCGCAACTTCGAGGGCCGAATCCATCCCGAGTGCAAAATGAACTTTCTGACCTCCCCGCCGCTGGTGATCGCCTACGCGCTGACCGGCACCATGCTTACCGACCTGCTCAACGATCCACTCGGCACCGACTCCCGCGGAGAACCGGTGTATCTGCGGGACATCTGGCCCACCAGCCAGGAGGTCAAGGAAGTCATCGACGAGTGCGTACGCGCGGAGATGTTCACCCGCGGCTACGCCGACGTGCTCGTCGGCGACGACGCCTGGCGGAGCCTGGACGTCGCTACCGGGCAGATCTTCGGCTGGGACGAGGCCTCGACGTATGTTCGCCGCCCCCCGTACTTCGCCGGAATGGGCCCGGAGCCGGAGCCGGTCGAAGACATCGCAGGAGCCAGAGTGCTTGCTGTGCTGGGTGATTCGGTGACCACCGACCACATTTCGCCGGCCGGTACGATCACGGCCGATGGCCCGGCCGGGAACTACCTGAGCGGCCACGGGGTCGCTCGGGGCGAGTTCAACTCCTACGGCTCCCGCCGTGGCAACCACGAGGTGATGATTCGGGGCACGTTTGCCAATATCCGGCTGCGTAATCTCCTCGCTCCCGGCACCGAGGGCGGGGTCACCCGGCATCTGCCCGACGGCGAGCCGATGAGTATCTTCGACGCGTCCGTCGCGTATGCCACCGAGGGAGTTCCGCTCATCATCCTGGCCGGCGCGGATTACGGCTCGGGCTCGTCGCGGGACTGGGCCGCGAAGGGCACCCTGCTGTTGGGGGTGCGCGCGGTTCTGGCCATCTCGTTCGAACGGATTCACCGCTCGAACCTGATCGGCATGGGCGTTCTGCCACTTCAATTCCCGCCGGGCGCCTCGAGAGAAAGCCTGGGACTGACGGGGGAGGAGGTGTATTCGATCACCGGACTCAAAGGTGCCGACCCTGAGGCACCGTTCCCGACCGAGGTCACAGTCCGCGCCGAGCGCGACGGGCAGAACACGGACTTTGTTGCGACCGTGCGGATCGACACGCCCGCCGAGGCCGCCTACTACCGGCACGGGGGCATCCTCCAGTACGTCCTGCGGCAGCTGCTTGCAAGGAGCGACTGAGATCAGCTGTCCGGTCGGGGTTGTCGACCGGTCAACGCAGCATTGCTGCAAGTACTACGGCCTCGCTGATATCAACGGCCTTGCTTGCCGTGAGCAGCGTCAGATTTCCACCCTTGGCGAGCTGACGTAAGTGCGTGAGGGCTTCGGCCCGCGCAGGATCGGTCAATTCGTCCTGATAGCGGCGAGTGAACTCCTCGAATCGTTCCGGAGCGTGGCCATACCACTTGCGCAGCTCGGTGGACGGCGCGACGTGTTTGCACCACTCGTCCACGTCGGCTTTTTCCTTGGTCATGCCGCGCGGCCAGATCCGGTCCACCAATACCCGGGTGCCGTCGTCGCGCTCCCGCTCGTCGTACACACGGCGCACCTGCACCACGTGGGTATTTCCCATTGGTCTGCCTCCCGTCTCCGCGAGGAACCTGGCCTCGTTTCCGCACGTCTGAGGCCCGTGGCCCCTGCTAATATAGAGGAAGCATATCCGTTAAACATGGTGGAAGATAAGGGTGCGGGGTGGACGACGAGTCAGACACTGCGGCCGGTCCGCGACGGCGACGAGATCGCCTGCCGCGCAACCGGCAACGTGAACGAGTACTCCAGATGGTGCGTGAGCACGGCGGCGCGATCGACGCAGTCGAGCTCGCCTCGAACATCGACTTGCACGTCACCACTGTGCGTTTCCACTTGGACGCATTGTGTGACGAAGGGGCTGTCGAACGCATCCGGATGAGCCGGAACGGTGTGGGCCGTCCACGCACCGGATACCGCGCCGTCGAGGAGCGCCTGGACTATCGGATACTCGCCGAGATCCTCGCGATGGAACTGGGAGAGACGGTGCAGGTACGCGCTCAACGTGCCCAGCGCGCCGGTCAGCAGTGGGCCGACCGCATCGCGGATGCGCAGGGCGAAGTCGTTGTCAGCCAGGACGGTACGGACCCGGCACAAGCCGGTGACTCGCTGGACCGGGGAGCGGTGCTCGCCAACGCGGTCTTCAACCGGATGGGGTTCGGCTCCGAACTGGCTGCCGAGTCAGAGCCGTCGGCATCGCTGTCGGCTGACAGTGAGCAGGTCCTCGGGCGCGAGCGGGTCATTCGGCTGCATGCATGCCCCGTACGGGATTTGGCCCGAGCTCACCCCGAGGTCGGTTGCGGTGTGCACCTGGGGCTGCTGCAGGGTTTGCTCGACCACGCGGCCACCGGTGGACATCAAGACATCGAAGGCGGGGCGCTGTCGGCCCGACTCGAACCGTTCGTCGAACCCGAACTCTGTATCGCGAGGATGGCGGCCCCGCGCAAGTCCAGGCCTCCTTCCAGCTGATCGATCGCGGCAGCCCGGCCAGGCGCGTAAAGTCAGCCCTCGATGCGGTTGGCGCGGTCGCGAGTCAGATTGGTTGTCGGACAAGGACATCGAGTTCCTCTGAGCTGTCACCGGTGAGCCGGCGGTGCATCGCTCGGGCGATTCTGGTCGCTTGTATTTTCGCGTGCTCGGCAATCGGGCCTTGATACATCTCGTCGATGGTGGCGTTCCACAGTTCGAGCCAGCGCAGGAAGTGACGGGAGGTGAGCGCATGCCGGCGATGGACAGGCTGATGGGCACGTAGCGCGCTGCCCGTGTAGAGCCCTGCCCGGAACAGGACCGTCTGCCAAAAGTCGCACATGACCGGAAGATGCGATTCGAGGCCCTTCATCCGCACCTCGGTGAATGGCTCCGCAAGGACGTCGTCGACGAGGACCTGGCCGTAGAAGCGACGCAGCAGTGCCTCGACGTCGTCGCGATCGGCTAGATCCAGCCGCGCCGACTCGGCCGTTCGAGGTGCCCAGGTGACATCCATATCGCTCCCTCTGGCATCACATTTAAACGATTATGCTCCTCTATATTAACAATCTTCTCCAGCTTGGATAGGTCCCTGTCGTGCTGATCACTAGCTGATCAGAGGAATCGCCGACCGAGGAACAAGCCGCCTTGAGCAGATAGTAGAAAGAGCCCCGGACTAATCCGGGGCTCTTTCTGCTGTGCGCCGTCAGGGTTTCGAACCCCGGACCCGCTGATTAAGAGTCAGCTGCTCTACCAACTGAGCTAACGGCGCGTTACCGCGTCAGCGACAATAACAAACACCACAGCCGAACATGAAATCCAGTTGATGGTCTTGCCTGAGCCGCTGATCTGCGCAGTCGCCACCAGCCTAGGGGTTCCCTTAGACTATTGCCAAACATTCCCAGCGTTCACACAGCTAGCAAGATTGAGGGCGGTATGTGGCAGGTCGGCACGGTGAACCGGCCGTGGTCTGGGCTGGCCGCCTTCGCGACCATCCCCGCCCTGCTGATCGGGCTCAGCGGGTGCGGCAGCAGTGAGTCGGCGCCCGCGCCGGCGAAGGTCATCGCCGACAAGGGCACACCGTACGGCGACCTGCTCATTCCTCAGCTGACGGCGTCGGTCAAGGACGGTGCGGTTGACGTGCCGCTGGACCGTCCGGTGACGGTGAGCGCCACCGGCGGGGTGCTCGGCGCGGTGACGATGGTCAACGAGTCCGGCAAGCAGGTGACCGGGACGCTGAGCCCCGACGGCGTGACCTGGTCGACGAGCGAACCGCTGGGCTACAACAAGAGCTACACGCTGAGCGCTCAGTCGCTCGGCCTGGGCGGCGTGACGACCGAGAATCTGACCTTCGAGACGCAGTCGCCGGAAAACCTGACCATGCCGTACCTGCTACCCGCCGACGGTCAGGTGGTCGGCGTCGGCCAGCCGATCGCCGTGCGCTTCGACGAGAACATCCCCAATCGCGCAGCAGCCGAACGTGCAATCAAGGTGACCACGAATCCGCCCGTCGAGGGTGCCTTCTATTGGCTGAACAATCGCGAGGTGCGCTGGCGCCCACAGAACTTCTGGAAGCCGGGCACCACCGTCGATGTTCAGGCCAATACGTACGGCGTTGATCTCGGCGACGGGGTGTTCGGACAGCAGAACCTGACATCGCGATTCACCATCGGTGACGAGGTGATCGCGACCGCCGACGACAACACCAAGCAGCTGACCGTCCGGCGCAACGGCGAAATCATCAGGACCATTCCGATCTCGATGGGCAAGAGCGGCACGCCGACCAACAACGGCGTCTACATCGTCGGGGACCGGCTCTCCCACATGATCATGGATTCGTCGACTTACGGCGTTCCGTCCAACTCGCCCAACGGGTATCGCACCGAGGTTGACTGGGCCACCCAGATGTCCTACAGCGGCATCTACGTCCACTCCGCGCCGTGGTCGGTCGGTGCACAGGGTTACTCCAACACCAGCCACGGCTGCCTGAACGTCAGTCCGAGCAACGCCCGTTGGTTCTATGACAACACCAAGCGGGGCGATATCGTCGAGGTGCGCAACACCGTCGGCTCGACGCTGCCGGGCACCGAGGGCCTCGGCGATTGGAACATTCCATGGCAACAGTGGAAAGCCGGGAACGCCAACTCCTAGAGCGGCTGGCCGAAAGCTCGGACGAACGACAGTACGCGCGGCGAAAGGTGCGGGGGAGACCACGGCTCCTGTATGGATCCGGGCGCGGATTTCAGGGCGTCCAAACCCTTTTGGCCGCCGAATCGACCGATCAAGTCCTTGACCGCCGCGACGTCGTCGGCAACAGTCGGATACATGATCGTGTCGATCTGCGCTTGCAAGGCGTTCATCTTCGGTTGAATCGCGTTGATCATGTCCAACACGCTCGGATCGCGAGTCATCACCGCGAGCTCGTTGGGCGCGAGCCACTTCGAGTTCGGCTGATCGGCGCGCAAGGCCATATGTTGACGATCCAGATGAACGTCCACATGCGGCTCGCCGAGCCGACGGGCGGTGAACTGGTACCGCAGCGCTGCACCGTCGTTGTGCTGTAACCAATGGTGCAGCTCGCTCAGCCATCGGTAGTCGAACGACGACCGCTTCAAGTCGTCGAACAGCGCGCTGACCGCCTCGGCCTGGGTGCTGTTGTGGCCAAAGGCTTTCGCTGCGTTCTCGACCGAATGCTCTCGGTGGTCGTGCAGCGCGCCGGTGACCGACGTCAACGCCGCACCGATCTTGCGCCGGCGCTCCTCGGTGATGCCACCATCGAACGTGGACCCGTGGGTGGATTGTAGATCGAGCATGATCCCGGCCACGACATCGGCCAAAGTATCGATCTCGACGCTGATGTGCTGCAACAGGTCTCGGTTGACCATTGCACGCAATCGGCCGTATGCCTCGCGGTACCGCTTGTTCTCGGTATCGGTGAGTGCACAGACCTTGTCGAACATGATCCCGGTGTCCACCGTCGGCCGTGCACCGGAGGCTTGCAGGCTGTTCACCAGCTCGGTGCGGCGGGCGTTGACCTCGTCGGTCGGCGGCGCACCCACCTCTAACCAGCTCCCGCACTCTCGCCGGAGCGCACCCAGGCAGTGCTTGAGCGAGGCGTGCATCGCCGTGAGAGTCATGCGGTCGCGCACGTCGGCTGTGCGGTAATAATCGAGCGTCGCCGACGTCATCGCGTGTGCCAAGGCCTGGAGGGCGCCGAGAACCACCAGGACGGCGGGGTCGGCCGCCGGCGGGGGATCCGCGGCCGCGGCGCTCTGCCAGATCTCCCAAGCCTCGGCGCAATAGTCGAAGGGATTGTCGGCGTCGATCGCATCGAGGACAGCACAGAAGGCATCGAGTCGGTTCGACCAGACCCTCAGACGCCCGGTGTCGGCCGCGAAACCCCCGGATTCGCTGACTGCGTAGTGACCGTCCATGCTGCAACTCTCCCCCAGCTAAGTGATGCAGTTATTACTCGACGGTAACTCATGTTCGAATATTTATCCCGCTTAACTGCGTCAGACGGGGGAGATATTTACCGTTTCACGGTCCCGAAGGGGCGGACCGACGGTCGTGGAGCGCGCCGAGGCCGGAATCGATCCGCTGGTCAGACCGGGCATCTGTCCGGTCCGCTCGGGGCCGAAACAAATCGTTGGCGCTAGGCCGAAAGCTGGTTACCGAACGTGGTTGCAACCTGCAATCCGGCCATCGCGACGACACTCATCGCCTTGACTGCGGCCGGCGCGGGCAAACCATCGTGCCGCCACCGTTCGCATTCACGACGAACCCCGTCCAACTCATCGATCAGCGACGCGTGGACCGCCGAGAGCGTCAGCCGATCCGCGCCCTTGGGGGTGCTGTGATGATCTCGGGCCGCGGACGTCATCGCCTCGGCCAACACCTCAATTACGCCCAGAACCAGAAGCATTGCCGGATCGGTGGCCGACGGAGGATCGGCGATTGCTGCGCTCTCCCAGATGTCCCACGCGTCCTCGCAGAAGGAGTAGGCGTCGTCGGTGTCGATCGCACCAAGCGCGGTGACGAAGGCGTCAAGCCGATCGACCCATGCAGCTAGTTGCTGCGAACCATCGAATTTAGCGAATCCGTCAACACTCATCCCTCGGGTCCCTTCGCGATATGCGTCCCCCGAGACGCCAAGCGGTTGATCACGTCTATACCCCGTCGGAAAGCTTTTGAATCATCAATATTTGCCAGCTGCAATCCGAAGGCCAGAAGGGTGGGCGTCTGGCGCGATCTCACAACCTTCGGGAGGCACAGCCGGCCCGGCTAGGGAAAACGCATGCTTCGTGATCAGGGAACTATTAGCTCGCTCGTGCCGGGTCGACCTACGCTTCCGTAACTAGCCGGCGACATTTTCTCATCTGTCACAAACCGCCGCGACACGTTAGGCAAGCTCGTCAATGGGTTACACGCAGCAATGAGACCCGCCACGGCAGGGGGATAGGGGGGCCGTGGCGGGCCTCTCCATGTCAACGCTGTTTAGACGAGTGCGGTTCCCGGGAGGAGCGCAAAAAAAGTCAGGGGCCCCTGAAAGGGCCCCTGACCTGCAGGGTGGCTGACGGGACTCGAACCCGCGACAGCCAGGATCACAACCTGGTGCTCTACCAACTGAACTACAGCCACCATCGCCGCAAACCGTCCGAAGGCGGCAGCAGCGTCGTCGATACTAGCCGTTGTCGGGCACTACAGCCGAATCCGTTTCGCCCAGCTCTTCGATCTCGCCCGCAGCGGCAGCGATCTCGCTGGTAGAGGGCCCCGGCTGAGACACGAACGCGGTGCGCCGGTAGTACTTGAGCTCGCGGATCGACTCCCGGATGTCGGCCAGTGCGCGGTGCGCGAGCCCTTTTTCCGGTTGGCCGTAGTAGATCCGCGGATACCAGCGCCGGCATAGCTCCTTGATCGAGCTGACGTCGATCATGCGGTAGTGCAGGTAGTTGTCCAGCGTCGGCATGTCCCGGGCGATGAAGCCGCGGTCAGTCGCGATCGAATTACCGGCCAGGGGCGCGGTCTTGGCCTGCTTCACGTGGGAGCGGATGTAGTCCATGACGAGCTCCTCGGCGGCAGGGACGTCGATGGCCGACGCGCGAACCTCCTCGGTCAGCCCGGACCGGCTGTGCATCTGGGCAACCACCTCGATCATGCCGTCCAGCGCCTCGTCGTCGGCGTGGATCACGACGTCGATGCCCTCACCAAGGACATTGAGCTCAGCGTCGGTCACCAGGGCGGCGATCTCGATCAGCTTGTCGGTCCTCAGGTCGAGCCCGGTCATCTCGCAGTCGATCCACACCAATTCTTCACGCACAGCGCTCAACCCTAAGCCCCCGCCGGCTTGTAGTGTCGTAGCGGCTACGACCCGAGCGACGACGGAGGCGGCCCATGAGCAGCGAATCGACAGCGACTCCTGCCCAGCAGATCGCGGCCGGGTACGCGACCACCGGGCCGGCGCTCCACCTCGGCTCGGTCGTCGTCGATGGTGTGGCCGATCCGGCGGCGCAGGTCCGCATCCCGCTGGCCATGGTCAATCGGCACGGTCTCGTCGCCGGTGCTACCGGCACGGGCAAGACCAAGACGCTGCAGGTGATCGCCGAGCAGCTGTCTGCCGCCGGGGTACCGGTGATGATGGCCGACGTCAAGGGCGACCTGTCCGGACTGATGCGACCGGGGGAGTCCGGTGATCGAACCCTGCAGCGCGCCAAGGACACCGGCGACGATGGCTGGACAGCCGCGCAGTTCCCGGTCGAGTTCCTATCGCTGGGCACCGGTGGTACCGGCGTCCCGGTGCGCGCCACGATCTCGGCGTTCGGGCCGATCCTGTTGTCAAAGGTGTTGGGGCTCAACCCAACCCAGGAGTCGACGCTCGGGCTGATCTTCCACTGGGCCGACCAGCAAGGACTCCCGCTGCTGGATCTCAAGGACCTGCGCTCAGTGATCACTTATCTGACCAGTGACGAGGGCAAGGAGACGCTGAAGACGATCGGCGGGGTGTCTACCCAGACCGCGGGCGTCATCCTGCGTGCCTTGGTGAATCTCGAGGCTGAGGGCGGCGATACGTTTTTCGGGGAGCCAGAGATCGATCCCGACGATCTGCTGCGTGTCGACGCGCAGGGCCGCGGCGTGATCACGCTGCTCGAGCTCGGCGACCAGGCGGCCCGGCCGGTGATGTTCTCGACGTTCCTGATGTGGGTGCTGGCGGACCTGTTCACCTATCTGCCGGAGGTCGGTGACGTCGACAAGCCCAAACTCGTGTTCTTCTTCGACGAGGCCCACCTGCTGTTCAACGATGCCTCGAAGGCGTTTCTGCAGCAGGTCGAGCAGACGGTCAAGCTGATCCGCTCGAAGGGCGTCGGCGTTTTCTTCTGCACCCAGTTGCCCACCGATGTGCCCAATGACGTTCTCTCGCAACTGGGTGCACGTATCCAGCACGCGTTGCGGGCATTTACCCCCGACGATCAGAAGGCGCTGTCGAAGACAGTGCGTACTTATCCGAAGACACAGTTCTACGATCTGGAAACGGATTTGACGTCGTTGGGGATCGGCGAGGCCATCGTCACGGTGCTCTCTGAACGGGGCGCGCCGACGCCGGTGGCGTGGACCCGACTGCGTCCGCCGCAGTCGTTGATGGACACGATCGGGCCGGACGCCATCAAAGCTGCAGCGCAATCAAGTTCGCTGTTCGCCAAGTACGGTCAGACCGTCGACCGCGAGTCCGCTTACGAGAAGCTGGCGGCGAAACTCGCGCCGCCGCCGCCGCCGCAGCAGCAACAGGAGCCCGAGCCCGTCGACCTTCCGCCGATTATGCCCACCGGGATCGACCTGCCGCCGATGCCACCACCGGAGAAGGCCGAGCCGGGTGTGCTGGATCAGGTGATGAACAGCCCCGCATTCAAGAGCGCGATGCGCTCGGCGGGCACGGTGATCGGCCGCGAGATCACCCGCAGTATCTTCGGGACCGGGCGGCGCCGCAGGCGCTAGTCGCCACCCAGCTTCTTGTACACCGCGCCGACGATCGGCGTGACGATCGAGCGAGGCGCGTATCCCGAGGCGACCGACATCGCCTTGGACGTCAGCCCAGGTACAACCCGCATCTTGTTGTGCTCCAACCCATTCAGCGAGATCCGCGCGGTGTACTCGGTGTTGATCCACAAGAAGTCGGGTATCAGTCGCTCGACCAGTGACTGCTCTGCCTCGTCGGGCAACTCGGTGCGCACAGGGCCGGGGGCCAGCACCGTCACGTGCACGCCGGAGCTCTTCAGTTCGCCGCGCAGTGACTCGCTGAACGTGTTGACGAATGCCTTGGTCGCGGCATAGGTGGAGTTGTTCGGGATGGGGGAGTTCCCGGCAGCCGACCCCGAGATCAGGATGCCGCCGGCCTTGCGGGCGACCATCCGTGGCAGGACCGCCAGCACCAGATCGTGCACACCGAGCACGTTGAGCTGAACCTGCGCGCGCTCGGCCGCCGGGTCCAACTTCGACACCGGCCCGAACGTGGCCGTGCCCGCGTTGGCGCACAGGATCGAGATCTCCCGCCCTGCGAGCTCGTCGGCGAAGGCGGTCCGAGCCTCCGGGTCGGCGAGATCGACCGCGCGCACCTCGACGTTGACGCGGTAGCGCTCGGTAAGACGCGCTGCCAGCTCGGCCAGGACGTCACCCCGGCGGGCGGTGATGATCAGGTGGTGGCCGCGGGCTGCGAGTTCGGTGGCCAGCGCCTCGCCGATGCCTTGTGAGGCACCGGTGACGACGGCTCGACTGGCCGGGGAGGGAGCGGGTACTGGCATGGGGCAATCGTATGGATACTCTGGCCCGCATGAGCACGCCCCCGTCGGTTGCCCAGGCCGCCGGGCGCTCGAAGGTCGTGGCATGGGCGTTATGGGACTGCGGTTCCACCGGCATGAACGCCATCGTCGCGACGTTTGTCTTCGCGGTGTACCTGACTAGTACGGTCGGCCAAGGACTCCCCGGCGGCACCTCGCCGGCCAGCTGGCTCGGACGTGCGCTGGCCATCGCCGGGCTGACCGTTGCCGTTCTCGCGCCGCTCACCGGCGTGCTGGTTCAGGCGCCGCAGCGCCGCCGCGCGGCACTGACGATCCTGTCCGGACTGGCGGTGCTGTCGACGGCCGCAATGAGCCTCATCCGCTCCGAGCCGGCTTATTTCGCGATGGGCCTGGCGCTGCTGGCCTTCACCGCGGCGTGTGGCGACCTGGCCAGCGTTCCGTACAACGCGATGCTGCGGCAGCTGACCACCCCACAGAATTCCGGGCGCATCTCCGGAGTCGGCGCGGCCGCCGGATATTTCGGCAGCGTCGCACTGCTGATCGTGATCTACACCGCGTTCATCGCCGGGAACGGCCCCGAGCGTGGCCTGCTGGGAATTCCGATCGACGACGGTCAGAACGTGCGCGCGGCGATGCTGATGGCCGCGGCCTGGTTCGTCGTCCTCGCGCTGCCGCTGCTGATCACCGCCCACACTCTCGCCCCGACCGGCGACCTAGGGCGCGCGCCCGTCCAAGCCGGCGGCTATCGCCAGCTATGGAACGACCTGCGCAGCGAGTGGCGGCGCGATCGCAACCTCGTCTACTACCTGATCGTCAGCGCGATCTTCCGTGACGGCATCGCCGGGGTGTTCGCCTTCGGCGCGGTGCTCGGCGTCAGCGTCTACGGAATCTCGCCGGCCAATGTCCTGATCTTCGGCGTCATCGCAAGCAGCATGGCTGCCCTCGGTGCGGTCTTGGCGGGTCCCGTCGACGATCGGATCGGCGGCAAGCCGGTGATCGTCGCCTCGCTGACACTGATGATCGCCGTCGGCTTGACCCTGCTGTCGCTGTCCGGCTCTGTCGTGTTCTGGATCTGCGGGCTGCTGCTGGCACTGTGCGTCGGGCCCGTGACCACCTCGGCCCGCACAGTTCTGTTGCGGATGGTCAGCGACGGCAAGGAGGCCGTCGCCTTCGGGCTCTACACGACAACCGGCCGGGCGGCGTCATTCCTGGCGCCGTGGCTGTTCTTCACGTTCGTCGACGCGTTCCACGCCGATCGCGCCGGTCTGGCCGGCTTGTGTCTGGTGCTGGCGGTCGGCCTGCTCGGCATGCTGCTGGTGAAAGTGCCCAACCACCGGGTGGATTAGCCGGCCCCGGTGCAGATCGTCAGGCCGCGGCCGGTGCGTTCACGCACGGACGCGCCGTTCACCGACACGCTGCAGGTCACGTCACGTCCGACGTTCACCACCGCGACGCTGGCCGATGTCCGCGCCGGCGACGACAAGCTGACTTCCTTGCTCCACGGCAACATCACGTTGAACTCGGTCTGCATGACGCCGCCGGTGTCGACGTAGGTGATGTTGATCGCGCGGCCGTCACCGGAGACGGTGTAGACGACGGCATCAGTGCCCGTCGGGCTGGTGGTGTTGGTGGGTAGCGGCGCCGCCGTACCCGGCACGCTGCTGGTGGTCGGGAGCGTGGGCCTCGTCGTCGTCGGCACCAGGGTGGTGGCGCGCGGCGCGGTCGTCGTCTCCGACGACAGCGGTGGTAGCGGCGCCACCACGGTCGACTCCCGGGCCGAGCTGGTCACGATCACCAGGGCGATCACCAGCCCCACGACCAGCAAGACCGCGACGGCCGCGGCGATCCACAACCACTTGGGCGACTTGGGCGGGCCGGGCGGCGGCTCGGGCGGCTCGTTGCCGGGATGGCCCCCGCCCTGGTACCAGTAGGAGGGCAGCTGCTCGGTGGGTTGCATCGTCGGTGGGACGCCGCCAGGACCGTAGCCTGGGGTCCCGTAGCCGGGTCCGTAATACTGACCGGCGTAGGCGGGATCGGTGCTCGGCGGATATCCGTTGCCGGCCGACTGCGTCGGGTCAGGACCTTGTCGACGCGGATCGTTCATTCCCACCTCACGCTTGCAGGCTACCTGCGGGTGGCAGCTCGGGGTCGTTGCCTGTTGCTCAAGCAACGTGTTTACCACCGGCAAGCGACGTGGAACGTGTTACTTCAGTAAAAGGAACCAAAGAAAGTGAGGTGGCGTGGAGCCCGACGTGCGTGCGACCTATGGCGCATCGCTGTCGCCCGATGCGACGGCATTCGCCCATATCGTCGACGACGGCGGATACCCGCGTGCCGTCCAACGGTTCCTTCGGGGCTGGCGCGCAAGCTCGTCGCGTGACGTCGAACTGCCGGTGGAAGGAGCGGTGACCAAGGTCATCCACTCCGCCGACGGGCACTGGCTGGCGTGTCAGGTCGCCCCCGAGGGCAGCACCCGAAGCCAGATCTGGGTGGTCACCACCGACCCCGACGACCGGATGGCCCGCCGCATCGACGGCATGGGCTCCGATGGGATGGACGGCACCGCCGAACTGATCGCCTGGGACGGCACCCGAGTCTGCGCGATCCTCACCGGTGAGGACGGGGTCGGACAGTCCAGTTTGATCGATCCGGCCGACGGCAGCGTGACTGTGCTGGACCGCCGCTCGGGTGGCCGGCTCGTGGACGCGTGGGCGGGTTCGGCGCTGGTCCGGGTCGGCCCCCGCGGCTACCGCGAGCTGATCATGCTCACCGGCCCGACTGAAATGGCTCTGCTGCCTTCAGATCCCGGCTCATCCACGGATATCGGCGTGATCCTGGACGATCACCATCCGCGACGGTTGCGATCGGGTCCCGACGGGGAGCACACGACGCTGTACCACCCGGCCTACACCTATGGGCCCGACTTCGCCGACGGCTATGTGCGCGCGTTGATCCGAAGCGACAACGGGTCGGACAACAGCCGCCTGCTCGAGGTGACCGTCACCCCCGACGGGGTGGCTTATCACGTGGTCGCCGAGCGACGTGGCTACGACCTCGACGAGTTCACGGTCTCTGACGACTTGTCGACGGTCGCGCTTCTGTGGAACATCAACGGCTGCAGTGAATTACAGATCCTCGAGTACATCGACAACACGTTGACCGAGCCGATCCCGCTACCCAACCTGGTGGCTAGTGAGCTATCGATCAGTGCGGGCGGGTCGATGGTCGCGATGACGCTGCAGGGAGCCGACCTTCCGCGGACGGTCGAACTGGTCGACCCCAGGTCGCGGGAATGGGAACGTATCGATCGTAAGCCCAGCGTCGGTCCGGTCTCGGAGCGGCCGAGATTGCACTTTGTGACTGCCCGCGACGGTCGTTCGCTCAACGGCTGGCTCTATTGCCCGCCCCCCGGTGTCGAACAAACCGGGATGATGATCTACCTGCACGGCGGCCCGGAAGGCCAAGCGCGCCCGTCGCACAGCGAAATCTTCCCCGGGTTGCTCGACGAGGGCATAGCGGTGTTCACGCCGAATGTGCGCGGTTCGGGTGGGCAGGGGCGGGACTTCGTGCACGCCGACGACAAGGACAAGCGGTTCGCCGCCATCGACGACGTCGCGGACTGCGCGCAGTACCTCGCCGAGCGCAGCCTGGCGGATCCAGATCGGATCGCTTGTGCGGGTTGGTCTTATGGTGGCTACCTGACGATGGCCGCGTTGGCCTTCCACCCTGATCTCTTCGTCGCGGGCGTCAGCATCTGCGGGATGAGCGATCTGGGCACTTTCTACCGCAACACCGAGCCGTGGATCGCGGCTGCATCGTATGCGGAATACGGCCATCCCATCGCCGATCGGGATCTACTGGACGCGCTCTCACCGCTACAGCGGGTGGACAAGCTGATCGCGCCGCTGCTTCTCGTACATGGCGGCACCGACACCAATGTTCCGGTCAGTGAATCCGAGCAAATGGTCGAGGCGTTGCGCGCCCGCGGCCGGTCCGTGCGTTATCTGCTCTTTGCAGATGACGGTCACGAAATCGTCAAGCGCGAAAACCATGCGGCACTCGCCCGAGCAGTTGCAGATTGGCTGGCCATGGCGTTCGAACGCAGTGAAATTCCGAATGTTTAGGAAACTTTCGGACGGGTAAACCCTTGTCCGCTAAGTCCTACTGAGGTTCAAGGAGGCCAACAATGCGAGGCCGCGGAATCATAGGCGTGATCGTAATCGTGTGGCTGCTGATCGGAGTCTTCGCCACCTGGCAGCGCGGTTACTTTTCCAATAGTCAAACCAACTGCGCTACTGCGGGGTCCATCGCCCTGACCGTGGTGGCAGGTCCGCTCAATTATGCCGGGGTCAATCCCAAGGTTGCGAGCTGCAATCTTCCGCAGCCCAGTCAGTAATTGGCGAAAAGAGTTCAGTAACTGAGTATCTGGAGGAAGCAATGATCGTTCTCGGCGCAATTCTGCTCATCCTGGGGTTCATTCTGAAGATCCAGATTTTGTGGACCATCGGAATCATCCTGCTGGTGATCGGCGCGGTGCTGTGGTTGCTCGGTGCAGTCGGCCGCCCGGTCGGTGGCAGACGCTACTGGTATTGACCGACACGCCTGGAGGTGTGATGGTCGGCGGAGGACAACGCCGCCACCGTCATCGCCCGTAGGACGTCGCGTGAACGCCCCTGGTCGGTTCCCCTTGCCGCCAGGGGCTTCATGCTGTGCGGGGTCGAGTTGAGCAGACCGAACACCGCGTGCGCCATCAACCGGGCGTCCTCTTCCGCGGTCTCCGGGCTTACCTCGCGCAACACCTCCACCCAGACCTCGACGTAGCTGCGCTGGGCTCGCCGAACCTGGCGCTGTGCCGAGGTCGGCAGGTGCGCAAGATCGCGGTCCTGAATGCGGATCAGGCCTGACTCGCCCAAGGCGAAGTCGAGATGAAATTCGATGAGGCCGGTCAGCGCTGCGGCCGGCTCGCTCGCGTCGGCGACGACCTCGCGTGCCCCAGCCAGCAGTCGCGTGCTGATGCCCACCAGAAGTTCGACCAGCAGGGCTTCTTTGTTCGGGAAGTGCCGGTACACCGCCGGGCCGCTGACTCCGGCCGCGGCGCCGATGTCCTCGATGCGAACGGCCTGAAAGCCTTTCTCCGCCATCAACCGTTCCGCGGCCGTCAGCAGGGCAGACCGACGATCCGACTTCTGCCTGCTTCGACGGGTGGGCGTGTCGATGAAAGACCCTCCTGCAACAGCTCTGGACGTTTCGGTTAATCTTCACTAACGTTACATCAGTTAGTCGTCATTAACTCAATTTGCGACGGGACATCGACGATGGCATCGCCCAATCGTGAGGCGCATCTGCAGCTTGTCGAGCAGTTGCGCGGCAAGCTGGCCACGGCCGCGCTCGGCGGGTCCGAACGCGCCCGGGAGCGGCATGTCGCGCGCGGGAAGCTACTACCGCGCGACCGGGTGGACGGGCTGCTGGATCCCGGCAGCGCGCTGCTCGAGATCGCTCCGCTGGCCGCCGACGGCATGTATGACGACGACTGTCCGGCGGCCGGAATCATCACCGGCATCGGCCGTGTCTCCGGGCGCGAGTGCATGGTCGTCGCCAATGATGCGACCGTCAAAGGCGGCACCTACTACCCGGTGACGGTAAAGAAGCACCTGCGCGCGCAGGAGATCGCGCTGCAGAATCGCCTGCCTTGCATCTACCTCGTCGACTCCGGCGGCGCCTTCCTGCCTCGCCAGGACGAGGTGTTCCCCGACCGTGACCACTTCGGACGGATCTTCTTCAATCAGGCGACCATGAGCGCGGCCGGTATCCCGCAGATCGCCGCGGTGCTCGGCTCGTGCACCGCCGGTGGCGCGTACGTTCCGGCGATGAGCGACGAGGCGGTGATCGTCCGCAACCAGGGCACCATCTTCCTGGGCGGGCCGCCGCTGGTGAAGGCCGCCACCGGCGAGGTGGTGACGGCCGAGGAGCTCGGCGGCGGCGACCTGCACTCCAAGACTTCGGGCGTGACCGACCACCTGGCCCATGACGACCGCGACGCGCTGCGCATCGTGCGCCGCATCGTCGCCACGCTCGGCCCACGCGAGCCGCGGCCGTGGGACGTGCTTCCTACCGTCGAGCCGATCGCCGACCAACAGGAGCTCTATGACGTCGTACCGGTCGATGCGCGGGTGCCCTACGACGTGCACGAGGTGATCACCCGAATCGTCGACGGCGGCGAATTCAGTGAGTTCAAAGCCGAATACGGCACCACTCTGGTCACCGGATTCGCACACATCCACGGCCATCCCGTCGGCATCGTTGCCAACAACGGCGTGTTGTTCGGTGAATCCGCGCTCAAGGGAGCGCATTTCATCGAACTCTGTGACAAGCGGATGGTGCCGCTGCTGTTTCTGCAGAACATCACCGGCTTCATGGTCGGCCGCGACTACGAGGCCGGCGGCATCGCCAAGCACGGCGCAAAGATGGTGACTGCGGTGGCCTGCGCCCGGGTGCCCAAGCTGACGGTCGTCATCGGTGGCTCCTATGGGGCAGGTAACTACTCGATGTGCGGGCGTGCCTATTCGCCGCGGTTTCTCTGGATGTGGCCCAACGCCAGGATTTCGGTGATGGGCGGCGAACAGGCGGCTTCGGTGTTGGCCACGGTGCGTGGAGAAATGACTCCCGAGGAAGAAGACGCCTTCAAAGCGCCGATCCGCGCGCAGTACGAACATCAGGGCAACCCGTACTACTCGACCGCACGGCTGTGGGACGACGGAGTCATCGATCCCGCCGACACCAGAACTATTCTGGGACTGGCGCTATCGGTGACTGCCAACGCGCCTGTCGAGGCCGTCTCCTACGGCGTATTCAGGATGTGACGATGTTCAACACAGTCCTTGTCGCCAATCGGGGCGAGATCGCCGTGCGGGTCATTCGCACGTTGAAGTCGATGGGCATCCGTTCGGTCGCCGTCTACAGCGACGCCGATGCCGGAGCCCGCCACGTCACCGAGGCCGACGTGGCCGTGCGCATCGGGCCGCCGCCGGCCCGGCAGAGCTACCTCGATATCCAGGCTGTCGTCGGCGCAGCACTTCGCACCGGTGCTCAGGCCGTCCATCCCGGATACGGATTCCTCTCGGAGAACTCTGAATTCGCGGCGGCGTTGGAACAAGCCGGGCTGGCGAGCATCGGACCGCCGTCGGCCGCAATCCGCACCATGGGCGACAAGATCGCGGCCAAGGCGACGGTGTCGAAGTTCGGGGTGCCGGTGGTGCCGGGCATCGCCCGTCCGGGCCTGACCGACGCCGATCTCATCGGGGCCGCCGGCGACATCGGCTTCCCGATCCTGGTCAAGCCGTCCGCAGGCGGTGGCGGCAAAGGTATGCGGCGAGTCGATGACCCCACCGACCTGCCGGCTGCGCTGGCCGCCGCACGACGTGAATCCGGTGCGGCCTTCGGTGACGACACGCTGTTTCTCGAGCGGTTTGTCTTGCGGCCCAGGCATATCGAGGTCCAGGTGCTTGCCGACGGCTTCGGTAATGTCGCGCATTTCGGCGAACGGGAGTGCAGTCTGCAGCGCCGCCACCAGAAGGTCATCGAGGAGGCGCCGTCACCGCTGCTCGATCCGCGGACTCGGGCCCGGATCGGAGCGGCCGCCTGCGACACCGCCCGCAGCGTCGATTACGTCGGTGCCGGCACTGTCGAGTTCATCGTGTCCGCCGACAGACCCGACGAGTTCTTCTTCATGGAGATGAACACCCGTCTGCAGGTCGAGCATCCGGTCACCGAATTGGTCACCGGCTACGACCTCGTCGAGTGGCAGGTGCGTGTCGCGGCCGGGGAGGAATTACCGTTCACCTCCGACGACATCACGTTGACCGGGCATGCCATCGAAGCCCGGGTCTACGCCGAGGATCCCGGTGCCGGCTTCTTGCCGACGGGCGGGCCGGTGCTGAGATTGCTGGAGCCTTCCGGCGATGGTATGCGGGTGGATTCCGGTCTTGCGCAGGGGATGACGATCGGCAGCGACTACGACCCGATGCTGTCGAAGGTGATCGCCTACGGTGCCGATCGCGCCGCCGCGCTGCGCATCCTCGACCGGGCGCTGTCGCAGACCGCGGTGCTCGGTGTGGGCACCAACGTCGAGTTCCTGCGTTTCCTGCTGGCTGACGATGACGTGGCCGCGGGCCGGCTCGACACCGGTCTTATCGACCGGACGCCGTTTACTCCGGAACCGGCCGGTGATGGTGCGTTCATCGCCGCGGCGGCCTACCGCTGGCTGCAGCGCTGGCCGGCAGTGCCGACGGATCTATGGGAAGTGCCGTCGGGCTGGCGGGTCGGGACACCCGCACCGACCAGCATCCGGCTGCGCGCCGGTGACCGTACCGACCACGTCCACATCACCGGAACTCCGGCCGATGCTGTCACCCGCATCGAGGACGGCGAAAGTCATTCGCTGTCAGCACAATTGAACGATGACCGGGTTGCCGTAACCGTTGACGGCATCCGCAGTGTGTACACCGTGGCCGCCGACGGCCACCAGATCTGGCTGTCCGGTGGTGGCCGCTCGCTGGTACTGGACGAAGTGCGTGAAGCGCCGGTGCGCCCGGACGACGCGCACAGCGGCGATGCCGAACTCGTCAGTCCGATGCCCGGTTCGGTTGTAGCGGTCGGCGTTTCGAATGGCGACGAGGTCACTGCGGGCGCCGTCGTGGTCGCCGTCGAGGCGATGAAGATGGAGCACTCGCTCACGGCGCCGGTCGACGGGGTTGTCGAACTGCACGTCACCGTGGGTGATCAGGTCAAAGTAGGGCAGCTGCTGGCCAAGGTCACAGTGAAAGAAGAGAAGGCACAGTAATGACTGATTACCTGTCCACGGGGACACTTCCCGGCGAATACGCGCAGCTCGCCAAGACGGTGCGCGACTTCGCGCGCGCCGTTGTCGCCCCGGTGGCCGCCGAACACGATGCGGCACACACATTTCCATATGAGGTTGTGGCGGGCATGGCCGAGATGGGCTTGTTCGGTCTGCCCTTCCCCGAGGAGTATGGCGGCATGGGCGGCGACTACTTCGCCCTGTGCCTGGCGCTGGAGGAGCTCGGCAAGATCGACCAGAGCGTCGCCATCACCTTGGAGGCCGGGGTCTCGCTCGGCGCGATGCCGGTCTACCGGTTCGGCAACGAGGCGCAGAAGCAGGAGTGGCTGCCGCTGTTGACCAGTGGGCAGGCACTCGGCGCATTCGGCCTCACCGAGGCCGGCGGCGGCACGGACGCGGGTGCCACCAAGACCACCGCGAAATTGGACGACGGACACTGGGTTATCAACGGCTCCAAGCAGTTCATCACCAACTCAGGTACCGACATCACCCGGCTGGTCACCGTCACCGCCGTGACCGGAGGCGATGGAAGCAATCGGGAGATCTCCTCGATCCTGGTGCCGGTGCCGACACCGGGCTTCACCGCCGAACCGGCTTACGACAAGGTCGGCTGGAACGCGTCGGACACTCATCCGCTGACCTTCGATGACGTTCGCGTGCCGGAGGAGAATCTGCTCGGTGAGCGCGGCCGCGGCTACGCCAACTTCCTGCGGATCCTCGACGAGGGCCGGATCGCGATCGCCGCGCTGTCGGTCGGCGCGGCGCAGGGCTGTGTTGACGAATGCGTGAAGTACGCCGCCGAGCGTGCGGCGTTCGGGCAGCCGATCGGAAAGTTCCAAGCCATCGAGTTCAAGATCGCCCGGATGGAGGCCCGCGCGCACGCGGCCCGCACCGCCTATTACGACGCGGCGGCGCTGATGCTTGCCGGCAAGCCGTTCAAGAAGGAGGCAGCGATCGCCAAGATGGTCGCCAGCGAGGCCGCGATGGACAACGCCCGCGACGCCACCCAGATCCACGGAGGCTACGGTTTCATGAACGAATACCCGGTCGCCCGGCACTACCGGGACAGCAAGATCCTCGAAATCGGTGAAGGGACAACCGAAGTGCAGCTGATGGTGATCGCCCGGCAGATGGGACTGTAGGTGAGCGAGTCGTCCGAAGAGAAGGTCGTCGTCCAGCGCGGCCTGTGGTATGAGGAGTTCGAACTCGGAGTGCGCTACGTGCACGCTCCCGGCCGCACCATCACCGAGGCCGACAACGTCTTGTTCACCACACTGACGATGAACACCCAGGCGCTGCACCTCGATGCGGCGTTCTCAGATGCGTTGCCGCCGTTCAACCAACGCCTGGTGAATTCGATGTTCACCCTGTCCACGCTGGTCGGGTTGTCGGTGACACAGCTGACGCAGGGCACCATCGTCGGCAACCTCGGTTTCTCCGACATCGCCTTCCCCAAGCCGCTTTTCCACGGTGACACGATGTACGCGGAGACCGTCGTGACCGACAAGCGGGAGTCCAAGAGCCGCCCCGGCGAGGGCATCGTCACGTTCGCGCACACCGCGCGCAACCAGCACGGGGACATCGTCGCGACGGCGTCCCGCAAGACCATGGTCCGGAAGAAGCCCGCCTGATGGCACTCGACAACCCGGGATCGGCCTGGCTGTTCTGCCCCGCGGACCGTCCCGAACGTTTTGAAAAGGCCGCTGCCGCAGCCGATGTCGTCATCCTCGACCTCGAGGACGGGGTGGCGGCCAAAGATCGCGAGGCCGCACGCGAAGCGCTGGTGGCAACACAGCTCGATCCCGGCCGTACCGTGGTGCGGGTCAATCCGTCGACCACACCGGATCATCCGCTCGACCTCGAGGCGCTGGCCCGCACGCCGTACACCACGGTGATGCTGGCCAAGACCGAGTCTGCCGAGCAGGTGGCCGCGCTGGCTCCGCTGGATGTGGTGGTGCTGATCGAAACGCCGTTGGGTGCGCTCAACGTCGTCGAGTCCTCGCGGCCGGACAACGCGTTCGCCGTCATGTGGGGTGCCGAGGACTTGTTCGCCGTCCTCGGCGGCACCGCCAACCGTTATCCCGACGGCTCGTACCGCGAAGTCGCACGACACGTCCGATCGCAGAGCTTGCTGGCGGCCAAGGCGTACGGGCGACTCGCGCTGGATTCGGTGTTCCTGGACATCAAGAATCTGGACGGTTTAAGGGCCGAGGTAGACGACGCCGTGGCCGTCGGTTTCGACGCCAAAGTGGCGATCCATCCTAGCCAGATCGCGGTGATCAGGGAGGGCTACCTTCCTAGCGCTGAGCAGGTAGGTTGGGCGCGACACGTGCTTGAGGCGGCCCGCGATGAACGCGGTGTCTTCCAGTTCGAGGGCATAATGGTGGATGCCCCGGTGCTACGGCGAGCAGAGCGCATAGTCCAGCTAGCGCCCGACCCCGGTCACTAGCTGGAGCCTGCTACAACAGGTTTGCTCCGACCGCCTCTGCACCGGCAGAGGAGGCGGTTATGGATCAGCCGGTTCAACTCATCGGGCCCGACGGAACGACGACGGCCGAAAGCCGATATCGCCGTGATCTGCCGCCGGAAACCCTGGTCTGGCTCTACGAGAACCTCGTGGTGACCCGCGATCTCGATGTCGAGTTCGTCAATCTGCAACGTCAGGGCGAACTGGCCCTCTATGCCTCCTGCCGGGGCCAGGAGGCCGCGCAAATCGGTGCGACGGCATGCCTGCGCAAGACCGACTGGCTGTTCCCGCAATTCCGCGAACTCGGCGTCTTTCTGGTTCGTGGCATCGCACCGGCACAGCTGGCCGCCGTCTGGCGCGGCGCCTGGCACGGCGGCCTCGACTTCACCGGCAAGTGCTGCGCACCGATCGCCATCCCGATCGCCACCCACACCGTGCACGCGGTCGGTGCAGCGATGGCCGCCCAGCGGTTGGGGGAGGATTCGTTGACGGTGGCATTCCTCGGCGACGGCGCCACCAGTGAAGGTGACACCCACGAGGCGATGAACCTGGCCGCCGTCGAGAAGGCGCCGTGTGTGTTCTACATCCAGAACAACCAGTGGGCCATCTCGGTACCGGCGAGCCGCCAGTACGCGGTTCCCACCCTCGCGCACCGCGCGGCCGGGTACGGAATGCCCGGAATCCGGGTGGACGGCAACGATATTCTGGCCTGCTATGCGGTGATGAGTGAAGCCGCCGAGCGGGCGCGGGGAGGTGGCGGACCCACGCTCATCGAGGCCGTCACCTACCGGATCGAGCCGCACACCACCTCCGACGACGCCACCCGATA
This sequence comes from Mycolicibacterium sp. P1-5, assembly GCF_008329565.1. Classification (GTDB taxonomy): domain Bacteria; phylum Actinomycetota; class Actinomycetes; order Mycobacteriales; family Mycobacteriaceae; genus Mycobacterium. Next base: position 144,830 of record NZ_NPKT01000014.1, read on the forward strand.
CCGGACCGAGGCTGAAATCGCCGACTGGTCGGCCCGGGATCCGATCGCCCGGTATCGCACCCATCTTCAGCAGAGCGGCGTCCTCACCGACCGCGTCGAGAAGCGGGTGCGAGCCCGGTCGGTACGCCTGCGGGCTGAGCTCCGCGACGCGGTGGTCGGCGCTCCCGATCCGGATGTGGGCGAGCTCTTCGATCATGTCTACGCCGAGATCACCCCCGAATTGTCCGCACAGCGTGAGCAATTGCGCGCCGAGTTGGCGGGAGGCATGCGATGACCCAGATCATCGAACGACCGCCGATACGCGGCGACGGGACACCGGAACCGGACGGCCCGATCCTGACCGAACTTCCGGCCGTCACCACCCTCACCATGGCGCAGGCGATCAACCGCGCCCTCCACGATGAGATGGCCAGTGACGACCGGGTGCTGGTTTTCGGTGAAGACGTCGCCGCGCTGGGCGGGGTTTTCCGCATCACCGAGGGTTTGGCCGAAACCTTCGGTGCGCAGCGGTGTTTCGACACACCGTTGGCCGAGTCGGCGATCATCGGCATCGCCGTCGGCCTGGCGATCCGCGGCTTCGTGCCGGTCCCCGAGATCCAGTTCGACGGGTTTTCCTACCCGGCGTTCGACCAAATGGTCAGTCACCTCGCCAAATACCGGAACCGCACTCGCGGCCAGGTCGACATGCCGGTCACGGTGCGAATTCCGTCGTTCGGCGGCATCGGCGCGGTGGAGCACCACTCCGAGTCCACTGAAACCTATTGGGTCCACACCGCCGGCCTGAAAGTTGTCGTGCCGTCCACACCGTCGGATGCCTACTGGCTGCTGCGGCATGCCATCGCCACCCGCGATCCCGTCATCTATCTGGAGCCCAAGCGGCGGTACTGGGGCCGCGAGGCAGTCGACCTCGCCGTGCCCGGGGCGCCGATCGGGAAGGCCGCGATCCGCCGGTCTGGCGACGACGTCACCGTGCTGACCTATGGCGGGCTGGTCGGCACCGCGTTGAACGCCGCCGAGATCGCCGGCTGCAGTATGGAAGTCGTTGACCTGCGTTCGTTGAGCCCGCTGGACTTCGACACCGTCGCCACGTCGGTTCGCAAGACAGGTCGCGCCGTGGTGATGCACGAGGGTCCGCGCACGTTGGGCTTCGGGGCGGAGCTGGCTGCGCGCATCTCCGAGGAGCTGTTCTACGACCTCGAGTCGCCGGTGCTGCGCGCCACGGGATTCGACACCCCGTACCCGCCGGCGCGGCTTGAGAAGCTTTGGCTGCCGGGTGTGGATCGGCTGCTCGACTGCGTCGAGAAAGCGATGCGACGGCCATGAGTCACTTTCTGGTCCCCGACCTGGGGGAGGGTCTCGAGGACGCGACGATCACCAGCTGGGCGGTCTCCGTGGGGGATGTCGTCGAACTCAACCAGACCTTGTGCACGGTGGAGACCAACAAGGCCGAGGTCGAGATCCCCAGCCCGTACGCCGGGCGCATCGCTGAGCTCGGTGGCGCCGAGGGCGAAAGTCTGGCTGTGGGAACGATGTTGGTGCGCATCGAAACCGGGGAACGCGCACCGGTTCTGGTCGGTTACGGTATCGACGACGGCATGGACCGCAGCAGGCGGGCGCGCGCGGCTCCCAAGACGCGCAAGTTGGCCGCCGACCTCGCGGTGGACCTGAACGGGTTGCAACCCGGCTCGGGCACGGACGGAGTGATCACTCGCGATGACGTGCTGCAAGCGGCAGACAGCACGCCACAAAGCATCCCGGTGCGCGGTGTGCATGCGCGGATGGCCGCCCACATGTCGTTGTCGCGCAGCCGGATTCCGGACGCACACGCCAGCGTCCAGGTGGATGGCACGGCACTGCTGATGCTTCGGGATCAGCTGCACGTGACGCCCTTCGTGCTGACGTTGCGCTTGCTGGTGATGGCGCTGGGCCGGCATCCGATGCTGAACGCCACGTGGGTGGAAGCCGAAGCGGGACCGGAGATCCGGGTGCACTCCGACGTCCGCCTGGGTGTCGCGGTGGCGACCGGGCGCGGCCTGGTGGTCCCGGTGATCGACACCCAAGGCTGTTCCACGCGGCGGCTGGCGGCGGCCGTCGACGACGTCGTCCAGCGGGCCAGGGCGGGCACACTGGCTCCCGCCCAGCTGAGCGGGTCGACGTTCACGGTGTCGAACTTCGGTGCGCTGGGCCTCGACGAAGGGGTGCCGGTGATCAACTATCCGGAGGCCGCGATCCTCGGGATGGGTTCACTGAAGCCGCGGGCCGTGGTGGTCGATGGCGCGGTGGTGGCCCGGCCGACGATGACGCTGACATGCGCGTTCGACCATCGCATCGCCGATGGGGCACAGGCCGCGGCGTTCCTGACCGATCTACGCGGGCTGATCGAGAGGCCTGAGACGGCGCTCCTCGACCTCTGATTTGAGCGATTTCGGCGCGTTTACCGCCGCTGAGCGGCGGTTACCGCGCCCAAATCGCTGGAAGTTAGGCCTGCGGGTACGGCGTGTACCGCTTGTTGTAGCCCAGTTGTCTCAGAGCGATCTGATCCGCTCGCTGGTTGGGGGTGACGTAAATGGTACCCGCCGGCAGCACCGAGGCGAGATCGGCGATCTTCACCACCTGCGAGCTCACCGTGGGGTCGACCGTGGACGCCGCATCGAAGTCCTGGAACCGGATGGAGACCGTGCCCTGATTCAGTCCGCCGGTGGATACCCAGTTGGCCACGGCCGGATCGGTGGGGGACACCACGATCGTGTACGTCTGGTCCGAATTCGCCTCGGATTGGCTGACATTGAGACTGGTCTGTTCATCCCAGTAGTTGTTGGTGATCGTCCAGTCGTTGGTCACCGGCACGCTGAAATACCGGGCCTTACCGGGGTTGATGGTGAGCACCAGCGCCTCGTCGTCGGCGAGTTGGAAGTAGCCGACGCTCTGTAGCTGGGTGGCCAGGAACGATGCGTTGTGGTCGGGGTCGGAGAACACGTTCGGCGCCTTGGTCTGACCTGTGGCGGCGTCCTTGGTGGCGACGCCCATGTACTTGTCTTCGCCGCTGATCCCCAGCAACAGCATGATCACCGCGGCCTCGACCGACTGCAGCAGTCGCGGCGCGGGCAGCGGCGGGATCAGCGACACCAACGATGTCAGCAGCGGATTGCCCGACACCAAGGCGCCGATACCCGGGATGGCGAATCCACCGAGCTGGCTGAACAAGCTGTTCGGCGGGCCGCTGACCCGAAGGATCGACAGGCTCATCGGTTCCTCGGAGTTCCAGTCAGCCAACGTGTTTCGGGTGGTGATCAGGCTGGTTCCCGGCGGTAGGTACAGGTGGTTGGTCTGGCCGGGCAGGGTCGGTGTGGAATCCGCCGTGATGGTGAAGGAGCCATTGGCGTCGAGGACCAGATCTTTGCCGTTGATGTTGTCGGCGGTGGTCCCGCTCAGACCGGTGAGCACGCTGAAGTTGGTGTCGGCGGGCAGGGTGCCGTCGAATTTGCCGCTGATGACATACGAGGACGCGTTGTTCACCCCTACGAATCTGTAGATGGTGTCGGGATTGTCGTACCAGATCCGGGTGCCGGTGAAATTCTGCAGATACCAACTGTGGAGAGGGGCGACCTGTTGAAAGAACTCGGGGGCGTTCGAGTTCAGCAGCAGGACTTCCATCGCGGCCTGGTTCGCGTATTCGGTGATGGCCTGGTCCAACTGCGCCATGTTCTGCGCATCAGGGCCGCCGATCATGCTGAAGTTCTTCTGCGCCGCCAACCACCACCCGACCTTGAGGATGCCCTTGGCCAGTTGCATCAACGGTGAATTCGCGATCTGGGTGACGGCCCGCTCGGCATTGAGCTGATCGGTGGTGGAGAGCACCGACGTCGGCTCCGCCGTCCCGGGGTTCTCCAGAACGGTGACTCCCGCCGTCGCCGTCGACCCGCCGTTGGGTGCGAAAAACGTTGCGAGGCCGTGGAAGTGCATTTGGTTACCGGGCTGGTCGTCGGCGACGACCGAAAAGGTGTCGGTCCCGCCCCGGGTGATGAACTGCGCGTTAGGGGTGTAGGTGAAGGTGCCGTCATCGTGGATGTCGACCGTGCCGTGTTGCGGCGGGGCGGTCACGGTGTAGGTGAGCGCGTACCCGTTGGCTTGTTTGGCGTTGAGCGTGCCGGTGATGGTGCCGTCGCCGGCTTGGACGTTCTGGGCAGCGTTGTAGCCGAGCGTTGGAGTGTCGGCAAAGAAGATGTTGCCGAACGTCGCAGGCGGCTGCGAGGTTGTCTGTTCGGCTTCGCGGCGGGCGTAGCCGAGGACATCGGTCACAGTGGCGGCGTTGCGCGGAGTGACCGGTTTACTGCGGGCCGGAGATGCGACGCGCTTCGCTGCGGTGCGAGCTTGTTGGGGCCCGGCCTTGACGGATTGTCGCGCCGAATGTGCGGTTGCATTCGACGAGTTGCCGGTGTCGGCCAGCGCGACGCCTGGGTCGTTGGCCACCGCGATGCCGACGCCGAGGGCGAATGCCAGCGCCCCGACCCGACCGATGTATCGGGCATAACGGCTGGAAGCGGGCTGAGTCATGCATCGACTGTAAATTGACGGTCGGGTTCGCAACCAGGAAATCGAGCGGGTGGGTACCGGGCGTCACACGAATACGGCTATCCCCAGCGGCGTCGAGCGTGCAGGGTGTTGCCGATCAACCGGCCTGTGAGCATCAGCAACCTGCACGCTCGGCGTCAGGGGCGGCATGGAACTCCCATGGTGCCGTGGGCAGTACGTCGCCCGTTTCCAGCAGTGTCTTGAGGTTGGCGAATACCGTCGGCCAGCCCTGTCCGATCGCCTCCCGATCCGCCGCCGAGGGCAGATTAGTGTGTGTGACAGTCAGTTTGACGATGTCGCGGAAGGGCTCGATGTCGAACGCGACGACGCTCGCCTCTGCTGTCGGGTCCTCACTTGGTTCGCCGAAGCCGAAGACCAAACGGCGCGGCGGATCCACAACCATGACGGTGCCGGCGACGTCGACGATGCCCGAGCCGTCCGCCCGGACGTGCTCGACTCGGCTTCCGACCCGCCAGTCCGAGACTTGGGCATGACCCCAGAACGTCGCAGTCAGATCCGCGTCGGTCAGGGCGTGCCAGACCTGCTCGGCGGTGGCGTGGATGTAGGTGGTGTACACGTAATCGGGAATGTCAGACATGGCGCTTTCCTCCGCGTGCTGCTTGATCATGTCGAGGGCCGCCAGCCGCGACTCCTCGAACTTCCAGATCCATCGGTTCTGCAATTCATGGATCGGTACCGGATTCAGGTAGTGGTGCTTGCGGCGACCGTCACGCACTGACGTCACGAGGTTGGCGGCCTCGAGGACTTCCAGGTGTTGGCTGACCGACTGCCGCCGCATGTCGAGGCCTTCACACAACTCGCCCAGCGTGAGCCCGGCGCGCTCATGGAGCATGTCGAGCAAGCGCCGCCTGCCGGGGTCGGCCAGCGCTTTGAAGACCGCGTCTGCGTCCACGGGTCGATTATGCAGGCAGTTGCCTGCCTTTTGCAACGGTGCAGATCAGCGGCGCTGGGCTGCGGCCAGCCGCGCCTTGAACTCCGGCGACTCAATGGAGATGGCCTGCGGGTCGAGCTCGATGTCTTTGGCCGCCTCGTGGTGGTCGGTGTCCAGGAAGCCGGGGATGGCGGTGGCCCGCATGGACGCCTTGGTGGACAGGACGACCTCGCGCGGCGCGGCGGCGGGACCGGCGGCCAATTCGAGCGCGGCGGCGACGGGATCGTCGGCGACGGTCAGTGCGAGTCCGTGCCGGACGGCGGCATCGGCGTCGAACCGCATGCCGAACAACAGCGCGGCGCGGGCGACCTGCGGGCCGACCGCACGCTGCAGCATCCAGGTGGCGCCGCCGCCGGGATGGATGCCGAGCTTCTGGAACCGCGGATCGAACAGTGCGGGCGGCCCGGCGATACGGACATCGGCGGCCAGCGCCAGATTCAGTCCGGCGCCGACGGCTGCCCCGTTCACCGCTGCGACGGTCGGCAGGGTGCAGCGGCCTACGGCCATGAAGCCGGCGTAGATGCGCTCGAGCCCTTCCTTGGCCGCTGTGCCGAGGGCAGACAGATCTGCGCCCGCGCAGAACGCCTTACCCGCGCCGGTGATCACCACGGCATTGGCTTCGGCCTCGGCAGCCTCGACCGCATCCCGCAATTGCTGAGACATCGCATCGGTGACGGCATTACGCCGATCGGGATCGTTCACGGTGATCAGCGCGACGCGCTCGCGGACTTCATAAAGGACCAGGTCAGACATTCCGAGTCTCCATCATCGGGAGGCTAGCAGCTAGGGTCTGATCATCATGGCGGCACCGCATCAGCAACCTGCTCGGGTAGCCGTTTTGGGACCTGTTCGGGCCTGGCTCGGTTCAGCGCCGGTTGACGTCGGCGGACCGCGGCAGCGCTCCCTGCTGGCGCGGCTGGTGCTGGCCAAGGGCCAGGTCGTGTCGGTCGACCGGCTCATCGACGACCTGTGGCACGGCGAGCCTCCGCCGAAAGCGCTGTCTGCCCTTCAGGCCTACGTATCGCATCTGCGGCGGGTGCTCGAACCCGGTCGGCAGCGGCGTGCTCCGGCCGGGGTCATCGTCAGTGCCGCGCCCGGCTACGGGCTGGTCCTGCCCACCGAAGCGGTCGACGCATGGTGGTTCGACGAGCAGGTGCGAGCGGCCCAGTCCATGTCCGACCCGTTGCGGCGGGCCGAACTGCTCACCGCGGCTTTGGAGCTGTGGGCCGGTGAGCCCTACGCCGAGGTGTCCGATGCCGCGTGGGCGATCGCCGAGATCGCGCGCCTGACCGAATTGCGTCTCGCGGCAGCCGAATTGTGCGCCTCGGCCGAGCTGGCGCTCGGCCGTCACAGCGCCGTCATCGGCGAGCTGGAACGCGTTGTCCGCGAACATCCCACCAGGGAGGGCGCCGCCGCGATTTTGGCCACCGCGTTGTACCGGGCGGGCCGTCAGGCGGCCGCCCTGGAGGTGTTGCGTGGCACGCGAATTCACCTCGTCGACGAACTGGGGCTCGAACCGGGCCCGGCATTGCGCGAGCTGGAACGTGACATACTCAGTCACGCCGCACATCTCAACGATGGCCAACCCGGGGTACTGCCGATCCCGCAGACACCGACCCACATAGCGACCATCACCGAACACCCAGCACCGCACGGCCGTTCCCGTGAACTCGCGGTAGTCGACGATGCGGCCCGAGACGCCCGCCGCGGCGGCAGTCGCTTGGTGTGGATCAGTGGCGAGGCGGGCGCCGGGAAAACCACAGTCACCGGCGCCGCGGCGTCGCGGTTGCGCACCGCCGGCTGGACCGTCGCGGCGGGACGGTGCCCAGAGGTCGACGGAGCGCCGCCGGGATGGGCCTGGACCGAAGTGCTGCGGCACTTCAGCGATTCCTTCGCCGCGACCGACCCACGTCACGTCCGCGCCCTCGCACCGCTGCTGCACGAAGCCGAAGCCGCCGGCGACGCCCAAAGTACCTTCTGGACAGCGCACGCCGTCGCCGACGTGATCGGTCGTTCGGCCAGCGCCCAGCCGGTCGCGATACTCCTGGACGATCTGCACCGCACCGACGGCCTCACCCTGGAGCTGCTGCGATTGGTCGTCCACGAACTGCAGGACCAACCGGTCCTCGTCGTCGCCACCTACCGGCCGTCGGAATCGGGCACCGAGCTCGGCGCGGCCCGCGCGGCGCTCGCCGTGCGGACCGTCGCGCATCTGACCATCGGTGGCTTGGACGGGGATGCGACCACCGCGCTGGCCGTCGACTGCGGCTTGACCGCTCTCACCGAGCAAGAATCGCGGCTGCTTCACGACCGCACCGGCGGTAACCCACTCTTCGTGCGCGAACTGGCGCGACTGATGATGTCCGAGGGCCTGGACACCGCGCGGGTCGCAGTACCGGTCGGCGTAGGAGATGTGCTGCGCCGCAGGATCATTCGCCTACCGGGTGCCACGGTGACCGCGCTTCGTCAGGCGGCCGTGCTGGGGCGGGAAGTCGACATCGACCTGCTTGCCGAACTCGCGCAACGCGACCCTGATGACGTTCTTGACGCACTGGAGCCCGCGGTGCTGATCGGTCTGCTCGAGGAGCCCGGCCCTGGCCGGGTCCGGTTCGCACATGCACTGGTGCGAGACACGTTGTACGAAGACACCTCCCTGTTGCGCCGATCCCGTCTGCACGGTGCCGCCCTGGATTTGCTGTTGGCTGCGGGCCGGACGGCGGATCCGGCTGCCCTGGCGTATCACGCCGTCGCGGCGGCGACACCGGCCACTGCGGCCACCGCCGCCGAACTGGCAATGGCCGCCGGCCGTGACGCCGACTGCGTCGGCGCGCCTGTCGAAGCGGTCCGGCAATGGCAGGCCGCGGTCCGCATGTTGGCGCTGGCCAACCGCGCCGAGGCCGGCCCGCCGGACGTCGAACGGACCATCGAGGCCTACTGCGGGTGGGTTGCCGCGTCGGCTCGCGTCGGAGACGTCGTCGCCGCCCGTGAAGCGCTGAAAGAAGCCCTGCCCCTTGCCAATGGATCCAACGAACTCACGGCACAGTTGCTGACGGCATGGCATGCCCCGTTGATCTGGCGGGTTCGGATCAGCGACGACGCCGACGGCGACATCGTCGACCCGCTGCAGCGAGCGCTCCGGGGCGAGCTGTCACCAGACGTCCGGGTGCGGTTGCTCACCACGCTTTTCGCCGAATTGGAAGGCACCGATCACGATGCCGCACTGGCCGCGAGCGCCGAGGCGCTCACGCTGGCTCGCACACTGTACGGACGCGATCCACAGGCACACGGCCGAGTGCTATGCGCGGCTCTGAATGCTCGCGCGTACGCCGCATTGGGTCCGGATCTGGCCCATGAGCGGGAGGAGTTGACGAGCGAATTCCTGGCCGTCGCAGACGCGTCTGCCGCCGTCGACTATCAAGCTGTCGCGCACTGGTTGGCGTTTCTCTCGGCGGCCGGTCGTTCGGATCTGGTTGCCGCCCTTGACCACGTCGACTTGGCGGTGGCCAGAGCGGGTACCGGCCAGCTCGCGTCACTGCTGACCGTGTTGGAAGTGTTCACCGCTGAGCTCACCGTGCTGGCCGGCCGAGTCGACGACGGGGAGCGCCGCTACGTCGCCGCCGCACGCCAGCTGGTTGAGCGCGGCACCGCCAACGGCGCGCAGATGGGGCTGGTCGGGCGATTCACGGCGGCCCTGGCCCGTGGTGATCTGGCGCCCCTCGCCGACGACCTGCTGGCCGTGCACACCTATGTGTCGACGACGATCGCCGACGGCGCCGTCCTGGCGCTTCTGAGCGCCGGCCGCGAAACCGAAGCCCGCCAAATCTGGGCTGGCCGAGAGCCCGTCGAGCGTTCCTACTACTGGCTGGCCATGATGACGTTGCGCGCCCACGCTGCCGTCGCGCTCGGTGATGCCGAGGCCGCGACACGGTGCGCCGAAGAACTGCAACCCTTTTCGGGCCGGATGGCCGGACTGGACAACGGCAGCCTGCTGGCCGGCGCGGTCGACGACGCGCTCGCCGCGATCGCCGAATTGATCGGCAGTGACAGCGACGCCCGACGGTACCGGGCCGCCGCCACCGCGCTGAAGAATCGACTGGCGGCGGAGGCGGCCCGGCTTGTCGACCGGATCAGCCGCTGAACACCTCGTCCTCGAATTTGCGTTGTCGCCAGGCCAATACGCTCAACAGAAGCCGCAGAACCGGACTGACTTCCTTCGCCAGCGCGGCGCGCTCATCGTCGGTGGCCGCGGCCACCGTCCGTGGTCCGTCGAACGTCAAGCGTCCGGTGCGCTGGGCGGTCTTCTCGACGACCTGCCAATCCGCGACCGACACGTACTGGCGGATCACCGGAAAGATGTCGCGCTCCTCTTCGGCGATGTGCTCGGCGAGCAGATTGCGCAGATCGGCCAACTCGGCGCCCAGCAGTGCCGCGGTGCGACGATCGCCGGCGACCCGGAACGCGTTCGCTCGGTGGCCGATGATCTCCAAGCGCGGATCAAGGGCGGCATGGTCGTCGGTCAGCTCGGTCAAGTCAACGACGTCGCCCGCGCAGGCGTCGATCACCGGCCACAGCACCGTGTCCTCGACGGTGTGGTGATGGTGAACGGACTCGCAGAGCAGATCGGTGTAGCGGGCGATCGCCTGAGCACGCCGGGCCGAGCACCGCTGCCGGCCCTCACCGATCTCGGCGACCGCGGTGACGAGCCGTGCGACGTCGGTGAGCATTGCCCGATGGGCCAACGTGATGCCGATCAGCTCGGGCTCGGGGTCGTGCGGCCGGCGGGGAGTGACAGTGACGGGATGCGGTGTTTTCATGCGACGACCATGGCGGATCGCACTTGCAGGGCACTTGCGATCGACTTGCGGTTCGGCGATTGGCGCTCTGACTCTGCGATCAGCCCCGCGCGCTGTCGCCCTCGCGACGTCGGACGCCGGCCAGCAGTTCTGGCTCCGCACGGAACTGGAGGTGGCGCACCTGCCCGTCCTCGATGGTGAAGTCGAAAGCGACCTTGACCTCACCGTGGTGGAACCAGGCGGATCCCGGGCGGTCTTCGACGAACACCGGAAACGCCGCCGCGGCCGCGCCGTTGAAGAAGTTGGCCACCTCGTCGCGGCCCTCCATATGGGCGGGCGTACCGAGGGTGGCCGCCGCAGCGTCGGCGGAGACCGTCACGTCCGGGGCGAGTAGCGCAAGCAGTCGCGTGAAGTCACCCTCGCGAGCCGCGGTCATGAAGGCGTCGACGACCTCCCAGTCGGCGAGGGCATCCTCGGGCGACGCCGGGCGCACTTTGGCTCGAGCCCGAGAGGCCAGCTTGCGAGCCGCAACCGGTGTCGTGTCGAGCATCGAGGCGATCAGGTCAAAGTCCACGCCGAAGCTGTCGTGCAAGACGAAGGCCACCCGTTCGGCCGGTGTAAGCCGGTCGAGCACCACTTGCAGGGCGATGCCGACGGTGTCGGCCAGCACCACATCGTCGGCTGGGTCGGGCGCCGTGGCGTCGACGTCGATCCACTCTGTCGGCACCGGTGTGCGCGCCCGCAGTCGGTCGAGGCACAGTCGTGATGTCACCGTGGTCAGCCAACCCGCCAGATTGTCGATCGGCTCGTCGGTGGCGTGCAGTCGCAGCCACGCTTGCTGTACGACGTCCTGGGCTGCGTGGGTGTCACCCAGGATCCGGCCGGCGATGCGCTGGAGCCGAGGGCGCTCGGCCTCGAAGCCGTCGCGGAGCTGATCGTCACTCACCATGGCGGTCACACTTTCGTCGTTGGGTGCGTCAACATCTTGACGCGGCCGGACGGCCGGGTGTGACACCAGAGGAGGAACAACCCCGTGAAGACCATGACCTGCCAAGATCTGGGTGGCCCATGCGCATTCGTGCACCGAGGTGAGAGCGCCGACGACATCATCAAGGCGCAGGACCAACACCTCAAGGATCTGGTCAAAGGCGGCGATGACACCCACGTGCCTGCGCGCGAGGACATGAAGGGGCGGTGGCGTCACCCCATCAAGTCGATGGGCTGGTACAACGACGTCAAGAAGCGGTTCGCCGAGCTGCCCGAAAAGTAACGGCGCCCCGCTTAACCGGCTAGTCGTCTTGATCTACCCCGTCGAACACCTGCAACGCGTGCTGGAACGGCGCGGGTGTAACGCCGAGTTGGTTCCCGAAGGGGTGGTCGAGCCAGAACACGATGAAGAGCAACACACCGAGCAGGATGGCCACCGCGCTGGACAAGATGATGTGCCCACGCCTGCTGTCCATGCGGATGAATCCCAGTAACGCCAGCATAACGAGACCGCCGAAGAGCAGGCCCGTCCACAACAGGCCGGGTATCCGCGGGCGGGCGTCGAGGATCCTGGCGTTGCGTTGCGATGTCAGAACGGTGAGTTGGCCGAGGAAATCTCCGCTAAGGGGATTCGACGCTTCAGGTTGGCTCTGGGTGCCCAGAACCCGGTACATGTCGGTGATCGCGCCACGGGCGGTTTCGGCGGCGTGGCCGCGCTTCTGGGGATTCCATTCGTCCTGAACAGCCGTCGAATAGGTGCGCAGAAGTTCACGCATCTTGCCTTGTTCGGTTGCCGGCATACCGACGGTTTGGCGGTACATCGTTGCGAGCGTGGATGATTCGCTGGTGACGTTCATTTCGGCGGAGGAGAATTGCTCCCACGCAACTACGACCGTGAACCCCAGTAGCGCGCCATAGACCAGGCTGACGGTGGTCAGGAATGGCGACAGCGACGCGTTGTACCCGGTGCCGTGTTCAGGCACTCCAGCGTGGTTGGCAAGCCAGATGCTTCCCAACGCCAACGCAATGGAGATTGCAACAACGCCAATCAGGAACAACCACAACCCCGGCAGGCCCATCCCGGCCACTGGCTACCTCCCGTTGGATTGTGCGTGCCCCTCTGCGTGACGCTGCGATGGTAGCGCCTTGGTACGTCCGCTCTGACCGGTCGAGCCTGCGCCTGCACCGGACTTGCTGTTGACAGTGGGAGCCTTCTTGGCGGCGGGGGAATTGGTTGCGGGTGGATCTGCCGTCGCCGCGGGCTGACTCGTCGGTTCAACCGTCGTCGGTTCGACCGCGGAGGTCGCGGGCTGCACGGCCGGACGCAGACTGCGGCCGGTGGACTTGGTTGTTGTCGGCGCCGGACTTGGCTGCGTGATCGGCTGCGAGACCTGTTTGGCCGCAACGTTTGCGGCCTGCTGGGCAGCGAACGGCAACGGCGGCAGCGGGGGCAGGGGTGGCAGGAAGTAGTTCCACTCGTCGATACCCAACTGCACCAGCGCATTCCAGCTGTCTCGGGCGACGTTGCGCAGGCCTTCAATGAATGGCAGCGGGCCTAACAGCCAATCGGCGACATTGAAGGTGATGCTTCGGGTGATGCGTTCGCCGAAGTTGTAGAAGATCATGATCTGCCCGGACAGCCAGCCCACGTACGGCACCCAGCCCACGGCGTAGGTGGCCAGTTCGAAGCCGTAGCGAACCCACGGTTCGACCGCGTTGTAGATGTTCTTGACGGACTGATTGGCATTGGTCGTGGTCGGAATCGGTGTGTTGGGCGGTGGTGTCGGCGGTGCCTGGCCGAGGCTCGGAATGATGACACCGTGCCCGATCAGATCGAATAACGACGGTCCGTCATAGGGGGCGTACGGGGTGGTTGGCAGCGCCGCCGCGGTCAAGGTGACCGCGTGTGCGGTGACGCGCGGGGGAGCGGGTGGTGCGGTGAGCGGCGCCCAGGCGACGGCTGACATCGCGACGATCGCGATAGCTCGGGTGGCGCAGTCACTCAAAGAAACGGTCATGATAGGCACCCCTTGCAGGCTCAACGTCCAAGCTACTCGCAGCGGGATGCTTAGAACAGAGTTTGCGGGAAACTGTCATATTCTGCCGAGAACGGGACGCGTGGGCCGAAATTGATTGGTGCCCAGCGGTCTAGCTCCCGCCGGTTCTTGACCCCCTGGCTGGCCACTTGATGCGGCGTCGGCTCGGTCAGGGTCATGCGGGCGCCGGTGATTGGCTGTGCACCGATGTCACTTCTCGAGGGTGAACTGGTTGATGTCGATCGAGCCCTTGCGAAACAGGTCGGCACAGCCGGTCAGATACTTCATGAATCGGTCGTACACCTCCTGCGACTGCACCTGGATAGCCCGGTCTCGGTTGGCTGCCAAGCTGGTGGCCCAACCTTCCAGCGTCCGAACGTAATGCGCTTGCAATGAGTGGGTGCGGGTCAAGGTGAACCCGGTCTTGGCGACGTGTTCCTCGATCAAAGCGGCCGACGGCAACTGGCCGCCCGGGAAGATCTCGGTCACGATGAATTTGATGAATCGGCACATCTCGAAGGTCAGCGGCAAGCCTCGACGGTGCATCTCATACGGGTGGAAGCCGCAGATGGTGTGCAGCAGCATGACGCCGTCCGCGGGCAGCGCGTGGTATGTCTTCTCGAAGAAGGCGGCGTACTTCCTGTGGCCGTAGTGCTCCATGGATCCGATGGAAATGATGCGGTCGACCTTCTCGTCGAAGTCCTCCCAACCTTGCAGCCGCACATCGAAACGGCGTTTGGTCGGGACGCGGGCCAGCCGGACCTCCGCGGCGTCGCGCTGTGTCCGGCTCAGCGTGAGACCGATGACGTTGACGTCGTAGCGTTCGACGGCCCGCTGCATCCCGGCCCCCCAGCCACAGCCCACGTCGAGCAACGTCATGCCGGGCTCCAACCGCAGCTTGGAGAGTGCGAGGTCGAACTTCGCGATCTGAGCCTCATCGGTTGTCATGTCGTCGCGCTCGTAGTACCCGCAGGTGTAGCCCATGGTGGGGCCGAGGAAGAGGGCATAGAACTCGTCGGAGATGTCATAGATCGACTGCATCAGATCGAAATCGGTCTCGAGCGCGGTCAAGGCGAACCCCCCACTGAGTTTGCTGACTCGTTTGCCAATTAGCGTAGACGAAAGCTATCTCCGACGTGGCGTCCTACGCCATGGTGACGTTCGTGTTCAACTCGCTCGAGGGCCCGTCTCGGCGGTGCAGGTGGTTAAGTTGATTGCGTGGGCAAGCAATGGCGCGCCACTGTGCTCGGCCTGTCCGCGTGGTGCGCCATCACGATGCTCTGGACGTCCGAAGCCGATAGCTGGTCTGCCTACTTAGCCAGAGCCCGGGAGACGGTTGCTCGACTCAATTCAATTGTGTCGCGGGGTCGCGCGGAGGCCGATGGCCCTCGAAGGCCACCGCCTCCGCAGAATTTCGGCCAGTTGCTACGCCGGTACGGCACATAAAAAGGGTGAGGAGTGTTCTGGCGCAGATGGCATCGACGGATCACCGCGCGGCATCTGATGTGCTGGATCTGTCGTTTGACGTCATCTGCAGCCCATCCCGACGGCATATTCGTGGAACGAATCGTTGTTCACGAAAAGAGTCCCGGGGTGATCATCCGAGTGCTTGTGCCAGACGTCGCGCGGGAGGGAACAATGGTCCTGTGCTGATGGATGGCGTGGTGCAGGAGCCCACGACAGACCGCAGGCAGATGATCTTGGTGGTCGGTGACGACGCCCGGCTGTACACGGCACTGGCACCCCTCGACTGGGAGCTCGTCCAGGCCGCGTCGAGTAAGGAAGCGCTACCGCACTGGTGCAAGATGTTCTGCACCAGAGCTTCTTAGATGCGTATCCGGGCGAGGCGGCAGACCTGAGCGCGAATCTATCGAAGCTCACGCCAATTGGGAACACCAGGATTTCGTGCCCGAGAAATCTGCCCTCACCAATAGTAAGCACGCGAGAAAGTGACAAAGATGGCCGGAACTGAGCGGGTGTCGAAGATGTCGCTTCGACAGCTGATTTGGGCGTGCGTGGGCACGATCACCCTCGTCTTCGTCATCTCCATGTCCATCCTTCTCGCCGGACGCTTCGCGGTCACGCATTCAGTGCAGCAACTCAGCACGAGGATGCTGCCTGCTTTAAACGATGTCTCGGCTTTGAGTAAGGCGTATGTAGACCAGGAAACGGGCCAACGCGGGTTTCTGCTCACTGCTAACCCGGCACTTCTCGATCCCTACACCGAGGGTAAAGCCGACGCGGATCGGCTCGTCGCCGAGCTTCGCACCGACCTAGCCGGCGATCCCGAGGCAAGCCAGGAGTTGGGCGCTGTGGTTGCCGCCGCGGCGGATTGGACGAGCCAAGCCGCAGAACCACAGATCGCAGCCCGTCGCGCCGGTCCCATACCACCGGATCAGCTTCAGTCGATGACGCAGTCCGGTAAGCGCTTGTTCGATGAGTTGCGGACGCAACTGTCGGCCCTACAGTCCCGCACTAACAACTTGATCGACTCACAGATCGATCGGGTCAATTCCGCGCAACTGATAGCTCATGTCGCCCAAGCCATAGCGTCCGCCCTATTGCTGGGCATCGTGGTCGCCACTGTTTGGCTGTCGCGCCGACTGCTGACCCGTCCCGTCAACATCGTGCTGAATGATGTGACTGCGGTCGCCAACGGTGCCTACGATCGGCCGATCCGGAGCGTGGGTCCGCGCGAGGTGTCCGTGCTTGCGGGTGCTGCGGAAACCATGCGCAATAATTTGCATGTAGCGAATGAGCGCCTGGCCGATCAGTCCGCCCGGGACGAGAAGGCACGTCGCGCCAAGGAGATTCAGGCGCAACTATTGACCGAAGTGCAGGCGGCACCTGATCTGGCGTCCGCGGGTTCGATCATCGTGTCGCGCACTGCGCAGGCGCTTGACGCCAAACACGGCGCCCTCTATCTGCGACAG
>NZ_NPKT01000015.1 GCF_008329565.1 Mycolicibacterium sp. P1-5
CCCGACCACCGCCACCAACGCACGCGTATCCATCGCCGTCACCTTCTGGGCCATGAACCACTCTGGATCCCAGCCCGATCAGGTGTACGCGATGTCCCGAGACATACCCCTGTACGCGATGTCCTGAGACTTCACAGTTCGCTCAGCGACGGTTTCCGCGCCGAAATCACGCGCGTAGGTAGTCCAACTGGGCGCGCACCGACTTCTCGGCGGCGTCCCACAGCTCTTCGTCCACGTCGGTGTAGACGTGTTCGACGACCTGGCGCGCGGTGGCGTCCTCACCCAGCACCCGCAGGGCCTGACGCACCTGATCGAGTCGTTCCTCGCGATGCGCCAAATACATCGCGGCGACGGCTTGCAGATCCGCGAGCTCCGGGCCGTGTCCGGGCAGCACCGCGCGATGCCCCAGCCCCTGCAGCCGGCGTAGAGATTCGAGGTATTGCGTCAGGCTGCCGTCCTCGTCGTCGATGACGGTGGTGCCGCGACCGAGAACCGTATCGGCCGTCAGTACGGAACCTTTCCCGGCGCTGTGCTTGCCCCCGATATCGTCCACCAGGAACGACAGCGAGTCCGCGGTATGGCCGGGGGTGGCCATCACCGTGATCCTCAGCCCGGCGGCGTCGATGACTTCCCCGTCGCTCAGCGGACCGCCGAGTCCGCGCAGAAATCCGCTCCCCACCGACCGCACCACCGCACCGGTATGGTCGACGATCTTGTCGATGCCCCCGATGTGGTCTTCGTGCTTGTGGCTGATCAGCACCAGCGAAATCGTGCCGAGCTCGGCGAGCCTGCCGATGTGCTCGTCGTCATCGGGACCTGGGTCGACGATCACCATCTCGTCGCTGCCGGGTCCGCGCAGCACCCAGGTGTTGGTGCCGTCCAGCGTCATGATGCCCGGGTTGTTGCACAGCAGTACCGAGGCCGTGTCGGTCACCGGCCGCAGTACGCCATACGCCGGATGGGTCATTCCACCTCAACGATGAGCTCGACCTCTACCGGTGCGTCGAGCGGTAGCTCGGACACTCCGACGGCCGACCGGGCATGCGCGCCGGCGTCGCCGAACACCTCACCCAGGAACTCGGAGGCCCCGTTGACGACGCCGGGCTGACCGGTGAAGCCCGGCGCCGACGCGACGAACCCCACCACCTTGACCACCCGGGTCACATTGTCGAGGCCGGCGAGCGAGTCGACGGCGGCCAGCGCGTTCAGCGCGCACAGCTGGGCTGCCTGCTTGGCCTGCTCCGCGGTCACCTCGGCGCCGACCTTGCCGGTGTGAATCAGGTGGCCTGCCTGCGTCGGGAGCTGGCCGGAGGTGTAGACGAGATTGCCCGTACGGACCGCGGGCACGTAGGCGGCCAACGGCTTGGCCGGGGTCGGCAGGGTCAGACCGAGTTCGGTGAGGCGTTGCGACGCCGTCACTTAGGCCGCTTCAAGTAGGCCACGTGCTGTTCCCCGGTGGGGCCGGGCAGGACCGCGACGAGCTCCCAGCCGTCGGCGCCCCACTGGTCGAGGATCTGCTTGGTCGCGTGGGTCAGTAACGGGACCGTGGCGTATTCCCATGTCGTCGGTTGGCTCATGGCGGAAGCTTATCGCCCGCCACCTTTGGCACAGGGGGCTGCAGGGGCTTGGCTAGCATGCACAGATGGCGACCACACCGAGCGACGGAAGCTCTCTGGCCTGGCCCTCCCGCCTGACCAAGGCGCGACTGCACTTCGTGACCGGCAAGGGCGGTACCGGCAAGACGACAGTCGCGGCGGCGCTGGCATTGACCCTCGCCGCCGGCGGCCGCAGGGTCCTGCTGGTGGAAGTCGAAGGGCGGCAAGGCATTGCGCAGCTGTTTGACGTTCCGCCGCTACCCTACGAGGAGCTGAAGATCGCCACGGCGGATGGCGGCGGCCACGTCAACGCGCTGGCCGTCGACATCGAAGCGGCGTTCCTGGAATACCTCGACATGTTCTACAACCTCGGCCTCGCCGGTCGGGCGATGCGCCGGATCGGCGCCATCGAATTCGCGACGACGATCGCGCCCGGCCTGCGGGACGTCCTGCTCACCGGCAAGATCAAGGAGTCGGTGGTGCGGCTGGACAAAAACAAGCGGCCGGCCTACGACGCGATCGTCGTCGACTCCCCCCCGACCGGCCGAATCGCCCGATTCCTCGACGTCACCAAGGCTGTCTCGGACCTGGCCAAGGGCGGACCGGTGCACTCGCAGGCCGACGGTGTGGTCAAGCTGCTGCACTCCGAGCAGACCGCGATCCATCTGGTCACCCTGCTCGAGGCGCTGCCGATCCAGGAGACCATCGAGGCCATCGAGGAACTCAAAGACCTCGGCCTGCCCATCGGCAGCGTGATCGTCAACCGCAACATCCCCCCGTTCCTGCCGGCCGACGACCTCGCCAAGGCCGCCGAGGGCGACATCGACGCCGACGGGGTGCGCGCCGGGCTCGAGAAGGCCGGAATCACCTTGGGCGACGCCGACTTCGCCGGACTGCTGACCGAGGCGATCGAGCACGCCAGCCGGATCAAGGCCCGCGCCGAGAGCGCCGAGCAGCTCGACCGCCTGAAGGTGCCGCGGCTGGAACTGCCGACGATCGCCGACGGTGTGGACCTGGGAAGTTTGTACGAGTTGGCGGAAACGCTTGCACAGCAAGGAGTCCGATGAACCGTCCGGTGAACGAAGTGAAGAGGACGAAGCAAGCGGAAGCGAAGAGGACAATGGGAGGAAGTCGGTAATGAGTACCACGCCCCCAACACTCGACATGAAGTCGATCCTGATGGACAGGTCCAATCGGGTCGTGGTGTGCTGCGGCGCTGGTGGCGTCGGTAAGACCACCACCGCGGCGTCGATGGCGCTGCGTGCCGCCGAGTACGGCCGCACCGTTGTGGTGTTGACGATCGACCCCGCCAAGCGGCTCGCGCAAGCGTTGGGGATCAAGGAACTCGGCAATACGCCGCAGCGGGTACCGCTGGCTCCAGAGGTGTCCGGCGAGTTGCACGCGATGATGCTCGACATGCGCCGGACGTTCGACGAGATGGTCGTCGAATACTCGGGAAACGATCGCGCACAATCGATTCTGGACAACCAGTTCTATCAGACCGTCGCCACGTCCCTGGCCGGCACGCAGGAATACATGGCCATGGAGAAGCTCGGCCAGCTGCTCGGGCAGGACCGCTGGGATCTGGTGGTGGTGGACACCCCGCCGTCGCGCAACGCCCTTGACTTCCTCGACGCACCGAAACGGCTCGGCAGTTTCATGGACGGCCGGCTGTGGCGGATGCTGCTGGCGCCCGGCCGCGGCTTCGGCAAGTTGGTGACCGGCGTCGTCGGCCTGGCGATGAAGGCCATGTCGACCATCCTCGGTTCGCAGATGCTTTCCGACGCCTCGGCGTTCGTGCAATCACTGGATTCGACCTTCGGCGGCTTCCGCGAAAAGGCCGACCGCACCTACGAGTTGCTCAAGCGGCGCGGCACCCAGTTCGTCGTCGTGTCGGCGGCCGAGCCGGACGCGCTTCGCGAGGCATCGTTCTTCGTCGACCGGCTCTCGTCGGAGGGCATGCCGCTCGCCGGGCTGATTCTGAACCGCACCCACCCGACGCTGTCGGCGCTGACCGTCGAACGCGCTATCGATGGTATCGAGGCACTGGAAGCCGCCAGCGGTGACAACAACGGGGATCAGCTCGCCGAGGCGGTGCTGCAGATCCACGCCGACCGGGCGCAGACAGCCAAGCGGGAAGTTCGTCTGCTGTCGCGGTTCACAGGCGCCAACCCGCACGTTCCGGTGGTCGGCGTGCCGTCGCTACCGTTTGATGTCTCCGATCTCGACGCCTTGCAGGCAATCGCCGATCAGATCACCGGGGAGACTGTGTAAGAAAGAGTGGCGAAAGTTAGCTGACGATGCGGTGCTTGCGCTGCGCGGCGAAGAATTCTGACCAGGACACCACTTCGGGGTGCTGCTTGAGCAGTGCACGACGCTGACGCTCGGTCATGCCGCCCCACACTCCGAATTCCACACGATTGTCGAGCGCATCCGCGCCACACTCGGCCATGACCGGACAGTGACGGCAGATGACCGCGGCTTTGCGCTGGGCAGCGCCGCGGACAAAAAGCTCATCAGGGTCGGTTGAGCGACACAAAGCTTGTGAAACCCACGCGATCCGGGCTTCCCCGTCTGCAGCGTGGATGGATCCATTCAAAAGCGCTGCGCTTTGCTTGCGAACAGCGGTCCGAATACCTGACACCGACGATCCCCTTCGTCCGGCCGCTGTCTGCGGCTGACAATCTTCTGGTGTAGGCCGCGTATGCGATCTACGCCACATTGCGACTGGGAGTGTTACCTGTATCGCACTGTCTGTTTAAGTTAGGTGGTCAGGTATCTTTTGCGCAACAGTTAGATCTCAGGTTTTTTGGGACGGCCGTCCAGACCGATCATGAACTGGCGTTTTCTGACCACGACGTAAATACCGTTCGATATCCTCGCGAGCCGAGGGATGCTGCGCAAGACCCGTCCCGGTCTCTCGTTACTCTGTTAGTCATGTCGGAACGCCCGCCGGCCGGGGCCACGATCATCAAGCTGGCCTGGTGCTGCCTTTTGGCCAGTGTGATACTGGCGGCGCTCCTGTTTCCCGTGGTCGGCGGCGTGGGCCTGATTTCGAACCGCGCCTCCGATGTGGTCGCCAATGGTTCGGCTCAGCTGGTCGAGGGCCAGGTGCCCGCGGTGACGACCATGGTCGACGCCAAGGGCAACCCCATCGCGTGGCTGTACTCGCAGCGCAGGTTCGAGGTCCCCGGCGACAAAATCGCCGACACGATGAAACTGGCAATCGTGTCCATCGAGGACAAGAGATTTGCCGAACACAACGGTGTCGATTGGAAAGGCACGCTGACCGGCCTGGCCGGTTACGCCTCCGGCGACGTCGACACCCGCGGTGGGTCCACGCTCGAGCAGCAGTACGTCAAGAACTATCAGCTGCTGGTGATCGCGCAGACGGACGCCGAGAAGCGCGCGGCCGTCGAAACCACCCCGGCCCGCAAGCTGCGCGAGATCCGGATGGCGCTGACTCTGGACAAAACGTTCACCAAGCCCGAGATCCTGGCTCGCTACCTGAACCTGGTCAGCTTCGGCAACGGCGCCTTCGGCATCCAGGACGCGGCGCAGACCTATTTCGGTATCGATGCCTCGCAGCTGAACTGGCAGCAGGCCGCCCTGCTGGCCGGCATGGTGCAGTCGACCAGCACGCTGAACCCGTACACCAACCCGGACGGGGCACTGGCCCGGCGCAATCTCGTGCTCGACACGATGATCGACAACGTTCCCGACAAAGCGGACGAACTGCGGGCCGCCAAGCAGGAGCCGCTGGGCATCCTGCCGCAGCCCAACGAACTGCCGCGCGGCTGTATCGCGGCCGGGGATCGCGCGTTCTTCTGCGATTACGTACAGGAGTATCTGGCCCGGGCGGGCATCAGCAAGGACCAGCTGTCCAAGGGGGGCTACCTGATCAAGACCACCCTGGACCCCGACGTCCAGAACTCGGTCAAGGGCGCCGTCGATTCGATGGCCGCCCCGGACATCAACGGGATCGCCAGTGTGATGAGCGTTGTGCTACCGGGCAAAACCGCCCATCCGGTGGTGGCGATGGTCAGCAACCGAACTTATGGCCTGAACTCCGCGGCTGGGGAAACCATGCAGCCGCAACCCTTTTCGCTTGCCGGTGACGGTGCCGGATCGATCTTCAAAATCTTCACCACGGCCGCCGCGATGGACATGGGCATGGGTATCAACGCCACCCTCGATGCCCCCTCGCGTTTCGAAGCCAAGGGTCTGGGCAGCGGCGGCGCCAAGGGCTGCCCCCGTGAAACCTGGTGCGTGCAGAACGACGGCAACTACCGCGGATCGATGAGCGTCACCGACGCTCTCGCCCAGTCGCCCAACACCGCCTTCGCCAAGCTGATCTCGCAGGTGGGTGTGCCGCGCGCTGTCGATATGGCCGTGAAGCTGGGCCTGCGTTCGTACGCCGAGCCGGGCACCGCCCGCCCATATGACCCGGAGACCAACGAGAGCCTCGCCGACTTCATCAAGCGGCAGAATCTCGGCTCGTTCACGCTGGGACCGATCCAGGTCAATGCCCTCGAGCTGTCCAACGTGGCGGCCACGTTGGCATCCGGCGGCACCTGGTGCCCGCCGAACCCGATCGACAAGCTCTACGACCGCAACGGCAATGAGGTATCGGTCACCACCGAGACCTGCGACCAGGCGGTGCCCGAAGGCCTGGCCAACACGCTGTCCAACGCTCTGAGCAAGGACGACGTCAGCGGTACCGCGGCCGGCTCCGCCCACTCGGTGGGCTGGGACCTGCCGAGTTCGGGTAAGACCGGTACGACCGAGGCACACCGGTCCTCCGGGTTCGTGGGGTACACCAACCGGTACGCGGCGGCCGCCTACATCTACGACGACTCGCCCACTCCGTCGGATCTGTGCTCGTTCCCGTTGCGGCAGTGCGGTGACGGGAACTTGTACGGCGGTAACGAACCCGCCAAGACGTGGTTCACCGCCATGAAACCGATTGCCCGGAACTTCGGTGACGTCATGCTCCCGCCCACCGACCCGCGCTACGTCGACGGCGGTCCAGGCTCCCGCGTGCCGAGCGTCTCGGGGCTGACCCAGGACGCCGCGCGGACCCGCCTCAAGGAATCCGGCTTCCAGGTCGCCGATCAAGCCAGCTCCGTCAACAGCGTGGCGCCGGCCGGCACGGTGGTTGGTACCACGCCGGGCGGACAGACGATTCCCGGCTCGATCATCACGATCCAGATCAGCAACGGCATACCGCCGGCCCCGCCGCCGCCTCCGCCCCCGATACCGGGGCTGGACGGCGCCCCGTTCGGGCAGACCGTCGTCGAGATCCCCGGCCTGCCGCCGATCACTGTCCCGCTGCTGGCTCCGCCGCCCCCATGATCGGGTGAAGGGCGGCCGAGGGCAGTATTCTGGCGACTATGTCTGTGCCGTCCGCAGTGAAGACGTCCGCCCTCGCGGCCGCCGGTTCGGCCGCACTTGCGGTCGGCTACGCCACGGTGGTCGAACGCAATGCGTTCGTCGTACGGGAAGTCACCATGCCGGTGCTCTCGCCGGGGTCCACCCCGTTGCGAGTGCTGCATCTCAGCGATATCCACATGCGCCCGACCCAGCGGCACAAGCAGGCCTGGCTGCGTGAACTGGCCCGCTGGGAGCCCGACCTGGTGGTCAACACCGGCGACAACCTGTCGCACCCCAAGGCGGTGCCCGCGGTCGTGCAGGCGATCGGCGACCTCCTGTCGGTGCCCGGCGTCTTCGTGTTCGGCAGCAACGACTACTTCGCCCCGAAGCTGAAAAACCCCGCCAAGTACCTGTACGACAGCGACGATCGCGTGCACGGCAAGCCGCTGCCGTGGCAGGACCTGCGCGCGGCGTTCACCGAGCGCGGCTGGCTCGACCTGACCCACAACCGTCGGGACTTCGAGGTCGCCGGGCTGAGCGTTGCCGCCGCCGGCGTCGATGACCCGCATCTGGGCCGGGATCGCTACGAGACGATCGCGGGTCCGCCCAACCCGACGGCCAATCTCAGCCTCGGCGTCACCCACGCGCCCTACACCCGGGTACTGGACCGGTTCGCCGCCGACGGCTACCAGCTGATCATGGCCGGCCACACCCACGGCGGACAGTTGTGCCTGCCGTTCTACGGCGCCCTCGTCACCAACTGCGACCTGGATCGCTCCCGAGCCAAG
The DNA here is from genome assembly GCF_008329565.1 of Mycolicibacterium sp. P1-5. Lineage (GTDB taxonomy): Bacteria > Actinomycetota > Actinomycetes > Mycobacteriales > Mycobacteriaceae > Mycobacterium. The sequence goes on from NZ_NPKT01000015.1 coordinate 7,757, forward strand.
GGTGCATCCCGCTGGGGCGCCGACACCGCGCTGCACGTGTCGGCGGGCATCGGCACCGGACCGTTCGCTCCGTTCCGGTTCTGCTGCCGTCCCGAGGCCACCCTGCTGACTCTGGTGGCGGCCCCGATCGGTGGGCACGACGAGGCGCGAACCATGGTGCGCTCCAGCCCCACCGCCTCGGTGCGGTGACCGCGGCAGCCCGCTGTCCCAGCCGGCGATGACGGCCGTCGCCGGCCATACCCGGCCGCGTGGCTGGGTCGACAACGCGATCCGGCTGATCGAGGCCGACAGTCGCCGCAGCGCGGACACCCATTTACTGCGCTACCCGCTACCGACATCGTGGTGTGGCAGCGCCGATATCGCGCTGTACCTCAAGGACGAGTCGACGCACATTACCGGCAGCCTCAAACACCGGCTGGCGCGGTCGCTGTTTCTCTACGGGCTGTGCAACGGCTGGATCGACGAAGGTACGACCGTCGTCGAGGCGTCCTCGGGTTCGACGGCGGTGTCCGAGGCGTATTTCGCTGCGTTGCTGGGCCTGCCGTTCGTCGCGGTGATGACCACCTCGACGAGCGCCTCCAAGGTGAAGCTGATCGAGGCGCAGGGTGGGCGGTGCCACTTCGTCGACGAGCCAGGTGAGGTCTACACCGCGGCTCAGCGGATCGCCGATGAGACCGGCGGCCACTACCTGGACCAGTTCACCAACGCCGAGCGGGCCACCGACTGGCGGGGCAACAACAACATCGCCGAGTCGATCTATCAACAGATGAGTGCCGAACGTCATCCGATCCCGAGGTGGATCGCCGTCGGGGCGGGCACCGGGGGCACCAGCGCCACGATCGGCCGCTACATCCGGTACCGACGCCACGAGACGCAGCTGTGCGTGGTGGACCCGGAGAACTCCGCGTTCTTCCCGTCTTACACGCAGGGCCGCGACATCGTCACGGGAGAGCCGTCGAGGATCGAGGGCATCGGTCGCCCGCGGGTGGAGCCGTCGTTTCTGCCGGAGATCGTCGACCGGATGGTGAGTGTTCCTGATGCCGCATCGATTGCGGCGGCCCATCACGTATCGCAGGTGTTGGGACGCCGGGTCGGACCGTCGACTGGCACCAATGTGTGGGGTGCGTTCGGTCTGCTGGCCGAGATGGTCGCGGCCGGCGTCGGCGGCTCGGTGGTCACCCTGATCGCCGACAGCGGCGACCGCTATGCGGACACCTACTACAACGCCGACTGGTTAGCGGCTCACAACCTCAACCCCGGCGAGTACGCCGACGCGCTGGCCGAGTTCGAACGCTCCTGCGGCTGGGTCTGGTCCGGCTCGTCGACGACGTCGTAGTCGCCGGTCACCACCAGCCACAGCGCTGCGAGCAGGAAGAAACCCCCGTACACCACGGCCCCCAAAGCGGTCATCATCCGCCCCACCTTTCGCTGCTCGGCGCATCAATGTCGCCGTCAGTTTCCATAACGCCACCGACAAGCCAGATCCATCCCGCGACACGCCGTGAAATCGGCCCACGGCCCGACAAGCCGTTTGGCTTCTCCCCGGTCCCGTGCGATACGCTGTCGTGGCTTCACGCGGGGTGTGGCGCAGCTTGGTAGCGCGCTTCGTTCGGGACGAAGAGGTCGTGGGTTCGAATCCCGCCACCCCGACCGCGAAAAGTACAAGAGCCTCGATCGAGTAATCGGTTGAGGCTTCTTTCTTTTTCGGTTTTAGATCCCCAGCGCCTGATAGATCCCAGGCCGCTCGCGGAAAGCGTCGGGCAGGGGCGCGAAGATCGTCCAGTCGTGGAACTGACCTTCCCTGAGCACGAACGTGAAGTCCGCACCGGTCGCCGTCGCCTTGTCCCGCAGTCGCAACGCCTGCTGGGTCAACAGGTCCCGGGAGCTCGAGTACACGGTCGTCGGCGGCAGACCGCCCAACGAACCGAAGATCGGGCTGACGATGGGATCGGTGGGGTCGAGATCGCCTACCCACTGCAGAAGGTTGTTGTCGTGCGCGTCATGCGGATTACCCAGCAGCGGGTCATCCACCGGGTTGGGGAACGTGTCACTCAAGTCAAGGGCTGGTGCCATCAGAACGAGACGGTGCGGCTGCGTCCCGTTGCGCTTGACGATCTCCTGCAGGGCGGCCAAGGCGATGTTGCCGCCTGCCGAATCACCGATCACGCTGACGTTGTCCGAGCCGTGCGCTGTGATCTGCGCGCTGATGAAGTCCGCCATGACCGGGATGTCGGTTGCCGCATTACCAAGGGGCGCAAGGGTATACAGCGGGACCACGATCGTCGCCCCGGTGTTACGAGCCATGTCGGTGTAGGTCCACCAATGGAAGATGCTGATCTGGCCGATGAACGAACCGCCGTGGATTCCCACCACGTACTGACCACTCGGGTTCTGCGGCGTCAGCGTCCACACGGCCATGCCTTCGTAGTCCGTCTGCTCCGCCTTGATGCCGGACAACAGGAAGAAATCCGGCTTCCCGTCGGTGAAGAATGGGATCTGCGCGCTGGTACCACTCAAGCTGAAGGGCAAATTGAATGTCTTCGTGACGAAGTTGATGACCTGCAACCCGAGGACCAGCGCGCGCTGGAAGATTGTCGGCGGCGGACCGCTGTACAGACTCTCGTCGACCGGAGGCGTCGATACGTCACCAGCCACTGTCTGCGCTTTTGCGGTCACCCTGGCCGAGGACGCGTGGGCGACCGCATCGGCGGTGGAGCTTCCCTCCAAAGGTGTTGTTACAGCCGGCTTTGCGTCGGCTGCCGCGGCTGAGGTTGCGCCCTGGTCGTCGCGCCGGGTAGCGCCCAGTAACGACAGCGCCACCGCCACAACATTCGGCGCCTTGGGCTCGGGAACCGTGGCTGCGGCGCGTGCGGGGTTCGAAAATCCGGACACCGCTTGCGAATTCGCAACGGCTCGAGTTTTATGTCGCGCACCGGATGCAGAACCGGTGGGCGTGTTCCTGGTCGACGATGCTGACGATGACGGGCCGGCCGAGGCTGATCCCGTGTCGGCCCACGCAACACCCTGAGCGGCGAGCGCAATGCCCGCACCCACGCCGAGGGCGGCCGCAAGCCCTCCGATTCGTCCGACGAACACCCCTGCTGCCATGGCCGACCCTCCCGACTGAGGACTGCACGAAATCTGTGACGACGCCGAACGTAGCAGGGCTTCTACGGTCAAAAAGCCTTTTCTATTTTTATAGAAGCTCGCTAAAGTTACCGACACATGCGACGCAGACCCGACGGAGACCAGCGGCGCCGCGAGCTGTGCGACGCGGCGATCACCGTGCTTGCCACGCAGGGCGCCAAGGGGCTGAGCCACCTCAAGGTCGACCGGGCGGCCGCCGTCGCCGAAGGCACGACCTCGGCATACTTCCGGACCCGGTCGGCTCTGCTTGTCGCGATCGCCGAGCGAGTGGTGGAACTCGACCTCACCGGCTTGGCCAGAGCAGAAAGCCTATCGGGCGACGGAGACCAACAACCGCTGCGATTGGCAGATGTGCTTGCCTCAGCCGCCACCGAACCGCACCTCACCCGGGCGAAGGCTCGTCACGAGCTCAATATGCTCGCCACCCGAGAATCCGCGCTTGTCGATGTGATGCGCCACGCGAATGAGGGCTTCATGAAGCTCTACCGGGACATGATGCTGCGACTGGTGCCGGGCGGGCATGACCTGCCCACAGCGGTTGTCGACGATCTGAGTGACATCACCCAAACCTTCATCAGCGGACTGCTGGGCCGCTACGCCATCAACGACTTCAGCATCAGCGACCCGGACCAGATCGATCGGCTCATACGTCGAATGGTCCAGCCTTAGCGGCCGCGCGTCAGAACGGCGGCGGCGGTAACGCCGGCGGCGCCGGCAGCGGCGGCGGGCCGGGCAGTGGTGGCGAGCCCGGCAGGAACGGAATCCACGGCGGCGGCGGCAGTGGCGGTGGCGCGATCGCAGGCGGTGGCGGCAACCCCGGCAGACCCACCGGAGGCGGCGGGGGCAATCCCGGCAGACCCACCGGAGGCGGCGGCGGCAATCCCGGCAGACCCACCGGAGGCGGCGGCGGCAACCCCGGCAGGCCCACCGCAGGCGCGGGCACCGCTGCGGGCGCACTCAATGCCGGCAATGACGCAGCAGCCGGGGCCACGGCGGCCGCGGACGCGGGCTTGTTGAACGCGTTCTGAACGATCGCGTACGTGGCCGCCGAGGCGGCACTGCCTGCCACGGCCGTCACGCCGCCAATCGCCCCATTGGCGATCGGTACGCCGATTGCCAGCCCGATGTTCGCCTGGGTGCTATCGATGGCCGAGTCGCGCGCCTCATTGACGGAACGACCGATGGTCTTGTCGTAGGCGTTCGTCAAGCTGTCGAGGTAGGTCTGCAAATCCGACCCCTGCTGGTCGGTCGGCTGACTGGGTGCGGCTGACGCCGTGCCACCCGCCGCAAACAACGCCCCCAGCGTCAAGGTTGTGGCGGCCACCGCTCGGAGCGGTGTATGTCGAAGGCTCATATCGGCCCCTTCCTGCTTGGGCCATACTATCGGGCCCAGCCGTAAATCGACACTTACAATTTTCTAAGGTAGCCACGGCCCGCCCAGCAACGCGAAAACGCCTCGGTTCAGGTGGTCGAACCCCCCTCGTCTTTTATGTTTCTGCGCGGTGGGCGTTACAGCTGCCAACGCAATCCCGACCTCACAGTGCTGCCGCGGCCGCCCTGCCTGCGACGCGACCGGAGAACAGGCAGCCACCCAGGAACGTCCCCTCCAGCGCGTTGTAGCCGTGCACGCCACCGCCGCCGAAACCGGCGACCTCCCCCGCCGCGTACAACCCATCGACGGGATTGCCATCCAGTCCCACAGCCCGCGACGACAGGTCGGTCTGGATTCCGCCGAGGGTTTTGCGCGTCAGGATGTGCAGCTTCACCCCGATCAGCGGCCCCGCCGCCGGGTCGAGGATCCGGTGCGGTGCGGCGGTCCGGCCAATGCGGTCCCCGATATAACGCCGAGAATTCCGGATACCTTGTACCTGAGCGTCTTTGGCGTATGGGTTGGCCATCTGCAGATCACGCGACTCGATCTGCGTTCGGATGGCACCGGCGTCCAACAGCGGTTCGTCGGTCAGCGCATTCATCTTCGCCACCAATTCGTCGAGTCCGCCGGCCACCACGAAATCCGCGCCGTGGCGCTTGAAGGCCTCCACCGGTGCCGGTGCACCCTTGCTCAACAACCGCGCCTTGAGGAAGCCGGCCCGGTCTTTGCTGGTGATATCGGGGTTCTGTTCGGAACCCGACAACGCGAACTCCCGCTCGATGATCTTCTGGGTGAGGATGAACCAGCTGTGGTCGTAGGCGGCGATCTCGGGGGTGGTGCGCAGGTAGCGCAGTGTGCCCAGGGTGTCGTAGCCGGGCAGGTAGGGCGCGGGCAGCCGACGGCCGAGCGCGTCGAACCACATCGATGACGGACCCGGCAGGATTCGGATCGCGTGCCCGGGCCAGATCGGATCCCAGTTCTGCACACCCTCGGTGTAATGCCACATGCGGTCGCGGTTGACCAGGCGCACGCCGGCGTCGCCAGCGATATCGAGCATCCGACCGTCGACGTAGGCAGGCACTCCGGTGATCATCGACGTCGGCGGCGTTCCCATCCGCTGCGGCCAATAGCGCCGGACGATGTCGTGGTTCCCGCCGATTCCACCGGTGGTGACGATCACCGCCTGAGCGTGAAACTCGAAGTTGCCCATCGGCTCCCGATTCGACGGTGCGCCCCGAAGTGCGTCGTCAGGCACCAGCCGGGTGCCTCGCACGCCCGTGGCGGCGCCGTTCGCGATGACGAGTTCGTCGACCCGGTGTCGGTGGCGGAAAGTCACCAGCCCGCGCTCGGCTGCGGCGAGCGCCGAGTTCACGAAGGGCTCGACCACACCGGTGCCGGTGCCCCAGGCGACATGGAAGCGCGGCACCGAATTGCCGTGCCCGTCGGAGCGCAAGTCGCCCCGCTCGGCCCAGCCGACGGTGGGCAGAAACCTGATGCCGTGCCCGAGCAGCCACGAGCGCTTCTCCCCGGCGGCGAACTCAACGTAGGCACGCGCCCACCGCAGAGCCCAACTGTCCTCGTCGTCGACCCGGTCGAACTGAGCGCTGCCGCACCAGTCGCCCCAAGCGAGGTCGAAGCTGTCCTTGACACCCAGGCGGCGCTGCTCGGGAGTGTCGATCAGGAACAGTCCGCCGAACGACCAGAACGCCTGCCCGCCGAGGTTGGCCTCGTTCTCCTGATCGAGCAGCAGCACTTTCTTGCCGCGGCTGGTCAATTCGTGGGTCGCCGCGAGACCGGCCAGGCCCGCGCCGACCACGATGACGTCTGCGTCCATTGATCAGAACCCTTCAGTATCGAGAGAGGATTATCGTCCCCCCGCGACGGAAGTCCGATTCGTTCGGTGGTATCCCGCTTGCTCCAGCAACTAAAACCGCAACTAGAGTGACGCACGGGGTTTAGCTCCATCCCCCGCGGGGAATCGAACGTGGGTGACGCTTGCTCCCATCGTTGTCGAACCACGCCTCCCCGAAGCACGAGGCCCGGTGTCCATGGCAGTTCTCGACCTGCTGACGGAACGTGCGCCGCGAAATCACCTCCAGCGGATCGAGGCGTCGCTGCACGACTCCGACCCCTACGGCATCGACGTTCAACTCGCGCTTTACGTCTGTTACGAACTGCACTACCGCGGATTCGCCGGCGTCGACCCCGGCTGGGAGTGGAACCCCGGGCTGCTGCACCTGCGCGCCCAACTCGAAGAGTCGTTCATGGCGGCCGTGCAGCGCGATGTCGGTGACATCAGCGCCGAGGACACCGCCGACGCCGAGATGGAAAAGCTCACGATCGAGCCGGACGACGGCACCGGCCCGTCCTACTACCTCCGGAGCACCGGTACCTGGGAGCAGATGCAGGAGTACTTCGTGCACCGCTCCCTCTACCACCTCAAGGAGGGCGACCCGCACGCGTGGGCCATCCCCCGGCTGACCGGAATGGCCAAAGCCGCTTTCGTGGCTATCGAGTTCGACGAATTCGGCGGCGGCAGAAGCGATCACGTGCACCAGCAGCTGTTCGCCGACCTGATGGTCGCCGCCGGCCTGGACGCAAGCTACCTGGGTTACATCGACGCCGTGCCCGCCGAGTCGCTGGCCGTGGTGAACCTGATGTCGCTGTTCGGCCTGCACCGCGCGTATCGCGGCGCGGCCATCGGACACTTCGCATCGACCGAGATCACCTCGTCGCCGGGGTCACGCCGGCTGGTCGACGCCATGGAACGCATGGGCGCACCCGAGACGTGCGCGCGGTTTTACCGGGAACACGTCGAAGCCGACGCCGTGCACGAGCAGGTTGTCCGCACCGATGTGGTCGGAGACTTGGTCAGCCGGGAACCGGCATTGGAGCGGGACGTCATCTTCGGGATCCGAGCCCACCTGATGGTGGAGGATCGCCTGGCCGATCACCTGATGCGGTGCTGGACCAGCGGGCGCAGCTCGCTACGCCGGCCGCTGAGCTGACGGTTCGCCGCCAACACGCTTGCGGCGGCGATGACTGGTGTCGCACAACGGATACGTCTTGCTGCGCTTGCACATACAGATGGCGACCATGAACCGATCGGACTCGACGACAGTTCCGTCGGGCATTTCGATGCGCACCGGTCCCTGAACCATCATGGGGCCGCCGCTGACGATCCGGACCAGCCGGGAGTCGTCCTCACTCACCGCTTTTCCGCGCGGATCACCACAATCTCCTCCTCCCGTCGACCGACGGGAAGCATGCCGACGCTCTCCATCCACGACGCCCGGGCGGTCAGTACCGGGCCGAACGGAATGAGCTGACTGAGAACGACTTCCGCATAGAGACCGGCATTGCGCAGGCGACGCAACGACTGCCCAGTGTCCGAGAACTCCGACTGCACGATCAGCATCGTACCGCCGTCAGTGAGCAGCTCGGGGGCCGAATCACACAGCGGGTCCAGCACCTGGCGACCGTCGACGCCGGCGTTCCACGCCGTCGCCGGACCCACTACGACGGGAATTTCCTCCAGGTGAGCATCGGGACTCGTTGGCACGTAGGGCGGATTCGACACGACCACGTCGAAGGGTCCAGCCTCCAGAGCTTCACCCCAGGTCCCCAGCCGGGTATCGATACCAACACCGGCTTCGGCAGCATTACTCGTCGCGCACCCAACTGCCTTCGGGCAGATGTCGAACGCGGTGACGCTGCGCGCGCCCAGTTGGGCGGCCGCAATCGCAATAACGCCGCTACCTGTGCACAAGTCCGCCACCCGACGTCCGGTCACCGCACCGGTGAGGGTCATTGCCTCGATCAGCAGTTGTGAATCGTGCTGCGGCGCATACACGCCGGCGTCGGCTGCAACCGAACTCTGAAGGTCGGGATAGACAATGGTCAACGTTGGCCTTTCGACGGTCGGTCGCGCCGTGTTCTCTCACCGCGTTGCGAGATAAATGCCCAATTACGACACCGTTAAACCAGCCGATGGTTTGCCCAGGTCGTTGACCGGGAAGGTGATCGGTGTGAAAGCTTCCGATCTTGCAGCCCTGCCCATCGCTGCCGGAGCTGCCCTCCGGCAGCGACGTTTCTTCCACCCAGTCGGGGTCTTGGCCAACGGCACGATCGAGCGGATGTCGCCCCCTGGCGAAGGTTTGCCGGTGGAATCCGGGAATGTCTTGGGACGCATCTCCAAGGCCCTCGGCACGCCAGGCTCGTTGCCGGACGCCGCTGGGCTGGCCTGGCGCATGCCACCGAGCCCATTCGCAGCGACTCCGTGGGATGTCCTGTTGGCTACCGCAGGCTTCGGTTCGAGCGCCTTACTGCCCAACCGAATGGCGTTGCGACCTGTGACATCGTGGTCCGAGGCCTGGTACTCGAGCCTTCTGCCGCTGCGCTACGAAGACGACCTGTGGTGGATCCGGGCCCGCCTGGCCACGAGTCTGGCGGGATCGGGTCTATCACTGCAGGCGGTGCACGAGCACATCGACGGTGACGGCCTGGAATTCAGCATCGAGCAAGCCTGCGGCAATGGCGATTTCGAGCCGATGGCCACCCTGCGGCTCACCGACGTGGTGCCGCTGGCCCAGCAGGACGACGAGGACGTCGCCTTCGACCCGGTTCGCCACAGCGCGCCCGAGGTGCGGGTGTGGCCCGAATGGCTGCGCAGCTTCCGGGAATCGGCGTACCGCAACAGCCGCGAAGGACGCGACGCGGAGTCCTAGTCCGGCGGCTCCTGGTCGGGTGAGTCGGCCACGTCAGGGGCGACTTCGCGAGTGGCCATCCCGCCCTCACGGCCCTTGTCCGCGGGACCGGGTCGGCCGCCGCGCGGTTCGTCCTGGTGGTCGTCGGTGTAGTCGGCGTGGTCTTCCTCATCCGAGGTCCGGTCGGTCATGACGCCGGGATTACCCGACGCTCCCAGTTTCAACCCATCGGCGTGGGGTACCACGCCGCAACTTGCGCGATGACGAGGGAAATTATCAATGGATGCATTGAGCTTTCTGCGCGCTGACCACGAGAGCGTGCTGGGCATGTTCGAGCTTCTCGATGGCGCCCCGAAGGGCACCGGTTCGGTCCAAGAGAGCAGGCGGGCAAAATCTGCTGCAGCGCCTAGAGGGACGGTAGCCCGGGCGAGGCCGATTACCACGAAGGCTTGGCGGAGTTCATCAGGGCAGGTCGCGAATACATCGACTTCGAACAGGACCAGGTGTTCGTCGACCATCTCCGCGACGCCGGGGCCGGTCATTGGCGACGTAGTCCCACTCCATGCCGTCCGGCCACGGCCCCTCGCCAAACACCGCGCAGAACAAGGAATTACGATGTCAGTTGGCCGCTTCGCGCAGCTTCGCCAACAGCGGTTCAGCAGCTTTGGCCAGGAACTCGTCCTGCCCCTCGTCGCCGATCTGCACCAGCGCGATATCGGTGAATCCGGCCTCCCAATAGGCACTCACCGATTCGACGATGGCGTCCAGATCCGGACCGCAGGGAATGCTTTCGGCGACGTCCTCGGGTCTGACGAACTGAGTGGCCCCCGCGAAGCCGGCCGGGGTCGGCAGGTCGGCGTTGACGTCCCAGCCGCCACCGAACCAGCGGAACTGGTCGCGCGCCCGTTTGATCGCGGTGTCACGGTCGGGATCCCAGCACACCGGGATCTGACCGATCACCTGCCCGCCGCCGGCCAGACCGGTGGCCTGGCGGGCACCGTGCCAGCCGTCCACGAGCTTGCCGTCGGGTTCGACGGCAATCATGTGGTCGCTCGCCGTGGCGAAGGCCTCCAGCGAGCGCTCCCCGGACATCGCGACAGCAATGGTGACCGGCTGATCTGGAACATCCCAGATCCGTGCCGAATCCACCTCGAAGTACTCGCCCTTGTAGTCCACGAGCTCGCCGCTGAACAATTCACGGATGATCGCGATCGCCTCGTTGAGCATGTCCTGGCGGCGCTGAATCGTCGGCCATCCCTTGCCGACGACGTGTTCGTTGAGGTTCTCCCCCGAACCCAGTCCGAGGGTGAACCTGCCGTCGGCCAGGATCTGGAGGGTGGCAGCCTGTTGTGCGACGACGGCGGGGTGGTATCGCATCGTCGGGCAGGTCACGTAGGTGTAAAGCGCCACGTGTTCAGTGGCATGTGCGACCGCCCCCAGCGTCGTCCAGGCGTTCGGCGCATGGCCCTGCGATGTCAGCCAGGGCGAGAAGTGGTCGCTGCAGACCTCGAAGTCGAAACCCACTCGCTCAGCCGAAACGGCGTAGCGCACAAGGTTTTTGGGTCCACTCTGTTCGGTCATCAGGGTGTATCCGAAGCGCGTCATGGGCGACGAGTACCCCGACGTCAGATAGCGAAACGGGCCGGGACTACAAGCGCGCCTTGACCGCGGCGGACAACCGCGACCCATCGGCCTTGCCCGCGGCGATCGCGGTGGCAGCCTTCATCACCAAGCCCATCTGTCTCGTCGAGGGCCGCTCGCCGATCTGTTCGGCCACCTGCGCGATCGCCGTGTCGGCCACGTCGGCCACCTCGGCGTCCGTCAACGGCGTCGGCAGGTACTCGTCGATGATCCGCGCTTCGGCGTGCTCCTCGGCGGCCAGCTCACCCCGTCCGTTCTGCGTGTAGATCTCAGCCGACTCGCTGCGCTTCTTGGACTCCTTGGCGAGCACTTTGAGCACCTCTTCGTCGGAGATCTCACGCGCCTGTTTGCCTGAGACCTCCTCGGTCTGGATCGCCGCGAGCAGCAGCCGCAGCGTCGCGGTGCGCAACTTGTCCTGGTTCTTCATCGCTTCAGTGAGGTCCGATCTCAGCCGGTCCTTGAGCTCCGCCATGCCGCAAACGCTACGCGCCCGGGATGGCCGGGACGTTGAGAAATGCCCCGTCGGTCGACAGGATGGGCTGATGAGCAACGACGTCGGGGCCGTTCGCCGGTGACAACTCCGCCTGCCGGACCACCCGGACCGCCGCCGGGATGGCCTGGTCAACCGCCATTCCCGCCGCCCGGGTATCCCCCGCCGGGTTATCCACCACCGGGCTACGGCCCGCCGGGTTATCCACCACCGGGCTACGGCCCGCCGGGTTATCCACCACCGGGCTACGGCCCGTCCGGCTATCCACCACCGGGTTACGGACCCCGGGTGCCCATGACGGCCAAACCGGGCATCATCCCGCTTCGGCCCCTGTCCCTCAGCGACATTTTCAACGGCGCCGTCGGCTACATCCGGGCCAACCCGAAGGCGACGCTGGGCCTGACGACGATTGTCGTCGTGATCACCCAGGCGCTGGCGTTGGTCCTGCAGCTGGGGCCGTTGCTCTCGATGGGCAAGGTGGGTGCAAAGACCGGCGAGGAGATTTCGACCCCAGCGCTGGTGGGATCTGCGGTATCCGGTGTGACCAGTGGGCTGACCACTGCGCTGGCCGGAATGCTGCTGTCCGGCATGCTCACCGTCGTCGTCGGGCGGGCGGTGTTCGGCTCGAAGATCACTGTCGGCGAAGCATGGCAACGCCTCCGCGGCCGGCTGTGGGCACTGATCGGGTTCAGTGCTCTGGAAGTCCTTGCCTTTCTGTTGCTGGCCGGGGTGGTTGTGGCGGCCATCGCAGGAATTGCAGTGGCCGCCAATGGCACCGCTGCGGTGATCGTCGGCATTCCCCTGGTGCTTGTGCTGATCGCAGCGCTGACCTACCTGTACACCGCGCTGTCGTTCGCGCCGGTGGCCGTTGTGTTGGAACGCAAGCCGATCGTCGCATCGATCCGTCGCTCGTTCGGCTTGGTACGCAACCACTTCTGGCGCGTGCTCGGAATACGGCTGCTCGCAACGGTGGTCGCCGCGGTCATCGCCGGCGCAGTCAGTGTCCCGTTCAGCATTGCCGGACAGGTGTTCCTGATCGGCGATGCTTCGTCGGGATCGATCATCGCGGCAACCACACTGGCCGCAGTCGGCGGTGCGATCGCACAGATCATCACAGCACCGTTCACCGCAGGTGTGACCGTGCTGCTCTACACCGATACCCGCATCCGCGCAGAGGCGTTCGACTTGGTGCTGCAGACCGGCGCGACCACGGCGCCAGCAGACGTCGTGACCGCCGACAACCTCTGGCTCACGCCGGGCCGCTGACACCCGATCACCATGCCTGCCATCGACATCGACCGGGATGCTGCGCACGACGCGGCGCAGCGTGAGCTGTCCAAACCGATCTACCCGAAGGAGTCGTTGACCGACCGACTCGGTGAGTGGCTGCAGGAATTGCTGTACCGGGTGATCGCCAAGGGCTCGTCGATTCCCGGCGGTTGGTTGACAATTGCGGTGCTGGCAATCGTGGTGCTGGTGGCGTTCATTGTCGCGGTGCGGATCGCCAGGGGCACGATGCGGACGAACCGGGGTGGTGACGCGGGACTGTTCGGCGCGCGGGAACTCAGCGCCGCCGAACACCGCGCCACCGCCGAGTCGTATGCGGCACAAGGTAACTGGTCCGCGGCGATTCGCCATCGGCTTCGCGCGGTAGCCCGCCACCTCGAGGAGACCGGCCTGCTCAATCCGGTTCCGGGCCGCACCGCCAACGAACTCGCCCATGACGCGGGTGAACTGCTTCCGGCATTCGGCGGCGAGTTACGCCGGGCGGCAACGGTGTTCAACGATGTCACCTACGGGGAACAGCCGGGCGCCGAATCCGACTACCGGATGCTCGCCGACCTCGACGAGGCACTGCGGAGGCACGCCACCCCGGTCGGCCTCGACGCGGACACGCCAGACGTCCCCGACACCTGGGCTCCGTTGCGGTGAGCACCGTCATCGGCCAGCGATGGCGTACCGGACGCTGGATTGCCTTGGCATTGGCCGTGATCTCGGTCATCGCGGCGATCAGCGCCCTTCTCACCGCCCCGCGCCCGGGCGGCCGGATGGATCCGGACTCGACCGGAACCGACGGTGCGCACGCCCTCGTCACTCTGCTCCGCGACCGTGGCGTCGACGTCATCGTCGCCTCCACCGTGGCCGATGTCGAGCAGGCCGCCCGGCCGGACACCCTGCTGCTCGCGGCCGAAACGTACAACACCCGCGGTGAGGATCTGCTTCGCCGGCTGGCGGACGTCCCCGGTGACCGGCTTCTGCTGGAGCCCACCTCGCGGGCGCGGCAGGCGCTGGCCTCCGACATCCGCATCGACAGCGCCACCATGCTCACCTCTGAGCCCGATTGCGACCTGCGCGAGGCGAAGCGGGCCGGGACCGTGCAGCTGGGAGCCACCGACACCTACGAGAAGGCACGCGGCGTCGACGTGACGCGCTGCTACGGCGGAGCGCTGGTGCGCTATCAGGACGGCGGCCGGACCGTCACCGTCGTCGGCAGCGCCGACTTCATGACCAACGGCGGATTACTCAGCGAAGGCAACGCAGCGCTCGCGATGAATTTGGCCGGCGAACGGCCACGGCTCATCTGGTACGCACCGCAGACGCCCGAAGGCGAAGGAGCGGCGGGCTCATCGCTGACGGATCTGATGCCGGACGCGGTCAGCTGGCTGGTGCTGCAGCTGTGCCTCGTTGTGGTGCTCCTGGCCGTGTGGCAGGGACGCCGGTTGGGACCGCTGGTCGCCGAGCGGCTGCCGGTGGTGGTGCGGGCCTCCGAGACGGTCGAGGGCCGGGCCCGGCTTTACCGGTCTCGCCGGGCTCGCGGCCAGGCCGCCGAGGCCTTGCGCACCGCAACGTTGCAGCGCCTCATTCCGCGACTCGGTCTGGGCCCCAACGCCTCTCCCGCCGCGGTGACATCTGCAGTGGCGCAGCGCTATGCCAGGGATCCGAATACCGTGCAGCATCTGCTGTTCGGTCCGCCACCGTCGACCGATTCCGATCTGCTTCATCTGGCCCACGCACTCGACGACATCGAAAGGCAGGTCACGACGTCGTGACGAACTACGCCCCACCTCCCGCCCCCGCTGCCGAGCACGATGCAGCCCGCGCCGCCCTGCTCGCCCTGCGCGGTGAGCTCGCCAAGGCCGTCGTCGGCCAGGACGCCGTGGTGAGCGGGCTGGTGATCGCGCTGCTGTGCCGCGGACATGTTCTCCTGGAAGGCGTTCCGGGCGTGGCCAAAACGCTGCTGGTACGGGCGCTGTCCGCTGCGCTGCAACTCGACTTCAAGCGGGTGCAGTTCACACCCGACCTGATGCCTGGCGATGTCACCGGGTCGCTGGTCTACGACGCGAAGACGGCGGCCTTCGTCTTCCACGAAGGACCGGTGTTCACCAACCTCATGCTCGCCGACGAGATCAACCGGACCCCGCCGAAAACGCAAGCGGCGCTGCTGGAAGCGATGGAAGAACGCCAGGTCAGCGTCGACGGTGAGCCACGGCCACTGCCGGACCCGTTCATCGTGGCCGCCACCCAGAACCCGATCGAATATGAGGGCACCTACCAGCTGCCCGAGGCGCAGCTTGACCGGTTCCTGCTGAAGTTGAACGTACCGCTGCCGCCGCGGGATCAGGAGATCGCGATCCTGTCTCGGCACGCGAACGGGTTCGATCCGCGTGACCTGAGCTCCATCCGTCCCGTGGCCGGCGCCGCTGAACTGGCTGCGGGCCGCGAGGCGGTGAAGCGGGTGCTGATCGCCGACGAGGTGCTGGCCTACATCGTCGACATCGTCCACGCGACAAGGAATTCGCCGTCTCTGCAGCTCGGGGTGTCACCACGTGGCGCCACCGCGCTGTTGGGTACGGCCCGGTCCTGGGCGTGGTTGTCCGGGCGCGGCTACGTCACGCCGGACGACGTCAAGGCCATGGCCCGGCCGACACTGCGCCACCGCATCGCGCTGCGCCCGGAAGCCGAACTCGAAGGAGCCACCCCCGACGGGGTGCTCGACGGCATCCTGGCCGCGGTACCGGTGCCGCGCTAGTGATTTTCACGGGGCGCGCCGGGCTGATCGCCCTCTTCGGCGCGTTGCCGATCGTGGTATCTCCCTGGCCTGCAACGACATTCGTCGTTGTACTACTGGTGCTGCTGGCCGCGGTGACCACTGACGCGGTGCTGGCGGGAAGCCCGCGGGCGCTGCGGTTGACCCGCGCGCCTGACACGTCGGCACGGTTGGGTCAGTCGGTGGACACGAGAGTGCACGTCCACAACACCGGATCACGACGGTTCCGCGGTGCGCTGCGCGACGCCTGGCCACCTAGCGCCTGTGCCGTACCGCGCGCCCACTCGCTATCGGTGCGGCCCGCTGAAACTGAAACCATCACAACAACTTTGCGACCCGTACGCCGTGGAGATCTGCGCTCGGAGGTCGTCACGCTCAGGTCGATCGGACCGCTGGGGGTGGCCGGCCGGCAGCGGTCCCATCCGGTCGCCGGACAGGTGCGCATCCTGCCGCCGTTCCTGTCGCGGAAGCATCTGCCGTCCAGACTGGCCCGGCTGCGGGAGATCGACGGGTTACTGCCGGTGCTGATCCGCGGTCAGGGCACCGAGTTCGATTCGCTACGCGAGTACGTCGTCGGCGACGATGTCCGCTCGATCGACTGGCGCGCTACCGCCCGCCGCGCCGACGTGGTGGTCCGCACCTGGCGCCCCGAACGCGACCGGCACGTGGTGATCGTGCTCGACACCGGCCGCACGTCGGCGGGCCGCGTCGGCGTCGACCCGACCGCACGCGATCCGGGCGGGTGGCCGCGGCTGGACTGGTCCATGGATGCCGCGTTGCTGCTGGCCGCACTGGCGTCTCGCGCCGGCGACCACGTCGACTTCCTCGCCCACGACCGGCTCACCCGCGCCGCGGTTTTCGGCGCCTCGCGAACCGAATTGCTCGCCCACCTGGTGGAGGCGATGGCGCCGCTGGAGCCGGCGCTGATCGAGTCGGATGCGACCGCGATGGTGGCCGCCGTGCAGCGACGGGTGCGCCGTCGAGCACTGGTGGTGCTGCTGACCGACCTGAACTCCTCGGCCCTCGACGAAGGACTGCTGCCGGTGCTGCCACGATTGTCGGCCAAACACCAGGTCATCGTCGCCGCGGTGTCCGATCCCCGGGTGGACGAGTTGGCCGCGGGCCGCGCCGACGCCGCCGAGGTCTACGACGCGGCGGCCGCCGAGCGGGCCCGCAACGACCGGCGCAGCATCGCCAGCCGGCTACGGCACAACGGCGTCGAGGTGGTCGACGCGGCGCCGGAAGACCTCGCACCCGCGCTGGCCGACCGCTATCTGTCGATGAAGGCCACCGGCCGGCTGTAGTTCAGCCTGTCGGCACCACGTCGGGGGCGTCCTCGATGTCACCGGTCTCCCCGGCACGGGTGGCTTTGCGGCCGAAGTAGATGATGTACGCCAAGAACCCGACCTCGGCGGCCACCCCGATGCCGATGCGGATGAACGTCGGTAGCGGCGCCGGCGTCACCAACGCCTCGATCACGCCGGACACCAGTAGCACCACCGCGAGCCCGACGGCCGCCGCAACCACCGCCCGTCCTTGTTCGGCCAAGGCTTGACCGCGGGGCCGGTCGCCCGGGGAGATCACCGTCCAGCCCAGCCGCATGCCGACCGCACCGGCCAGGAACACCGCGGTCAACTCCAGCAGCCCGTGCGGAACGAGGAATCCCAACAAGACGTCGGCCTTGTCGGCGTGGATCATCAGGCCACCGACCACACCCAGGTTGGCCGCGTTCTGGAACAGCACCCACGGGATCGGGATGCCCAGCAGGATCGCGAACGCGATGCACTGCGCGGCCACCCACGAGTTGTTCAGCCACACCCGCAGCGCGAACGAGCCGGCCGGGTTCTCGCTGTAGTACGAGGCGAAGTCGTGGTTGATCAGATGCTCAATCTCCTGCGGCGTGCTCAGCGCGGACTGCACCTCGTGGCTGCCGCCCACCCAGATCCCGATCACCACGGCCACTGCGAAGAACGCGACGGCCGTCGCCAGCCACCAGCGCCACGCACGGTATGCCACCACCGGGAACGACACCGTCCAGAATCGGGCGAACTCATGCCACATCGGCGCGTGCGCACCGGTGACGGCGGCGCGGGCCCGAGCCACCAGGCTGGACAGCCGCCCCACCAATACGGAGTCCGACGAGGCCGAACGCACCATCGACAGGTGGGTCGAGACCCGCTGATAAAGCTCGACGAGTTCGTCCACCTCGGCCCCGGAGAGTCGACGGCGGCGCTTGACCAGCTGCTCGAGTCGGGTCCAGGTCTCCTGGTGGGCCAGCACGAAGGCGTCGACGTCCACCCGGCCGACACTAGTACCGTGGACCGTTATGGTGCCCGAGACTGTGGTGACCGGCGACGCCGTCGTCCTGGACGTCCAGATCGCGCAGCTGCCGGTGCGGGCCGTCGGCGCGCTGATCGACATCGCGATCATCATGGTCGGCTACATCATCGGTGTGCTGTTGTGGGCGGCCACCGTCACCCAGTTCGACGAGGCGCTGTCCGCCGCGGTTCTGATCATCTTCACGTTGCTGGTGCTGATCGGATACCCCGTCGTCTTCGAAACCGCCACGCGGGGAAGAACACTCGGCAAGATCGCGATGGGCCTTCGGGTGGTGTCCGACGACGGTGGGCCAGAACGCTTCCGCCAGGCGCTGTTTCGCTCATTGGCCGGCTTCGTGGAGATCTGGACGTTCATGGGCGGGCCCGCGGTGATCTGCAGTTTGATCTCACCGCGCGGTAAGCGCATCGGGGACGTCTTCGCCGGCACCATCGTGATCAGTGAACGAGGACCGAAGCTCCCGCCGCCGCCAGTGATGCCGCCGACGCTGGCGTGGTGGGCAGCATCACTGGAGCTCTCGGCGCTGGGACCCGATCAGGCCGAGCTGGCCCGCCAATTCCTGGCTCGGGCACCGGAATTGACCCCTGCTGTTCGTGACGATATGGCATATCGCATCGCCATCGATGTGACGAGCCGGATTTCACCACCGCCGCCACCGGGTGTCCCGGCGCAGTACGTCCTGGCCGCCGTTCTCGCCGAGCGGCACCGCCGCGAGCTGGCCCGGCTGCGTCCGTCCGAACCGCCCCCGCCGTATCGGCCAGGGCCACCGCCGTATCCGGCCGGCCCACCGCCGGGCTCGATGGCG
Organism: Mycolicibacterium sp. P1-5; assembly: GCF_008329565.1. Classification (GTDB taxonomy): domain Bacteria; phylum Actinomycetota; class Actinomycetes; order Mycobacteriales; family Mycobacteriaceae; genus Mycobacterium. The sequence goes on from NZ_NPKT01000015.1 coordinate 26,303, forward strand.
CCGCCGCCCCCTCGCACCGACGGATTCGTGCCGCCGAGCTAGCGCTGCCGGACACCCATCAGCATCAGCGCCGAGCCGATCAGCGGCGCCACGGTCCGCAGGTGATTCCACAGCGTCCAGGTCCGGTAGTAGTCCTGCCAGGGCAACGACGCGGCGAGCTGGTCGTTGAGCGGCACGTTGACCGCGATCGTGACGATCAGGGGCACCAACCCGAGAGCCGCCCCGGCCACGAGCCACCCGCTACCCGGGAGCCGCAGCTGAGCCACTGCCACGATGCCTACCAGAAGGGCGATCAGGGCCGACCCCATAAACAGCGCCAGAAACGGCGCATTGGCCTGGGCCTCGGCGTTGATGCCGCGCATGGCAGTGGCCGCCTCACCGGAGCCCGTCCGGTTCAAACCGCGCATGACGAAGGTGGAGAAGGCGTAGAACAGGCCGCCGACTGCGGCGGCGGCGATTGCGGCGACGGTGGCCAGGACGGTGACGGGATTCGACATACGGTCAGTACATCCCCCGAATTTGAGATGTTGAATGGCTCGAAGTCCCAACTCCATATGTATGCGTCTCACCTAGGCTGCGACTGTGGACGCGTTGGTGGGCTTGCTCGACGGCGTGCGTGCGCATGGCGCATTCGTCCTGAGGATGGTGCTCGACCCGCCGTGGTCGATGCGTATCCAGGACGAGGCACCACTTACCGTCATCTGCGTGACCGACGGCACCGCCGTCCTGTCACCGGATCGCGGCACAGCGATGCCTCTGCACGCCGGCGACGTGGCGTTGGCTCGCGGCACCGAGAATTACGTGCTCGCCGACAGCGCCACCACGCAACCGCAGGTCATCATCCACCCCGGTCAGCGGTGCACGACGTTGTCGGGTGAGGACCTGAAATTTGCGATGGCACTGGGCATCCGGACGTGGGGTAACAGCGTGGCCGGCGCCACCCGTGCCGTCGTCGGCGCCTACGAGGGCCACAGCGCGGTGAGCGCACGACTGCTCGGTGCGCTGCCGGACGTCGCCGTTCTGCGAAGTGATGACTGGGCCAGCGAGCTGCCCCAGACACTGGCCGCAGAAGCGCTTCACGACGGACCTGGCCAGGAGGCCTTCCTGGATCGGCTGCTCGACCTGTTGCTGCTCGACTTCCTGCGGACCTGGTTCGGCCGAGCGGGCAGCGCTCCGCTGTGGTGGACCGCCGAGTCCGATGTGCTCGTCGGACCCGCGCTTCGGCTGATGTACAACGATCCGGCCCACCCCTGGACCGTGGCGAATCTTGCTGAGGCGGTGGGTAGTTCGCGCGCCTCATTCGCCAGGCGGTTCAGCACGCTGGTTGGCGAATCACCGATCGCGTTCCTGACCACTTGGCGGCTGGCCCTGGCCGCGGACCTGCTCGAATCCTCCGACATCACCGTCGCCGCTGTCGCCCGCCGCGTCGGTTACAGCACGCCGTTCGCCCTCAGCACCGCCTTCAAAAGAGCCAGCGGGCTGAGTCCGACCGCATTCCGAGCTAGGAGAACGTAGCGGAGAGGATTGCGACGTCGATGAGGATCAACACCCACGCGACGACAGGAACCACCCAGCCGCGCGGATGCCTCGCGGTGAAGATGGTGATCAGGATCGCCAGCACCGCAATCACCGGCGCGCCGTAGGTGAGCAGGCCGTAGACGAACCCGCTCGGCTTCGGGCAGTTGGGGTTGCTGCACGCCGCGGTGCCCATCACCGCGCCCATCGCGAACAACTGCACTGCCGCCGCGCCCAGAATGGTGGACAGCGCCAGGAGCCAATTAATCCACAGCCGAGTTCGCGGCGCCTTTTCGGGGTGAGTCTCGGTGGCGTTCGATGCGGTCATAGACGTCGGCTACCCCAACCGGGCGGTCAGCACACGTTCTGGGCATCATGCCGTCTGTGCGCGGTGTCGGCTGGCTGCAGCCACACCGGCAATCGAAGTGACCCCGATTGTCAGCAACGCGCCGAGCATCAACGCCGAGGGCTCGCCCGGAGTCAGCAGATGGGTCTGGGTGCCGAGGGTGGCCGCGGCCACCGGGACCCCGAGTTGGGCCGCGGCGAGCGCTGCCAATGCCAGCGGCTGGCCGGTCAGCAGGCCGACGCAGTGTGCGAGCACCGCGCCGACGCCCAGTCCGATGCCCAGTCCGATGTATCCAGGGTGGTCGCCGAGTTCGCGCACCTGCAACGAGGCGCCGAGCCAGACGAAGAACAGTGGACCGAACAGGCCTTCGGTGATGCCGAACAGTTGACGGGCCAGACGGCGCGGTTCGCCCGCCGCTTTTACAGCCACACCGAGCGCGAAGCCGGCCAGCATGATCGAGACGTGCATGGTGAGCGCGAGGGTGGCGAGGGTGAACAGCACGATCAGACTGATCCGTAGCTCGAGCGCGAAGTTGTTGGCTTGAGAGAAGTGGTGCAACCGCTTTCGCCAGCCACGACGATCGGACACCCACAGGCCGATGAAAAGCAGGCACGCACAGAGCGCGATCAGCACCGCTCCGACGGCGGCGGTCAGAGCGCGGTGCGGATCGATCACCAACGGCAGCAACACGATCGAGGTGGCATCGGCGATCGCGATCTGGGCGGTCACCCCCTTCACCGAGGGGCCGTCGATACCGAGCGCCTGGATGACCGGTAAGGCCAGCGCCGCCGACGACGACGCCATCAACACCGCATAGACCGCAACATGACCCGTGTGAAACACCGTGGCGAGCCCGACGGCGATAGCGGTCGCGACGACACCGACGAGGACGGCACGTAAAGCCGCCTTGGGAACCGAGGCGCGCAGAGTGACGTCGCGGATCGGCACGTGGGTGCCTACCACGAACATCACCAAGGCAAATCCGATGTCGGCCAACAGGGTGAAAGTCTTGTCGTCGGCATCGACGAGTCCGAAACCGGTTCTGCCGATGAGCAATCCGACCGCCAATTCGCCGATAACGACGGGGATGCGCAACCTGGGCACCGACGCGAGAAGTGGTCCGGCCATGCCGACGACCACGACCAACGCAAGGGTGGAAAAGCCGAAACTCACGCCTGCCGCACCCACGACACGAGGTGGCACGGGATGGCGGTGTTCTCGTCGGTGAGGAAGCTGGCGCACACGCGGTGATAGCCGTCAGCGATCTGCATGGCATCGGCCTGCGTGCCGCGCACCAGCAATATGGGGGATAGTTTCTTGCCCGCTTCGACCTTGGCGAGGTCGGACTTCACATGGGGATTGTCCACCGGCAGCACAGTCAGTCGCGCGGCCCGCAGGATGTCTTTGGCCTTGCGGTACAGCGGTTTCACCGACCGGAGTGCATCCACCGTCGCATTCACGGTGTCCTCTTCGGCGAGCATGCTCAGATAGTCCGCCGCGGCGTCATAGTCGTGGTCTTCCGGGTCATCGAGCCATTTCACCGCCATGGTGTGGTGAGGGTACTCGCACCGCCTACAGGCCAAAGCGTTTCAAGAGGACGAACAGCGGATCGTCAGCGTCCCGGGTTCCGCGGGGGCCGTGCTGTTCGGGAGCGACGAACACGTCGGGCCGGGTCCACTCGCGCACCGCCCAGCGTTCGGCAATCGCCCACCGGCCGCTCCGCCGTTCCATCAGGTCGACGTATCGAGCACCGGTGGTGAAGTTGGCCCGCTGGTCTGTACTGGACTTGCCCCAATGCGTTGCCATCAAATAGGTCTCGCTGATCGCGGTGTCGTCGCCGACGAAGTCGACGTGGTGATTGCCGATGAGATGCATCGTTCCGGCCAGGTATTCGAGGCTTCTGCTCACCCAGGACACGTATTCGTCGATTGTGCCGTCGAAGCCGGTGTGGTGGTCGACGCCGTCGGGGTGATAGGCCTGCCGCACCAAGTCGAAGTCGAGGCGGTCGATGCCGCGGCAGTAGAGGACGACCACGTCGCGGATCGCCTGGATATCCGCCGAGCGGTCAGACACCGTATCCCCCATCCACATCCAGCTTCTGACCGGTGATGAACCCGGCGCGCGACGAAGCCAGAAAGCACACCGCTTCGGCGATATCGACGGCATTGCCGAAGCGCCCCAGCGGGGTGTTGCGCCGGGCCGCGTCAAGCGCTTTCTCGTCGAGGTCGCCGTCGGCGATCAGCCGCTGCGCGTTGCCGTCGGTCAGCATGCCGGGGCCGACGCAGTTGGCGCGCACACCGAACCTGCCCTCCTCGGCGGCGATGCCGCGGATCAGCGCTTCGATGGCGGCTTTCGGAGCGACCGACAGTCCGTCGCGGACGGCGAAGCGCCGGGTGGCTGCGGTGGTGACGGCCACCAGACTCCCGTGCGAGGCGCGCAGGTGCGGCAACGCGGCGGCGACCACGTTGAAGAAGCCGGCGGTATCGGTGTTCAATTGCTGATCGAATTGTTCCGGTTGGACGGTGCTCAGGTGCCGCATCGGCACGTGTGCGCCGGCAGCGTAGACGACGGTATGCACGCCATCGGGTTCGGCGAACGCGTCGACGACCCGGCGCACCGCCGCGGCTTCGCTGATGTCGAGTTCTTCAGCACTGACGGCTGCACCCGTGAGTCCGGCTGCCTTGCTTACATTGCGACGGTAGGTGAAACCCGCCCGCGATCCGCGCGCGACCAGCATCCGAACGATCTCGGCACCGATCCCGCCGGTACCGCCGACGACGATCGCCGTACCTGGCAGCGCGCTGAAGTCGCCCATGCGCTACATCGTCGCAATAGCCGCGACACGACGGGCACGGTGTACCGCTATGCGGGAATCCAGTTGCCGTGGAAGCCGTACGGAACGCGGCGCGGCAGCTCGATGCGGGCTACCGGCTTACCCGCGAAGTCGGAGGCATCCAGGATCACCAGATCACTGCCATCGCGTGCGGCATCGTAGACGTAACCGATGTACCAGCCGTTGCTCTCGTCGGCCGGTCCTGACGTCGACGGGACGAAGACTGCTTCCCCGGGGCCGCCCGGCACCATGCCGGTGCCGAAGCGGTGTTCGACAGCGCTGCCGTCGATCAGGTCATGGCGCACCAGGCTGGCGTCGCCGACCGACACCGAGTAGCGGGCCGGCAGGCCGGCCAGCCGGTCGTCGATCCGCGGGAACTCCACCGCCCGGTCGTCAAGCTGACGCTCACTGACCGTCCCGTCCTGCAGATTGATCGTCCAGCTCCACATCACCGCATTGGCGTCGAACCCGCCGTTGTCCCGCCACAGCTCGGCATAGCGGACTGCCTGCAGCACAATCGATTTCCCGTCAGCACCCTCATGGGCGTTGGCGACATGGAAGACGTAGCAGGGATCGATCTCGAACCACCGGATTTCGCCGAATGGATCGTCGCGACGCAGCACGCCCAGCCGGGCGCCGTAGTCGTCGTCCCAGCGGTAAGGCATGTCGCCCTCGCCGCGCATCGCGATATCGAGATTGAACACGATCGGCAAGTCCATGAAGATGACGTGCTCGGCTGTCAGCGCGAAGTCATGCATCATGGTGTGCGCCTTGACATCCAGCGGACGGTTGATGGTGAGCTCGCCGCCGGCATCGGCGCGGTGATAAGTCACATACGGCTCGAAGATGCTGCCGTATCCGAAAAAGTGGAGTTCGCCCGTGGTCGGGCAGATCTTGGGATGCGCGGTCATCGAGTTCTGCAGCTTGCCGCCGAAGTCGTAGCATCCCACCGTTTCGAGTTCATTGGTGATCTCGTACGGGAACGACGACTCCACCAGCGCCAGCGTCTTGCCGGCATGGTTGACGACGTGGGTATTGGCGACGGCGGCGCGGAGGTCGCGGGTGCCGTCCTCGCGGTAGAGCGGGAACGGGTCGGTGAAGCTTTCGGTGCGCACCCACCGGTTGCGGTACCACTTGGCCGCCCCGCTCTCGATGCGAACGCCATGGATCATCCCGTCGCCGGTGAACCAATGACTGTTGGGCTGACGCGGGTTCGGGCCGTTGCGCAGATACCAGCCGTCGAGTTCAGGCGGGATGGCACCCTCGACCGGCAGGTGATGTTCGCTCAATTCGTCCGGCACCGGCGCGTAATTGCCGCGCTGGAAGAACTGCCCCTCGGCGGGCAAGTTGGCTGTCTCCGTCATGCCGACAACTCTGACAGTCCACTACTGACATGTCAATGGTGAACTGTAGGATAGTCCACAACTGACATGTCGAGCTCTACGATGAATCCGTGAGTCTTCGGTACGCAGCACTGGGCCTCCTCGCTCAGCAACCCGGCAGCGGATACGACCTGCTCAAACGCTTCGACGTGTCGATGGCCAACGTCTGGCCGGCGACCCAGAGCCAGCTCTACGGCGAGCTCAACAAGCTGGCAAACGCAGGCTTGATCGAGGTGACCGACGTCGGTCCCCGTGGCCGCAAGGAATACCGCGTCACCGAGGCCGGCCGTCAGGATCTGTTGCGCTGGATGACCAACCCCCAGGACGATCCGCCGTACCGCAGCGCCGAACTACTGCGGGTGTTCCTGCTCAGCGAGATGCCACCCAAACAAGCCCGGGCCTACATGGTGTCGGTCGCCGAACACGCCGAAGCCGAGCTGACCCGCTACGAGCAGGTGCGCGATTCGATGGACTGGGGCACCGACGACGTGGGGTTTTACGGTCGCGCCGCCCTGGAATTCGGCCTCCGGATCGAGGCCATGGAAGCCGAGTGGGCACGCTGGGTGGTCCAGGAGATCGACCACAGATCCTCCTGACAACGTTGCATCGCGATAGTTTCCGATATATCGTCAACGTATCGGAAACGCATTCGGCGTTTCCTGACCTGAAACGAGAACTTCTATGAACACCCCATTTCCCCATTTCGGAAGCCCTGAGATGGGCCGTCCGAGCTTTGGCCCCGGCATCGGCCCGGGTTTCGGCTTCGCCCCCGCGGGGCGTGGCCACCGGCATGGCCGTCGCGAGCTCCGCGACCACCTGCGTGCGCAATTCCGCGAGCACGGCGGTCGCCATGACGGTCCGCCGTTCGGCCCGCGCGGCGGCTTCGGCCCCGACTTCGGTCCTGGCTTTGGCTTCGGCCCGGGTGGCGGCGGACGCGGTCATCGCGGTCATGGCCGCGGACGCGGTCGTCGCGGTGACGTGCGCTCCGCAATACTCAAGTTGCTCGCGGAACGATCGATGCACGGCTACGAGATGATTCAGGAAATCGCCGAGCGCAGCCAGGATCTGTGGAAGCCGAGCCCCGGCTCGGTCTACCCGACCCTGCAGCTGTTGGTCGACGAAGGACTGATCGTCTCCGGCGAATCCGAAGGCAGCAAGAAGCTTTTCGAGCTGACCGACGAAGGTCGCACGGCTGCCGAGAAAATCGAGACCGCACCGTGGGACGAGATCACCGAGGGTGCCGACCCCGGCCAGGTCAACATCCGTGCCGCTGTCGGCCAGTTGTTCGGCGCCGTCCGACAAGCGGCTTTCGCAGCCAACCCCGAACAGCAGCAGCGCATCGTCGACATCGTCAACAATGCTCGCCGCGAGATCTACCAGATCCTCGGCGAATCGGAGTAACCACTGTGATTTCGGCGCGGTTTCGTTCGCCCAGCGAACGAAACCGCGCCCAAATCACGAGACGTCGACCCAATCCAGCGTGCGCTGCACTGCCTTTCGCCATCCGGCATAGCCGGCCTCGCGCTGCTCGTCATCCCACGCCGGTGACCAGCGCCGGTCCTCCTGCCAATTAGCGCGCAGGTCATCGGGATCCGCCCAGAAGCCGACCGCCAGTCCGGCGGCATACGCCGCACCCAGTGCGGTCGTCTCGGCCACCACCGGCCGCACCACATCCACCCCGAGCACGTCGGCCTGGATTTGCATGCACAATTCGTTTTGCGTGACTCCACCGTCGACCTTCAAAATCTCCAGGTGCACACCGGAATCGGCTTCCATTGCATCGACGACGTCGCGGCTCTGGTAGCAGATTGCCTCCAGCGTCGCCCGGGCGACGTGTGCGTTGGAGTTGTACCGGGACAGCCCCACGATCGCCCCGCGTGCATCGGAGCGCCAATACGGCGCGAACAGGCCCGAAAACGCCGGCACGAAGTAGACGCCGCCGTTGTCGTCGACCTGCCGGGCCAGGGTCTCGCTCTGCGAGGCGCCGCTGATGATACCCAGCTGATCGCGCAGCCACTGCACGGCCGAACCGGTCACCGCGATTGAACCCTCAAGAGCGTAAACAGGTTTCGCGTCACCGAACTGGTAGCACACCGTGGTCAGCAGCCCGTTCTCGCTGCGCACGATCTTCTCACCGGTGTTGAGCAGCAGGAAGTTTCCGGTGCCGTAGGTGTTCTTGGCCTCGCCGGGGCTCAAGCACACCTGCCCCACCATCGCCGCCTGCTGATCGCCGAGGATGCCGGTCAACGGCACCTCACCGCCCAGCGGCCCACCGGAGAGCGTCACCCCGTACGGTTCCGGTGACGACGACGGCCGGATCTCGGGCAGCATCGCACGCGGAATTCCGAAGAGCGACAACAGTTCGTCGTCCCAGTCCAGCGTTTCCAGGTTCATCAGCATGGTGCGGCTGGCGTTTGTCACGTCGGTGATGTGTACGCCACCGTGCGCGCCACCGGTCAGATTCCACAGCACCCAGGTGTCCGGTGTGCCGAACAGCGCGTCACCGCGTTCGGCGTCGGCGCGCACCCCGTCGACATTCTCCAGGATCCACTGCAGCTTGCCGCCGGAAAAATACGTCGCCGGAGGCAGGCCCGCCTTTCGCCGGATCACGTCGCCGCGCCCGTCCCGATCCAGCGCTGCCGCGATCCGGTCGGTGCGGGTGTCCTGCCACACGATCGCATTGTGGTACGGACGTCCTGTCTTGCGATTCCACACCAACGTGGTCTCGCGCTGGTTCGTGATGCCCAGCGCGGCCAGGTCGTCGACACCGAGGTTGGTCTTGTTCAGCGCCGAGACCACCACCGTCTGGGTGCGCTCCCAGATCTCCACGGGGTTGTGCTCGACCCAACCGGACTGCGGCAGGATCTGCTCGTGCTCGAGCTGGTGGCGGCCGACCTCGGCGCCCTTGTGATCGAAGATCATGCAGCGGGTGCTGGTAGTGCCCTGGTCGATCGAGGCGACGAAGTCAGCCAAGGGTGCTCCTGAAGACGTGCGACGCTGCTTGTACAGCAGACCTTTCGTCCATGATGGCCTACATGGCACAGCAGATCACCGACATCGCCGACATGCCGCGGGGTGGCCCGGACGCCTCCTGGCTGGATCGCCTGCTGGAAACCGACTGCCCCGAGTACCTCGATCGCGACGACGTCGGCGATGACGTCAAGCGCGGCATCGTGACGGCACTGGACTTGGTCGATTCGCTGTTCCGCGAGCATGACCGCAACGCCGAGCTGGTACTGCGCGAGGTCGCCGATGTCGTCGACCCCACGATCCTCGAACTCGGTGCGGGCCATGGCGTGTTGGCACGCAAAGTGCTCGAGCAGCACCCGACCGCTCAGGTGACGGTCTCCGATGTCAACGCCGAGTCCGTGGCGGCGATGGCTGCCTCTGATCTCGGTAACCACCCGCGTGCCCGGGTGCGCACCATCGACGCGACCGCGATCGACGCAGCTGACGACGCGTTCGACCTCGCCGTCTTCGCGCTGGCGTTTCACCACCTGCCCCCGGCGCAGGCGGCTCAGGTCCTCGCCGAAGGGACCCGGGTTGCCGCCGAGCTGCTGGTGATCGATCTGCCTCGGATGCCATCGCTGCTCCACATCGGCAAGCTGGCGGCGATGGCGCCGCTGGTGTGGTGGCCGTTCGTGCATGACGGCCTGATCAGTTCCCTGCGCTCGTACAGTCCGTCGGCGCTGCGAGCACTGGGTGCGCACGTGGGCATCGACGTCGAGGTCAGCACCAACCCGTTCGACCGCCAGGTTCTCCGCGCTCGTCGGCGCAGCTGACGGCGTTTAGCTTGCGCAGCTTGGCCTGAACCGGTTGCATCGACCACATGGGCGACGAGGTCACGCACGCCAATTACAGCCGGGCGCATCGGCAGGAATACCGGCGCAAGGTCCAGCGCTGCCTCGACGTGTTCGAAACCATGCTGGCCCAGTCCAGCTTCGAGTTCGACCGTCCGCTGACCGGTATGGAGATCGAGTGCAACCTCGTCACCGACGACTACCAACCCGCGATGTCCAACCAGGAGGTGCTGGAAGCGATAGCCGACCCGGCCTACCAGACCGAATTGGGTGCCTACAACATCGAATTCAATGTACCGCCGAGGCCACTGCCCGGCCGGACCGCCCTGGAGCTGGAGGCCGAGGTCCGCGCCAGCCTGAATGCCGCCGAGACCAAGGCCAATTCCGACGATGCGCATATCGTGATGATCGGGATCCTGCCGACGCTGATGCCACAGCACCTGACCGGCAGCTGGATGAGCCCGTCGCTGCGCTATCAGGCGCTCAACGACTCGATTTTCACCGCCCGTGGCGAGGATATCCTCATCGACATCACCGGCCCCGAGCGACTGAGCTTGCATGCGGAGTCGATCGCTCCCGAATCCGCCTGTACCAGTATGCAATTGCACCTGCAGGTGTCGCCGGCAGACTTCGCTGCCAACTGGAACGCCGCACAGGTGCTCGCCGGCCCCCAGCTGGCCATCGGTGCCAACTCGCCATACTTCTTCGGCCACCAGTTATGGGCCGAGACGCGTATCGAATTGTTCACCCAAGCCACTGACACCCGGCCCGACGAGCTCAAGGCGCAGGGTGTGCGTCCCCGAGTGTGGTTCGGGGAGCGCTGGATCACCTCGATCTTCGACCTCTTCGAAGAGAACGTCCGGTACTTCCCCTCCCTGCTGCCGGAGTTGTCCGACGAGGACCCGGTCGCCGAGCTGGCCGCTGGACGCACCCCTCAACTACCCGAGCTGCGGCTGCACAACGGCACGGTGTACCGCTGGAACCGGCCGGTCTACGACGTCGTGAACGGTCGGCCACATCTGCGCGTGGAGAATCGAGTGCTGCCGGCCGGGCCGACGGTCATCGACATGATGGCCAACTCCGCGTTCTATTACGGCGCCTTGCGAATCCTCTCCGAAGAAGACCGTCCCCTGTGGTCGAAGATGAGTTTCACTGCGGCACATGACAATTTCCTCGAGGCCGCCCGGTACGGCATGGACGCCCGGCTGTACTGGCCCGGGCTGGGTGAAATCACGCCCGACGAGCTCGTGCTGCGGATCCTGTTGCCGATGGCTGACGAAGGCCTGTGCCGCTGGGGCGTGGCGACCGATGTGCGTGAGCGCTATCTCGGCGTGATCGAGGGTCGCGCAAAGACCGGTCGCAACGGGTCGGTGTGGCAAGTGGCGACCGTGCAGGCGCTGCAGCGCCAGGGCATGGCGCGGCCACAGGCGTTGGCCGAGATGTTGCGCCGCTACTGCGGCCTGATGCACAGCAACGAACCGGTGCACACCTGGGAAATCACAGGGTGACCGACTGATACTGCCCCGCTCGGCGGCCTTATGCGCCGCCACGGGCGCTAGTAAGTTGAGAGTCATGGACTCTCTGATGGATTGGGACAGCGCATACAAAGGGGATGGCGCATTCGCCGGGCCGCCGCCGTGGAACATCGGTGAGCCGCAGCCGGAACTCGCCGCACTTATCCGCGACGGCAAGATCAGCGGTGAGGTGCTCGACGCCGGCTGCGGGCATGCCGAGTTGTCGCTCGCGCTCGCCGCTGCGGGCCACAGCGTCGTCGGCATCGACGTCGCGCCCACGGCGATCGCGGCGGCCACCGAGACGGCGCAACAGCGCGGTCTGAGCAACGCCACCTTCGCGTGTGCCGACATCACCTCTTTAACCGGCTACGACGAGCGGTTCTCCACGATCATCGACAGCACGCTGTTTCATTCGCTGCCGGTCGACGGCCGCGATGCCTATCTGAGTGCGATCCATCGGGCCGCGGCGCCCGGCGCGCTGCTGTACGTCCTGGTATTCGCGAAGGGTGCCTTCCCGCCGCATCTCGAGACCAAGCCGAACGAGGTCGACGAGGACGAACTGCGCACTGCGGTGTCGAAGTACTTCGTGATCGACGACATCCGGCCGGCCAAGATTCACTCCCACAACCCAGAGTTCGCCGACCTGCCCGAGGGTGCGATGCCGTTCGACCTCGACGAGAAGGGCCGCTTGAAGATGCCGGCCTTCTTACTCATCGCGCACAAGGAAGGCTGAGCCGCTTCAGGTTACCGCGCTCAATGCGGCAACCAACGCCGCGATGTCTTCGGTGCTGGCGTCGACGTGAGGCGAAACCCGCAGCACCGGAGTAGTCAATTCCATTGGTGCACGCTCGATCCCGGCCGCGGTCGTCACTAAGCCGTGCTCGTCGATCAGCCGGGCGCGCACCTGCACGGGGTCGGCCCCATCGGTCGGCGCCAGAGTGGTGATCGCCGTGGGCTCGTCGTCGGGTTCCACCACCCGCCAGCCGACAACCTCGGCAAGCGCCGTGCGGGTCGCTCGCCCCACAGCGGCCAACCGTCGGTGAACCGCCTCCGGCCCGGCCGCAAGGTGCTGCCCCACAGCGACGGAAAAGCCGACGCGGGCAGCAACATTGGCTTCACCCAACTCCAGGCACTCCAATGCCGACATCGAGCCCGCCCACGGCGGGGACTGGAGCAGGTCGGCCAGCGCGGGACGCACCGCCAGCACTCCGACACCGCGTGGCCCGGCCGTCCACTTGCGCGACGACGAGTAGACGGCGTCGGCTTCGACAACACAGTCGATGTGGGCCAGGGCTTGGGCAGCGTCGACGACCAACGGAACGCCGAGCTCCCGGCACACCTCCGCGACCGCGGCGACCGGTTGCACGACCCCGCGATGGCTGGCGATCGCGGTCAGGTGGACCATCGCCGGCGGGGCATCGCCAAGCATCCTGCGAGCCGCCTCGGGATCGACCCGGCCGAGGCCGTCGACCGGTAGCACTTGCCACGTGAAATCGTTGGCAGCGAACTCCGCGAGATTGGGGCCGTACTCGCCGGGCAGGCAGGCAACCGTGCGCTCCATCGGCCACGCGCCAAGCAGAAGGTGAAGCGCGTTTCCCGACCCGGTGGTGAAAATGACGTCATCCGAAGACATTCCGGTCAAGGCCGCGATACCCGCGCGTCCGGCGTCGAGCACATGACCGGCAGCCTGCGCCGCGACGTAACCACCCACCTCAGATTCGTGCCGGGCGTGTGCGGCCGCGGCCTCGATGGCCGCCAGGCTCTGCCGCGAACACGCGGCGCTGTCAAGGTGCACTCCGGCGGCGGGCAGCCGCGCCTCCCGCCAACTCCGGGCCAGGGCGTCGGCTTCGTTCACTTCACCGCCAGCGACAGCGCGAAGTCCCCTGCCGGGTCCGTCCACCACCGCGTTCGACGCAGTCCCGCCTCGGCGAGTTCCTGCGCGACGGCCTCTGGCCGGAACTTGCACGACACCTCGGTGTGCATCTCCTCACCGGCAGCGAAGTCGACTTGAAGGCCGAGGCCCGCGACAGTCACCTGCTGCGGAGTCGTTGCGCGAAGCCACATCTCGATGCGTTCCTCGTCGGCATTCCATCGGGCGACATGTTCGAAGGCGTCGATGTCGAAGTCGGCGTCCAGTTCGCGGTTGACCACGGTGAGCACATTCAGGTTGAACCGCGCGGTCACACCGGCGCTGTCGTCATACGCACGGACCAGCCGATCGGTGTCCTTGACGAGGTCGGTACCCAGCAGCAGGCTGTCGCCGGGCTCGAGGACCTCGGCAAGTGCGGTGAGGAACTCGGCGCGCGGGCCGGCTGTGAGATTGCCGATCGTGGAGCCGAGGAAGACGAACAACCGCCTACCGCCGGAGGGAATCTTGGCCAGATGTTCCTCGAAATCGCCGCACACCGCGTCGATCTCGAGGTCGGGATATTCACGCCCCAACGCGGCTCCCGCCAACTCCAACACACTCGCGTCGACGTCGAAGGGCACGAAACGCCGCAGCGATCCGCTGTCGCGCAGGGCGCTCAGCAGCAACCGTGTTTTCTCGGATGTTCCGCTGCCGAGTTCCACCAAGGTGTCGGCGCCACTTGCAGCGGCGATCGCCGGCGATTGATCTCGCAGAATCTGCGCCTCGGTGCGGGTCGGATAGTACTCCGGCAACCGGGTGATCTGGTCGAACAGATCGCTTCCAACTGAATCGTAGAACCACTTGGGTGGCAGAGACTTCGGTGTTTGCGTCAGCCCATGGCGCACATCGTCGCGCAGCGCCCGGGCGGCGGCATCGGCGGCCAGGTAATTCGACAGGGTGAACGTCACGAAGTCCCTTTCATCGGTGTCAGCGTCACCTGTCCCCCGCTGCTCACGTTGACGAGGTGCCGGTCCGGAATGTCTTCCCAATCAGGATGGTCGTCATAAGGTTCACTCGCCACCACCACGCCATCGTCGCGGCGCAACACCGACAGGGTATCCCCCCACGTGGTGGCAAAAAGCTGAGACCCGTTGGCGGCCAGGATGTTCAGGCGTGCTCCCGGATCCGCGGCCCCAACTTCGATGACTGTGTCTGCCAGATTCTCGAGCCCGCGGTCAAAGATCAGCGCGGCGAGCATCGCGCTGTCGACGGTCGATTCGGCGGTGGCACTGACCGGCAACACACCGCGGTCGACGACCCCGTTGTGTGACAGCAGCCAGCTGCCGTCAGTGAACGGGGCCGATGCGCTGGCCTCGATGGGCATCCCGACCGTCGCTGAACGCACCGCTGCCACAACACAATTGCTGTGCAGCGCTGGTGACACCGAGGTAAACGACACGTCACCCCACAGCGGTGACGCGCTGCGCCAGCGGCGGACCTCGGGGACTTTCACATCCCCCGAGTCGCTTCGCTCCTGCCCCCCGGGGTCGAAGAAGCCCACCCCCCAGCCGTCAGCGTTGATCAGCCCGTGCTTCTGCCTGCGCGGGGCGTATGACTGCACCCGCAGCCCGCACGGCGGATCGAGGACCAGTGACGCGATTGACACCGGTCGGCCCAGCCACCCGAGATGCCGGCACATCAGACGTCCCACGCCAGGCGCACACCGCTGAAGATCTGCCGGCGGATCGGGTGATCCCAATTGCGGAAGCTGGGCCGCAATGTGTCGGCCCCAACCGCCCACGACCCGCCGCGCAGCACGCGAA
This sequence comes from Mycolicibacterium sp. P1-5, assembly GCF_008329565.1. Lineage (GTDB taxonomy): Bacteria > Actinomycetota > Actinomycetes > Mycobacteriales > Mycobacteriaceae > Mycobacterium. The sequence goes on from NZ_NPKT01000015.1 coordinate 41,365, forward strand.
AGTCTCCATCGAAGAAGGGCTCCGAATAGCGTTGATAGATCATCGGCGTGAACCCCGGCCAAGGCCGCAACGGCGAGGTGGTCCACTCCCATACGTCGCCGAGCATCTGCTCCGCGCCGTAGGCGGATGCCCCGGCCGGGTAGGCGCCCACCGGGGCGGGCCGAAGTGCCTGGCCGCCGAGGTTCGCGCGTTGCGGACTCGGTTCGGCCGAGCCCCACGGGTAGCGGCGGCGCGCCCCCAGCGTGGGATCCCACGCCGCCGCCTTCTCCCACTCGATCTCGGTGGGCAACCGGGCACCCGCCCACGCGGCGTAGGCCTCAGCTTCGAAAAAAGTCACGTGCTGCACCGGTTCGTCGCCAGGGATTTCCTCCAGGTGGCCGAACCGGGTTCGAGAGCCGTCAGGATTCCAGAACTGTGGCGCGCTCAAATCACTTTGGACGCGATACTCCCACCCGCGCGGTGACCACCAGCGCTGCTGGTGGTAACCGCCGTCGTCGACGAACTGCCGCCACTCGTCATTGGTCACCGGCACCCGCCCGATCCGGAATGCCGGCACGTCGATCGCATGAGCGGGACGTTCGTTGTCCAGGGACAGCGGCTCGGTCGCCGCGTCGACGCCCAGGACGAACGGACCGCCCGGTACTGGTACCGAGGTGCCGGCCAGTCCGGCCCGTCCACTGGGCAGGGTGGTGCGAGCAGCGAGGATCGGCGCGCCGCTGCGTAGGTTGAGGGCCTGCAGAATGGTTTCGTCGTGCTGGTTCTCGTGGCTGATCACCAGGCCGAACCGGAACGCCACCTCTGTGTCGTCGTCACGGGGCGGCAAGGCGTCCAACACATCGAGCGCCGCGGCCCGCACGCTGTTGCAGTACGCCCTCGCCTGCGCCGGAGACAGCAGCGGGAGGTCGACGCGGCTGGCGCGGCTATGCACGAACGCGTCGTAGAGGCCTTCGATGTTGGCCGGCAACATGCCTGGTCGGTTCGGGTCGCCGTCGCGCAGCAGCCACAGCTCCTCCTGCTGGCCGATGTGGGCGAGATCCCACACCAGCGGGCTCATCAGCGGACTGTACTGGCGATGCAATTCATCGTCGTCGAAGTCGGTGAGGGTCAGGGTGCGCTGGCGGGCCCGGTCGAGGTCGCGGGCCAGCGTTTCACGTGCGATCACGCCGTGGCCTCGGCCAGCCGCAGCACCGCGCCCTCGATGCCTCGTTGAATCGCTTGGTCGGCGAAGTCGTCGGCTGCGCAGCGGCCTTCTTCCACGTTCTGCACCAACCGCAGCATCGACTCCGATAATTCCGCGGGAACCCGTTCGGCGGCGAGCGCCACGCAACGGTTGGCCGCCTCGTAGAGCCGGTCGTCCTTGAGCCCGACCCGGGCGGCCAGATCCCACGCGGTAGCAACAGGTTCGACAGCCTCGGCGGCCAATCCTGCGACGGCGGGGTCGTCGAGCAGGGTGACGACCAGGAACACCACCGCCGGCAGCAGGTCGTCGGGCACGCCGTCGAGGTAGCGGATCTCCAGCCAGCGGCGTGGCCGCACCGGCGGGAACAACGTGGTGAGGTGATAGTCGAGGTCCGCGGTGGTCGGGCGACGATCGCCCAGCAGCACCAGTCCGTCGGCCCAGTCGGCGAACGGCACGTGCTCGGTGACCGCCACCGGTTCGGGGCTGTGCACCAGCATCACCGGCGCCTTGAGCGCGTAACGCGCCCAGTCAGTGCACGGATCGTCACCGCTGGCACCGAGGATAGGCCCGCAGCGCGCGGAGTCCAGCTGACTCCACACCCACTGGCGGGCCGACACCCAGCCGGTGAAGTCACCGGCGAGCAGCGGCGAGTTCGCCGCGATCGCGATCATCGTCGGGCCGAGCGCATGCGCCAGCCGCACCCGATCGGCCCAGCCGTCCCGCGGACCGGCATCGAGGTTGATCTGAATCGAGGACGTCGACGTCATCATCGCGGCACCCGCGCTCGCGGTGTTCGAGGCGACGAAGAACTGTTCCATCGCCTGATACCGGGCACCGGGGTTGACTCGATGCGGGCGGCGCAGCGGATCGGCCCCCAGCAGGACCAGGCCGAGGCCCGCATCGGCGAACACCGACCGTAGGGCGGCCCGGTCGGCGGCCAGCGCCGTGATCGCCGCCAGCGGACCGTCGGCCGGCGGACCGGAGAGTTCGACGGCCCCGCCGGGTTCCACGGTGATGGCACTGCGCCCAGGCAGCGGCCCGACAGTCGCGATGACGTCTTTGAGTTCTGACCAACCGGGTCGTCGCAGTGGATCATGCAGATCGAAGCAGTGCGCCTCGAGTTCCAACCCCACCCGGCCGACCGGGCCGTCGTCCAGCGAGGCGCCGGCGATCTGCAATGCGGCCGAGGAAGAACTGGCCAGGACGCGTTCCTCCGCACCCGACCCGCTGCGTGCTAGGCCCGGTTGAGACGTGACGACGAACGTCATGTCGTCCATCTTCGGCGATGGCACCGACACATTTCCCCGTTCCTCGGCTGACACCTTCATGACGTAGACCCGATCTCGTTATTGACCCAGCGTGTTCTGCATGGCGCCGGCCAGCACGTTGACCGCTGGGCCACCGTTACCGGATTGGCAGACCTTGGCCTGAAGCAACACGTTTTCTCGCAGACGTGTCTGGGTGAAACAACGACGATCGGTATCTGCTTCCTGTTTGACCCACACCGCGTCGGTGGCGGTCGGCGCCGCACCGCCGAAGGACCACACCTGCGTGCTTCCGTCGTCAAGGTGCATGGCCGTGGTCTGCCCGGCGCATCCGACCGTGCGGTCGGTGACGCGGTGGTATGCGCGGGCGGCGGCGTCCGCGGAGGCAAAGACTCCGATGGCCTGTTTGACGAGGTGGTTCTGGTCAGTGGCCGACGTCTGGGTCACCGCGCTGTTGAACGACGCGAGGTCAGGGTCGTAGAACACCTCCGGCAGCCCGACGTCCGCCCAGTTGTTGCAGACCGGCAGATCGACCCAGAAGTTCTGCTCCGGGCTGGTGCTCACCGACTCCCACGTCATCGGGGCGCCGACGATGTTGCCGACCGAGCCCTTCGCCAGCACGGCGTACGACACCACTCCGGGTTCGGTCGGCCGGGCGTGCGCCGGGATTGCCGCCATGAGGCCGGCCAGCAGCACAGCGGCCGCCACCACGGGGGTGCGCACCACCTCAGACCTTGGCGGTCAGCGTGACGTCGATGTTCCCCCGGGTGGCCTTCGAGTACGGGCACACCTGGTGAGCCTTGTGCATGAGCTCGTCGGCCTGGCTCTGCTCGAGCCCGGGAAGGTAGCCGATGAGGTGGGCGTTGATGCCATACCCGCCGTCGGCGTCCTTACCGAAGCCGACTTGCGCGGTGATACCCGATGCGCCGTCGAGCGGGATCTTCTCCGACCGGGCCACCAGCTGCAATGCGCCGAGGAAGCAGGCGGCATAGCCAGCGGAAAACAGCTGCTCGGGGTTGGTGCCCTCACCGCTGCCGCCCGCCTCCTTCGGCGGCCTGGTGTCCAGATCGATTCGGTTGTCCGACGATTTGACATGGCCGTCGCGCCCGCCACCACTGGCCGTCGACTCCGCGGTGTAGATGACCTCGATACTCATGGCTTCGATCATGCCAGCCGGCGCGCGCACGGCAAGGGCGTGTTTTCGGTCGGGGGCGGCGCGAGGACGACATGGGGGTCGTGAAATCACAACATTCACGACCCTCATGTCGATTTCGGCGGCTGCTACCCAGCTTTGCTGCGCACACCTTCCTCGATCTTCTTGCCGAGGTCGGGGTCGATGTTGCGCCAGTACTCGAACACCCGGGACAGCACCGGCTCCTTGACGCCCTGCGATACGTGCCCGATTACGTTGTGCGCCAACCGGTCTCGGGCATCGTCGTCGAGCACCTCGCGAACCAGGGTGCCGGCCTGTCCCCAATCATCGTCTCCGGGCCGAAGCGTGTACGCGGTACGGACCATCTCACCGTCGGAGGCCCAGTGCACCTCTGCCGCCCTGGCGGGATCGGCCTGTGGACCGCCCATTGAGTTCGGCGCATACACCGGGTCGGTGACGTTGTGAATCCGCATCGCACCATCTTTGGAGTAGCTGTGAACTTCGACTTTCGGTGTGTTGACCGGGATCTGCTTGTAGTTCACACCCAGCCGGTGCCGGTGGGCGTCGCTGTAGGAGAATCCCCGCGCCAGCAGCATCTTGTCCGGGCTCAACCCGGTGCCGGGAACGATGTTGTTCGGTTCGAAGGCAGCCTGCTCCATTTCCGCGTGATAGTCGACGACGTTGCGGTTCAACGTCATTCGACCCACCTCGTGCAATGGGTAGTCGCTGTGTGGCCAGACCTTGGTCAGGTCGAACGGATTGAACCGATAGGTCTTGGCCTCCTCGAACGGCATGATCTGCACGTGCAAGGTCCAGCTCGGGAAGTTGCCGCCCTCGATGGACTCGAACAGATCACGCTGGTGATAGTCACCGTCGCTGCCGGCCAGCTCGTCGCCTTCCTCCTGGGTGAGGAACTCGACGCCCTGATCGGTCTTGAAGTGGTACTTCACCCAGTACAGCTCGCCATCGGCGTTGATCCAGCTGTAGGTGTGGCTGGAGTAGCCGTTCATATTGCGCCACGTCTTGGGGATGCCGCGGTCACCCATCAGCCAGGTGACCTGGTGGGCCGATTCTGGTGACAGCGTCCAGAAGTCCCATTGCATGTTGTGGTCGCGCAGGTTGGACGACTGCAGGCGCTTCTGCGAACGGATGAAGTTCTGGAATTTCATCGGGTCTCGCATGAAGAACACCGGGGTGTTGTTACCGACGAGGTCGAAGTTGCCGTCGGAGGTGTAGAACTTCAGCGCGAATCCACGGGGGTCACGCCAGGTATCTGGGCTCCCGCGCTCACCGGCGACGGTTGAAAATCGGGCCACCATGTCGGTCTTGGTACCGGGCTGGAGGAACGCAGCCCGGGTGAACCGACTGACGTCCTGCGTCACCTCGAAGGTCCCGAATGCGCCGCCGCCTTTCGCGTGCGGCTGGCGCTCGGGGATACGTTCGCGGTTGAACGTCGCCATCTGCTCGATCAGATAGTGGTCCTGCAACAGGATCGGACCGTCTGGGCCGACGGTCAGCGAATGTTCAAGGCTGGGGGCCGGCGCACCGGCGTCAGTCGTGGCGTACTTCTCGGTCATCGTCTTCCCTATCTGCTGACAGCGCATTCCAGGGAAGCGCATACCCACCGCGGGCTCGTCTCTCCCACATGGAAGCCGCCCGAAAAGCAGGGTGCCCAGCGCCCCCGGGGGGTGGGGCGCTGGGCACGTTTGCGATGCGGTCAGGGACGAGGAGTCGGGGTGGCGCTGCCACCGGGTCCGGTGCCTCCGGGTCCACCTGGTGCGGAGCCGGGCCCGGCGGCCGGACCCTGGTTCTGCCCACCAGGCCCCATGGGACCCATCGGGCCCCAGGGTCCCATCCCGGGTCCACCGCGGTGGTGGAACTGCTGTGAGTCACCGCCACCGCGGTGGTGCCAGCCGTTGCCACCGCCGCTGTGACGTCCGAGGGCGAAACCGGTGAAGAAGACGGCACCGACGATGAAGACGATGCCTGCGACGATCGCTACCCACGCGACGGCTTGGTAGAGCCGATTGGGCCGGGCGCCGACGGGGGCCGGGCCGTAGTAGGGCGGCGGTGGCGGCGTCTCGTACGTGGCGACGGGACTGGTTGCGGGCTCGTCGGCCCGCTCGGGTGTTTCGGTCATGGATCGATGATGCGAGCATCGTGCCCAGCGCGGGCTAGGTCACGCCTTTGAGTTGGCTATGAATGCCGATCCACTCACCACGGCTTGACCGGGTTCACCGCGAACTGCAGCACCCGATACGGCGCTCGTTCGCGCGGCGCGGTGTTCCACTGGCTGACGAATACCCGCACCTCGTCGAGCGTCGAACCCGGCGAAACGTACCCGCCGTACGGCTGTGCCAGCCGGTTGTCATCGGGCGGCGGCAGGCTCTGAGGAGGATCGGGCCAGTCGCCCGCCTGCACCACCGTCGTCACGGGAGCGGTGCCCAAGCCGGTCGGATCGTAGGCCACCCGCATCTCCATGTTGCCGGTGCCGGCGTTGAAATACGACAGCACCGGCTTGCCGTCGATCTCCCGGATACTCATCTCGCCGACCCTGTCGGGCCACAGCGGTGTGGGTGTCTTGTTCCAGCCGCCGCCCGGACCCGCCGCCCAGCCCTGCCAGGTCGAGCGGTCGGTGAAGGTTTGCGGGGTGGCGCGGTAGAGCACCATCGGCCCGGACCGGTCGAAGTTGTTGGCCACGATGTACACCCAGCCGGTCTGTGAATCCGGCGTCGGGATCGGATCGTAGTAACCGCTGATCTGTGTCTGCCGCCCGCCGACATAGGTCGCGGGCCGTTGCGATCCGGGAACCGTCTGCCAACCACTCTGTCCCGCAGTCGCTTTCACCAATCGAGACGATTGCGGCACCAAGTCCTTGGTGGTCGTCACCATCAGGTAATTCTGCCGGTTGATCTGTACCACCCCGGCGGGCAGTTGGGAGGAGCCCGCCGGTGTCGGGTCGGCCAGCAGCGGCTTGTCGACGCCGACGACACCGGTGTAGCGAATCCCGTCGGGATCGTCGACCGAGTCACCGGCTACCCGCAGCGCGAGCGGGGAATACCAGCCGCCGAAGCCGACGCCCTGACCGGCGAAGCTGTCACCACAGATCTGCAGCAATTCGGTTGGGAATTCCATGAACTCGCATAGATCGGTGGCCCCGATACCGTAGTCGCGAGTCGGGGTACCGGTGCCGGCGATCGGCCCGATCCGCACCACCTGACCCGGCATCAACGGCGCCAGGATCGGATCGGGTGCCGGACTGGGCGGATCGGCGATTGCTGTCGGCGCCACTATCAGCGCCGAGATCGACGAAATGGCGCAAACCACTCGCAGTTTCACGCCCAAACTCACGTTTCGGCGCAAGGGGAATCAGCCTCAGAGCTCGGCGGCCAGCAGCTCGGCAATCTGAATGGTGTTGAGCGCAGCGCCTTTTCGCAGGTTGTCACCTGAAAGGAACAGCGCCAGCCCGCGACCTTCCGGCACACCGGGGTCCCGGCGGATCCGGCCCACCAGGGTCTCGTCCACCCCGGCGGCGGCCAACGGTGTGGGCACGTCGACGAGCTTCACGCCGGGCGCGCCGTCGAGTAGCTCCGTGGCCCGCTCGGGCGTAATCGGCTGCGCGAATTCGGCGTTGATCGACAGCGAATGCCCGGTGAACACCGGCACCCGCACACACGTCCCGGACACAGCCAGCTCGGGGATACCGAGGATCTTGCGGCTCTCGTTGCGCAGCTTCTGATCCTCGTCGGTCTCACCGGAGCCGTCGTCGACGAGCGAACCGGCGAGCGGAACCACGTTGAAAGCGATCGGCGCAACGTATTTCACCGGAGCCGGGTAATCCAGCGCCGACCCGTCGTGCACCAGTTCCTCGACGCCGTCGATCACCGCGCGGGCCTGGGTGGCCAGCTCGTCGACGCCGGCCAGCCCGCTGCCGGAGACCGCCTGATAGGTCGAGGCGATCATCCGCACCAGCTGGGCTTCCTCGTGCAGCACCTTGAGCACCGGCATCGCGGCCATGGTGGTGCAGTTCGGGTTGGCGATAATGCCTTTGGGAAGGGATCGAGCCCGGTTCCCGACGTCCCTTGCGAAGTTCACCTCGGACACCACCAACGGTACGTCGGGGTCCTTGCGCCACGCCGACGAATTGTCGATCACGACCACGCCGGCCGCGGCGAACCGCGGCGCCTGCACCCGTGACATCGTGGCGCCGGCGGAAAACAGCGCGATGTCCAGGCCCGAGGGATCGGCGGTCTCGGCGTCCTCTACCTCGATCTCCTGACCGCGGAACGGCAACTTCTTACCCGCCGACCGCGACGAGGCGAAGAATCGCACGCTGGTGACCGGGAAGTCCCGCTCCTCCAGCAGCGCGCGCATCACCTGGCCGACCTGGCCGGTGGCTCCCACTACTCCGATCGCAACCATCAGCGCCCCGTCCCGGCGTACACGACAGCTTCTTCCTCGCCGCCGAGGCCGAACGCCTCGTGCAACGCAGCTACCGCCTTGTCCAGCTCAGTGTCCTTGACCAGCACCGAGATTCGAATCTCAGACGTCGACATCAGCTCGATGTTCACCCCGACCTCGGCCAGCGCCTCGCAGAACGTCGCGGTCACCCCCGGGTGGCTGCGCATCCCCGCACCCACCAGCGACACCTTGCCGATGTGGTCGTCGTAGAGCACTTTGGTGAAACCGATATCACTCTGCAGGGCCGAGAGCTTCTCGACCGCGGCCGGGCCGATGTCACGCGGGCAGGTGAACGTGATGTCGGTTTTGCCGTCCTCGACCTTGGAGATGTTCTGCAGCACCATGTCGATGTTGATGTCGTTGTCGGCGACAGCGCGAAAGACCTTGGCGGCGTACCCGGGTACGTCGGGCAGCCCGACCACGGTGACCTTGGCCTCGCTGCGGTCGTGGGCAACTCCGGTCAGGATGGCGTCTTCCATAGGGATGTCCTCGATAGATCCAGTGACGATCGTGCCGGGCTTGTCGGTGTACGAAGACCGGACGTGAATCGGAACGTTGTAGCGGCGGGCGTATTCCACACACCGCAGCATCAGCACCTTTGCTCCGCAGGCCGCCATCTCGAGCATCTCCTCGAAGCTGACGGTGTCCAGGCGCCGGGCGTTCGGCACGATGCGCGGATCAGCGGTGAAAATACCGTCGACGTCGGTGTAGATCTCGCAGACGTCGGCCTTCAGGGCGGCGGCGAGCGCGACGGCAGTGGTGTCGGAGCCGCCCCGGCCCAGGGTGGTGACGTCCTTGGTGTCCTGGCTGACGCCCTGGAAACCGGCCACCAGGACGATCCGACCCTCGTCGAGCGCCGAGCGCAGCCGGGTAGGGGTGACGTCGATGATCTTGGCGTTGCCGTGGGCGCCGGTGGTGACCACACCGGCCTGTGAACCGGTGAACGACCTCGCCTGCGCGCCGAGGGACTCGATGGCCATCGCGACCAGTGCGTTGGAGATCCGCTCACCGGCGGTCAGCAACATGTCCAGCTCGCGGGCAGGCGGCGCGGGGCAGACCTGCTTGGCCAGGTCCAGCAGTTCGTCGGTGGTGTCACCCATTGCCGAGACGACCACGACGACGTCGTTGCCGGCCTTCTTGGTTTCGACGATGCGCTCGGCGACGCGCCGGATCCGGTCGGCGTCGGCCACCGAGGATCCGCCGTACTTCTGCACGACGAGCGCCACTGTCTGCCCTTTCGAAAGTGTGGGATATCGGCTCTAAGGATAAAGGGTCACCACGCCTGCTTTTTCCGCCCCGATCGGCGGTAACGTCGCGGCAGTGTCTGACCAACGCGCCGACCAACCCGTCGACCGTGATGCCCGGACCCGGGTGCCGATCCACCCGCCGGTCGCCGCCAGGTGGAGTCCACGCGCCTTCGACACCGACGCGGTGGTCACGTCCGAGCAGCTGATCGCTCTGCTCGAAGCGGCGCGCTGGGCCGCGACCTGGGGACACCGCCAGCCGGTCCGGTTCGTGGTCGGCACGCGCGGAGATACCTCGTTCAACACCATCGCCGGCCTGCTGCGTCGCGGCAACAGCTACGCCCATGCCGCGGGCGCGCTGATCCTGGTCTGCGCCGACTCCGGTGAGGACGAGCGCACGGCGCTGTACTCCGCGGTCGATGCCGGGGCGGCCATCGCGAACATGTCCGTCGAAGCCGTGGCCAGGGGCTTGATCGTGCATCCGATGGCCGGCTTCGATGTCGACGGTGCCCGCACCGCGTTCGATCTGCCCGACGGCGTTCGCCCGCTCGCAGTCGTCGCCGTCGGCGCACTGGGCGACTATGCCCGGGTGACGCCGGAGATTGCCGAACGCGACCGCCGGCCCCGGGAACGGCGGCCGCTCGAGGAGGTCGTCCTCAACTGGTCAGGAACAGGTCTTTCGCAGGTCGCCGAGCTTGGCGACGATCCGATCGTTGAGTAGCGACATCTCGTAGACCTGGGGCGGGGCGGGTGCACCCGGTGCGCGGTTCTGGGTCTGAGAGCGCAGCGTCGGCAGCCCGCTCACGAACTGGTTGGCCAGTTGGGCCACCTCGGTGGCCTGCGCCGCCAGTCCGGGGTCGGTCACCTTCTGGGCCCGCTCGGCCAGACCGTCCGCCCAGTCCTTGTAGACGGCGTCCTCGGCGACCGTCGGCACACCCTCATTGCCCTTGGAGTCGATTTTCGCCGCCTGCGAACGGCTGAAGTCCAGGAATTCGATCACCGGCTTGCACTTCTCCGGCGGCCCGTCGAACCACTTCGAGTAGATGGCAAAGCCGACCGCGATGACCACCACGGTGATGGTGAGGACCCAACGCGGACGTCTGTGCATGGTCGCCCAGCGTAGCGGGGCGTGCACGGGCCTGCGGATCTGATCGAAGTGCCGATCCGGTCCTGTCGGTTATCGCGTTTCCGCATTCCCAGGTCTAGCCGACCGACCCTTGCCATTCGACGTCGCCTGCCGGGCGTTTCCATCCGACTTGCGCACCGCGTCCGGTCGCTTCGCGCTACGCGAACCGACGGCCTTGGGCGCGGCGGGAAGTGCCTGCGCGCGGCGACTCTGGGCGACACCGGAAATCGGCACCGGTTGCTTCGCAGCGACCGCGGCCGGTTGCGGCGCGGGCGTGGGCGGTATCTCCAGCGCTTTGGCGATCGTCGGCCCCAGCGACAGCAGGTAGCCGAGCGGACCGGGATTCAGCAGGCCGAATGCCAGCTGAAAGAGCGGGCTTGAGCAGCAATTGAAAGTGGTGTTGAGGAAAACCGCCGGTGCGTCGATGAACGCCTGCAGCACCGTCAGCGGGGTCGACGGGTACTTGGCGGTGTCGGCGACCAACTGCACCATCATGACGCCGGGAGCGATGAATCCTCCGATGAAGCTGAGCGGAACCATCAACCCGAGGGTGGCCACCGCGCCGACGACCGCCCCGACGTGGTCACCCATCGTCTGCACGATCTTCACGGGGTCACCCCCGTCCTGCCCGACAAGCCAGTGCGAATAGGTGGTGAAGTTTTTCGCCACCTGGGTCAAGATCGGGGCGGGGGGATAGTGGACGATGGCCGATACCAAATTGGCCAGATCCTCCTGGACGTTCGTCTGCAGGTCCTGCCAGGCTCCCGCGAGCATGACGGGTGCGGCGTGCGTTGACGGCAGCGGTTGAGTGGGCAGCGGTGCCAGGGCGATGCTGGCCGCGGCCGTCACACAGACTCCGCTCGCGAGCATGGAGCGAACGCTCAGTTGCACGAATGACCCCCGATCACGATTTGCAGCGCCGTCAATTTACCTTGCCGGCGAACTATTGGGTCCGGTATTGCCCTGGAGACTTTGGCCTGGTGGGACAACCGGAGTACAGTACGCACTGTGCAGCGGGTGCTCCTTCTCGGACGCCGCGACGGGGTCTGATCCAGGCTGGCTTCCCGTCGCGGGTATTTGCGATGCGCCGGTCTGAAGTCCAATCCAAGACATCCCGGAGCCAATCGTGACCATCCATTCTTTTGAATCTGTAGACGCCTACACGTCTGCCCGCACCATCACCACCCCCGCCGGCCCGCCCCGCGAAGGCCAGCCCGCCTGGAACACTCAGCGCAGTTCCTCGATGCCGGTCAACCGGTACCGCTCGTTCGCCGATGAAATCGCCGGAGGACAGCCCGTATCTCCGTTCGACCGGACCTGGCCGGACAAGGTCATCGAACACGCACCAATGTGGTGCGCGGTCGACCTGCGCGACGGCAACCAGGCCCTGATCGACCCGATGAGCCCGGCTCGTAAACGCCGCATGTTCGAACTGCTGGTCAATATGGGCTACAAGGAGATCGAGGTCGGCTTCCCGTCGGCCAGCCAGACCGACTTCGACTTCGTCCGCGAGATCATCGACCAGGGTGTCATCCCCGACGACGTCACGATCCAGGTGCTGACGCAGTGTCGCCCCGAGTTGATCACCCGCACGTTCGAAGCTTGCGCCGGGGCACCGCGCGCGATCGTGCACTTCTACAATTCGACCTCGATCCTGCAGCGCCGCGTCGTGTTCCGTGCCGACCGCGAGGCGGTCAAGAAGATCGCCACCGAGGGCGCCCGGTTGTGCGTCGAGGAGGCGGCGAAGTACCCGGACACTCAGTGGCGGTTCGAGTACTCCCCCGAGTCCTACACCGGCACGGAGCTGGAGTACGCCGTCGACGTCTGCAATGCCGTCGCCGAGATCGTGCAGCCGACCCCGGATGTGCCGTTGATCGTGAACCTGCCCGCGACCGTGGAGATGGCCACCCCGAACATCTATGCCGATTCGATCGAGTGGATGAATCGTCAACTGACGCCGCGGGATTCGATCATCCTGAGTCTGCATCCGCACAACGATCGCGGAACTGCTGTCGCCGCAGCCGAATTGGGCTACCAGGCCGGTGCCGATCGCATCGAGGGTTGCCTGTTCGGAAACGGTGAGCGCACCGGCAACGTCTGCCTGGTGACGCTGGGGCTGAACCTGTTCGCCCGCGGTGTGGATCCGCAGATCGATTTCTCGAACATCGACGAGATCCGCCGCACTGTCGAGTACTGCAACCAGTTGCCCGTGCACGAACGCCACCCATACGGGGGCGACCTGGTGTACACCGCGTTCTCCGGCAGCCACCAGGACGCCATCAACAAAGGCTTGGACGCCATGAAAGTGGCTGCCGACGAGGCGGATTCGGATGTCGATGACATCCTGTGGCAGGTGCCGTATCTGCCGATCGACCCCAAAGACGTCGGCCGCACCTACGAGGCCGTCATCCGGGTCAACTCGCAGTCCGGCAAGGGCGGCGTGGCCTACATCATGAAAGCCGATCACGGACTGGTGCTGCCGCGCCGGTTGCAGATCGAGTTCTCCCAGGCCATTCAGGCGATCACCGACGGTGAGGGCGGCGAGGTGTCGCCGAAGGAGATGTGGGACGCGTTCGCCGACGAATACCTGTCCCCGATCCGCCCGTTGGAACGCATCCGTCAGAAGGTGGTCGGGTCAGAGGTCGACGGCGGAACCGACGTCATCGAGGCCGTCATCAAGATCAACGGGACCGAGACGGAGATCAGCGGCCGGGGCAACGGTCCGCTGGCCGCGTTCGTCGACGCGCTGGGCACCGTCGGCTTCGATGTGAGCGTGCTGGACTACTCCGAGCATGCGATGTCCGCGGGTGAGGAGGCCGCCGCGGCGGCCTACGTCGAGGCGTCCATCGGTGGGCGCACGGTGTGGGGCGTCGGCATCGCGACGTCGATCACCGCAGCGTCGCTGCGAGCAGTGGTCTCCGCGGTGAACCGGGCCGCGCGGATCGGCGCCGTCCCTACGACGTAGGAGCTTGAGCCGCCACCAGGACCGAGATCTCGTCGGCTGCAACCGGCATCGAGAAGTAGTAGCCCTGCCCGATGTCGCAGCCATGGTCCCGCAGCCATTCGGCGGTTTCGGCGTCCTCGACTCCCTCGGCGACCACCGTCATCCCGAGGTTGTGGGTCATTTCGATGACCGGGCCGACCACGGCCGCGGCCCTGGCATCGGTGGCGACCGAGGCGATGAAATGCCGATCGAATTTCACTTCGTCGATCGGCAGATCGCGCAGATAGCTCCTTGCCGAGTAGCCACTACCGAAGTCGTCGATCGAGATCCGAATGCCGTCGTCGCGCAGTTGTTGCAGCACACCGGTGACCCTGCCGACCTCGTCGAGCACCAAGTCTTCCGTGATCTCGATGGTCAGCAGTCCGGGTTCAAGACCCCGCTCCTGCAGCGCCCGGCGAACCGTCTCAGGCAATTGCGCATCCCGAAGCAGCGGTGCGAACAAATTCAAGGCGACCGGGACGTGCAACCCCATCGAGGCCCACCGCACGCAATCGTCGAGGACCTTCCGGAACACCAGGTCGGTCACCGGCCGCATCAACCCGTGCCGCAGGATCAGTGGCATGAATGCCCCTGGGAGAAGGACATTCAGTCGCGGGTGCGGCCACCGCAGCAGCGCCTCAACACCCGCGATCAGTCCGGTGTCCAGGTAGAGCTTCGGCTGATAGACCATTTCCAGGCCCCCTTGGTCGATGGTGCGCCGCAGTTCGCCGAGCAGCCGTACCTGTTCTGCCCCGCTCTCGGCCGAATGCGCTTCACCTTCGCGTGCCGGTTCCCGGACGTCGGGATCGAGCAACGTCATGTCCGGGCTGAACGTGCGTACCGTCGAGGTGCGGCTTCGCTTCGCGAAGTACATCGCGGTGTCGGCGCGTCTAACCAGCGCGTCGGCCGTGATGTCGTTGTCGGCCAACGATGTAGCAGCCATGCCCGCACTGGGGCGAATCAGCACTTCCTGCCCGTCGATGAGGAACGGGGTGTCGAACGCTGCGATCACGCGCTCGCACACCAGGTGCGCATCGTCCACGTCACCCTCGAGCAGCAATGCGAATTCGTCACCGCCAAGACGGGCCACGGTATCGCCCGCTCGCACAGAGCCTGCGATCCGCTCACCCACCCGGATCAACAGGCTGTCAGCAGCCGGATGGCCCATGCTGTCATTGATCAACTTGAAGTCGTCGAGATCGAGCGACAGCACCGCGACGCAGCGATTGTCGCGGCCGCGCAACGCCATAGCGTGTACCAGCCGATCCTGGAACAGCGTGCGGTTGGCGAGGCCGGTCAGCGGGTCGCGCAACGCCTGATCGGCTGCGGCAGTGAGCAATCGCCGGTTCTCCCAACCCGAGAGCACCTGCCGGACACAGATGAACGTCATCAGGATGGGTACCAGAATCCGCAGTAAACCGGTCATGACGATTGCCGGCGCGACGGTGCCGGCAATCAGCAGTGGCACATAGGGAACCCATAAGGCGATCGCGGATTGAGGGGCTGGTGTCGGCTGGACGGGTGGCCGCGGCCGTCTGCTCAAGAGCGCAGCCGCACCGAAGCACGACATTCCGAGCACCCAACCGATACTGGTGATGTGTCCGGCGTGATAGCGGTTGGAGCCCTGCAGGATCGCAAAGGTGACCCCCGAGAACGCCATGAGCGTGACCCCGCCCATGAGGAGCCACATCACAATGCTGTGGCCGGCACCGGAGCGGACGACGAACACCACCGCCCCGACGAACACGAACAGAATGAATAGCGGGTACAGCAGCGCGCGGCCCTGCATGACGCTGTCGACTCCCGTGGCCTGATACACGTTGCCGAGCACCACGACCCACAACACCAGAAACAACGACGCGGCGACGATCAAGGCGTCGAAGAGTAACCGGGCGCGCGAGCCCTGCATCGGTACGGCCGGGAATTGCAGGAAGGCAACCGGTGCCAACACCACGAAAATCAGGTAAAAGAAGTCTGATGGCGACGGGAACAGATTGCGTTCCAACACCAGCGTCAGGAACGCTCGCGTCAACTCTCCCGCGGTCCACGCCGCCAACGCGATCGCCATAGTGGTCCAGGCGGTACGACTTCGTCCCTGGGCGGCACGGGCCGCGATGGCCGAACAGACTGCTGCGTACGCTCCGAAAGCCGCGAAAGCGACACCGTCGACGATCCGAATGTTGTTGTCGCCACCCCAGTTGAGGGCGAAACCCAAGGCGAGTAACAGACAGCTGATCGCCGAGAAGGCAATGGGGACGGCCGACCGCAACAAGGCCCTGCGATCGTCCACGACATCACCACCCCGATGGACGATGCTAGCGAACCAGACTTCAGAAAAGGGCGAACTGCTGACCCTGGTCGACAGAAGGTTCGAACTGATCGATCCCCGTGCCGTTCGCCACCGAGGTAACCGAGTCCATGAACTGCCGGTCGGACACGACGGGCACTCCGAGTTCGCGGGCCAGATAACCCTTGCCCTGCTCGGGTGTGCGCTCGTTGCAGATCACCAGGGAGGTCGCCGGGTCGACCGCGTCGGCGTAGGCCAAACCGGCGTGAATGATGCGTTCCACGAGTTCCTCGTGCGTGCGATTCACCTCCGCCGACAACGCGACTCGCATGCCCTGCACGAGCGGCCCACCGCGTCGGTAGGGGCCGGGGTTCAGGTAGGGACACGGCATCCGGGACGCCAGCATCTTGAGTGGACGCAATTCGTCGTGCGTGACCCGGCCATTGGGCCAGCGCCGCCGCGTCACCGGCCGCACTGGCAGCCACAACTCGCGCTCGCGGGCCCGCTGCAGCGCGGGGCTCAATATCCGTGACAGCACCAGGGCGTCGTCGAAAGCGTCATGAGCGCGGGTCTGCGGAACCTCCCAATGGCGGGCCAGCGTCTCCAGCCTCAGGTTGTCCAGGCCGAGGTCGAGGCGGCGCGCCAGTTCGACGGTGCACATGACGGTGTCGACCGGCAGCGCGGTCTGGGCGATCTCAGCCTCGCTGGACAGGAACGCGTAGTCGAAGGCGACGTTGTGGGCGACCAGCGTGCGGCCGTGCAGCAGATCGACGACATCGGGGGCGATGTCGGCGAACGTCGGCTGGTCCTCCAGCATCTCGGCGGTCAGGCCATGTATGTGGGTGGGGCCGGGATCGACGCCGGGATTGAGCAGGCTGACGACGGAGTGCTCGACGCGCCCTTCGGGGTCGAGCGCGAGCACGGCCAGACTGATGACGCGGGCGTGGCCAGGCCGAAACCCAGAGGTCTCGACGTCGACGACGACCCAGCCATCTCCCGGCTCGCGTGCAGGTCGACCCCAGGTGTGGCTCACACAGTCAGGATGGCACGCAGGTCCGACAGTCCCCGGGACATCGAATCCGTGTCGGCCGGCCCGTCAATTCGCGCATAAACTGCGTTCCGATGCCCAGGCCGATCATGACACTGCGAGGGCGCGCCGCGCTGGCCGCCGGGTCCGCTGCGCGCTGGACCTCCCGGGCGACCGGACGCGGGGCCGGCGCCATGATCGGCGGTCTCGTCGCGATGACGTTGGACCGCTCGATCTTGCGCCAGCTCGGGGTCGGCCGGCGAACAGTCGTCGTGACCGGCACGAACGGCAAATCCACGACAACCAGGATGACAGCGGCCGCACTCGGGACTCTGGGTGCCGTGGCCACCAACGCCGAGGGCGCGAACATGGACGCCGGCTTGGTAGCCGCGCTGGCCGGCTCGCGTGAGGCGTCGTTGGCCGCCCTCGAAGTCGACGAGATGCACGTGCCGCACGTGGCCGACGCGGTGGACCCGGCGGTGATCGTGCTGCTGAATCTCTCGCGCGATCAGCTCGACCGGGTGGGTGAGATCAACCACATCGAGCGCACGCTTCGCGCAGGCCTGGCCCGCCACCCGGACGCGATCGTCGTCGCCAATTGCGACGACGTCCTGATGACCTCGGCGGCCTACGACTGCCCCCGGGTGGTATGGGTGGCCGCGGGCGGCGGCTGGGCCAACGACTCGGTCAGCTGCCCGCGCAGCGGCGAGGTGATCGTCCGCGACGGTGTGGACTGGTATTCGACCGGTACAAACTTCAAGCGGCCGGCTCCACAGTGGTGGTACGACGACGCCAGACTGTACGGACCCGATGGGCTGGCGCTGCCGATGCGGCTTTCGTTGCCCGGAACGGTCAATCGCGGTAACGCCGCCCAGGCGGTGGCCGCCGCGGTGGCATCGGGTGCCGATCCCGCCGCGGCAGTGGCCGCCGTTTCCGGAGTTGACGAGGTCGCCGGGCGCTACCAGACCGTGCCGGTGGGCGAGCACACCGCGCGCATTCTGCTGGCCAAGAACCCGGCCGGATGGCAGGAGGCACTGTCGATGGTCGACCGCAGCGCCGATGGCGTGGTGATCGCGGTCAACGGTCAGGTGCCCGACGGTGAAGACCTGTCGTGGTTGTGGGACGTCAACTTCGAGCACTTCGAGGGCGTGCCCGTGGTCGCCGCCGGTGAGCGCGGAACGGACCTGGCGGTGCGACTCGGCTACGCCGGGGTGACTCATATGTTGGTGCACAATACGATTGACGCAATCACCTCGTGCCCGAAAGGCCATGTCGAAGTGGTCGCGAACTACACGGCGTTCCTGCAGCTGACGCGGATTTTGGGGCGGATGCGATGAGCACGGTACGGATCGGGCTGGTACTGCCCGACGTGATGGGCACCTACGGCGACGGCGGCAATGCCGTCGTGCTGCGAAAGCGGTTGCAGCTGCGCGGAATTCCCGCCGAGATCGTCGAGATCACGTTGGCCGATCCGGTGCCCGATTCGCTCGACCTCTATACGTTGGGCGGCGCCGAGGACTACGCCCAGCGGCTGGCCACCAAACACCTTCTGAAGCATCAGGGTTTGCAACGGGCGGCAGCGCGCGGCGCGCCCGTGCTGGCCATCTGCGCGGCGATCCAGGTGTTGGGTCACTGGTATGAGACGTCGGCCGGTGAACGGGTCGAAGGCGTGGGCCTGCTGGATGTGACGACATCGCCCCAACCCAGCCGCACCATCGGCGAGGTGGTGTCCAACCCGCTACTCGAGGGTATGACCGCGCCGCTGACGGGATTCGAAAACCACCGCGGCGGGACGGTTTTGGGCTCCGACGCGCGGCCGCTGGGGGCGGTTGTCAAGGGTGCGGGAAACCGCGAGGGTGACGGGTATGACGGCGCCGTGCAGGGCAGCGTGGTCGCCACCTATCTGCACGGGCCGTGCCTGGCGCGCAATCCCGAGCTGGCCGATCTGCTGCTGTCGCGGGTCGTCGGCCCGTTGGAGCCGCTGGAGCTGACCGAGGTAGAGCGTCTCCGTCGCGAGCGGCTGGCCGCTCCGCGCCGCGTGTGACCCCGCGCTTGCCTTCTTGCGCCGAGATTGCACTCACGCGGCCGAAGTTCGAGTAAGTCTCGGCGTAGCTTCAATTTCGCGGTCGCCAACCGCGGGACGTCAGGGCTTCATGCACGCGGGTGAGCACGTCAACCGGCTTGTCCTCCTTGATCACCTGCACTGTTTTCCAGCCCATGCCCATGACGAGCCGCGAGCGTCTCCGATCCCAGACGTAGCGGCCTCGGTCGGTGCGGTGGAGATCGCCGTCGTACTCGGCCGCCACCATGTACTCCTCCCAGCCCATGTCGAGCATCGCGATCAGACCCCAGCTGTTTTGAACGGGTATCTGCGTCGTCGGCACGGGAAAGCCCGCGTCAACGAGCAGTAGGCGCAACCACGTCTCCTTCGGCGACGCTGCGCCGCGGTCGATGAACGGCAACACCTCGCGCAACCTGCGCAGACCTCGCACTCCTGAATACCGCTTGCAAGGAGCAAGACGTCTTCGTTGGAAAAGGAGATAGCGCGGGACAGCGCGTCACGTCGCGCGATTGCCTTGTGGCGCGGCAGATATCGGCCCAGGTCGAATGCTGTGCGTGCCAGGGTGGTGATTGGAATCCCGGCTGTTCGGGTTACCTCGTCGCCCGCCAGGATCTCATTGCGGACGATGAGCCCGTCGGGGGGACGACCATTTGTCCAGATCAACTCGATGGGCTCGTCGTCGCTTACCCATTGCGCGCCATGCAGTGCAGCGGCAGCGGAACCCGCGATGACTCCGCGCCTTCGCGACCACAACCATGCCGCTTTCGTGCGGTCACGCAGCGTCAACGGCTGTCCACGAGATCGATAGACATCGGGCAGCAGCCGGTCGTAGTAGCGCGACAGTTCATATCGGGTCACCGCCCCGCTCGCCAGGGCTTCGCTGCCGATGAAGACCTCACCCATCGGGTCATCATGAGCGTGGCCACCGACACCTCCGCGAGATTGAACTCACGCAGACAACGTGCGAGTAGACCTCTGCGCCAGTTCAATCTCGCGGGCGGCGTGGGTGGTCGGTTTCGGCGTTGGGCGGTCAGCCTCGCTGTGCCTAGACCATCTCGCGGCGCCCGGACAGGGCGCGGCCCAACGTCAACTCGTCGGCGAACTCCAGGTCGCCACCCATCGGCAGGCCCGACGCGATTCTCGACACCGTCAGCCCGGGAATGTCGCGCAGAATCCGGACCAGGTAGGTGGCGGTCGCCTCACCCTCGGTGTTCGGATCGGTCGCGATGATCACCTCGGTGATGTCGACGCCGTCGACGCGTTCACCGATCCTGTTGAGCAACTGGCGAATTCGCAACTGATCGGGACCGACACCGGACAGCGGATCGAGCGCGCCACCCAGGACGTGATAGCGCCCGCGGAACTCACGGGTGCGTTCGACGGCCTGCACATCCTTCGGCTCCTCGACCACGCACACCAGTGATCCGTCGCGGCGGGCGTCACTGCAGATACGGCAGCGGTCGGCATCCGAAACGTTGCCGCACACCTCGCAGAACTGAACCCCGTCGCGGACGCGGCCCAGCGCCGCGGTCAGCCGGTCGATATCCGGCGGCTCGACCGACAGCAAGTGGAACGCGATCCGCTGCGCACTCTTGGGACCGACGCCCGGCAGCTTGCCGAGCTCGTCGATCAGATCCTGGACGGGGCCCTCAAACATTGGAGTACAAAGGTCAGGCCCCTGGCAGAGTTGGTCCGGCCTGGCCGGCCAGCGGTCCGAGGTGGGTCTGCGCGAGGATCGTGAACTGACGGGCGGAGTCGGCGAGCGCGCCGACGATCAGGTCCTGCAGCGTCTCGATGTCATCGGGGTTGACGACCTTCGGGTCGATCCGGACCCCGACGACCTCGCCGCTGCCCTTCATGGTCACCTGCACCAGCCCGCCACCGGCCTGGCCGTGCACCTCGGCAGCGGCCAGCGCGGCTTGCGCTTCCATCAGCTTCTGCTGCATTTCCTGGGCCTGCGCCAGCGCGGCCTGCAGCCCCGGCATCACCTGGTCGCGCATCTGCTCCGCCTGCTCGCGAAATCCCTCGAGGTTGGGAAGCTCACCGGGTTGCATGACAGTCTCCTTGCGTCTCGGTCTCGACTTGGTTTCGCCTGCGAATTCGGGCAGTCAGCGACTTCAAGACTAGACGGCGAAGAGTTACGGTGACGCGCGTGCTTATGTCCGCCAGCGCTCGTGTCGTGGCCGCAGCTTGCACCAGCGTCATGCTGGTCGCATCGACGGTGAGCAGTCCCCTCGTCCATGCCGCGCCAACCAGCATCGCCGGGATGATCGTGTTCCTCGATCCCGGCCACAACGGCGCCAACGACGCGTCGCTGACCAAGCAGGTGCCGACCGGCCGTGGCGGGACCAAGGACTGCCAGACATCGGGCACCACCACCAACGACGGGTTCTCCGAGCACACCTTCAACTGGGACACCGTTCTGCTGATCCGTCAGATGCTGACCCAGCTCGGGGTGCGCACCGCCATGTCCCGCGGTAACGACAACCAGGTGGCGGCGTGCGTCGACGAGCGCGCGGCGATGGCCAACTCGCTGAAACCAAACGCCATCGTCTCGATCCATGCCGACGGCGGTCCGGCGACCGGCCGTGGCTTCCACGTCAACTACTCGAACCCGCCGCTGAACCAGGCGCAGGCCGGACCATCAGTGCAGCTCGCCCGGGCCATGCGCGATCAGATGGTCGCTGCCGGCGTCCCCGCCGCGAATTACATCGGCTCCGACGGCCTCTACGGACGCGCCGATCTGGCCGGGCTGAACCTCGCCCAGTACCCCTCGGTTCTGGTCGAATGCGGCAACATGAAGAACCCGGCCGACTCCGCGCTGATGGAAAGCCCGGAGGGGCGCCAGAAGTACGCCGCCGCCGTCGTACAGGGCATCGCGGCGTTCTTGGCCACCCAGCCGGCCCGCGCCAGCTAGGCCTCGACCGTCTTTTTGAGGTTGCCCAGCACCTCGTCTTGAATCCGGCGCAGGCCCAGCGGCGCGAAGGTCTTCTCGAAGAAGCCGCCGATACCACCCGCCCCGGTCCAGGTGGTCTTCAGCGTGACGCTCGAGCCGGCACCGGAAGGCGCGACGGTCCAGTTGATCACCATCGAGGAGTTCGCGTCCTTCTCGATGACGGTGTGGCCCGCGACGTCGACGACGGCCTGCACTTCCCGCACCCGGGACTTGGTGGCCTGCAGCTTCCACTTGGCGACGGTGCCCTGGCCCTGGCCGCCCTGCAACACCTGGTACTCGCTGTACTGCGGCGACAGGATGGTCGGGCGAACGTTCTGGTAGTCGGCGATCGCGTTGAGCACGGCGGCCGGTTCGGCGTTGATCAAGATCGAGCTGGCGGCGCTGACCTGTCCCATCAGGCAATACTCCTTGTGACGGCGGGTTGGGGTGTGATCCACCAGCCGTGCGGTCGCATCGGCTGTGACTGCGGACTAGCGTAGTCGTGTGTCTGTATCCGCAGCACTGACAGTTCATGCCCAAGGCGTGGAGCGGCTCCTCGCCAGCTACCACGCCATTCCGCCGAACGCGTCGGTCCGTCTGGCCAAACCGACGTCCAATCTGTTCCGCGCCCGCGCGAAGAGCAATGCGCCCGGGCTGGACACCTCCGGGCTGACCGACGTGATCTCCGTCGACCAGGCCGCCAAGACCGCCGACGTCGCCGGCATGTGCACCTACGAAGACCTGGTGGCCGCGACGCTGCCCTATGGCCTGTCACCCTTGGTGGTTCCGCAGCTCAAGACCATCACCCTCGGTGGTGCGGTCACCGGCCTGGGCATCGAGTCGACCTCGTTCCGCAACGGCCTGCCGCACGAGTCCGTCGTCGAGATGGACATTCTGACCGGCTCCGGCGAACTGGTCACCGCCAGCCGTGAGCAGCATCAGGACTTGTTCCGCAGCTTTCCCAATTCCTACGGCACCCTTGGCTATTCGGTGCGCCTGCGGATCGAGTTGGAGCCGGTCAAGCCGTTCGTGGCACTCAAGCACCTGAGGTTTCATACGCTGGCCGACCTGGTCGCGGCGATGGACCGCATCATCGAAACCGGTGGATACGACGGCACTCGCGTCGACTACCTCGACGGCGTGGTGTTCAGCGCCGACGAGAGCTACCTGTGCCTTGGCATGCAGACTTCGGCGGCCGGTGCGGTCAGCGACTACACCGGCCAGGACATCTACTACCGCTCGATCCAGCACTCCGGAAAAGATGGTGCCGTGAAGGATGACCGGCTGACCATCCACGACTACCTGTGGCGCTGGGACACCGACTGGTTCTGGTGTTCACGGGCCTTCGGTGCGCAGAACCCCAAGATTCGCCGGCTGTGGCCGCGGCGCTACCGGCGCAGCAGCTTCTACTGGAAGCTGATCGGCTATGACCGGAAGTTCAACATTGCCGATCGGCTCGAGGCCCGCAGCGGTCGTCCTCCGCTGGAACGCGTGGTCCAAGACGTCGAGGTGCCGATCGAGCGCTGCGCCGAGTTCCTGGACTGGTTCTTGACCAACGTCCCCATCGAGCCGCTATGGCTGTGCCCGCTGCGGCTGCACGATCCGGGCGGCTGGCCGTTGTATCCGCTACGTGCGGGGCACAGCTACGTCAATGTCGGGTTTTGGTCGTCGGTACCGGCGGGTCCAACGCCGGGCCACACCAATCGCCTGATAGAAGAGAAGATCAGCGAACTCGACGGGCACAAGTCGTTGTATTCAGACGCTTTCTACAGCCGGGAGGAGTTTGACCAGCTCTACGGTGGCGAAACCTATAAGACCGTAAAGAAGGCCTACGACCCCGATTCACGGCTGCTGGACCTGTATGCAAAGGCGGTGCAACGACAATGACGACCTTCCGTGAGAACGAAGCCCATGCGCCCGGAAAGCTCAGCCTGGCCGAGATCCTCGAACTCTTCGCCGCGGGCGGGGAACTGCCCCTGAAGTTCACGGCGTACGACGGCAGTGCCGCCGGGCCTGCCGACGCGGAGCTGGGCCTGGACCTGCTCACCCCGCGCGGAACCACTTACCTGGCCACCGCGCCGGGGGACTTGGGCCTGGCCCGGGCCTACGTCTCCGGCGACCTGGAAATGCACGGCGTGCATCCAGGTGACCCGTACGAGCTGCTACGGGCACTCGCCCAGAACCTCGATTTCAAGCTACCGCCGGCGCGAGTGCTCGTCGATATCGTCCGCTCCATCGGCATCGAGCGCCTGAAACCGATCTCGCCGCCTCCGCAGGAGGCGCTGCCGCGGTGGCGCCGCTTCGCCGAAGGCCTGCGGCACAGCAAGAAACGCGACGCCGACGCCATCCACCACCACTACGACGTGTCAAATACGTTCTACGAGTGGGTGCTTGGGCCGTCTATGACGTACACGTGTGCGTGCTACCCCAGCGCTGATGCGACGCTGGAGGAGGCGCAGGAGAACAAGTACCGGCTGGTGTTCGAGAAGTTGCGCCTCGAGCCAGGTGACCGGCTGCTGGACGTAGGTTGCGGCTGGGGTGGCATGGTGCGCTACGCGGCGCGGCACGGGGTCAAGGCGATCGGTGTCACGCTCTCGCGAGAGCAGGCGGCCTGGGCGCAGAAGGCGATCGCCGAGCAGGGCCTGGCCGACCTGGCCGAGGTGCGCCATGCCGACTACCGCGACGTGCTGGAGAGTGGCTTCGACGCGGTGTCCTCGATCGGGTTGACCGAGCACATCGGGGTGGCCAACTACCCTGCGTACTTCGGCTTCCTGAAAACCAAGCTGAAGGTCGGCGGACTGCTGCTCAACCACTGCATCACCCGCCCGGACAACAAAGCGGCGCCGACTGCCGGCGGTTTCATCGACCGCTACGTGTTCCCCGACGGGGAGCTGACCGGGTCCGGACGCATCATCACCGAGGCGCAGGACGTCGGGCTGGAGGTCGTGCACGAGGAGAACTTGCGCCATCACTACGCGATGACGCTGCGCGACTGGTGCCGCAACCTCGTTGAGCACTGGGACGAAGCAGTCGAGGAGGTCGGCCTGGCCACCGCCAAGGTGTGGGGCCTTTATATGGCCGGGTCACGGCTGGGCTTCGACACGAATGTTGTTCAGTTACACCAAGTTCTGGCGGTCAAGCTCGACGAGAAGGGTGGCGACGGCGGACTGCCGCTGCGTCCGTGGTGGACGCCGTAGCTGTGACAGGCGCTGGCGGCCAGGCACGTCGGTAAAGCTTCACCGACACCGCGCTGAGCCACGCCCACACCGCCACGACAGCCGCGGTGAACGCAAGAATTGCCGTCGTACCACCCTGTCCCGACGCCAAACCGATGAAGCTGATCGCGAAAAATGCTGCCGTCAGACGTGAGAACCACGCCCAGCCGGCCTGACTCTGTCGCGCGAACCACGCGCCGAGCACGGCGCACGAAGCGATCAGGCACACGAATCCGATTGCGGCAAAGCCGAAATGCACGGCACCGTGCCAACTCATCGGGCTGACCCCCGATGGCGTCCCTGGCGGAAAGCCATCAGACGGATCTGCCCGGAAGAGGCCGGCGAGGATTAGCGCGATACCGTAACCGCCGAGCAAGCCCGAAGCCCACGTGCCCAAGCGCACTGGACTCAGCGCCCGTCGCACCCCGACCGCCGCCGCAACCGTCATCGCGCCGGTGAGAACGAAGTTCGCGATCTGGATCCAGCCGAGACTGCCGTTCGTCAGTTGACTGACCGCATGACGCGTGGGATCGAAACCGTCACGCGTCGCCGCCTGGACGGCCGCCGTCACGACGTATATCGGTCCGGCGACGACGCCATAGCCGAGTAGCGACTTGGTGATCCGAACGTCGAGCGATGGGCAATCGGTCGTGGTCACGGCGTGTCTCCGCTCGATGAGTACTAGACCGTCCAGTACTCTAGGGCTAGACGGTCTAGTACGCAACGGAGGCTGGGTGACCGAACCGACGGTGGGACGTTCTGCTCAGAAGCGGCGCGCGATCCTGTCGACCGCCCAATCACTCTTTCTGACCAACGGCTACCGGGGCACCAGCGTCGACCAGATCGCCGCCGGTGCCGGGGTCTCGAAACAGACGGTGTACAAGCACTTCGGTGACAAGCACGAACTGCTGGTGGCCATTGTCAACGAGACGCTAGGTGACACGATGACACCGATTTTGGATCGCATCGCGGCATTGGCCGACACCGCCGACATTGACACCGACCTGGCGAATTTGGCGCGCGACTACATCAGCGCGGTTCTCCAAGATCCTGTGGTCCAGTTACGGCGACTGGTGATCGGGGAGGCGAACCGGGTGCCCGAACTGGCGCAGGTTTACTACGAGCAGGCGCAGGGCCGTTCCCTGAACGCCTTTACCGAAGCCTTCGCCCGTCTGAACGACCGCAGGTTGCTTGCTATCGACGACCCTGCCTTGGCCGCAGAGCATTTCGCATTCTTGGTGATCGGCCGTTGCGTCGACCAGGCATTGTTCCTCGGCGCGGAAAACGTCCGCGCGGACGTGGATGTCGTCGCACTGGCCGAGCAGGGCCTCGGTGTTTTCCTGTCGGCGTACCGGGCGCGCAGCTAGCCGTCGATCTTGCGCGCGCCCAACTCGCTCTGCAGTAGCTCGAGTGCTACTTCCTCCGGATCACGCCGCGGGGCGGCGTCGTCGTCGCGGCCGACCTCGGCGATCATGCTGTCCTCTTCGGCCCGCTGACGGTCAACCGGGTCGGGCTCGGGTTCGCTAGGCGGTGGCTGTTCGGCCTCCTGCACGGGCTGACCGACGCCGACCTCGCAGCGCACCCGCCAATCCACACCGAGCGCATCCTTCAGCGCGTCGCGGATGACGTCGGCGTTGCGCTGTTCGCAGAGTCGCTTGGCCAATGGCGCCGACTCGTGGCCGAGGATCAGGGTGTTGTTCTCGACCGCACGCACGATCGCGCCGGCCAGCATGACTTCGGTGGTGCGGCTGCGCTGACGGACCTTCTCCCGCACCGTCGTCCACATGGTGCGCACGGCGGCCGCACCCGGCTCGCCCGCATTGGCGGCGGCCGGTGCCGCGGCGGGTTCGGTGGCCGGCGGCGGGGGTGTGGCTTCGGGTACCGGGTCGGGCTTGGCGACGGGCTCGGGCCGCGCAATCGGTTCGGGCCGTGCGATCGGCTCGGGCGGTGCAATCGGCTCCGGTGCAGGGGCTGCCGGCACCGACTCAGCGGGCGCCGCCGAAGGCTGCTGCGTCTTGCGCACGAACTGCTTGGCAGGTGCGGGAGCCGACACACCGGAACTCAAGGCGGCCTCCCCGGCCGGGATCGAGATCTCCATCCGGGTTTCGATGCGTTCGATACGCTGCAGCAGCGCCGACTCGGTGTCGCTGGCCGAAGGCAACAGCAGCCGCGCGCACACCACCTCCAGCAGCAGCCGCGGAGCCGTCGCACCGCGCATCTCCCCCAACCCGGCGTGCACCACCTCGGCATAGCGGGTCAGCGTCGCTGGACCGATCTTGGTGGCCTGCTCACGCATCCGCTCCAGCACGTCGTCGGGGGCGTCGACGACGCCCCGGGTTGCCGCATCCGGAACCGCTTGCAGCACAATCAAATCCCGGAACCGCTCAAGCAGGTCGATGGCGAAACGGCGCGGATCGTGCCCGGCGTCGATCACCGATTCCACCGCACCGAACAGCGCGGCCGCATCACCGGCGGCCAGCGCGTCCACAGCGTCGTCGATCAGGGCCACGTCGGTGGCACCCAGCAGCGCCAGCGCCCGTTGATAGTGCACCCGGTTGCCCTCGGCACCCGCGAGCAGCTGATCCAGGACGCTCAACGTGTCGCGGGGCGAGCCGCCACCGGCCCGAATGACGAGCGGATACACCGCGTCGTCGACCGCGACGCTCTCCGAGGCGATGATCTTCTCGATCAGCGTGCGCATGGTCTTCGGCGCCAGCAGCCGGAACGGGTAGTGGTGGGTGCGCGACCGGATGGTCGGCAGCACCTTCTCCGGCTCGGTGGTGGCGAACACGAAGATCAGGTGCTCGGGCGGTTCCTCAACGATCTTGAGCAGCGCGTTGAAGCCGGCCGTCGTGACCATGTGCGCTTCGTCCACGATGAAGATGCGATAGCGCGATTGTGCGGGCGCGTAGAACGCCCGGTCCCGCAGTTCGCGGGTGTCGTCCACACCGCCATGGCTGGCGGCGTCGAGTTCGACGACGTCGACCGAGCCGGGCCCGTTCGGCGCCAGAGCCACGCACGAGTCGCACACCCCGCATGGCGTCGGCGTAGGCCCCTGCTCACAGTTCAGCGAGCGGGCGAGGATTCGCGCCGAAGACGTCTTGCCGCAACCACGCGGGCCGGAAAAAAGATAGGCATGGTTGATCCGGTGCGCGGACAGTGCGGTCGACAGTGGTTCGGTGACGTGCTCCTGGCCCACCACCTCGGCGAAGGTTGCCGGCCGATACTTGCGGTAGAGCGCCACGGGTGAAGGCTACCGACCGCCGGTGACAGCTGCGGACCCCCGCAGCGACTCGGTGGCCGCGAGCAGCGCGCAGGTCGCCAGGCCGTCGATCGCATCAGAAAGGTCGGGCTCCGCCGGGAACGTCGGAGCGATCCGAATGTTCTTGTCCTCCGGATCTTTTCGGTATGGGAACGACGCACCCGCCTCGGTGACCGCGATCCCGGCGTCCTTGGCCAGTGCGACGGTTCGCTTGGCCGTCCCGGGTAGCACGTCGAGGCTGATGAAGTAGCCACCCTTGGGCTCGGTCCAGGAGGCGATTTTCGAGTCGGAAAGCCGCTTGTCGAGGATGTCCAAGGCCAGGGCGAACTTCGGCGCAAGCAACTGCTGGTGGCGCAACATGTGCAGTCGCACCCCGTCGGCATCCTTGAAGAACTGCAGGTGCCGCAGCTGGTTGACCTTGTCGGGGCCGATCGACTTCTTGCCCGCGTACTGCAGATACCACGCAATGTTGCCCAGCGATCCACCGAAGAAGCTCACCCCGGCCCCGGCGAAGGTGATCTTCGACGTCGAGGCGAAGACGTAGGGCCGATGAGGGTTGCCCGCCTTGTCAGCCAGGCCGAGAATGTCGATCTGCCGCGGGAAATCCGGCGTCAATGTGTGCACGGCGTAGGCATTGTCCCAGAAGAGGCGGAAATCCGGTGCGGCGGTACGCATTTGAACTAGGCGCCGGACGACCTCCCACGAATACGTGGTGCCGGTCGGGTTCGAGAACACCGGCACGCACCACATCCCCTTGATCGCAGGGTCGGCCGCAACGAGCTCCTCGATGAGGTCGACGTCGGGGCCGTCCTCGAGCATGGGGACGCCGATCATCTCGATGCCGTAGGTTTCGGTGATCGCGAAGTGGCGGTCGTATCCCGGAGCGGGGCACAGGAATTTGATCGTGCCGCTTTCCTCGCGCCACGGCCGCTGCGAATCCACGCCGCCGTGCAGCAACGAGAACACGATGACGTCGTGCATCAGCTCCAAGCTCGCGTTGTTGCCGGCGATCAGGTTGGGCACCGGGATCCCGAGCAGCTCACTGAAGACCGACCGCAAGCCGGGCAGGCCGTGCAGACCGCCGTAGTTGCGGGTGTCGGTGCCTTCCTCGTCGCGGTAGTGGTCGCCGGGCAGGGTCAACAGCGCATTCGACAGATCCAGCTGCTGCGCCGACGGCTTGCCGCGGGTGAGGTCCAAGGACAGCTTCTTGGCCCGCAGGTCGGCATAGTTCCGCCGCTGCAATTCATGCTGGGCTTGCAGCTCATCGGGGCCCAGGGAGTGGAACGACACCGTGCGCCTTTCAAGAAGGGGACCCCGCGCACCCGCCAGAGCCCATTGACCCTTGCTGCCTTCCGGCCCTGGGGGAGTTCACAGGATAGACGCCGCGCGGGGTCCGTTGCGAGTGTAATACCCGGCGGGAGGTGCCCCACCGGGGAGGCGGCAAGACCAGGTGAGCCAGGCAGCCGGGGCCAGGCACTGCTCGAGTCGGCTACCATTGCCGACGGAGGATTCGCCTAGTGGCCTATGGCGCTCGCCTGGAACGCGGGTTGGGTTAACAGCCCTCAGGGGTTCAAATCCCCTATCCTCCGCACCTGATCCGGGGTGCGATCGGGGGGTCACTGTGCCTGGTCGCACCCCGGATTTCAATTTGTAGGGAGAGAACATGGGGCGGAGCGGCATGGGGCGCGTCACCGCGACTGCACTTCACCTGGCGCTGTGGGTGCTGGCCGGCGCTCTGTACTTCCTGTTCGTCCTGCCCCGGTGGTGGGAGCTGATGGGCGACACCACCCACACGCTGGGCACGGTCCTGCGCATCGTCACCGGCGTACTGATCGCGCTGGCCGCACTGCCCGTGCTGGTCACCCTGCTGCGTAGCCGCAAGCCGGAGTACCTCACCCCGCAGCTGGCGCTGCGACTGCGGCTGTGGTCGGTGATCCTGCACGTGCTGGCCGGTGTGCTGATCGTGGGCACGGCGGTCGCCGAGATCTGGGTCAGCCTGGACAAGGGTGGACCGTGGTTGTTCGGCGTTTACGGCGCTGCCGCGGCGATCGCGGTCCTGGCCCTGCTCGCCTTTCAACTGGCCTACACCGCCGAGCTGCCGGCCAAGCCGGCGAAGCCCAAGAAAGAGAAAAAGGCGAAGAAGAAGCGCGGAGAGGCGGCCGAGGACGCCGAGGCCGTCGGTGCTCAGCCGGCGGCAGACACCGAAGAAGCCGTCGAGCCGGGCGTCGAGGACGAGCAGCCGGCCGAGGTGTCGGCCGACGTGGAACCCGAAGTCGATGCCGAAGATGATGCCGAACCGGCCGGTGCCCTGCGCAACAAGCGTCCGACCGGCAAGACGAACCACCGCCTGCGCCGGCGCAATCGCGGCAGCGTCGCGGTCGACGAGTAGAAACTTTCGAGTTCACCTAAACAACGGCCTGAACAGCACCGCCACCCCTATGCTGTGCGAGTGCACAACACTTCCCCGTATCGCGTCGTCCAGTGGACGACCGGAAACGTAGGTAAAAGCTCGGTTCAGGCGATCGCCACGAACCCCACCCTCGAACTCGTTGGCTGTTATGCCTGGTCAGCCGCCAAGGCCGGACAGGATGTCGGTGAACTCGTCGGCATCCAACCGCTGGGCGTCACCGCGACCAACGACGTCGACGCACTGCTGGCGCTCAAGCCGGACTGCGTGGTCTACAACCCGATGTGGATCGACGTCGACGAGCTGGTTCGCATCCTGTCGGCCGGCGTCAACGTCGTGGCATCGGCGTCGTTCATCACCGGTCAGAACCTCGGCGAGGGCCGCGCCCGCATCGAGGAAGCCTGCAAGGCGGGTGGGTCGACGATGTTCGGCTCCGGTGTGAGCCCCGGCTTCGCCGAATTGCTTGCGATCGTGGCCGCCACCGCGTGCGATCGCGTCGACAAGGTCACGATCGCCGAGTCCGCCGACACCACCCTCTATGACTCCCCGGAGACGGAACGTCCAGTCGGTTTCGACATGCGCATCGACGATCCCGAACTCGAGCCGATGGCGGCCACAGGAACCGCCGTGTTCGCCGAAGCCGTGCAGCTGGTCGCAGATTCTCTCGGCGTCCAGCTCGACGAAATCAGGTGCGTATCCGAGTATGCCCAGACCACCGAGGATCTGCCGATGGCGTCGTGGACCATCAAGGCCGGCCACGTAGCCGGTGTCTATGCGAGCTGGCAGGGCGTCGTGGGCGGCAAGACCGTCATCGACATCAACGTGCGGTGGAAGAAGGGCACGACGCTCGAACCCGATTGGCAGCTGGACGCCGACGGCTGGAAGATCACCATCGACGGACGCCCGACCGTCAACATGCAGGTCGGCTTCCTGCCGCCGATGGACATGATCGAGAACGCGAAGTCACTCGAAGACTTCTTCGTGCTCGGCCACATCATGACGGCGATGCCGCCCATCCACGCGATTCCCGCTGTGATCGCCGCGGCCCCGGGCATCGCGACCTATAACGACCTCGGCTTGCCGAAGGCCCGCGGCGTGGTGCCTCAGCCCTAACCGGCTAGATGCAGGCGCCGCCGCTCACGAATCCGAACGGACCGGTTGCCTGCACGCACGCTTGGGGTGGCCCGTAGTACGCGGGACCGTAGTAGGGGCCACGCCAGTCGCCGTGTCCGTCCTGGTCATCCCACTCCCAGCCGTGTCCGTGGCCGTGCCCGTGGCCTGGGTCGGCGGAGGCGATTCCGGTGCCGACTCCCAGCCCGGCCAGGCCGAGCCCTGCGGAAAGTGCCGCTGCTGCTGCGATCTTCGTCAGTGTCATCGTGTTCATCCCTTACGACCTCGAACGCCCCGACCCCGTCACACGTCTTGCAACATGGGGCATTTTAGTCGAATTCCCCTACCCGCCAACAACTTAGCGACGGGGCGCACATCTAGCGTTTGCTAGCCGACGACGATCTTCCTGGACAGTCCGCCGACATCCCATGTCGGCAGACCGCACATATCGTTGCTAGGGAACGGGGGTGATGTTCGTCGGATTGGACGTCTGCAGCGTTAGACCGATGTTCGAAATGTTGATCACGCCGAACGCGGTGAACCGTTCGTAAGGCGCCGCCGAACTGGTGATCTGCAGCGTCAAGTTACCGGGGTCGACGGGGTTATTTGAGGTGTAAACAATGTTCTCCATGTTGAACGTGACGGTGCGCGCGCGGCCGTCCAAGGTCACAGGCACAGGCGTGACGAGGTTTCCGACCACCAGACCGGTGTTGTTGTCCACCAGCTGGGCGTACACGAAATTGCTGGTGCCGATGCCCTGGTAGTCGAAGCTCACCGTCGGCGACCCGACTGCCTGGGTGAGTCCGGTGAGGTCGAGGTTGACGTTGATCGCGTTGTTCGCTTTGGACGCCAGCCCGAGCGAGTATGGGATCGAAGCTTGCGGCGCCGGTCCTGAACCGCCGAGGATCGGCACGATGCCGAGCGTGCCGCCCGCCGCACCGGTAGCCGCCTGGAATGGCGCGCCGAAGAGCGCGCTACCGGCTGTCGGCAGGTAGTCGGACTTGAACCAGTTTCCGAACTGGTCGGTGTACTGGAAGTTGGGGATGGCCGGCGTTCCGCTCGTGTGCCCGTCCCTGACGTAGTAGTTCAGCCAGGCGAACGTCGAGGCCAAGTTCGGGTTGTCGTCGGCCGTGGCGGGATTGGTCAGGCACACGCCGTGGCCACCGCAGAACCAGATCATCTTCACCAGGGTTCCAAACGGGTTGGCGAGGATGGTCTGGGCGTTGTCGATCGACTGCTGCAGTGTGAACAACACGTCGACCGTGCCCTGGATCAGCAGTGTCGGCGCCTTCAGCTGGTTCAGCAGCGACGTCGGGCCAGCGCTGGCCAAAAAGGCCTGCGCGGTGTTGCTCAGGACCCCGAAAAGGTCGCCGGTGGTGATGCCCTCGTAGATCAGATTGTTGATCCGAGCCTGTGATAGCACCAGTGACAGCAGCAGCAACGTCGCGTAGGCGGTCTTGAACGAGCCGTCGGGGTAGAGCGAATTGTTCAGCGAGTTCCAGGAGATGCCTGGGACGATCGCGTCGATACGGGGATCGGTCGCGGCACTGGTGAGTTGGATTCCACCGCCATAGGAACCGCCGACCATGCCGACTCGTGGATCATTCGGGCCATCAACGAGTGAATTATCGAGGCCGGCAACCCAATTCAGGATCGACGAGACGTCACGCGCCTCGAAGAACGGGCTGTCGAGTTGCAGGATGCCGCCGGAGGCGAATTCACCGCGGGGGTCCCAGGTGACCACGTTGTAGTCGGCGCGCAGTAGAGATACGCCCGGGGTGAGGCCGCCGATACCGTATTGCGTGTAGGGATCGGTCTGGCCTTGTGTCGCCAGCCCAGGGCCGTCGAGAATCGTTGGCGCCGTACCGGCCGTGGTGAGCCCTGACTTCGGGAACCAGTTGACACTGATCGGCGTCTGGTCGAAAGACGACATCATGTACGTGTAGGCCACCGGGGCGGCAGCAGCGTGCAGCACACCCGTCGAGTCGAAGGTGGCGATCTCTGAGTATCCGATGATCGGCGCCAGCAGGTCGCCCAGGACCGGCGTCTGGTGCAACACGACGATCACCTGACCGGCAAGGCCACCCAGAAGCGGAATGCTCTGCAGGACTTGGTCAAACTGCGTCTGCTGCGCGACCAGGATCTTGAATTGTTCGTTCACCGCCCCGCCGAGGGCAGATTGATAGGGGAGGTAGCTGAAGGTGCCCGGCTGGTAATTGGAGTCGCTGGGCGCGGAAAAAGTGATCTTCCCGCCCAGACTCGGACCGCTGATCAACGTGTACGTGAGTCCGGACGCGCCGGTGGCGTTGGTGGTGCCATCGACTATGCCGTCGTTGATGACGAGTACCGGATTGACCGTGATCGGATTGCTCGCCAGCGCCGACGCGGTGGTCCGGCGCTCGACCGCCGCGTAGGCCAGCGCCAGCGGAGACTCAATTGGCAGCGGCGGCAGCCCACCGGTAAAGGGATTGAGCACATCATGCAACGCGGTGGTCAGCACTGCGGAGATTGCGCCCGGCGACGGCAGGACGGGCAACGCTGTCGCGAGTGACGCGACCGGAGTCACCGACCCCACAGTCGAACTCGCCGACGGTGAGGACACGCTGACACTGCCGCTCGACTGCGCACCCGACGGTCCCGAGGTGTTTGCGGTCGAGTCGGTGGAACTCGTGGTCTGCGCGGATATCGGGGAACCCGCGAGCGACTGGGCGGTTCCGGCCTTTGAATGCTTCGCGCCGGTCCTGGCGCCGCCGGCGCCGACCGTCTGACTCGACCGGGCAGCCGTCCGCTTCGACGTTCCGGTGGTCCCGGATGCCCCCTTCGACCCGGTCGGCGACGAACCCGAAGCTCCGTTCGCGGAGCTCGAATTCGAGCCTGCCCCTGACGATCCCGTCGTCCCGTCCGCCCAGGCGACACCGTATCCCGTGGAGAACAACGCGGCGCCCACTCCGAGCGCTACCGCCAAACCGCCGACCCGACCGACAAATCTCGAAGCAGCCATGACTTTCTAACCTCCCGACCAAAGGCGAAAGCGCCTCAGCGGAGGGTAAGCCCGTAGACGAGCGCGGGATCGCGAAACGCCGAAACTGTCAGCAACTAATTTGCGGAACTGACAAAATTAGCTGAGTCGCGTTGAGCCCCAAAGAATCAGGCGTAGTCGAAGTTCGTCGAGCCCATGGGCGTGGTGTAGTCGAGGTATACCGGGCCAATCTGGTAGGGGACGTACCCGGTGTTGATCAACCCGCTCGTGATCACCGTCGGCGAATTGAGCGAGTTGACGATGTAGGAGTACAGGAACGCACCGTCTGACGTATAGACAGAGATTCGTGTCCCGGCCGGGACGGACCCACCCGCGGTGCCGCCGGCCAACGACTGCAGCATGGTCCCGTACACGCCTCCCGAATCGATGATGGCGGGCACCGTCGTCGCCGGACCGTTGTTGATCGACACCTGGAGGTAGGCATCGGGTGCCCCGGATACCGACGTGCGGGTCGGCAGCGGATTGGGCCCGAAGACCATCACGCCGGCGAAGCCGAGCAACAAGCCCTGATAGAGGAACACACCCTGGCTGAGGTCACCGGGCAGCGCGGTGGTCGGAAGGCCTTGCGGTCCTGGGCCCCCGGCGTTGGCACCGATGCCCAGAACGCCGGACGCGCCACCAAGTTGGTTGAAGAAGGCCAGGGCCTTGGCCGAGTCGGCGGTGTCAACGATGTTGACATTCGTCGGGCCGGAAACGATCCCGTTCCCGAAATCCACCGTCGTCGTGTAGGTCTCGAAGTGGTAAGTCAGGCCACCGCTGTAGCCGCTGTTGCAATTGTTGGGACTGTTGCAAACGCCAGTGCCCAAATTGGATTGACCCACCGAACCCATGGTGACCACCAGCCCCGACGAACCGGTGTCGACGAGCACAGGTGTGCTCGGGCCGCCGTTGATCGTGACATAGACGATCGGCTCGGTGGTCGACCGCATGGTCACCGGGACCAGTGCGTACACCCGGCCGTTCAGCGCGGCGGTGCTGACCGCGTTCTGTACGGACGTGATCGCGCCCGTTCCCTCGAAGGCGCCGACCAACGGCAGGAGCGCACCTGTGCTGTTGAGTGCGGTGGTGGCCATCGTCGGAAGCAGCAGGACGCCGAGCAGGGCGACCCCGGTCAGCTCGTGCACGATCGGCACACCGGAGGTCTGGGCGTAGAGCAACTGGGTTGGTGTTATCGCGGTCGACCAGGTGTTCAACGCCAGCGCCGCCTGCGACAGCAGAACCTGCGGGACGATTGACACCACGCCCGCGACGACGTTGCCGCTACCCCACGTCTGTTGCAGCAACTGCGATTGGGCCTGGGCGATCTGCTGTTGGGCCAGGCTCACCGCGACACTCGCGACCACTGGCGGTGTCGACGGCAGCCACGAGGTAGTGCTGGGAGTCGTATTGACAGCGACTGCGGGTGTCACGGCAGCCGCGGCAGGCAGGTGGGCGGAATGGCCGGTCGCCGAGATCGACGGAACGGTCGGGGCCGCAGCGGTGGTCGTGGCCGTCGCCGTCTCGATGGCCGCGGTATCGACGGCGGCCGCAGCTACAGGAGTGTTGCTCGTCGCAGCGGGTGATGCCTTGCGCGAGCCGACTTTCCCGCTCGACGAGGTTGCGGCGCCGCTGCGCGCCGAGTGCGCGGTGGCCTTCTTGGTGGCGGCCGAGTCGCTGTTGCTCGACGGTGTCGAGCTGCTTTCCGAGTTGTTCGCCGAGGCCTTACCCGCACCCGACCCGGCGCCGTTGTCGGCATAGGCGACGGCTGATCCGCTGGCCAGCGCGGCGCCGACACCCAACGCCACGGCACCGGCACCCAGCCATGCGTACGGCTGGCGGCGTTGCCGAGCGCGGTGCGCACCCCGTTGACTGTCGCTGTGCCTCATGGTTTCCCCCCTGCGCCAAACCGTATCGCCTAGCTGAGATTTTCCTAAGCGAGTTTGCTGAGTGTCTACCACAAATTGGGGTGACGGCAATAGCCAACCCGCCCGGCGATCACCCCGCGAATTGCAGCGTGATCACCGCATCGCCGGCAATGACCTGGCCGGGCGCGGGTATCTGCGCGGCGATCTGATTTCTCCGGTAGGGCGCGTTCGGCAGGTCGGGGGCTTTCGAAAGAACACCCGTCCAGCCCAAGGTCCGAAGTGCCGGCTCGGCGTCGGTCCAGTACATGCCCCGCAATTCGGGCATGACAATGACGTCGTGGGGATGCGCTGTCACCGTTCTGGTGGGCGCACCCGTACTGGTGACCGCCGATTCAGTCGAGGCAACGGGTTGCCCGCTCAATGAGCACGCCCCGACGAGACATGCCGTCGATACCGAAATAACCAGTGTAAGTTGGGCTTTCACGTCTTCGGGTTGCCGTGTTCATCCCAGTGTGCCGCCACCTTCTTGCTCGGCTGCACGCGCGGCGGTTCGCCGGGCATCTTCGGGTAGCTCGGCGGGTAGGGCAGGTCGCCGAGTCCGCGCTCTTCGTCGGCGACGACCATCCCCAACAGCGAATCAATTGAATGCGCAACCGAATCCATCTCAGCCATCGGGTCGCCGCGCTTCGCGATCAGGGCCGGAACAGTGGCGATGGTGAAGTCGTCGGGATTGGCGCTGCCCAGCTCCGACCACGTCAGCGGCGTCGAGACGGTGGCGATCGGCGTGGCCCGCACCGAGTAAGCGCTGGCGAACGTCCGGTCGCGGGCGTTCTGGTTGTAGTCGATGAAGACGCGCTGACCACGCTCTTCCTTCCACCACGAGGTGGTCACCAGCTCTGGTGCCCGGCGTTCGAGTTCACGCGCAAGCGCGATCCCGGCGCGGCGCACCGCGATGAAATCCCAGTCTGGGCGGATCCGCACGAACACATGCACACCACGTCCGCCCGATGTCTTCGGATAGCCGACCAACCCCAGCTCATCGAGCACCGGCTTGAGATAGTCGACGGCGATGGTGCGCGCCTCGGCGAAGCCGGTGCCCGGCTGCGGATCGAGGTCTACCCGCAACTCGTCGGGGTGATCGGTGTCCGGGCAGCGAACCTGCCACGGGTGCAACGTGACCGTGCCCATCTGCGCGGCCCACACGATCGCCGACGGATGGGTAACCTTCAGCGCGTCCGCGGTACGCCCGGACGGAAACGTCACCCGGCAGGTCTCCAGATAGTCCGGACGCTTTTCGGGCACCCGCTTCTGGTAGATCTCCTCGCCCTCGATGCCGTCCGGGAAGCGCTGCAAGTGAGCCGGCCGGTCGCGCAACGCAGTCAACATCGGCCCGCTCGCAACAGTGCGGTAGTACTCGACGAGCTTGCCCTTGGTGCCGTTCGACCCCAGTTTGGGGAAGTACACCTTGTCCGGGCTGGTGAGCCGGACGGCGACGCCGTCGACGTCGATCTCTTCGGCCTTGGCCGCCATCAGCGTGACGGGTTGAATTGGGGTCTGCTCACGCTATTCAACCTATAGCGCGAAGCCAACGCACACGAGACGAGAATGAACCGATGCAACTGCCCGTCAATCCCCCGTTGTCGCCGATGCTCGCCAAGTCGGTGCGGACCATCCCGCCCGACGCGTCCTACGAGCCGAAGTGGGACGGCTTTCGGTCGGTGTGCTTCCGAGACGGTGACGACGTCGTGCTGGGAAGCCGCAACGAGAAGCCGATGACCCGCTACTTCCCCGAGTTGGTCGGCGCCGCGCTTGCCGAGTTGCCCGAGCGCTGCGTGATCGATGGCGAGATCGTCATCGCCACGGGTGCCGGCTTGGACTTCGAGGCGCTGCAGCAACGGGTCCACCCGGCAGACTCGAGAGTCCGGATGCTCGCCGAAAAAACGCCTGCGGCGTTCGTCGCGTTCGATCTGCTCGCGTTGGGAAACGACGATTACACCGGGCGGCCGTTCAGCGAGCGGCGCGCCGCGCTGGTGGAGGCGCTGGCAGACGTAGGGCCGTCATTTCACGTCACCCCCGCCACCACCGACCCGGAAACCGCCCAGCGATGGTTCTCCGAATTCGAGGGAGCCGGTCTCGACGGCGTGATCGCAAAACCGCTGACGATCACCTACCAGCCCGACAAACGAGTGATGTTCAAGATCAAGCACGAGCGGACCGCCGACTGTGTGGTTGCCGGCTACCGAGTGCACAAGTCCAGCGACGACGCCATCGGATCGCTGCTGCTGGGCCTCTATAAGAACGACGGAGCGCTGGCGTCGGTGGGCGTCATCGGCGCCTTCCCCATGGCTGAGCGACGACGCCTCTTCAACGAATTACAGGCCTTGGTAACGGAATTCGAGAATCACCCGTGGAACTGGGCCGCGCTCGAGTCGGGCGAGCGCACACCGCAGAAAAATGCGGGGTCGCGATGGAACGCAGGTAAGGATCTCTCCTTCGTTCCGCTGCGGCCCGAACGGGTGGTCGAGGTGCGCTATGACCACATGGAGGGTGAGCGGTTCCGGCACACCGCCCAATTCAACCGCTGGCGGCCCGATCGCGACCCGCGCTCGTGCACCTACGAGCAGCTCGACCAACCAGTGACCTTCAGCCTCGGTGACATCGTGCCCGGGCTGGGTTAGGTACTCAGCGCCGCGATGGCGGCTTTGAGTTTGTCGCCGACTTCCTGAGCGACCGGCTGCAGTTGTGGTTCTTCGGTCACGTCCACGAGCAGCTGAGGGTTCATGGCCTCGACGAGAGTGCTGTCCGAATCATCGGGGTCGCTCCGCACTACGACATTGCATGGCAGCAGCAGGCCAATCTGGCGGTCCACCCCGATCGCCCGGTGGGCCAGTGGCGGGTTGCAGGCACCGAGGATCAGGTAGTTCTCCATGTCCTCGTTCAGCTTGTTCTTCATCGTCGCCTTAACGTCGATTTCGGTGAGCACACCGAAACCTTGATCGGCCAACGCTTCTCGTGTTCGAGCAACCGCATCGTCGAATGGCATTCGAAGGGTGGCCGCCAGCGCGATACTCATGATGCCGCCTTTGTCGTCGGGGTTATGCGAGCGCGAGGAAGAGCTTTTCCAGCTCCGCCTCGGTCATGGGCTTGTCTGCGCCGGATCCCTCGCCGGCGATGCATTCCCGTAATCCGGTGGCGACGATCTTGAAACCGGCTCGATCGAGCGCGCGGGAGACGGCCGCCAACTGTGTGACGACGTCCTTGCACTCGCGTCCCTGTTCGATCATCGAGATGACTCCGGCCAGTTGGCCTTGAGCCCGACGTAGTCGGTTGAGCACCGCGTCGATAGCATCTTCGTCTCCGACCATGGTCATTTCCCTTCCTTCGCTCGTTACCAGTGTATACCCGTCGGGGTATGGCCGAAAGGAGTCTCGATACCTCCCTAGGCGGTGCTCTCCGGTGGCCGGCCACCTGACCGACACGCTGGTCGTCGACTGAGCCCTCAGCGGTCTA
This sequence comes from Mycolicibacterium sp. P1-5, assembly GCF_008329565.1. Taxonomy (GTDB): domain Bacteria; phylum Actinomycetota; class Actinomycetes; order Mycobacteriales; family Mycobacteriaceae; genus Mycobacterium. The sequence goes on from NZ_NPKT01000015.1 coordinate 81,476, forward strand.
GTTGAGCGAGCCGGGCGGGCGGGACACGCACTGCGCGAAGTACAACTCGACACCGAGCTTGTTCATCAGCTCCAACTGCGTTTCGAGGTAGTCAATATGATGCTCTTCGTCAGCGACGATGTCCTCGAAGAGATTGGCTGTGGTGGAATCCTGTTTCTCACGGCACAACACGATGGCCGGCTTCAGCCGGTTCACCACTTCGTACTCGAGCGCCAAGTCGCTCTCGAACTGTTCGCCGATCGTCTGCCCGATGTTCAGGGTGCCGATCCGCTGGTAATTGGGCAGCCCGTCAAGGATGAGAATCCGGTCGGTGATGCGCTCGGCATGGCGCATCTCGTCGAACGACTCGTCCCGGGTGTGCTTGGCCAGCTCGGTGAAGCCCCAGTTGTCCTGCATCTTGGAGTGCAGGAAATACTGATTGATGGCGGTCAGTTCGCTCGTCAGCTGCTGATTGAGAAGGGTGAGAATCTCGCTGTCGCCTTGCATGAATTTCCCCTCAATGTCGCCCGACCGCACAACTACCGTATTCGGTCAACCTAATACAGATGCGCCTCAAACGCGCCGCTTATCGTGGTTCAGAGTAGGTGTCGCGCTTGAACATTCGCGTGTAGAAAGTCTCCTGCGAATAAGCCAAGGCTAGGCTGCCCCGAAATCCGACGCGGTTGGTCTTGCCTTGGTCAGGTGGCTCAAAAAATGCCCGAATCGAGGACTAAATTCTCGTCCGAATTCTGCCCGAACGCCGGGTAATCCAATTCCGCTGCACTCCCCGGTGTCGCCACCCGTGGAACCGGACGTCGAAGTTAGGTTAGGGTAAGCTCACTCATCTGCAGGCCGGCGAGCAGAGGACACCGTAATGGGACGAGGTTTCCAGGGCGCAATGTTGCGCGGGTTCGGAGGGCGCGACCATCTCGCGACCGTGGAACATACCGAGCACGTCGCGCCGCACTGCGTCCGGATCACGATGTCTTCACCGACCGTGTTCGACGACGTTGACGCCGGACCGACGACCTGGTTGCGGTTCTGGTTTCCCGATCCGGCAGGGGGAAGCACCGAGTTTCAACGGGCCTACACGCTGGTCTGGACCGACCCAGGGACTGGCCGCTTCGCCATCGACGTCGTGCTGCACGAGCCGGCCGGCCCGGCCTCAGCGTGGGCCTCCACGGCCCGGCCGGGCATGACCATCCCGGCGGTGTCGTTGGGGTCCTCCCCCTTCGCGCTGCCCGACGACCTCCCGGCGGGCTTCCTGCTCATCGGCGATGCCGCGTCCATCCCGGCGATCAATTCCATCATCGCGGTGCTGCCACCCGATGTCGACATCGAGGTGTACCTCGAACTCCATTGCGAGTCAGACAAACTCATCCCGCTCGCCGAGCACCCGCGGCGCCGCCTGCACTGGGTGATGAGGACAGACGACACCTCGTTGTCCGCGGCGATCGAAGACCGGGACTGGTCAAACTGGTTCGCTTGGGCCGGCCCCGAGGCCGGCGCTCTCAAGCACCTCCGCAAGCGCCTCAAGGACACCTTCGGGTTTCCGAAAACCGAGGTGAAAGCCCAGGCGTATTGGACGCGGGGCCGGGAGATGGGCAGCACCCGTGGCGACGACGCAGCGACACCTGCCGCTGAGACTCCCCCATCCGTACTGCCGCCACCCGCCGCCGCCAAGGGCAAGTGGCGTTCCCAGGCGGCCAAAGACCTTCTGGCACCGGTCAAATCACAGCTCATTGTCGCCGGCGTACTGCAGGCACTGTTCACCCTGCTGCAGCTTGCGCCGTTCCTGGTCCTCGTCCAACTCGCTCAACAGTGGCTCAGCGGCGCCGACCAATCCCAGGTGTGGAACACCGTGACCGTTTTCGTGGTGCTGCTGACCACCGGAACCACGTTGGGCGCAGTTCTGGTGCTGTGGTTGCACGTGGTCGACATGCGGTTCAGCACCGAAGTCCGTCGCCGGCTGTTGGACAAGCTGGCCCGAATACCCCTGGGGTGGTTCACCGATCGTGGGTCGGGCGCGGTGAAGAAGCTGATCCAGGACGACACTCTGTCGCTGCACTATCTGGTGACGCACGCGGTGTGCGATGCGGTCGCGGCGGTGATCGCGCCGATCGCGGTGTTGATCTATCTGTTCACCGTCGACTGGGGCATGGCGCTGGTCCTGTTCCTGCCGATCTTCGTCTACCTCGTCACCACGTCGACCATGGTGTACCAGAGTGGTCCCAAGACCGCCGAGGCCGCCCGCTGGGCGGAGCGAATGAACGTTGAGGCCGCGGCATTTCTCGAGGGCCAGCGGGTGATTCGGGTGTTCGGCGGCGCGGCTGCCTCGTCATTTCGCCGTCGTCTGGACGACTACATCGCGTTCCTCAACGAGTGGCAGCGGCCATTCATCGGCAAGAAGACCTTCATGGATCTGGTGACCCGGCCGAGCACGTTCCTGTGGCTGATCGTCACCGCCGGCACCGCATTCGTGGTCGCCGGGTGGACGACTCCAGCTTCGCTGCTACCGTTCCTGGTGCTGGGCACCACTTTTGGCAACAGATTGCTGGGCATCGCTTACGGATTGGGCGGCATCCGGGAAGGCACGCAGGCCGCCCGGCGCATCGCGGTGACGCTCGACGAGACTGAATTGGGCGCGCGATCCGAGGACGCGTCGGCTCGCCGCACGCCGCCCGGCCTGACCTTCGAGGCCGTCAGCTTCGGCTACCGCACGGGTTTGCCCGTCATCCATGGTGTGACGCTGACCCTGAAGGCCGGGACGGTGACCGCTCTGGTTGGACCATCCGGTTCGGGCAAGTCAACCCTGGCGGCGTTGCTGGCCCGCTTCCACGACGTCGACGCCGGCGTGATCCGCATCGACGGCCGGGACATCCGCACGATGACCCCAGACGAGCTCTACACCCGAGTCGGATTCGTATTTCAGGACATTCAACTGGTGGCCGGGACCATCCGCGACAACATCGCGCTGGCCCGTCCGGAAGCCGGTATCGACGAAATCGAGTGCGCCGCCCGCAACGCGCAACTCCACGAACGGATTCTGCGGCTGCCCGACGGATACGACACCGTCATCGGCGCGGACAGCCAGCTGTCGGGCGGCGAGAGGCAGCGCCTCACCATCGCCCGTGCGCTGGTCGCCGACACCCCGGTGCTGATCCTCGACGAGGCCACGGCTTTCGCCGACCCGGAATCGGAATACCTTGTGCAACAAGCATTGAGCTCGCTGATTCAAAACCGGACGGTGCTGGTGATCGCGCACCGGCTGCGCACCATCACCAGCGCCGACCAGATCGTCGTCCTCGACCACGGCCGCATCGCCGAGATCGGCACCCATCCGCAGCTGCTGGCCGTCGACGGTCGATACCGCCGCCTGTGGGACGGTCGGCCGGCTGACAAGGTGGTGCGCGCCGGCGCCCTGACCGGTAAGGGCGCTCGATGATCCGCACCTTGATCCGGCTGATTCCCGCCGAGGTCCACGGGTGGGCCACCCGCTACATTGTGCTGACGGTTGTTTCGGTGTTTCTGCGAGCGGCCAGCACGCTGTTACTGGTGCCGCTGCTCGCCGCATTGTTCGGGCCGCACCCCTCGGATGCGTGGCCCTGGGTCGGTGCCCTCACCGCGGTCACGGTCGGTGGCTGGGTGATCGACATGGTGGTGGCCCGCATCGGCTTCGGCATCGGCTTCACGCTGGCGGACACCACCCAACACACCATGGCGAACCGGCTCACCGATGTCCCGTTACGCTGGTTCACCGCCGACAACACCGCGGTCGCACGGCAGGCCATCGCGGCCAGCGCACCGCAACTCGTCGGCTTTGTGGCAAACCTGTTGAGTCCCTTCATCTGTGCACTGCTGCTCCCGGCCGCGATCACCGTCGGGTTGTTCTTCGTCTCGTTGCAGGTCGGTGTGGCCGCAGCGGTCGCGCTGCCGTTCCTGCTCGGCGCCTTCGCCGCGAGCCAGCGGCTGGTGCGCACGGCCGATGCCGCCGACTCCAGCGCCCACGGTGCCCTCACCGAACGCTTGGTCGAGTTCACCCGCACCCAGCAGGCGTTGCGCGCCAGCCGCCGTGTCACGGCGGCACAGAGCCAGACCGGGGAAGCGATCACCGCGGTACGCGGAGCGACCCTGCGGCTGTTGCTGTTCCAGATCCCGGGCCAGCTGCTGTTCAGTGTGGCCAGCCAGATCGCCCTCATCCTGTTGGCGGGCACGATCACAACGCTGACGCTGCGCGGGCAGCTCGGCGGCCCAGAAGCCGTCGCATTGGCGATCGTGATGGTGCGCTTCCTCGAGCCGTTCGCGGTGCTGGCCGACCTGTCCGGTGCGATGGAGTCCGCGCGTGGCCTGTTGGACCGGCTCCATACCGTCATTACCGCGCCGCTGATCGAACAATCCCGGCGCGCTGTGCTGCCTTCGAGCGAATCATCCGCGCCCCGAATCGAATTCCGCTCGGTCAGCTTCGGCTATCGGGGGGTCGAGGTGGTCAAGGACCTGTCCTTCACCCTGGAGCCGGCGACCACCACTGCCGTCGTCGGTCCGTCCGGCTCAGGCAAAAGCACGATCCTGTCACTGATCGCCGGACTGCATCTGCCCGAGCGTGGACAGATCTTCATCGACGGCAACGACGCCGCCGACATCGATGCCGATGCGCGGCGCGCGTTGGTCAGTGTGGTGTTCCAGCATCCCTACCTCTTCGACGGGACGATCGCGGAAAACATCCGAGTCGGGTACCCCGAGGCCGGTGACGAGGTGATCCATCGGGCCATGACGCTGGCCCGCGTCGACGACCTCGCCGAGCGCCTTCCCGACGGCGAACAGTCGAGGGTCGGCGAAGCCGGTACCGCGTTGTCCGGCGGCGAACGCCAACGCGTCAGCATTGCGCGGGCATTGGCCAAGCCGGCGGGAGTGCTGTTGATCGATGAAGCGACCAGCGCGCTTGACACCGAGAACGAAGCGGCGATCACCCGGGCGATCAATGATGACCCGCAGCCGCGGACCCGCGTCATCATCGCTCACCGGCTCGACGCGATCCGCCACGCCGATCAGGTCCTGTTCATTGACGGCGGCACCGTCGTCGAGCAGGGCAGCATCGACGAACTCGCGTCGCTCGGTGGGCGTTTCGCCGAGTTCTGGCGCCAGCGGGAAGACGGCGCCGGATGGCAGATCACCGCACACTAAACGGCGCGGTCGTCGTTTACCGACAGCATGTCCGGGGCACGCCCCTACCATGTCCGTGACAGCGTTTAAAGACCTTCCGCTGACCGATCGTGACCGCAAGTGGGACGGCGACGCAGCCGAGAAGCGGGTACGAAAATGGGCCGATGCCCAGGACGAGCCGAATGAGAAGTATCGCGACGCCCACGTCTGGTACGACAGCGAGAACAAGGACAACTTCACCGCCTACAAGCTGTTGATTGCCGACGTGGTCGCCGGGAAGCTGATGGCGGTGCCACGCGGGATCATGGCGGCCGGGGCGATCATGCAGGGCTCTCGGGGCGGTATCGATCTGCCCAGCAAGGATGTCGACCGGGTCAAGAGCCATCTGGCCAAGTACTACACCAAGATGGACGATACCGCGCCGTGGGAGCGGGACTGATCCGGTGAGCTAGATTGCGGGCGTGACCCGCCCAACCCCGGGCGCAGGCCGGTTCGCGCCAAGCCCGTCCGCCGACCTGCACATCGGCAACCTGCGTACCGCCGTGTTGGCGTGGCTGTTCGCGCGCTCGACGGGTCGTCGGTTCCTGATGCGGGTCGAAGACCTCGATGACCGCACCCGCGGTGATGTCGCGCTGCGGCAGCTCGATGATCTGGCGGCAATCGGCGTCACCTGGGACGGCGAACCCCACTGGCAGTCCCGGCAGCGCCAGCGCTACGACGCAGTGATCGACGGGCTGGCCGCCCGCGGGCTGGTTTACGAATGCTACTGCAGCAGAAGGGATATCCTCAGCGCACCACGGGCGCCGCACGCCCCTGAAGGCGCCTACCCCGGCACCTGCCGGAAGTTGAATGACGCCGAGCGGGTCACCAAACGCCAAGCCGGGCTGCCGCCCGCGCTGCGGCTGCGCGCTGACGCAGAGGAATACACCGTCACCGATCTCATACACGGCGCTTACACCGGGGTGGTCGACGACTTCGTGCTGCGCCGCGGCGACGGCGTGCCCGCCTACAACCTGGCCGTCGTCGTCGACGATGCGCTGTCCGGCATCGACCAGGTCGTCCGCGGTGACGATCTGTTGGCGTCCTCCCCACGCCAGGCGTACCTGGCCGGACTGCTCGGCTATCCGCTGCCGGTCTACGCCCATGTGCCGTTGGTCCTCAATACCGAGAGCAAGCGGCTGGCCAAACGCGATGGCGCGGTCACGCTCGGCGAACTCGGTGCGTCCAGGACTTTCGCGTTGATCACCGAATCACTGGGCCGCCCGTCGCCCGACTTGAAGACGTTGTTGCAGCGTTTCGACCCCACCCAACTGCCTCGTGAGCCGTGGATATATCAACCGGTTTGATCTCAACCCTTGGCGGGCATCTCCCACAGCATTAGCGTTCGCCGAATGCGTCATCTATTACGCGCAGCGCTGCTGACGATCGTGATGATCGCCGCAGTGCTCCTCGGTGGCTGCGGTTCGAAGCCTGATAGTGGCGGCCCGCTCACCTCCGGTGTGTTGCGGGTCGGCACGGAGGGCACTTATGCGCCGTTCAGTTTCCAGGATCCCTCGACGGGACAACTCGCCGGTTACGACGTCGACGTCGCCAATGCGGTGGCGCAAAAGCTCGGCAAGAAGGTCGAGTTCGTCCAGACGCCATGGGATTCCATCTTTGCCGCACTGGAAGCCAATCGCTTCGATGTGGTGGCCAACGAAGTCACCATCACCCCGGAACGACAAAGCAAATACGATCTCTCCGAACCGTATTCGGTCGGTGAAGGCGTCATCATCACCCGCGCGAACGACGATTCGATAACATCGCTCAACGATCTCAAGGGCAAGACCGCGGGTGCCAGCATCACCAGCAACTGGGCCCAGGTCTCGCGCGATGCCGGGGCGACGGTGGCGCCAGTGGAGGGTTTCACCCAGGCCATCACCCTGCTCAACCAGGGCCGGGTGGACGCTGTCGTCAACGACAGCATCGCCTTCCACGCCTACCAGGCCGAAACCAACAATCAGTCGGTCAAAATCAGCGCGACGATCGGGGAGAAGAGCGAGCAGGGCTTCGCAGCCCGCAAGAACAGCGGCCTGCTGCCCGAGTTGAACAGAGCGATCGATGAGCTCAAAGCCGACGGCACACTGGCCACGATCTCGGAGAAGTACCTGAAGGCCAATGCGACCGGAGGGCCCGCAGCCGGCGGTGAGGCGGGACGCCGCTCGGTCTGGCGGCTCATCGGTGAAAACCTCTGGCCGCTGGCCAAGGCCGCGATCACGGTGACCGTTCCGCTGACCGTCATCAGCTTCGTGATCGGCCTGGTGATCGCGCTCGTGGTGGCCATCGGCCGATTGTCGCGGAGTGTGTTGGTGTCGAACGTAGCGCGGTTCTACATCTCGGTCATTCGCGGCACCCCGCTGCTGGTGCAGTTGTTCATCATCTTCTACGCGCTGCCGCAGATCGGAGTCAAACTCGATCCGTTCCTGGCCGCGGTGATCGCGTTCAGCCTCAACGTCGGTGGCTACGCCGCCGAGATCATCCGCTCGGCCATCCAGAGCATCCCCATCGGGCAATGGGAAGCCGCCGAAACCATCGGGTACCACTACGCCGGCGCGCTGAGACGAATCATCCTTCCGCAGGCCGCCCGGGTCGCGGTGCCGCCGCTGTCGAACACCCTGATCTCACTGGTCAAAGACACCTCGCTGGCGTCGACCATCCTCGTGACCGAACTGCTGCGCACCGCACAGGTGGCGGCTGCGCCGACCTTCGAATTCTTCGCGCTCTACGGCACCGCCGCCGCCTACTACTGGATCATCTGCCTGGTGCTCTCTTTCGGCCAGAGTCGCCTTGAACACCGACTGGAAAGGTATGTGGTGCGATGACCGAGACCTCCGGCGGTGAGCCCGAATACCGCGTCGTCGCCGACGGCGTCGAGAAAGCGTTCGGCGACAACAAGGTGCTCAAAGGTGTCTCCTTCAAAGTCGAGCGGGGCACCGCAACCGCGATCATCGGCCCATCCGGATCCGGCAAGACGACGCTGCTGCGGACCTTGAACGCACTCGACCGCGCCGACGCCGGGGTGATCCGAGTCGACGACATCGAGATTGATTTCTCGACGCCGACACCCAAAGCCGAGGTGCGCCGATTCCAATCGCGAAGCGGCTTCGTCTTCCAGGGGCACAACCTGTTTCCCCACAAGACGGTGTTGCAGAACATCATCGAAGGCCCGGTGATCGTGCAGAAGCGGCCCAAGGAAGAAGCGGTCTCCGACGCTGTCAGACTCCTGGATCAGGTCGGGCTGGCCGCGAAGAGGGACCAGTATCCGTATCAACTGTCCGGCGGACAACAGCAGCGGGTCGGTATCGCCAGGGCACTTGCACTCAAGCCCAAGCTGGTGCTGTTCGATGAGCCGACCTCGGCGCTGGATCCTGAACTGGTCGGTGAAGTGCTCTCGGTGATCAAAGACCTTGCGGTGCAGGGCTGGACGATGGTGATCGTCACGCACGAGATCCAATTCGCCAGACAGGTTTCCAACCAGGTGTTGTTCACCGACGGTGGCGTAATCCTTGAGCAAGGGCGCCCCGAGGATGTGATCGGGAACCCGAAAGAAGCCCGCACACGCCAGTTCCTGGAGCGAGTGCTCAATCCGCTGTAGCCGAACCAGGCTCTGTGCCACAGTGTCCAGATGCCGAACCAGAAGCACGTCGACGCGGACGTCATCATTGTCGGGGCGGGACTTTCCGGAATGATCGCCGCCCGGGCGGTGCTGACGGCAGGACTGACGCCGCTGGTATTGGAGGCCGACGACCGCGTCGGCGGTCGCATCCTGACCGAAGAGGTCGCGCCCGGTCTGCCCGTCGAACTGGGCGCCCAGTGGATCGGTGACACTCACGAGCGGATGTTCCGGCTGGCCGCCGAGCTCGGCGTCGAGACCTACGCACAATTCGAGGGCGGCGAGACGTCCTACGACCTCGTCGGTGCGGGAGTATTGCGCGAGAATGAATTCCACGCCCGTTTCGCCGACGAGCTGGCCGAACTGGAACGGGTTCTGCGCCGGCTGGACGAGCTGGCCACCGAAGTGCCGGTCGAGGCTCCGTGGTTGGCACCCCTTGCTGCCCAATGGGATTCCATCACCGCGGGGGCGTGGTACGACACCCAGGGACTATCACAGGTGGCGCGCACCCTGGTCGAGATCTGCACCGTCGGGATCCTGGCGGTGCCCACCGCCGAAGTGTCGTTCCTGCATCTGCTGTTCACCATCCAGACCTGCGGGGTGACCGCCGAGCTGTTCGCCGAATCCGAAGGCGGCGCTCAGACAACCCGATTCGTCGGCGGCACCAGCGAGATCCCGCGCCGACTCGCCGCGCTGCTCAACGATCACATCGTGTTGAAGGCACCCGTTCAGCTGATCGAGCACTCCGCCGACCACGTCACCGTGCACTGCCGCGGTGGACTTCTCGCTCGGGGGCGCCGGGTGATCGTGGCAATCTCACCGACGCTCGCCGGCCGGATCATGTACGACCCGCCCCTGTCCGGGGTGCGCGATCAGCTCACCCAGCGGCTACCCAACGGATCTGCCATGAAGGCGTTCTTCGTCTACGACGAGCCGTTCTGGCGCACAGCCGGATTCAATGGCCAGCTGATCTCGGATGTCGGCCCGGCCCGGATGTCCAACGACACCTGCATACCCGGCGACGACCACGGCGTGATCCTGATGTTCCTGGAGGGCGAACAGGCCCGCACCTTCGGACGCCTTCCCCAAGAGGAGCGCCGCGCCGCGCTCACTGACGAACTGGTGCGCCACTACGGCAGCAAGGCGGCCCGTCCCGAGTTCTATGTCGACGGTGAATGGTCGGACCGGCAGTGGACCCGCGGCTGTTACAACGCCAATCTCGGGCCGCACGTGTGGACCGCCTACGGCCCCGCGCTATCGGCACCGATCGGCGTCATCCATTGGGCGTCAACCGATACCGCGACATATTGGAGCGCATACATGGAGGGCGCGGTCGACGCCGGTGAGCGGGCGGCTGCCGAAGTAATCGCCGCGTTGATCGACTGAATTACACGGCCACGTCGAGGCGAGCCATACCGCGCAGCGTGACGTGTGGCTTGTAGGCCGGCTCGGCGGCCAGCTGCGCATCCGGGAAGCGTTTGGTCACTGCGGACAAGGCCACCGCGGCCTCCATCCGTGCCAGCGGCGCACCGAGGCAGAAGTGCGGTCCGTGCCCGAAGGCAAGATGTCGAATCGGGCTGCGGGTCGGGTCGAACTCATCGGGCCGCTCGGCCACCACCGGATCGCGGTGCGCGGCCGCCAGAAGAATCATCATGATGTCGCCCTTCGGAATTCGGATCTCGCCGATCTCCATGTCGACGCCCGCGACTCGGCTGGCCAGCTGCACTGGGGGGTCGTAGCGCAGCGTCTCCTCGATGATGTTCGGTGCCAGGCCGGGATCGGTGCTCAGCGCCGTCCAGTGCTCGCGGTGCCGCAACATCGCCAGGATGCCGTTGGCGATCAGGTTGACCGTCGTCTCGTGGCCGGCAATCAGCAACAGGTTGCAGGTCGCGACGATCTCCTCTTCAGTGAGCTGGTCACCGGATTCCTCCACGGCGATCAGACCCGACATCAGATCGTCGCGCGGCTCTGCACGCCGGCGCTCCAGCAGCTCGCGCAAATATCCGCGGAGCCACAGGCCAGCTTGCATTCTCTCTTCGAGACCCTGCGTCTCCCCGGTGAACGTGACGAAGGGATCCAAGCCCTGTGCCAGAACCGTTGAGGCCGCGCTGAATTGGGCCTCATCCTCGATCGGTACGCCGAGCAGGCGGCAGATCACCGCCACCGGCAGTGGATGCGCCAGCTGCTCGACGGCGTCGAATTCGCTTGCCTGCGCAGCTTTGTCGAGTAAGTCGTCGACCATCGAGGTGATATCTGGCTGCAGCGCCTTGACCACTCGCGGCGAGAACGCCTTGCTGACGAGTTTGCGCAACCGGGTGTGATCGGGCGGGTCCAGGAACAGGAAACCCGGGGTGCCGAACGGCCGGGGCTGCTCACCGGCTTCGATGGCCCGCTGCGCGGTGGTGGACTTCAGTCGATCGCTGCACGAATCGGGGTGTCGCAGAACCTCGTCGCAGTCGGCGAAGCTGGACAGCACGTGCAAGCCGGACTCGGGGATCCGCATCGGGCCGCCCTCGAGAATTTGCCGGTACACCGGGTACGGGTCGGCACGATTGGCGGGATCGAGCAGTTTGCGCAGCAACTCTTGCGGCTCCGTGGCAGCAGTCATCTCACTATTGTGCACGCGTGGAATGCCCGTAGTAACCGCCGAGAACATGCTCGCGCAGATCATCGAACTCACCCGCACCGATCGCGGCGCGGATCTGGTCGACCAGGCGGATGATGAACCGCTCGTTGTGGATCGTGCACAGGGTGGCGGACAGAATCTCCTTGGCCTTGAACAGGTGATGCAGATAAGCCCGGGTGTAGTTGGCGCAGGTGTAGCAGTCGCAGTCGGCGTCGATCGGGGTGAAGTCGCGTCGGTAGCGCGCGCCGGTGATGTTGAACCGGCCGGTCGGCGAATACACCGCAGCATTGCGCGCGACCCGCGAGGGGGACACACAGTCGAAGGTGTCGGCGCCGGCCGCGATCGCCGCGAAGAGGTCGTCGGGCTCACTGATCCCGAGCAGGTGGCGCGGCTTGTCGTCGGGCAGCTCATCGACACACCAGCCGACGATCGTGGCCAGGTTCTGCTTCTCCAGCGCGCCGCCGATCCCGTAGCCGTCGAAGCCACGTCCTTCGGAGTCGACGATGCCCGCCAAGTCCCGGGACGCCTGCCGGCGCAGGTCCTCGTACTGCGCCCCCTGCACCACACCGAACAGCGCCTGCGCGGGTCGCTCCGGATGGGCGGCGGTAAGTCTGCGGTGCTCGGTCAGGCAGCGCACCGCCCATGCCTGGGTGCGTGCTACCGAATCTTCTTGGTAGCCACGGGTGTTCACCAACGTCGTCAGCTCGTCGAAGGCGAAGATGATGTCGGCGCCGATCTTGTGCTGAATCTGCATCGACACCTCGGGGGTGAACCGGTGGGTTGAACCGTCGAGATGCGAAATGAACGTCACGCCGTCGTCGTCAACGTGCGCCAGACGCTGCTTACCCTCGGCGATGACGTCGTCGGCCTGCACCCGGTTGGCATCCATCGAAAGCACCTTGCGGAACCCGGCGCCCAGCGACAGCACCTGGAACCCGCCGCTGTCGGTGAACGTCGGCCCCGGCCAGTTCATGAAGGCGCCAAGGCCGCCGGCCTCGTCGACGATGTCTGGGCCGGGCTGGAGGTACAGGTGATAGGCGTTGGCCAGTACGGCCTGGGCGCCCAACTCGCGCATCGTTTCGGGTAACACCGCCTTGACCGAGGCCTTGGTGCCCACCGCGATGAACGCCGGCGTGTGGATGTCGCCATGTGGGGTGTGGATGACCCCGGTACGGCCACGACGCCCGGGCAGCTCGGCGTCGACGGTGAAGAACGGCACTCCAGCTATCTAACCAGCGCCCTGTTGCAGGAAGCGCACGATGTGGTCGGCGAGCGCGTCGCCGGCATCCTCCTGGATGAAGTGCCCGGCACCGTGAACGGTCGGGTGCTCACAGCCTTGGGCACCCGGCATCTGCTGGAAGATCGGTGCCATCGCGCCGGTGATGGGGTCACCGTCGGAAAACGCCACCAACATCGGTGCCGAGCCGGCCGTCAAGGTCGCCCAGGCCCGGCGGTTGGCCTCGGACGCCGGATCGTCAGGGCTGGTCGGCACCAACCCCGGCATCGCGCGCGGACCCGCGGAGAAGCTGTCATCGGGGAACGGCGCGTTGTACGCCTGGCGCACCTCGTCGGCCATCGGACGCAGACAACCTGACTCGACGAACCGGCTGACGTCGATGCTCGGGGCATCCTGGATGGCCCGGCGGAACTGCCACCACACCTCGGGCATGTTGAAGTCCCCGGTCGGCAGCCCGGTGTTGGCAACGACGATGCGGGCGAATCGGTCGGGATTCTCGGCAGCCAGCCGCAGCCCGATCAGCCCGCCCCAGTCCTGGCCGAACAACGTCACCCGCTGCAGATCCAGGACGTCGAACGCCAGCGCCCGCATCCACTCGACGTGACGGGCGTAGGTGTGGTCCTCACGACGGGTGGGCTTGTCGGAACGTCCGAAACCGACCAGATCCGGGCAGACAACTCGATGGCCGGCGGCGGTGAGGCCTGGAATCATCTTGCGGTACAAGAACGACCACGTTGGTTCGCCGTGCAGCAACAGAATCGGGTCGGCATGCCGGGGTCCCTCATCGACCCAAGCCACCCTGAGTCGGCCGTTTTCGTCATCGTCGAGGTCGCAATAGCGCGGCGAATAAGGGAAATTCGGGATCTCTGCGAATCGTTCGTCGGGGGTGCGCAAAGTCTGCATTCCCGTGAAGATACCGACTTTGCCTGTGCCGGTCGGGATTTGCCCCGATACCGATTGCGATTTCAGTCGCTTGACTGGCAGCCGAATTTTTCGTCCATTTGTCCCACCAGGAGGAAACGGCGCACCATACTTCACTGGATGACCCGTCAAGGGCGACGGATCACGCCTACATAAGGAGAAATCGGTGAAGCGTGCCTTGATGGTGACCGTTGCCGGCGCCGCGGTCTTGGTGGCCGGACTGTCTGGTTGTTCGAAGGACGACAACAAATCGACGTCGACGACAAGCGCGAAAGCTAGTTCCTCCGCAGCCGCAACGTCGAGCGCAGCAGGGTCCGCCAGCGCGACCGCCGGTGCCAGCACCACCAAGGTGACGATTGACGGTCAGCCGCAGAACATCAACGGTCAGGTTGTCTGCGCGACGGCGGGTGGCAACCTCAACATCGCGATCGGCGAGGCGACCACCGGTATCGCGGCCGTGCTGTCCGCGGATGCCTCGACGGTGCAGTCCGTCGGACTCGGCAACGTCAACGGTGTGACGCTGGGCTATACCGCGGGCGTGCCCGGCGGGGCCAACGCGTCGGCCTCCAAGGACGGGAACACCTACAAGATCAGCGGAACTGCGACGGGTGTGGACATGGCCAACCCGATGCAGCCGGTGACCAAGCCCTTCGAAATTCAGGTCACCTGCCCGTAGCGGCAGCCGGACGAAGCGGCGGCGCCCCGAGGGGTCGCCGCCGCTTTCGTTTGGCTAGACCCCTACCGCCTTTTCGAGTGCGGCCAGGGAGTCCTCCAGCTGCGTGAGCAGCCGCTGCAGATGCGGGATGCTGCGCCGGCAGCCGACCAGTCCGAAGTCCAGGTTGTCGGCGTTGTTGGACATCGTGATGTTGAGGGCTTGGCCGTCCAGCGCAATCGACAGCGGATAGTTGCCGTCCAGACGGGCCCCATGCCAGTACAGCGGCTCGCGGGCGCCGGGCACGTTGGAGATTACGATGTTGAACGGCGGCGCCGCCGCGGCCGCCAGCGCCGGGAGCAGGGTCAGGGCCAGCGGCGCCATGTTGAACGCCGACAGGGCCAACTGCTGCATTTTCGGCAGCTGCAGAAACACCTTTTTGTTGCCGCTGACCGAGTCATGGATCGCCTCGAGCCGCTTGGCCGGGTCACCCTGGTCGGTGGCCAGGTTGCACAGGATGGCGCCGACCTGGTTGCCCCCGCTGGAGTGGTCGTTCTCGTCGCGCAGGTTGACCGGCACCATGGCGATGAGCGGTTTGTCGGGCAGCGCGTCCTGCTCGATCAGGTAGGCGCGCAGCGCACCGGCGCACATGGCCAGGATGACGTCGTTGACGGTGACGCCGGGAGCGGCCTCCTTGATCGCAATGATGCGTTTGAGCGGCCAGGACTGCGCCGCCACCCGGCGACCGCCGCTGATCGGGACGTTGAACATCGTCTTGGGCGCCTCGAACGGCAAGGTCAGCTGCTGTTCCAGCAGTGCGGCGCGCGCGATCGTCAATGCCGATGGGCCCAGGCTTGCGACCGATCCGGCAGCTCGCACCAATTCGCCCAACCTGGACCCGCCATTTTTCTGCTTGCTCCGTGGGCGAGGCTTGATTGTCCAGGGCGCCCGGATCTCCTCGTCCTGCGGATCGGGCGACAGAGTGCGGCGGGTCAGCTTCATTGCCGAGACGCCATCGAGCAGCGAGTGATGGATCTTCGTGTAGACGGCGACCCGTCCGTCGTCGAGGCCTTCGACCAGGTGGGTTTCCCACAGCGGCCGGTGCCGGTCGAGCAGGTTGCCGTGCAGCCGCGACGTGAGCTCGAGCAACTCGCGTACCCGGCCCGGCTGTGGCAGGGCTGAGCGGCGCAGGTGATATTCGAGATCGATGTCCCGGTCGAACGCCCACGTCAGGTTGGCGATGCCACCGAACAGCGCACCGGGATGTTTACGGAACGTCGGCTGCACGTCCTGATAGGTGAGCAGGTCGTTGTAGATCTGGGCGAGAAACTCCGGGCCCATGTCGTCGGGCGGCTCGAACAATTGCAAGCCACCGACGTGCATTGGATGTTCTCGGGACTCGGCCAGCAAGAACATCGAGTCGGTCGGTGAAATCAGCTCCATCGATGACCTCCGCGTCGATTTTTATCCCGTGTGCCCATTACACCGGTTCGCCACACAGGTGTTCGTCGCGGAGGAGACCGCAAAGTCAGCGATGACCGCCGCCGCCACCACCGCCACCGCTGTGGTTGCCGCCGTTGAAGCCCGGCTCGGCCACCTCGGCCTCGGTGAGCTGATCGCTGGTGTCGGGAAGGATCGTCGGGGCGCAGTTCATCGAGAAGCTGTCCTCGGTGTCAGTGTCCTGACATTGCGCGCTCACCCGTGGCGCGGGTTCGGCGACGGCGAAGACCGCGACAGCCGGAGCAGCTGCAATCACCAATCCGATTGCGGCATAGAGCAACCGGCGCGTGTTGATCGATGCGGTCGTCATGATCGAACCCCCTGGCTGCCGGACGTGTGACACATCTGCTGAGAACACCAGCGTAAGTCAGGATCCTGGGATTCGCGACGCATGGGTGCCCACGGCCGCAGTGCGCGCTGATCGTATGTGCGAAGGGCGTTATGTCATCACGACAACCAGCACGTACAGACTCGCGAATATCGGCAATATCGGCGCCGACCAGAACGCCGCAGCACTGGCCGTGTGCCTGTTTCGGACGGCCAAGACGACTGCGAGTGAGGTCAGGACAGCCAGCAAGATGGCCCCCGAGACCGCCCAGAAGCGAACCGGCGCCGTTGCGACGATGATCGCGGCGCCGGCAAGCCAGGCAAGGTAGCCGGCTGCCGCCCCAATGGTCGCTGAAATCAGTCGCCTCGCCGGGCTGGTGGCCATCAGACCGCGACCACACCGGGCTGTGAAGGGTGACCAGGCAGCCTGGAGTTGAGATTGTTCGCGAACACCTGCCAGACGGCTTTGTTGAACCAGCTCGCGCCGGGTACCAAACTGAGGTCTGACAACGGACCCGACGCGGCTACGCGCAACTCCCAATCGAGGCGCCCGGGTATTGGGTTTACCTGAGATCGCACGATGCTGAAAGTGATTGTGCGGCCCGCACCTTCGTTATGACCCGGGAGCGAGACGAAGGTGAAGCTATCACCGGTCACACTGACGACCTTCACTGGCTCGTTCTCGCCGAACGGACCCTTGAGGTTGATCGTCGCGCCCTCGACAAGCACGCTCTGATCCGCCGTGAAGGTGAAGTAGTTGTTGAAGTGCGTACGGACCTCGCTCATGATTTGTTCTTTAGTCCAGCCTTCGGCAGTGCTGAATGGATAGCCGTAGTGATAGCTGCCATATCCTCCCCCAGGCACGGGCGAGTCGGTCGTGTCATCCGCCGGGGAATCTTTGAAGCGAACAGCTCTAGCGGATGCGTTTACGTTCTGCTTCTCGCCGTCCTCGAAGCGCGCTTCACCGACGCGGGCTGCGGCACTCTTGATTCTGGCCGCGATTTGCCGATCAGCGAAGACCAGCTCACCGACACGAGCGCCTATGTCCGAAGCAAAGGCTTCCGCCTTTGTCTGCCAAGCAGCCATTTCCGGTGAGCTGACAGCGTGCCGGGTGGTAACCGAAAAGTCTTCGCCTACAACGAATCCGGCTTCACTTGCCCGATCGACCGAATCAATGACTCGCCGTTTGGCATACGCGATCCGATCGGCTCCATCCCGCGCGACGTGCGCGGCCTGATGGAGCTGGTCGGCCAAGCCGGCGACGTGCACACGGTCCGAGAAAGCCCGTGCCTGCGCCACCTCAGCCGCGGAGCCGTCCCACCGCGTACCGCCCGGAAGGGATATCTGCGTCGAAAGGTGGGTGAACGCGTCCTCCCACACTGCAGCAGTGGAGGTCCAACGCCTGGCCGCTTCGTCCAGATGACTCGTGTCCGACAAGCGGATCTGCGTGAGCGACGGAATCGAACCACTCGAAGGCATCTAGACCCCGGTTATCAATGCGCGAAGGTCGCCAGCCGATTCACTCTCATTGAGTGCGTAATGCGCGCCGGCAGTCGTGAGGTCGGAGGCCATGTCGTGCATCCGCTTCACCATGGCGCGAGCGGCGAGGGCAGCATCGGCGTTCGTTTCGTTGACGGCCGCGACCGTTGCTTGCCACCCCGTACCCGCCAGTGCGGCGGACGGGGTGGTGCCGCTTATCGCGGCGCCAAGAGACCCGCAGTCAGTCGCCAACTGGGCCAATCCGCCAGAGCTGGCATCCAGCAAACCCATGTGGCTGAGTGTAGGAGCTGGCAACCGACCTGCAAGTCACGCGCGTCAGCCGGCAGTTGCGATGCCGCTTCTGGAGATCGTGAAGCCGCGCCCGCCCGTGGTGCAGGTGACCCCGCTCTCCTCCGAGAGACACTTGAATTGCCCTAACGCCATCGTCTTGCCGTAGGCGAGCATGGGGATGCCCGGTGCCGCGTTGCCGAGGCACGTCATGCCCGTGCAGGACTTGAAAGTGCCGTCGGTCGCCAACGTCACCGACTGGGGCGGATCGTCGGTCTGGCAGTACACCCCGTCCTCACCGACACGGCCGCCGGTGTTGATCTCGCAACTGATATTGCGCGACGGCGAGTAAAACCCGCAGTACTGGCCGACGGTTGTGCACACCGAATCGTCCGCCGCAGCGCTGGGCGCGCTGATGATCGAGCTCACAACGAAAGCGGTTGTCGCCGCGACACATACACGAGCCCACAGATCGTTCGCCATGCTCACTACGTTCACCGAACATCGGCAGCTGCGCTGGTGATTGAGCAAACTACCGACGCCGAGCGTGCGGGTTGTTGTCGATATCGGCGACGGTAGGCACCAAGAACCCGCACGGTCGGCGAACCATAAAAGCCTCGAAACCCACGCAAAGGGGTCCGAGGCTGTATGGCGGTGGCGGAGGGATTTGAACCCTCGGACGGGGGTTACCCGTCACACGCTTTCGAGGCGTGCTCCTTAGGCCGCTCGGACACGCCACCGCCGAAGAGCTTACGTCCCGCAGGCTGGCTAACCCAAATCGCGCTGACGAGCGAAAAAGCCCTCCAACAGCGCCGCGCACTCGTCGGCCAGCACTCCCCCGCGCACCTCTGGCCGATGCGTCAGCCGCCGGTCCCGCACCACATCCCAAAGTGAGCCTGCCGCACCGGTTTTGGGCTCCCACGCCCCGAACACCACCCGCGCCACCCGGGCCATCACCAAAGCACCCGCGCACATCGTGCACGGTTCGACGGTCACCGCAAGCGTCGTACCCTCCAGCCGCCAGCCGTCGCCATACACCTGGGCCGCCGCCCGCAGTGCCAGGATCTCGGCGTGCGCGGTCGGGTCGCCGAGCTGCTCGCGGGCATTGGCCGCCCGGGCGAGCTCGGTGCCGTCCGGCCCAAAGACCACCGCACCGATCGGCACATCCTCGGCTCCCGCCAAGCCGGCAGCATCAAGAGCCGCACGAATCAGCGCAGAATCAGAACTCACCGATCGAGACGGTCGAGCACAGCCGACAGCTCGTCGGCGAAACCCATCTCCCGCGCGATCCGGCCGAGTTGTTCGTCGGCGTACAGGTCGGCCTCATCAAGGATCACGCTCAGCACCGGTTCCGGCAGCCCGATATCGGCCAGTACACCCAGGTCGCCCTCTTCGAAGGGATCGGTGTCCTCGAGATCTTCCGGCGAAATATCGGCGTCCAAGGTCTCCAGCGCCTCGGCAGCAATGTCGTAATCCAGGGCTGCGGTCGCGTCCGACAGCAGCAGCCGAGTACCCGCCGGAGCCGGCCGCACGATCAGGAAGAACTCGTCGTCGATGTCCAAAAGCCCGAACACCGCGCCCGCACTACGCAACTCCCGCAACTCCGTCTCGGCGGCAGCCAGGCTGGTCAATACCTTCGCGCTCATCGGCGAGCAACGCCACTTGCCATCCTCGCGGACCACGGCTACGCCGAAGCCGTCCGGGGTCTCCGACCCGGGACTGTTCTGGGCGCGCTGTGCCTCCATGGGCGCATACGCTAGTCGCTGATCAGGCCTTTTGACCAGGTACCCATCTGCCGTGCCGCGTACTTGTGCCAACCTGGACAGGTGACAAGGACACCCGTGTGTGTACTCGGGCTCGGGCTCATCGGCGGCTCGGTGTTGCGTGCGGCGGTTGCCGCCGGCCGTGAAGCATTCGGATACAACCGATCCGTCGACGGAGCCCAAGCCGCCCGGTTCGACGGTTTCTCCGCCAGCACCGACCTCACCGAGGCGCTGGAGTGGGCCGCGGAGCGCGAGGCGCTGATCGTCTTGGCCGTGCCGATGCCGGCGGTGTCACTGTTGCTCGGCCACGTCAAGGACGTGGCGGGTGAGTGCCCGCTGACCGACGTCATCAGCGTCAAAGGGGCCGTGCTCGACGCAGTGCGCGAGGCCGGCCTACTCGACCGCTACGTCGGCGGTCATCCGATGGCCGGCACCGCCCACTCCGGCTGGAGCGCCGGCAACGCCCGGATGTTCGTCGGTGCGCCGTGGGTAATCACCGTCGACGAGCACGTCGACGCCCGGGTGTGGGAGCAGGTGATGAACCTGGCCTTGGACTGTCAGGCCGTCGTGGTGCCCGCCAAATCGGACGAGCACGACGCGGCGGCAGCCAGTATCTCGCATCTGCCGCACCTCCTCGCCGAGGCGCTGGCCGAGGCGGCAGGTGAGGTGCCCTTGGCATTTGCCTTGGCGGCCGGCTCATTTCGGGACGGCACCAGGGTGGCGGCCACCGCCCCCGATCTGGTGCGGGCCATGTGCGAGGCGAACGCCGACCAGCTGCTGCCGGCATTGGATCGCGCCCTCGAACTGCTGAACCAGGCTCGTGAATCGCTGGCCGAGAAGGGCTCCGTGGCTGAGATCGTCGAGGCCGGCCACGCCGCCCGCGCTCGTTACGACAGCTTCTCGCGACCCCAGATCGTCACCATCGCCATCGGCGAGGAGGACTGGCGTTCGGAGCTCGCGGCCGCCGGACGCGCCGGCGGCGTGATCAGATCCGCTCTGCCAGTCCTGGGTAGTCGACGATGAACCCGTCGGCGTCGACGGTGATCGTGGTCTCGGCGGCCGGCGAGTGCAGTTTGATGCCGTCACCACTGTTCGGGCCGGAGCTGCCGTAGCTGATCGTGGCCTGCTTGACGGTCAGGTCGGGCAAACTCACGTACACCACAGGCAGCGTCACTGAATCGCCCCGCTGGTATAGACCGGTACGCCGGATCGGTAAAGCGTTGAAGAACGGGCTGAAGACGACGTCGACGTCCATCGCGCCCTCGTAAGCACCCCGGGACTGGCCCTGGTGATCTGTGATGAGCCACATGCCTTCCTCGTCGCGGGCGATCGACAGCTGCCGATCCCGCTCGGCGAGGGTGACGCTCATGGACAGCCGTTTGGTCGCGCCGGTCTCATCGGTGACCAGGTCGTAGGACGCGCTGAAGGCCGGGTTCGTCGGGGCGGCCGCGGCCACGATACGGCCGTAGGCCTTGATCCGATTGCCGGATAGCTGGACCCGGGCCGATTCCATCCGCGAATCATCGTGTGCGCGCCAGGTCAGGATCGCCGGCCAGGCGCTTTCTGTCGCATCGTTGGCTGCACTCACCCGTCTACCGTATGCGACGGGCTACCCCGTTCGTAACCAGGTCGAGAAGAGCCGCCCATCTGTGATGCGGGTACCCGCGCATCGAAACTCACCTCGTCGTCGAGCAGTGGTTGCGGCATCCGCCGGAACCTGCCGGAGCCGGGTACCGCGGCCCACACAGCCAGCGCCAGCAGCCCGTCGAGAACCAGGGCCAGCACCGTCACCAGCAACGCACCCACCAGCGCGAGGTAGAACTGGCGGACCTTGATGCCGTCGATCAGATAGCGGCCCAACCCGCCCAGGCTCGCGTAGGCCGCCACCGTCGCGGTCGCCACCACCTGCAGCGTGGCCGTGCGCAGCCCGCCCAGAATCAGCGGCAGCGCATTGGGCACCTCGACGCGCAGCAAAACCCTGGTCTCGGTCATTCCCATCGACCGGGCGGCATCGACCACCGCCGCATCGACATTGGCGATCCCGGCGTAGGTGCCCGCGAGAAGCGGCGGAATGCCCAGCAGCATGAGCGCGACGGTCGGCGGCAGCAGCCCCAGTCCCCACAGCAGCACCCCGAGTAGCAGCACGCCGAGCGTGGGCAGCGCGCGCAACGCGTTGACGCCGGTGACGACCAGGAAGGTGCCACGCCCGGTGTGCCCGATCAGCAACCCGAGGGGGATGGCGATGAGCGCGGAGACGACGACCGCCACCGCCGTGTACTGCAGATGCTCCAGGATGCGCACCCCGAGACCGGCCCGGCCGCCCCAGTTGGCGCCGGTGAAGATGTAGGCGAGCGCCTGATGCAGGAAGTTCATGAGCCCGCCTTCGCCCGGGCCCACGGCGTGATCAACCGGCCGGCCAGCAGAATCAAGACGTCGATGACGATCGCCAGCAGGAAGATCGCAATGATGCCGGCGACGATCTGGTCACTCTTGTCGGACTGATAGCCCTCGGTGAACCACGTTCCCAGTCCGCCGATTCCGATGACTGAGCCCACCGACACCATCGAGATGTTGGTCACCGCAACCACCCGCAGACCTGCTATGAGAACGGGAATCGACAGCGGCAGTTCCACTTTGAGCATTTGTGACAGCCGGGTGTAGCCGACGGCGGTGGCGGCGTCACGCACCTGGGCGGGTACCGCGTCGAGTGCCTCGGGCACGGCTCGCACCAACAGCGCGGTGGTGTAAAGCGTGAGCGCGACGATGACGTTGGCCTCGTCGAGAATTCTGGTCGGGATGATCAGCGGCAGGACCACAAACAGCGCCAGCGACGGGATCGTGAAGATGATGCTCGCCGTCACGGTGGTGACTCGGCGCAGCGCGGTGGTCCGCCACACGTAGGCACCCAGCGGCACCGCGATCACCAGACCCAGCACCACGGGAACGAGGGACAGCCGAAGGTGAATCACCGTCAGCGCCCACGCCTTGTCGAGGTGGCTGAGCAGATAGTTCATTTCCGCTGCTTTTCCAGCGCTTCGACGACGTCGTCGGCCTTGACTCCGCCGATGACCTGCCCGGCGTCGTCGACGGCGACGCCCAGTCCGGCGGGGGACGACAGCGCCGCATCAAGCGCCAGCCGCAGCGTGCCGCCCGGTGCGAACAGCGAGCCACCTGCAATTGTGCTGTCGTACAACGAGCTTCCGCTCCTGTGCAGCCGCACACCGTCGGCATCGAGCCAGGCGTAGGGCCGACCGTCGTCCCTGGTCACCAGTCGCCAGTCACCCGGCGCGAGCGTCAGCGCGTCGATGTCGGCCTCTTTGACCGTCTGCACGTCGTGCAGCGGCAAGCCGGCCGCCTGGCGGAACTGCAGACCCCGGTAGCCGCGGTCGGCACCGATGAACCCGGAGACGAATTCGTTTGCGGGGTTGGACAACAACCGTGCCGGGGCATCGTACTGCTGCAGGGTGCCGCCCGGGCCGAACACCGCGACCCGGTCACCTAGTTTGATCGCCTCGTCGATGTCGTGGGTGACGAACACGATCGTTTTCTGCAATTCGCCTTGCAGACGCAGGATTTCGGCCTGCAGCTCGTCCCGTACTACCGGATCGACGGCGGAGAAGGGCTCGTCCATCAGCAGCACCGGTGGATCGGCGGCCAGCGCGCGGGCCACCCCGACGCGCTGCTGCTGACCGCCAGACAACTGGGCCGGATAGCGATCGCCGAGTTTAGGATCCAAACCCACCCGCTCAAGCACGGCGTAGGCGGCCTTTCGAGCGGCTCGCCGGGACTCGCCCTTGAGGACAGGCACCGTGGCGACGTTGTCGATCACCCGCTGGTGCGGCATCAGACCGCCGCTCTGGATGACATAGCCGATGCCGAGCCGCAGCTTGACCGGGTTGACTCCTGCGATGTCGCGGCCATCAACGGTGATCGTGCCGGCGCTGGGCTCGATCATCCGGTTGATCATCCGCATGGAGGTGGTCTTGCCACAGCCGGAGGGACCGACGAAGACCGTCAGCGTGCCGGTCGGCACCTCCATGCTCAGATCATCGACGGCGACGGTGCCGTCCGGGTAGGTCTTCGTGACGTTGGCGAAGGTGATCATCTATTTCCCGATCGGCTTGTCGAAACCGTTGTCACGTATCCACTTTCGCGCCGCCTCGTCGGGGTCGACGCCGGAGTTGCCGGACACCGCGGTGTTGAGGTCGATGAGCGCCTGCGTGGTCAGCTTGGCCGACACCGCATCGAGCACCGTCTTGAGTTCATCGGACTTCTTCTGCGAACTGACCAGCGGTACGACGTTGGCGGCCAGGAAGTTGTTCTTTGGATCCTCCAGCACGACCAGCTTGTTCTGTGGGATCGCCGGCGAGGTACTGAAGATATCCGCGGCGGTGACGGTGCCGTCCACCAGCGCACGCACTGTCGCCGGGCCGCCGCCGTCGCTGATTGCGACGAAGTTGTCCCCCTTGATGTCCAGGCCGTACTTCGCCTTCAATCCCGGCAGTCCCTCGGTGCGACTCAGGAATTCCGATGGGCCGCCGAACTTGACCTCCGGGGAATGGGCAGCCAAGTCACCGATGGTCTTGAGATTCCACTTCTGCGCGGTGGCTTCGGAAACAGCGACGGTATCTGTGTCGTTGGCCGGTGAGGGAGTCAGAATCGACAGATCGCCGGGCAGCACCCGGAACAACGCGAGCTCCACCTGGTCAGGTGTGGTCACCGTGGTCTTGGAATCGAAGTATTGCAACAGGTTTCCGGTGTATTCGGGCACCAGGTCGATCGAGTGGTCGCGCACCGCGGGGACGTAGGTCTCGCGGCTGCCGATGCCGAACTGCCGGCCGACCGTGAAACCGTTGGCCTCCAACGCCTGGGCGTAGATCTCGGCGATGATCTTCGATTCCGGAAAGTCCGCGGAGCCGACGACCAGGGTCTTCAGATCACCCGACGCCGATCCACCGCCAAGAGGATTCGCACTGCCGCAGGCAGCCACCGGCAGCACGAGCGTGACCAGAATCGCCGCCAACCAGAGTCGCTTCCCGCCCCGCGACGCATTCATGCGCGTCCTTTCGCCCCGACCCGTTTTCGAAGACAGTAACGGCAGGGACCGTCACTCGCCCAGGTTTAGATCAGGCCTCACGTCATAATGTCGTGGTCTTTCCATTGTTTCCTCCCGGCTGCGCGGGGAACAATGATGGGATGACGAGCAGTGAACCGCTGAGGCCGTCCCACGAGCCCACGCCGCCGATCCCGCCGACGCCCCCGCCGCCAGCGCCTCCTGCATCCACATCCTCCAGCAATCTGAAGGAGGTCAAGTTCACCCGTGCAGCAGCGCTGTGGTCGTCGCTGATCGTCGGGCTGCTGATCCTGACGATCCTGCTGATCTTCATCGCACAGAACACTGATTCGACGTCGTTCGCGTTTCTGGGTTGGCATTGGTCGCTGCCACTGGGTGTGGCCATTTTGATGGCCGCGGTGGCCGGCGGCATCGTCACCGTCTTGGCCGGGGCGGCACGGATCTTCCAGCTGCGCCGCGCCGCGAAGAAGAATCTGAAGGCAGCCCGTAACAGCTAACCGAACATCTCCAAGCCGCGGCTGATCAGCACGGCGACGGCCTCTCCGGCCTGGTCATCACTGTCGGCAGCATCGGTGGACATTCGTCGTCGGAAGTCGATCCCGGCCACGATGATCGCCAGCTTGAAATAGCCGAGGGCCATGTGGAAGTTCCAGTGCGCCAATGGATTTCCGGAGGCAGTCGCGTAACGCTGCGCCATGTCGTCCGCCGATGGCATTTGCGGCGCCGTCCAGGACTTCTGCTCCTGCGTGAGCAGATCCAGCATCGGATCCCGTTGCACGCACATCACCGCGACGTCGGCCAGTGGGTCGCCGAGGGTGGACATCTCCCAATCCAGCACGGCCCGAACGGTTGTCGGATCATCCGGATCGATGATCGTGTTGTCGATCCGATAGTCGCCGTGCACGATCGAGCTGCGACTTTCCGCGGGCACCGCACCGGCCAGCTTGGCGTGCAACCGCTCGACATCACCGTCGCGCGGGTCCTCGGGCAGCCGCACGTGTTGCCATTGTGAACCCCAGCGCCGCACCTGCCGCTCCAAATACCCGACGGGCCTTCCGAAGTTGCCGAGGCCTACGGAGTCGGGGTCGACCTCGTGTAGGTCCACGAGCACGCTGATGAGGCTGTCGACACAGTCGCTGACGACATCCGCGTCCCCGAGCGCGTCCAGTTCGGCACGCGTGCGAACCACTTGGCCCGCCACGTATTCCACCATCTGAAATGGCGCACCGCCTACGGAGTCGTCGTCACGCATGGTAACGGCGGGTGCGACCGGTACCCGGCTCCCGGCCAGCGCGGCCACCACTCGATATTCGCGTGCCATGTCGTGGGCCGACGGGGTGAGCCCGTGCAGCGGCGGCCGGCGCAACACCCACTTGGAAGCGTCGTCGAAGATCAGGAAGGTCAGGTTGGACCGGCCACCGGAGATGAACTCCGCCCGCAGCTCGCCGCTGCGCGGGATACTTGCCGACCGCAGGTGCCGGTCCAGTGCGCCGAGGTCGAGCCCGTCGGTAGAAGTCACCAGCTATGTATAGCTAATAGCGTTGGTTGCGCGGCAAGAGGTCCCAAACATGTTCGGTGGTGTTGACCGCCGCCACTGTGCCGAACCCACTGCGGGCATAGAGCAGGCGGGTGATCGACACGTAGTCGATCGGGAACGACAACAACCGTTTGGTGCCCAGCAATTCGTGCAGGATCACGTTGATCACCCCGCCGTGGCTGAAAACGGCCACGGTCTCGTCGTGATCGGCTGCCGCGACGATGTCGCTCAGCGCGGCACCCACCCGCCCGCGGAACTCGCCCTCGTCGACACTGCTGGGTAGCCGGCCGTCGGCCATCCGCGCCCACTCCTCGGGTCGCTCGTTGCGCACCTGCTCGATCGGCACATAGTGCGACAGGCCCCGGTCGTACTCGGCCAGCCGGTCGTCGATGTCGACGCTGCACCCGACGGCCTTCGCGACTGGCTCTGCGGTCTGTAGCGCGCGCCGTTGCGGGCTGCTGATCAACCGGGCGAGCGGGAACCGGGCCAGCGCGTCCGGAAGCCGCGCGGCCTGCTCCCAGCCCTCCTCGGACAATTCGGGATCGGCGCCTTCACCGGCTTCGGTCCGATGTGGCAGGGCATGTCTGACAAGCAGCAGTTGCACGACTGAGATGGTCCTTTCACGCGCCGAGCGTGTGGGTCACCGGTGATTTCGCGGCGGATTTCAACGATATCCCGCACGCTCGGCGGTCCAGTTCACCGCGTGCAGATCAGCGCTTGGACGGCGGCGCGTAAGCGGGGCGGCCGAGACCGAGGATCTGCTGGGCGATCATATTGCGGAAGATCTCGAGGGTCCCGCCGTAAATGCCAGTGGGCGAAGCCAATCGGAAGATGTACTCAGCGCAGCCGTCGTCCGCCGCGCCTTTGGTGCCGACGGGCAAGCTGGCCGCCGTACCGAGGATGTCCATCAGATCCGGTGCGACGTCGCGCATCGTCTGCGCGATCGACACCCGCCCGGACATCGCCGGCGCGCTCATCGCCACCTCCAGCCGGGCCGCCGCGCGCCCCAACCGATAAGCCACCGCGTCGTCGGCCACCCGTGCCACGGCGGCGACCCGATCGACGGCCTCGGCCGTGAGCAGGATGTGATCGGTCATCGTCGCCAGCTTCTGCAGTCCCTCGTTGTCACGGTCGATCGTGCCGTGCTCGGCGTTGAGCGCATCTCGCAGCACCGTCCAGCCAACGTTGATCGCACCCACGCGGTACTTGTCGTCGACGCGGACGTCGCTGTAATACGTGATGTTGGTGCGGTCTCCGTCGACCGTGCGGATTCCCTGTATCTCCACGCCGGGCGAATCCAACGGAACCAGGAACATCGTCAGGCTTTTGTGCTTGGACGCTTCTTGGTCGGTGTTGGTGATGAGAAAGACGTACTGCGCGTTGTGGGCGTTCGAGGTGAACATCTTGGAACCATTGACAATCCACGTTGATCCGTCGCCGTCGAGGACCGCCCGCGTCTTGCATGTCGCGACGTCGGAGCCGCCCTCGGGTTCGGTGTAGCCCAGGCACAGCCGGCGATGACCCGAGAGCACGGCCGGCATGAGCTCGGCCACCAGATCCGGGTCGGCGAACTTCGACACCGCCTTCGCCACCATCATCGTGGTAGGCCAGTGGAACCACGGCGCGTGCGCGCGTCCGATCTCCAATTCCCAGATCCTGCGCTGCACCGCGGTGAAGCCACCATTGGACTCGTCGTGGAAGTCCCTGGCCAGATACCCGCGTTCGCCGAGTGCCAGATGCAGGCCCTCGTGGAAGTTCTCCCCCGTCTGTCGGTCGTGCGCGATGACCTCGTCGGTCACCAGCTCGGCCAGATCCGCGCGCACCTGCCGCTGGAACTCTGCGTCTTCGCGGGACAGCTCAACCTGGGAGAAGTCCATCAACCGCTCCGTCCTACCTCGGTGACCACTGCAGCCAGGAGTGACAGTACTGCGGCGCACCTGGCAACCGCGCGAAGGGCAGGAACCCGACATCCATGGGGCCCGAAATTTTAACGACTAAATTGTCAGAAGCCTTCGGCGACGTTATTCCCGTACATTCCCGCTTCAGCGCGTTCGAGAAATTCGTCAAGGTTTGTACTCAATAACTCTGGCATTGCTACTTCGAGTACCTCCGGTGACCAATCCCACCATTTCACTTCAAGTAGCCTATCGACGGTGTGGTCATCAAACCGCCGCTTTGCGAGGCGGGCGGGATTGCCGACGACAATGCCGTAAGGCGGCACATCGCGAGACACCACGGCGTTCGCTCCTACAACTGCGCCGTCCCCCACCGTCACCCCTGACATGATCGTCGCGCCCGCGCCGATCCACACATCGTTGCCGATGTGGACATTCCCTCTGGTTTTTGGATGCCCGGTAAAGTGCTTGGCCGCGGGCCAGAGGATGTTAAAGGGGTAGGTCGTCACCCAGTCTGCGCGGTGGTCGCCACCAAGAAAGATCGTGACCCGTTCGGCCACCGACACAAAAGCCCCGACAGTCAGCGTCGCGCCTTCACCCCATTCAAGGACGCGTAGGTCTCCGTAGGAGCCGCGTCCGATTTCGTAGTTCGGGTAGCGGTCCGACAACAAATTGGATTGTCTGCGGAATAAGCGCCGGAGGCCGGCGGGGAATCTTTTATGCATTCGACCCGTCATTGACCGGTTACCGTCTGTGAATCCACGCGCCAATTATATGCGGTGCTGAATTGCGGCCGCAAGCCCGCGTTATACCGCCGCAGAACATTTCTCAGTGTTGGTATGGACTGACCGGGGTTGCTCCATCTTCGGTCTTCTCGTCACTGGCGGCCTCCTCGAAGGAATTGCTGCCCAGGAGATCTGGGCTACATAATGCGCCTTACACGTCGCCGAAATCGCCGACATTGCAACATATTTGCAGAGTCGGTAACCGGCACCGCCGAAACCGTCGGCGAAGACGGCTGGGCCCGCACCTGATACGTGAATTCCTAGTGGGTCAAGCGCTCGTCGAGCGTTGTCGAACGGGACTCGGCGTTGTTGTGAAGCTCTGCGAGGACCTCGTCGGTGTGCTCACCGAGCTTCGGAGCGGCCCCCCGCGGCGCCCATGGCGTGCCGTGGAAATCTGCCGGTGTGGCGATCATCGGTCCGCCGTCGGGGACGTCGACCAGCCCGCCCGCTGCGTGGAACTGCGCGTCGGCGAGCACGTCCTCCATCGAGTTGACCGGGGACCAGAACAGGTCAGGCTCGTTGTCGAACGCCTCCGCCCATTCGGCCAGCGTCTTCGTCGCGAAGATCTCGTCCAGTGTCGCGATGAGCTCACGGGAGTTGATCGCGCGGTCCCTGGCGGTGGTGAAGCGGTTGTCGCTCAACCATTCCGGGCGTCCCACCGCCCGGCACAGCGACGGCCAGTGCCGGTCAGCCTCGAGCCCGACGATCCAGAGTCGCCGCCCGTCGGCGGTCAGGTAGTTGTTCATGCACGGGTTGAACATCGTCTCGCGCTGGCCGATCGCGATGGGCCTGCCGGTCAGCAGAAAGGTGTTCAGGTCGAAGCTCACGGTGTAAGCGCCCTGGCGGTATAGCGATGTCGTGACGAGCTGTCCCTGACCGCTGCGGGCTCGAGCGACCAGCGCAGCGTTGATCGCCGCGGCCAGCGTCATACCGGTCATGTGGTCGCCCATGCCCCCGCGCTGAAACGGCGGGCTGTCGCCGGGGCGGGTGAGCAGATCGGCAACGCCCGAGCGGGCCCAGAACGCGGCGACGTCGTACGCCGGGCGGTTGGCTTCGGGCCCGGTTTCGCCGTATCCGGTGATCAGCCCGTACACCAGACCGGGGTTGAGTTCGGCGACCGCCGGATAGTCCAAGTCGAGCCGGCCGAGCGCATCGGGGCGAACGTTGGTGAGGAAAACATCTGCGCTCGCGAGCAATTGGCGTGCCGTCGCGAGGCCGCCGTCGGTGGTCAGGTCCAGCACGATGCTGCGCTTGGACCGGTTGTCCATCTCGAAGGGCGGGTTGGTGTCGTCGTCGAGGCCCAGCATCCGGCCGAACATGCGGCCGGGGTCGCCGGTGGGCGGCTCTATCTTGACGACGTCGGCGCCCCAGTCCGCCAGGATTCCCCCGGCAGCCGGTCCGGCGACCCAGACGCCGAGTTCGACAACTTTGATGCCCTCCAGCGGTCCGGCCATCACCGCCCCTTTCGCTATGCGTTCGCCCCAGGCTAGTGGCTCAGCGCACGGAGAATGTTATTCTCTGTGCAGAGAGTGAGGAATTCCATGACGAGAACGGAAGCGGCCGCAGACGTCGACATCGCGGCACTAGGCCGGTGGCTGGACACCCAGGACGCGCCAGGTCAGGGCGAAGAACCCATCGTCGAGGTCCTCAAGGGCGGGTCGCAGAACATGCTCTACCGGATCAACCGCGGCAGTGAGGGCATGGTGCTGCGGATGCCCGGCCCCCGCGCCGACGAGCGACGGCTCGGTGAGCTGCTGCGCGAGATCCGGCTGGAACGCGCGCTGGCGGGCACCGACGTCCCCCACGCCGAACTGGTCGCCGCCGACGAGAGCGGCGAAGTGTTGGGCAAGCCGTTCTATTTGATGAAGGAGGTCAATGGCTGGAGCCCGATGGAAAGCGGTTGGGAGACCCCGTTCGACACCGACCTTGACGCCCGTCGTGACCTGGCCTTCCAACTAATCGAGGGCGCGGCGAAGCTGGGCCGGGTGGACTGGAAGGCACAGGGGCTGGAGGGGTTCGGCAAGCCGGACGGTTTCCACGACCGGCAGGTGGATCGCTGGCTGTCGTTCCTGGCGTCGTTCCAGGTGCGTGAACTGCCCGGCCTGGACATCGCGTCGGAGTGGTTGCGCAACAACCGGCCCGCGCACTACACCCCGGGAATCATGCACGGGGACTATCAGTTCGCCAACGTCATGTACGCCCACGGGGCGCCCGGTCGGCTGGCCGCGATCGTCGACTGGGAGATGACCACCATCGGCGACCCGTTGCTCGACGTCGCATGGGCGCTGCTCGGCTACGACGGCGAGCACCCGAAAGAGACGGGCTTTTATCTGCCGATGGACGGTATGCCCACCCGCAGTGAGCTGTTGACGCATTACGAGAAGGTGAGCGGGCTGTCATGCGAGAACATCCACTATTACCTGGTGCTGGCCAACTGGAAGCTGGGAATCGTTTTGGAGAAGACGTACGCTGCTGCGGTCAACGGTGGTAAAGCCGACCCCAAGGTGGTCGAGGCGTTCGGGACGATGGTGCCCGGCCTGATCGAGACGGCGGCCCTGCTGGCGCAGTCCGGCGAGGCGGCCTGAAATGGGCTACGCCGACACGTTGTTCGACCTGACCGGTCGCGTGGTGCTGGTCACCGGTGGCAGCCGCGGCTTGGGCCGCGAGATGGCAATGGCGGCCGCCCGGTGCGGCGCCGACGTGGTCATCGCCAGCCGCAAATTTGAATCCTGCGTGGCCACCGCCAAGGAGATCGAGGCCGAGACCGGCTGCACTGCAATGCCATACGCTGTTCACGTCGGGCGTTGGGACGAGCTCGACGGGTTGGTGCAGGCGGTCTACGACCGGTTCGGCAAGCTCGACGTGCTGGTGAACAATGCCGGTATGTCGCCGACCTACGACAAGCTCAGCGACGTCAGCGAGAAGCTGTTCGACGCGGTGGTGAACCTGAATCTCAAGGGGCCGTTCCGGCTTTCGGCGTTGGTGGGCGAACGCATGGTCGCCGACGGCGGCGGCGTGATCATCAACGTCAGCACCCACGGATCGCTGAGGCCGCACCCGTCGTTCATCCCCTACGCGGCCTCCAAAGCCGGCCTGAACGCGATGACCGAAGGCCTTGCCGCGGCGTTCGGGCCGACGGTGCGGGTGAACACCCTGATGCCCGGCCCGTTCCTCACCGACATCAGCAAAGCGTGGGACTTCGGTTCGGAGAACCCCTTCAGCCGGCACGCTCTGCAGCGCGCCGGTGAGCCAGCCGAAATCATCGGCGCCGCACTGTTCTTGATGTCCGACGCATCCAGCTTCACCACCGGCTCGATCCTCCGGGCCGACGGCGGCATCCCCTAAAGGAGTCAATCATGGCATGGGACTTTTCCACCGAGCCGGAATTCGAGGAGAAGCTCGAGTGGATCCGGAACTTCGTCCGTGACGAGATCGAACCACTCGAGGTGATCTTCCCCAGCTGCGAGTTCCTTCCGCTCAACTCCGAGCGTCGCCGCATCGTCGACCCGCTCAAGCAGAAGGTGCGCGACCAGGGTCTGTGGGCACCCCACCTCGGCCCCGAGCTGGGCGGCCAGGGTTTTGGGGCGGTCAAGCTCACCTTGATCAACGAGATCCTCGGCCGCGCAACGTGGTCGTCGATAATCTTCGGGACGCAGGCGCCCGATACCGGTAACGCCGAGATCCTCGCCCGGTTCGGCACCGAGGAGCAGAAACAGCAGTACCTGACCGGGCTGCTTTCCGGGGAGATCTTCTCCACCTTCTCGATGACCGAGCCGCAGGGCGGTTCAGATCCGCGGGTATTCACCACACGTGCGGTGCGCGACGGTGACGACTGGGTGATCAACGGCCGCAAGTACTGGTCGTCGAACGCGTCGGTGGCGTCGTTCTTCATCGTCGTTGCGATCACCGATCCGGATGTGCCGGTGCACAAGGGGGCTTCGACGTTCCTGGTCCCGGCCGAAACCCCTGGGGTGAACATCGAGGCGACACATCACCTGGTCGGCTCGTACTCCCACGATCCCGGCCACTCACTGGTCCACTACGACAACGTGCGGGTGCCGGTCACAGCCATGCTCGGCGACGAGGGGCAGGGTTTTCACGTCGCGCAGTCCCGGCTGGCCGGCGGGCGGCTGCATCACGCGATGCGCTCCATCGGCGTTGCCCAACGGGCGATCGACGCCATGGCACGACGCGCGAAAAGCCGCTTCACGCAGGGAAGTCTGCTGGCCGACAAGCAGCTCATCCAGGAGATGGTCGCCGACTCCTTCGTCGAGCTGACCCAGTTCCGGTTGATGGTGCTGCATGCCGCCTGGCTGGTCGACACCGGCGGTGAGCGGGCCGCACGGGAGGCTATCGCCGCCTGCAAGATTCAGACCGCCAATGTGCTGAAGTCCATCGGTCTGCGGGCGATCCAAGTACACGGCGGCCTCGGGCTGACCGACCAGATGCCGTTGACCAGCGTGTTGATGGGCGGGATCACGCTGGGCCTGGCCGACGGGCCGACCGAGGCGCACAAGGTCAACCTGGCCCGGCAGATCCTCAAGGGCTACGAGCCGGACGACCCGATCTGGCCCAGCGAGTTCCTGCCGAACCGGATCGAGCGAGCTCGAGAGAAGTACGGCCATCTGATCGATCGCATTCCCGCGCTGCCTGTTTCGCCGTGAGCAGCAGAGCCGCGGCCGCAGTGGTGCGGGCGCTCGACGACCGTCAGCGGGAGGCCACCGAGGAGGTCGAGCGCATCCTCGCCGCCGCCGTACGGGAGATGCAGCGGGCCTCCCCTGATGCCCCACGGGTCAGCGATATCGTCACCGCGGCCGGGGTGTCCAACAAAGCGTTCTACCGGTACTTTGCCGGCAAGGACGATCTGATGCTGGCTGTCATGGAACGCGGTGTCGGCCTTGTGGTCTCGTATCTCGAACATCAGATGGCCAAGGAGAGCACACCGGTCGGCAAGATCACCCGCTGGATCAGCGGGGCGCTGGCCCAGGTGGCCGACCCCGAGCTGATCGGCGTGAGCCGAGCCCTCGTCGGGCAGATGTCGGACTCGGACAAGCGCCGGATGGGTGAGGAGGAGACGATGGCCCCGATGCGTGAGCTGCTGGTCGACCCGATCCGCGAAGTGGGCAGTACCGATCCCCAGCGTGATGCTGATGCGGTGTTCGTGTGTACCGTCGGCACGATGCGTCGCTATGTGGACTCCACTGATCAGCCGGGCCGCAAGGACATCAGCCATCTTGTCGGGTTCTGCCTGCGTGGCCTCGGTGTGCCGGAGGCGATGAGCTGATGCGGGCCGTCGTCTGCCGCGAGTACGGCACGCCGGAGGATCTGGTCCTTGATGAACTGCCTGACCCCGCAGCGGGTCCCGGTCAGGTGGTGGTCAAGGTGCACGCCGCCGCGGTCAACTACCCCGACGTGCTGCTGATCGACGGCAAGTACCAGATCAAGGTGCCGCCGCCGTTCAGCCCGGGCAGCGAGATGGCCGGTGAGGTACTGTCCGTCGGCGACGGCGTCGACTACCGGCCCGGCGACCGGGTCTCAGCGACGACGTTCGTTGGCGCCTTCGCCGAACAGGCGGTGGTGGACGCCCGCGGTCTGGCCCGCATCCCGGATGGTGTCGACTACGCGGATGCTGCGGCGTTCGGCGTCACCAACCGCACGGCCTACTACACCTTGCGCACCGTTGCCCCCGTCAAGCCCGGCGATTGGGTCGTCGTCCTCGGCGCTGCAGGAGGGGTCGGCCTGGCCGCCGTCGACGTCGCAGTCCTGTTGGGCGCCGACGTGATTGCCGCCGCGTCCAGCCCGGAGAAGCTTGAGGTATGCCGCCGGCGCGGCGCCACGGAAGTCATCGACTACGACTCCGAAGACCTCAAGAGCCGGCTGAAGGAGATCACCGGTGAGCAAGGCGCGCAGGTGATCCTCGACCCCGTCGGCGGTCGCTACTCCGAGCCGGCGCTGCGCAGTCTGGGCCGCGGGGGGAAGTTCATCACGCTGGGTTATGCCGCCGGCTCGATCCCGGCGATCCCGTTGAACCTCGTCATGCTGAAGGGAATCACGGTGCAGGGCATGGAGATCCGGACCTTCGCTTCTGACTACCCGGACCAGATCGCCCGCGACGACGCCGAGATCACGCAGCTGTTCGCCGAGGGCAAGCTGAGGCCCTATATCGGTGCGCGATTCCCGCTCGACCAGGCGGCGACCGCGTTGCGGTATATCGCCGATCGCAAGGCGATCGGCAAGGTCGTCATCGACATCGACTAGGCAGGACTGACCCCCGCGAGCAGACTCACGGCGTGATGATGTTGAAGCTCGGGTCTGGCTGATCCAGCGCACCCAGCAGTGTTTGCAACGCTTGCGCGTCGCCGGTGATCGCCAGACCCGGCGATGTGAAGTCTCCTGCGGCGACGGCCAGGAGCCGCAACTTGGTCGCGAACCGGACGGCGGCGGTCGCGGTCGACTCGTCAGCCGGGCACTGGCGGTAAACCAGCACACCGTTGCGCAGGGTGAGCCGGTAGTTGGTGCCGAGGTCGCCGAAGGACAGATCGAGTGCGATGTCGAGATCCCATGCCCGCGGACCGTTCACGCTGATTGCCAGGACGTCGAACATCTGCTCGGGGGTGAGCTGAGCGAGCAGAGTCGACGACGACGCCTGAGTGGGGGTGCCGAAGTTGCCGTCGCGCAATTCAGTGGCGCCGGACAGGAAGAAGTTGCGCCACGTCGCACATTCGGCACCGTACGCCATCTGCTCGAGCGTGTCCGCGTACAGCTCGCGAGCGGCAGAGTGGTGCTCGTCGGTGAATATCACATGGTCGAGAAGCGTTGCCGCCCAGCGATAGTCACCTGACTCAGCGGCGGCACGGGCCAGTTCGACGACTCGATCCGCACCACCCATCGCATCGACGTAGCGTGGTCCGATCGCCTCCGGCGGGTGGACCCACAACCGAGCCGGATTCCCGTCGAACCAGCCCATGTACCGCTGATAGACGGCTTTGACGTTGTGGCTGACCGATCCGTAATAGCCGTGCGCGTGCCACGCCTTGTGCAGCGCGGGTGGCATCTGAAAACCTTCGGCGATCTCGATGCCGGTGTGGCCCTGGTTGAGCTGTCGCAGCGTCTGGTCGTGCAGGTAGGCGTAGAGATCGCGTTGCAGGGAGAGGAATTCGACGATGTTGTCCTGCCCCCACGTCGGCCAGTGGTGCGAGGCGAATACCACATCGGCGCGGTCGCTGAAGGTGTCGATGGCCTCGGTCAGGTAGCCCGCCCAGCCGTGCGGGTCGCGGACCAGTGCGCCGCGCAGGGTCAGCAGGTTGTGCAGGTTGTGGGTGGCGTTCTCGGCCATGCACAACGCACGGAATTTCGGGAAATAGAAGTGCATTTCGGCGGGCGCTTCGGTGCCAGGGGCCATCTGGAATTCGATCTCGACGCCGTCGATGACGTGCCTCTCACCGGTGGTGGTGATGTCGATGGTCGGCACGATGATCGCGACCTCGCCGGTCGACGGCGTCTGTCCCAACCCGCAGCCCACCTGCCCCTGCGGTCCGCGGTCGAGCACGGCCCCGTACATGTAGCCGGCACGGCGGGCCATCGCGGTACCGGCGTAAACGTTCTCCTGCACCGCGTGCTCGGTGAAACCCTCGGGCGCCAGCACTGCGACCGTACCCGCATCGACGTCGGCTTGGGTGGTCACCCCGAGGACACCGCCGAAGTGGTCGACGTGGGAGTGCGTGTAGATGACGGCGACGACCGGGCGGTCACCGCGGTGCGCACGGTAGAGGGCGAGTGCGGCTGCGGCAGTTTCGGTGGAGACCAGCGGGTCGATCACCACGATGCCGGTATCACCCTCGATGAAGCTGATGTTGGACAGGTCGAGTCCGCGGACCTGATAGATGCCCTCGACTACTTCGTAGAGACCCTGCTTGGCGGCCAGCATGCTCTGCCGCCACAGACTCGGGTGGACCGCGGTGGGTGCGTCCCCGTCGAGGAATCCGTATGCGTCGTTGTCCCACACCACCCGTCCATCGGCGGCTTTGACCACGCACGGCGTCAGCGCTGCGATGAAGCCGCGGTCGGCGTCGGCGAAGT
The DNA here is from genome assembly GCF_008329565.1 of Mycolicibacterium sp. P1-5. GTDB lineage: Bacteria > Actinomycetota > Actinomycetes > Mycobacteriales > Mycobacteriaceae > Mycobacterium. The sequence goes on from NZ_NPKT01000015.1 coordinate 118,430, forward strand.
CGGCGGTGTCCTCGAATGGTAAGGACTTCAGGTGCTCGGCATGTGCGGCCTCAATGACCGCGGAAGGCGGCTTGGATGTCATGCCGCCATCCTCGTCTACCGCGACGGGGTCAGGTCCAGAATCCGCTGAGCGGTTCGGCGTACTTGTCGTTGTTGGTCATGTACGGCACCCCGAGCGCGTCCTCGATGGTGCGCAGCGTGCTGTAGTGGTCGTAGTGGTCGCCGACGATAAAGGCGCCACCCCTCATCTCGCCCGAGCTGACCGCCATCGGCGACGGGATCACCACGGTGACAACGTGGTTGCCCTCGTTGCCGAAGCCCAACGTGATGTTGTTGTTGTCCTCGTCGAACGTGACAATCAGAGCCGACTTGGTGGTTTTCCAGACATCAGAATTGATGATCGTCGGCACGTTGGCCGCCAAGAACTGGTCCAGCGCGGCAACGTTGTATTGATGGCGCGGATCGATTTGCGAGAACGCGAACTGCGCGACCCCGGCCAGGGTGTTGACCGGGCCTTCCCCGTTGGAATCTTCGTCGGCGGCGAACCAGACGAACTTCGCTGTCTTCCCCGGGGTGTTGAGGTCTGCAGCCATCTGGTCCAGCGGGAACATGTGCGCGGCCGCATAGGTGGGGTCGTCACCGATTCCGGCGAAGGCCGGCCAAGGCGTCTGGTCCGGCGAGTAATCCGCGGTAGCCACCAACGGCTGCCCGAGCGTCATGCCCTGCGCATAAGCCGCCCACGTAACACCGGCGTGGTCCATCGTGAAGGCAAGGTTGTGCGGGTCGTTGATGCACACCGACGCACAGTTGTAGGTCTTGCCGTAGACCTGTCCGCCGGCGATCGCGTAGTAGTTCGGCAGACTGGGGTGGGTCACCGCGAAATAGTTACTGGCCAGCCCATAACCATTGATCAAGCTGTTCAGGAACGGTGCGTTGGGACTACCGACGATATCGTCGTAGCCCTTGTTCTCCATGTAGACCAGGAAGACATGATCGAGTGCGCCGACCTTGGACGGCGGCGCCGGATCAGGCGGGGCGGGTTGGGCCGTGCCGATGCTGAAGGACAGGTTGTCGGCGTACGCGTTGTTGTATCCGGCGGTGAAGCCGATCACCACCGGGTTCAGGTCGTGCATGGTCAGGGTCACCACGGCGCTGCGCGTGCCGGCCGGAACGGTACCGATGGCGGTGCGTTGGCGGAATCCCGTCTGCCCCCAGCGATCCAGGTTGGAAACCGGCCCGATCGTTGACCCACCAAGATAAAACTTGTTCTGGTCAAGGAATTCGACCTTCACGGTGGCGAAGGACGGGTCCAGTAAGTAGCCGCCCAGATACCCGCTGAGGTTGAACGGCACCCCACCGCTGTCGATCTCGGCTGTCGACGCAGTGAGGTCCACCGTCTGGGAGAGAGCCGACGTGGCCACATCGCCGCCGCCGAAGAACTGGTTACCGCCACCCGGTGGGGCGGCGTTGACCCCGGGGAACGACACGATGGCGGGAAGGTTCGGCCATGCGAAGCTGAGGCCCACCGGCCAGGCGTTACGCAGCTCGCCATATCGAACCACCGTCGGAGTGCCGGTCGCCGTCCACCCCGGCACGCTGACGGTGCTGTTTCCGTATCCGGCTGGATCGCCAAGCTCGGCACCCGGGTTCGTCAGCAGGTTCGGGCCAGTGACGGGGACTGCGGTGGTCGTCACCGCACTCACCTTCCCGATGCCGGTGATGCGACGTAGCTCGTCGCCCATATAGGCCAGCATCGAGGAGAGCGCCATCGGCGGAGGCAGCGTGCCGCCGAATCCCACCGATGAGTGCGGGTTCGTAGCGATCGCGTGGACCGTCGGCGCGTGCGTGACTGGAGACGAAAGTTGCTGAGGCTTCGCTATTTTGGCCGACGACGGACCCGTCGCCAAGCTGGGTGTCGCACGGCCGGTCTTGGCCACTGACGCGGGTTTGGCCTTGGCCGCCACTGATGTGTTTCCCGAGGCGCTCGAGGAATTCGACGGCTGGGCGGTCGCTACGCAGGGCGTGCTTGCCAACCAGGAACCGATTCCCAGAGCTACCGCAAGTGCCCCGACCCTGCCGATATGTGCTGCGTTGCCCATGACCCGTACTCCCGCCGCCCGATATCTCAGGATCGTACGAAGTATGGGCCCTGCGCGGACGGTAATTGACGAGTTAGTTGGGGATGCTCAGGTCGTAGAGCTCCGTGCCGCCGATGTCCTGAGCAGTGAAGTGCTGCTGAATCCACTTGGTGATCTGCGTGCCGGGGCCCGAGTCGCCGCCAAGGCCACCGCGATGGCCGCCGCCGGGACCATTGCCGACGACGAAGTAATGCACCTGTCCTGTGGCGACGTAGTTCTGGAACTGCTCCAGAGTCGGCGAGTTGTCGCCGCCGCTGAATCCGCCGATCGACATGACCGACGTTCCGGTGGCAAGCTCCAGGCTGCCCGCAACATGTGACCCGACAGTTGCTGCGGCCCAACGATTGTCGCTCTCGGTAAGCAGCCCCTTGAGCTCGGTGTTGTCCGACGGCTGGACCTCCTGTCCGCCGGGGCCACCTGGGCCACCGAAGCCGAAGCCTCCGCCCGCGCGGGGCGGGCCGGACGTCGGAATGCCGCCACCGTGATCACCGGCGACCGTCTCCACGGTGTACGCCGCGGTGGCACCGAGCCCGAACAACAGGGCCGCCGCGGCGAGCGCGACCGTCCACCGGCCCAGTCGATGAGCGCCGGCCAGCAGCACCGCCGACACTCCGATCGCGCCCACCAGAACGGTCCAGCGCAACCAGGGCATCCACTCCGGCGTACGGTCGAGCAGGATGAAGTTCCACACCCCGGTGACCGCGAGCATCGCCGCGAGCACCACCCGGGATGCCACAAATTCCCTGCCACGCCAGAGTTCTCGCACGCCGATGCCGATCACCGCACCGATCGCCGGCGCCAGCGCAATCGTGTAGTAGGGGTGCATGATCCCCTTCATGAAGCTGAACACCACCACGGTGACCGCCAGCCAGCCGCCCCACAGCAGCAGCGCAGCGCGGGTCCGGTCGGTGCGTGGCGCGCGACGGGTGAACCACAGTCCGGCCACCAGGGCCATCAACGCGGCCGGCAACAGCCAGGAGATCTCGGTGCCCATCGACTCACCGAACATCCGGGTGATACCGGTGGAGCCGCCGAACATCGAGCCGCCCATCGGGCCCGGGCCACCGCCGCCGGAGCTCGAGCTGCCGCCCGGGTTCCCGTCGCCGCCGAACACCCTGCCCAGGCCGTTGTAGCCCAGTGCCAGCTGCAGCAGGCTGTTGTTGGTGGAACCGCCGATGTAGGGCCGAGAGTCGCTGGGCCACAAGCTGACCAGCGCCAGATACCAGCCCGCCGACACCACGATCGCGAGGAGACCGACCGCGAGGTCACGCAGCCGCTTCCACACACGGTCCGGGATCGCAACCAGCACCACCAGCGCGAACGCCGGGGTGACCAGCAGGGCTTGCAAAAGCTTGGCCAGGAAGGCGAACCCGATGGCGACACCGGCCAAAGCGATCCAGCGAGTGGACTTGCCGTCCAGCGCCCGAATCACGCAGTAGGCGGCGACCACCATCAACAGCACCAGCAGAGCGTCGGGGTTGTTGAACCGGAACATCAGCGCGGCCACCGGCGTCAAGGCCAGCACCGCACCGGCCAACAGGCCGGCACCGTAACCGCTGACGCGACGCACCGCGCCGTAGACGAGCGCCACCGACGCCACACCCATCAAAGCCTCGGGCACCAGCATCGACAGCGTACCGAATCCGAAGATTTTGCCGGACAACGCCATCACCCACAGCGCGGCCGGCGGCTTGTCCACCGTGATCGCATTGCCCGCGTCGATCGACCCGAACAGCAAGGCTTTCCAGCTTTGGGTGCCGGCTTGCACGGCGGCTGCGTAGTACTCGTTCGCCCACCCAGCGGCATCCAGGCCCCAGACGTAGAGCACCGCCGTCACCACGAGGAGAAGACCCAGCGTCGGACGAACCCATCGCGGACGCACTGAGCGCGGCTCCTCCTGCGGATTCAACACGGGCGCCGGAGCCCTTTCGTCGAGCGTCGTCATTACTTACCTCCAACAGTCTGGCCGGTGCGCCGGGGGTGGAACACCCAGCCGCGCAGCAGCACGAAGCGGACGACGGTGGCCATCAGGTTGGCCGCGATCAACACCAGGAGCTCGACGACGCGGTGTGGCTCGCCCAACATGTGCAACAGGGCCAGCGCACCACTGGTCAGGCCAAGACCGATCGCGAAGACAACGAATCCCTCGAACTGGTGTCGTGCTACACCGGTGCGACCGCGAACCCCGAAGGTGAACCGCCGATTGGCCGCGGTGTTGGCGATCGCCGTCACCAACAGGGCCACCAGGTTGGCGCCCTGGGCGCCGATCGGACGAAGCACCAGGAACAGCAACAGGTACGCCAGCGTCGACGCGATGCCGATCGCCGCGAACCGCACACCCTGATTCAACAATGACTTCGGCGCACCAGCCTGACTGCCGAACTGCGCACCGATGGCCTGCACCGAGATCTGCCCAGTACCGAAACCCTTGAGCAAGCGCGCAATTCCCTTCAGGTCGGCGAGGGCGGTCGCCACGATGTCAACCCGGCTGTCCGGATCGTCGACCCAGTCGACGGGGACTTCGTGGATCCGCAGGCCACTGCGCTCGGCAAGAACCAGCAGTTCGGTGTCGAAGAACCAACCGGTGTCCTCGACGTAAGGCAGCAGGTCCGCGGCGACGTCGGAGCGGATCGCCTTGAATCCGCATTGCGCGTCGCTGAACTTGGCGGCGAGCGTCGAGCGCAGGATCAGGTTGTAGCACCGCGAGATGACCTCCCGCTTGGCGCCGCGCACCACCCGCGAGCCGCGGCCCAGCCGAGTCCCGATCGCCAGATCGGAATGTCCCGATACCAGCGGTGCCACCAGCGGCGCCAGAGCGGCCAGATCGGTCGACAGGTCGACATCCATGTAGGCCAGCACCGGCGCATCCGAAGTGGACCACACCGCGTGCAACGCCCGCCCCCGGCCCTTCTGCTCCAGGCGCACCGCGCGCACCCCGGGCAGCTCGGCGGCCAGCGCGGCGGCCACCGACGGGGTGGCGTCGATGCTGGCGTTGTCAGCGATCGTGATGCGGAATGAGAACGGGAAGTCCTCCTGAAGGTGACGGTGCAGCCGGTGAATCGAGTCGGCCAATACGGCCTGCTCGTTGTACACCGGGACGACGACATCGAGCACGGGCACACCGCGGTCGGCCGCGATCAGGGCGGCGTTGCGTCGGCGTGCCACGGGGATGTCGGTGATGGTCATGCTTTTATCGTCGGCGGCCGCCGTGAGGGCCAAATTTGTCTTTGCTATGCGGCAGCTGTGAATCCGTGCGACAGGTCGTAGACTTCTGTGCCGTCGACCTGGCGGGAGGTGAAATTGGCGCTCACCCAGCGTTGGATCTGCTCCGCCGCGTCGCTGCCCGACTTGTTGCCGAACATGAATCCGGGCACGTCGCTGCGGATGAACCAGTGGATGCGCCGCTGGGCGACGTAGGCCTGGAACTGCTCGAGGGTGGGTGCTGGATCGGTGCCGTTGAAGCCGCCGACGGCCATCACCGGCAAGCCGGTCGCAAGCTGGTATCCGGCGGCATTGCTCGACCCGACAGCTGCTGCGGCCCAAGTGAACTTGTCGCCGTCCTGGTGCAAGGCCACCGATAGTTCCGCACCGGGCTGCGGCGCGTCGAACAGTCCGCCCGGCAGTCCACCGTGCCCGCTCGACGGCCCTACCGACGGGATGGCCCCGCTGTGCGGTGCCGCGACAGTGGCCAACGAGAATGCGGCAGGTCCGGCCAGTGCGGCGACCACTGCCAGCACGCCCACCGCGATGCCGACCCGCCCCGGCAGGCGCACCACCACCAGCAGTAGCAGGGCGCAACCGATGGCGGTGACGACCACCGCGACCCGAAGCCACGGCAACCACTGTGAATCTCTCTGCAGCAGAAGGTAAGCCAGCACTGCCGTGATGACGACCGTCCCCGACAGCGCAGTGGCCGCGCGAACATCGCTGCGACGCCGCCACAACAGTGCGGTCCCAATCGCCAGGCCACCGCCGACGGCCGGGGCCAGCGCCACGGTGTAGTACGGGTGCAGGATGCCGTTGGCGAAGCTGAACACCGCCGAAGTGACAACGAGCCAACCACCCCACAGCAGCAGCGCCGCCCGGGTGATATCGGTGCGCGGCGTTCGTCGGGTGATCACCAGGCCGGCGACGATCGCGATGACGGCGGCGGGCACCAGCCAGGCGATGTGGCCACCCATCTCGGCGCCGAACAGCCGCGCCCACCCGACGTCGTGGTTCAAGTTGCCCAAGCCGCCGGTCTCCTCGCCGGTGATGCGGCCCAGACCGTTGTAACCCAGCGCCAACTCGACCATCGAATTGTGCTGAGAACCACCGATATAGGGCCGAAGAGTCGCCGGCCACAGGGCGACCAGAATCAGATACCAGCCGCCGGAGGCCACCAGGGCACCCACGGCGGCCGCCAGCCGAAGCAACCGGCCGCGCAACGGAGCGTCGGCGGCGATCAGGAACACCGCGCCCAATGCCGGCAACACCAGGAAGGCCTGCATCATCTTGGCCAGAAAGCCGATGCCGACAGCGACTCCGGCCAACGGTAGCCACCACCATGCGGCGCCACCGTCGAGCGCACGCAGCGTGGCGTAAGCGGCGGCGACAAGCGAAAGTACAAGCAGCGCATCGGGATTGTTGAACCGAAACATCAGCGCCGCAGCCGGGGTCAGCATCAGCACCGCGCCGGCCAGCAACCCGGCCCATGCACCGCTGACCCGCCGGACCGTGGCGTAAAGCACCGCGACCGCGGCCACCCCGAACAGCGCCTGCGGCACCAGGATGCTCCACGAATTGACACCGAACACCCGCGCCGACAGCCCCGTCACCCACAGTGCGGCAGGTGTCTTGTCGACAGTGATCGCGTTGCCCGCGTCACTGGATCCGAACAGCCAGGCCGTCCAATTCTCCGCACCGGCCTGGGTGGCGGCCGAATAGAACGGGTTGGCCCAGCCACTGGCGCCGAGGTTCCACATGTACAGCGCGGCAGTCGCTGCCAACAGCAGCGCCAGAAGCCCCTGCTGCCGGTTGCGGATCATGATTCGACCGTTCGCGGCAACCGCACGGTGAATTCGGTCAGACCCGGCACGCTGTTCAGCTCGATGCTGCCGCCGTGGGCGCGCACCACCGCCGACGCGATCGCCAGGCCCAATCCGGTGGACCCGCCCTTGCGGGACCGTGATGTGTCTCCGCGCGCGAAACGCTCGAAGACCTCGGACTGCAGCTCCGCCGGGATGCCCGGCCCGTCGTCGACGACGCGCAGCACCGCGGCATCCGGCTGCGCGTGCAGCGACAGCGTCACCGAAGTTCCGGGCGCGGTGTGGGTGCGGGCGTTGGCCAGCAGGTTGGCCACCACCTGGTGCAGGCGGGCGTCGTCGCCGATGACGTACAGCGGATCTGACGGCACATCGAGGTTCCACTCATGGTCAGGTCCGGCGATGTGGGCATCGCTGGCGACATCGGCCGACAGTCGGGAGAGGTCGACGGGCTCGCGCTCGAGCGGGCGACCAGAGTCCAGGCGGGCCAGCAGCAACAGGTCCTCGACGAGGTGGGTCATCCGTTCGGCCTCGGACTCCACCCGGCCCATCGCGTGCGCGACGTCATCGGGCACCTGGTCCCTTTTGCGTTGCGCCAGTTCGGTATAGCCGCGGATCGCGGCCAGCGGGGTGCGCAGCTCATGGCTGGCGTCGGCGACGAATTGGCGCACCCGGCTCTCACTGGCCTGCCGTGTCGAGAGCGCGGTCGAGATGTGGTCGAGCATTCGGTTCAGTGCCAGGCCCAGCCGGCCCACCTCGGTATAGGGATTCGCGTCGATCTCGGAGACCCGCATCGGCAGTTCCACCTCACCGCGGTCCAGCGGCAGGTCCGCCACCTCTCCCGCGGTCGCTGCTACCCGGGTGAGCGGCGTCAGCGCACGACGGTTGATCCAGATGCCGGCGGTGGTGGCCACCGCCAGTGCTGCCGCGGTCACGACAGCGAAGGTCAGCGCCACCCGCAACAGCGTCGCGTTGAGGTTGCCCAGACTCAGCCCGATCACCAGTGTCTCGCCCGTCAGCCTGCTGCGAATCGAAATCACCCGGTAATCACCGAGGCCGTCGAGGTCACGGGTCACCGGCCGGCGTTGTACAGCATTCTGCGCGAGCTGGTCTATCGCACCGGGCGGTACCTGCGCGCGCACGCCGCCGGGTCCCAGCAGGCCGGCGTCACTGGCACTGCCGTTGGCGATGACCGCCGCGACCATTCCGATCGGTTGGCCGGGAGCGTCCAGGAATTGCGGGCCGGGTCCGGGGCGGGGCCACGGCGGCCGGTTGTCCCGAAACGAGGGCGGCAGCGGTGGTGGCGGTTCGCCGTAGATGACCGCAGACCGGTGCGCGGTCTCGCGCAGCTGATTGTCGACCTCGCCGATCAGATATTGGTGCAGCGCAAGGATTGTCACCGCGCCGATGCCGAGGCAGACGACCAGCAGCAGACAGAGCTGGCCGATGAGCAGCCGGGCACTGAGCGACTGGGTGTTAGCTCGCAGGTTTGAGAACATAGCCCGCGCCGCGCAACGTGTGGATCATCGGATCGCGCCCGCTGTCGATCTTCTTGCGCAGGTATGAGATGTACAGCTCCACGATGTTGGACCGGCCGCCGAAGTCGTAGCTCCAAACGCGGTCCAGGATCTGGGCTTTCGACAACACCCGTTTGGGGTTGCGCATCAGGAAACGAAGCAGCTCGAACTCGGTGGACGTCAGCGAGATCGGTTCACCGCCGCGGGTCACCTCGTGGCTGTCCTCGTCGAGCAGGAGATCGCCCACAACGATCTGGGCACCGCTGTCCTCGGTGGTCACGCCGGTGCGGCGCAGCAGAGCCCGCAGCCGCAGCACGACCTCTTCGATGGAGAACGGCTTGGTGACGTAATCGTCGCCACCCGCAGTCAGCCCGGCGATGCGATCTTCCAGGGCGTCTTTGGCGGTCAGCAGCAGCACGGGCAATTGCGGGTTCTGCTCACGCAGTTTGCGCAGCACGTCCAGACCGCTCATATCGGGCAGCATGATGTCGAGCACCACCGCGTCCGGACGCGCGCTGCGGGCCGCCGTGATCGCCGACGCGCCATCCGCGGCGGTGGCGATGGTCCAGCCCTCGTAGCGCAGTGCCATCGACACCATTTCGGCCAGCACGGTTTCGTCGTCGACAACCAGAACTGTGATCGGGTTGCCGTCGGCTCGGCGCATCACGACGCGTTCCGCCGCTGAAGAGGTCATGTTCTCCAGTATGGGAGCCGCGATGAGTGGTTCCTATGGCATTCCTATGCGCCCGCTGTGAAACAGCACGCATAGAGCGCGCTGACCATCAACACAGCGGGCGCACAGGTTGACTGCCCACCGTGGGGTCATGAGTGTCGAACAGCAACCCGTGTGGGGAGCCCCTGCGGAGAACCCCACGACCTGGTCAACCCGTACGACCGTGGCTGCGGTTGCAATCGCGGCCGCTCTGGCGGGGGTCGGTGGCGTGGTGGTTTACGCCGCCACCGGCGGTAGCGATGGCGGGCATGCGGGCGGCCCGCCTGGTTGGGGTGCCGGCGGGCCCGGTGGTCCGGGCGGCTTCGGCGGTTTTCAGCGACCGCTGCACGGCGAGAACGTCGTCTCCGACGGCAAGGGCGGCTTCACCACCGAACTGACCCAGACCGGCGACGTCACCGCCACGTCCGACACCTCGGTCACCGTCCGCAGCCAGGACGGTTACAGCCACACCTACGTGCTGAACACCGACACCCATAAGCCGCCGCAGCCGCTACATACCGGCGCGAAGGTGTCGGTTCGCGCGACCCAGCTAGACGGCGCGGCTACAGCGACGATGGTGATGCCCGCCAGATAATTCTTCGGTGCACTTCTATGGGGTCATCGAGACGGTAGGCAAGGCGATCGACGCGACGGGTGTCGCCGTTATCGCAATCGGAGCGTTGCTCTCCGCCGCCGGTGTGCTCCGGCGCTTGCGAACCGGCGATGCCTATCGGGCGTTTCGCCAACAGCTCGGGCGTTCGATTCTGCTGGGACTCGAGCTGCTGGTCGCCGCCGACATCATCCGCACGGTCGCCGTGACGCCGGACGCCCGCAGTGTGGCGGTGCTGGCCGGCATCGTGCTGATCCGGACCTTCTTGAGTTTCTCGCTGGAGTTGGAGATCACCGGCTATTGGCCGTGGCAGAAAAGCCGCCGGCAGCAAGCCACGCCTGACCCCGCCGAGCCGACGCCCGGGACACCGACGCGTCCGCAATGATGCGGATATGGACGAAAAACGGCATGCCCGGCGCACCCGCATCTTCGATGCCGTCCGCAAGGTTCCCCCGGAACCGCTGGGCCCACCTGATTCCCATGATCAGGCCGAGGTGGCGGCCATGCTGCGCGAGATCGGTATCGCACTGATCGAAGTGGAACAGCCCACGCAGCTGGTGTTTTCGCGGTTGATGGAGATCGCCATGCAATACACCACCCAGCCGGTGCGCCTGGTCGTGCTGCCCACCGTGCTGGTGATTCAGGTCGGCACCGTCGGGTATGAGGTCGACACCTCCACGACGTACTCGCTGCAGCTGGACATGGCCGGGCGCATCGACGACATCGCCAGCCTGGCCGCGGTGGGCGCGATCACCCCCGCTGACGCGATCGCGGCGATATCCCGGGCGCGCAATCTGCGCCCGCGGTTCGGTCCGGTCGCGACTACGCTCGGATATGCCCTCACCACAATCGGTTTCGGGATGATCATCAATCCGACCTGGGCGTCGCTGCCGGGGTACCTGTTCCTCGGCCTGATCGTCGGCGCGATCGCCCAACTCGGCAGGCCCTTCCCGTCACTCAACCCGGTGCTGCCGACCGCCGCGGCGATGATCGTGACGATGCTGGCGACGTGGTTCGTCGCGGACACCGCCAACGACGGGCTGCTGCGCGTGATCGCCCCGGCGCTGGTGGCGATGCTGCCCGGGATGTCGCTGACCATCGGCGCGATGGAGCTGGCCAGTAACCAGCTGATCAGCGGCACCAGCCGGCTGGTCTACGGAGTCGCACAGCTGGCGCTGCTGGTGTTCGGGGTTGCGCTCGGCGTGCACATCGCCGGAGTGGTCAAGCCGCAGTCGCCGTCGACGCAGATGGGTTCGTGGTCGTTGTACGTGGCGATCATCGTGGTGGCGATCGGGCTCTTCGTGTACCTCTCCGCCCCGCGCGGATCGCTTCTTTGGCTGGCGGCCGCCATCGGAGTTGCACTGGTCGGTCAGGCGATCGCCGGAAAGTTCGTCGCCGCAGCCTATTCCGGCTTCATCGGCGCCTTTCTGACCGTCCCGTTCGCGATGCTGGCCGCGCGGATCCGGACCTCTCCCCCGGCGATCGTGATGATGCTTGCGGCGTTCTGGGCGCTGGTGCCCGGCGCGCTGAGCTTCGAATCGATGAGCGTGGCCGCGACCGGGACCCGCGTCGACACGGCCAGTCTGGGAGTGACCGGTGCGGCAATCCTGTCGATCGCGCTGGGCACCGTGATTGGCTGGAGTGTGTTCCACACGATCGACAGCCGGTTGCCGTGGCCGAACGGATTGGCTCAACCAACCGTACGGTAGGTTCACCGGGGTGGACGAGCTGAGCGCAATCAGCGCATGGATGTCGAAACAGGGTCTGGGTGAGGGCCCGCTCGAAAACGTCTCCGAAATCACCGGCGGCACCCAGAACGTCATGCTCCGCTTCACCCGATCGGGCCGCGAGTATGTGTTCCGTCGCGGCCCCCGGCACCTGCGTCCCGTGAGCAACAAGGTGATCCTTCGGGAGACCCGGGTGCTGCACGCACTGGCCGGGACCGACGTCCCGCACCCGGGGCTGATCGCGGTGTGTGACGACACCTCCGTGCTCGGCGACGCGGTGTTCTATCTGATGGAACCCGTCGACGGATTCAACGCAGGCGCCATGCTGCCGCCGCTGCACGCCGGCGACGCCGGCATCCGGCACGCGATGGGCCTGTCGATGGCCGAGGCGGCGGCCAAGCTTGGCGCCGTCGATCACGTCGCGGTAGGCCTGGCCGATTTCGGCAAGCCGGACGGATTTCTGGAACGCCAAGTGCCGCGGTGGATTTCCGAGCTGGAGTCCTACAACGAGTTCGACAACTATCCGGGTCCCGACATCGGCGACGTCGACGCCGTCGCCACCTGGCTGCAGAAGAATCAGCCCGCCGTGTGGCAGCCGGGCATAATGCACGGCGATTACCACGCCGCCAACGTGATGTTCTCGCCGACCGGCCCGGACGTGGTAGCGATTGTTGATTGGGAGATGTGCACCATCGGCGATCCCCTGCTGGACCTCGCCTGGATGCTGGCCACCTGGTATGCGCCGGGCCGCGACTCGGTGCTGGGCAATGCCCTCATGGGGGCCGGTGACCTGGCCACCCCCGACGAGCTGATCGATCGCTACGCCCAGAACACCACCCGCGACCTGTCAAATATCGACTGGTACACGGTGCTGGCCTGTTTCAAGCTCGGCATCATCCTCGAGGGTTCGAATGCTCGGGCAGCTGCGGGATTGGCGCCCAAGGAAATTGGCGACCACCTACATACCGCGACGGTGCGCTTGTTCGAGCGAGCTGTGGCACTGATGGACGGACAACGATGATCGATTTCGAGATTCCCCGCGACACCGCGGCGCTGCGCGACGAGATTCGCGCCTTCGTCGTCGACAAAATCGTTCCCTACGAACGAGATCCGCGCATCACGCGGCACGGACCCAACGAGGAACTGCGCACCGAACTGGTCGGACTGGCGCGCGACGCCGGCCTGCTGACCTTCCAGGCGCCGCACCGGTTCGGTGGCCGCGAGCCATCCCACCGTGAACAGGCGGTGCTCTTCGAGGCCGCGGGCTGGTCAACGCTCGGCCCGGTCGCGCTGAACTGCGCAGCACCCGACGAGGGCAACATGTTCGTGCTGTCCAAGATCGCAACCGAAGAGCAGGCGGAGAAGTTCCTGGTTCCGGTGATCGACGGCAGGCAGCGGTCGGTGTTCGCGATGACCGAGCCCGGTGGTGCTGGGTCCGACCCGAATCAGCTTGCCACCGAAGCTGTTTTCGACGGTACCGATTACCTGATCAACGGCCGCAAATGGCTGATCACTGGAGCGAACAAGGCGCGGACGTGGATCATCATGGCTCGGGTGGCGCCGAATGCGCATGGCGCCGACGGCCCGACGTTGTTCCTGTGCGATGGACAGACGCCGGGCATCGAGCTCGAGCGTGTGATGGACACCATGGACCGCAACTACGTCGAGGGCCACGGCGTGATCAACTTCAACAACCTTCGGCTGCCGGCGTCAGCGGTGCTTGGCGAGGTTGGGCAGGCCCTGCGTTACGCCCAATTGCGTTTGACACCAGCTCGATTGACGCACTGCATGCGGTGGCTGGGTGCTGCATCACGGGCGCACTCGATCGCGATCGAACATGCCCGCACCCGCACCGGTTTCGGCAAGCCGCTCGGAGAGCATCAAGGCGTGAGCTTCATGCTGGCCGACAACGAGATCGCGCTGCAGCAATGCCGGCTGGCGATCTGGTGGGCCTGCTGGGCGCTGGACACCGGAGCCAAGGGCCGCCACGAGAGTTCGATGGTGAAGGCCTACGTGTCCGAGGAATTGTTCAAGGTTGCCGATCGCTGCGTGCAAATCCTTGGCGGCATGGGCATTTCCGACGAAACACCGGTCGGCATGATCTTCTCCGACATGCGGGCCTTCCGCATCTACGACGGCCCGACCGAAGTGCACAAGTATGCAATCGCCCGCCAGGTACTGAGGAACCCGTCATGAGCATCTTGGACAGCTTTCGGCTCGACGACAAGGTCGTCATCGTCACCGGCGCCTCGTCCGGGTTGGGCGTGTCGTTCGCGAAGGCCTTCGCCGAGGCCGGCGCACACCTGGTGCTCGGTGCCCGGCGGGTGGAGCAGATGGCGGGCACCGCCGCGCTGGTCGAAGAGGCCGGCCGCAAGGTCTACACCCGCAAGACCGACGTCTCCGATCCCGAACAGTGCCAACAGTTGGTCGATTCGGCGATGAAGGAATTCGGCCACGTCGACGTCTTGGTCAACAACGCCGGCGTGGGCACCGCGGTGCCGGCCACCCGCGAAACGCCCGAGCAGTTCCGCAAGGTCGTCGACGTCAACCTCAACGGTTCGTACTGGATGGCACAGGCCTGCGGCCGAGTCATGCAGGCCGGAAGCTCAATCATCAATATTTCCAGCATCCTTGGCATCACCACGGGCGGTCTGCCGCAGGCCGCGTATAGCGCGTCGAAAGCCGGCGTAATCGGGCTGACCAGGGATCTGGCCCAACAGTGGGGACCGCGCAAGGGAATTCGCGTCAATGCCCTCGCTCCCGGCTTTTTCCAGAGCGAGATGACCGACGAATATCAGCCTGGCTACCTCGAGACTCAGCTACCACGAGTCATGGTGGGCAGAATGGGGGATCCCGCCGAATTGGCAGCTACCGCAGTCTGGCTCGCATCGTCGGCCGGTGGTTACGTGACGGGCCAGACAATTGTTGTCGACGGTGGGCTGACCATTACGTAGTGATAACGATCACGCGTCAGTTGAGTGCCTCTTAGGACTCTCACACGATTGTGACACCCGCCTTTAAGACGGATCTGGGACTCTCGACTCATGGGGTTCGACCTGTACCTGATGTCGGCGGTCGTCGCGGCCGCCGCCGTCTGGCTGGTCAGCCCTCGATTACAGTCCTACGACCCGCCGGGGGACGTCGCCCGCGGCTTCTGGTCGGTTGTCGCAGGCGCGCTCTGGCCAGTCATCCTGGTAGGCGCCGCTCAGCTAATCGCCGTCCGCTTCATCGCGCGTCGCTTCCGTGCCGCCCACGTCGAAGCGGTGGATCTCGGTCCGTTGGTCGCTCTGTCGGACGCCAGCTTTCGGTCCTGATCGTCGCGTGCGCTCGACGCACCGCATTTTTCGGCGAAATCTCATACCGATTGCCGATCGTTCGGCGACTATTGACGCCTTACCAAAGGAGATCGTCGATGATGGTGCGCGAAAGACTGGCGTCTGTGGGTTTTGCTGCCATCGCGATGACCGGCATCATGCTCTCGGCCGCCGCGACGGCGTCTGCTGACGATTCCGGCAGCGGCCTGCTGTGGCCGGATCCCAATGAGCCGTCCTACTGGGACGCCAACGAGAATCCCGGCAGTACCGGTCCCGCGCCACTGCCGACCGACGACCTGTACTGGACGGACGGCCAGGACGCCGGCGGCACGGGCAATGCCCCCCAGCCGAGCGGTCCTGAGTACACCGATGAGGGTGAGAACGCCGGAGCTGTCTAAAGCCCCGGCCGATTACGACGACCAGACGAGTAGCGTGCCGCGGCGGGACAGCTCTGCCCGCGCGCGGCGTTCGACCAGAAGCGGTACGAACTCGCGAACGGTACTGCCCTGGAAGCGATGATGGACGTTGGCCACCGTCCGCGCCACGTCGTCACGGGAAACATCGGTATAGGTCGCGGCCAAGCGGTCCACGACCTGCTCGATCAGCATAACTTCACTTACGTTCCGCACACTGATTACGCTGCTGCATTCCAAGCGGCCCGTCAATTAGATGTTCATCACGATGCCGGGTAGCTGGGGTGGTGCGCCACATCCCGCCGCGGACCGCTCGACGAGCGCTGACAGTCGTGAATTTTGCAATGGGCCGGAGACCGAGGATCACCCAGGGTAAAGGTTGAGTGCGCCCGAAGGGATTCGAACCCCTAACCTTCTGATCCGTAGTCAGATGCTCTATCCGTTGAGCTACGGGCGCCGTCTGTCTTCAATTGTTCGTGGCTGACGAATCAGCCGCGGCGGAGGCGAGAGGATTTGAACCTCCGGTCCCCTTTAAGAGGGACAACTCATTAGCAGTGAGTCCCATTCGGCCGCTCTGGCACGCCTCCTGAACTACCTGAGCGTACCGGAGCCTGAGTGATGCCCCGAACCGCCGATGGATGAGAGTACACAGCGGCGATAGCTCATGGCAAAGCAGCTTCCGGCGGGCAGGAGCGAAGCGACCCGGGGATAAATCCGGACGGCCCTAGACTTGACGCGTGACCGCCCGCCTCCGCCCTGAACTGGCCGATCTACCGGCGTACACCCCGGGTAAGACGGTGCTGGGTGCGATCAAGCTGGCCAGCAATGAAACCGTGCACGGGCCGCTGCCCAGCGTCCGCGCCGCCATCGCGGCTTCCGCCGAGACCATCAACCGCTATCCCGACAACGGCTACGTGGAACTCAAGGAACACCTGGCCAAGCATTTGAGCAAGGAGGGGCCTTTCGCCCCCGAGCACATCGCCGTCGGCTGCGGATCGGTGAGCCTGTGCCAGCAGCTCATCCAGATCACCTCCTCGGTCGGTGACGAGGTGGTCTTCGGCTGGCGCAGCTTCGAGATCTATCCGCTGCAAGTGCGGGTGGCCGGCGCCACCGCGGTCCAGGTGCCGCTGCGCGACTACACCTTCGACCTCGACGCGATGCTGGCCGCGATCACCGACCGGACCCGTCTGATCTTCGTCTGCAATCCGAACAACCCGACCTCTACCGTCGTCGATCCGGACGAACTGGCCCGCTTCGTCGCCGCCGTGCCGCCGGACATCCTCATTGCCATCGACGAGGCCTACGTCGAGTACATCCGCGACGGCATGTTGCCCGACAGCCTCGGGCTGGTCCGAAGCCATCCCAATGTCGTTGTGCTACGGACTTTTTCGAAGGCATACGGTCTGGCAGGCTTACGGATCGGCTACGCCGTCGGCGATCCCGACATCATCACCGCATTGGGCAAGGTATACGTGCCCTTCACGGCGACGACCGTGTCCCAGGCAGCCGCGATCGCCTCCCTGCACGCCGCCGACGAACTGCTGGCCCGCACCGACGCCGTCGTCGCCGAACGCCGCCGGGTCTGCGCCGCCCTCACTGAACTGGGTTACACGTTCCCACCGTCGCAGGCGAACTTCGTGTGGCTGCCGATGACGCCTGAGCAGACACCCGACTTCGTCGAGCAGGCCGCCGATGCCCGCGTGCTGGTGCGCCCGTACGGCACCGACGGTGTCCGCGTGACCATCGGCGCACCCGAGGAGAACGACGCGTTCCTCACGTTCGCCCGGGAGTGGATCGCTACTCCCCGACCGGCGAGCGGCCGGTGAAGGCAACCAGCCGGTCCAGCTTGGAGGCGTGCGCGGCAACGTCGACCGGGTCGTCGAAGCCGGCCCTGACCCGTCCTTCCGGGGTGATGATGCGTTGGGCCAGGCCCGTCACGTAGTCGCTCAACGAGTCCGGGGCATCGATGGGACGCCCGGTCGCCGACGCGTAATCCCACGCGTGTACCAAGAATTCGAGCGACAGGATGCCGGCCATGAACCGTGCGGGCGCCTCGTTCTCGCCGAACGGAACCGTGCCATCCAGCCCGCGACGCCGCCACGCGTCCACCGCCGGCCGCGCGACAGCGATGATCTGGCGTTCGACGGAATCATCGGGATTGCGCTCCGGAAGCTGCGCACCGGCTGCGCCGCCCAGCAGGGTGATCGAGTTCAGCAGATGATCGGTGAGCCCGGCGACGTCGAACTCGCGGCACGGCGTCTGCTTCGTGAGGTCGTCGGTGGCGATGCCATGCACCACCTGCTGGAGAACCTGCAGTGACGCCTCGGCGGCGTCCAACTCGTCGACGGGCGGCGCTTCCGGTCCTGCGGTCAGTTCGTCAGCCATGCCCCCACGGTACGACCGGCCACCGACAGACCGGCCACACGGGGGTGACCGGGGCGACAGGACTAATCGAGCGCCGCATAGTGTTCGGTGGAGTGCCACGAGAAGGGACGCGCAGCATGGGCAAAATCTATGACAACGTCACCGAGCTGGTCGGCCGGACGCCGTTGGTCCGACTCAACCGGTTGACCGAGGGCCTCGATGCCCAGGTCGCGGTCAAGCTCGAGTTCTACAACCCGGCCAGCAGCGTCAAGGACCGGATCGGTGTCGCGATCATCGACGCCGCCGAGGCATCCGGCGAGCTGAAGCCCGGGGGCACCATCGTCGAGGCCACCAGCGGCAACACCGGCATTGCCCTGGCGATGGTCGGCGCCGCCCGTGGTTACAAGGTGATCCTGACGATGCCGGAGACGATGTCCACCGAGCGCCGGGTGATGCTGCGCGCGTACGGCGCCGAGATCGTGCTCACCCCCGGTTCCGAGGGGATGTCCGGCGCGGTGGAAAAGTCACGCCAGATCATCGCCGAGACCGACAACGCCGTCTCGGCGAATCAATTCGCCAACCCGGCCAACCCGGCGATCCATGAGAAAACGACGGCCGAAGAAGTCTGGGCGGACACCGACGGCAAGATCGACATCTTCGTCGCGGGCATCGGGACCGGTGGAACCGTCACCGGCGTGGGCCGCGTGCTCAAGGAGCGCAAGCCCGGTGTTCAGATCGTCGGCGTGGAGCCCAAGGATTCCCCGCTGCTGACGGAGGGCACGGCCGGCCCGCACAAGATTCAGGGCTTGGGAGCCAATTTCGTGCCCGAGGTGCTCGATCGTGATGCCTACGACGAGATCATCGACGTCGAAGTCGAAGACGCCATCAGGGTGGCCCGAGACCTGGGTACGGACGAGGGAATTTTGGGCGGTATCTCGTCCGGCGCGATCGTGTGGGCCGCGCTGGAAGTCGCCAAGCGCCCGGAGAACGCCGGCAAGCTCATCGTGGCCGTGGTGTGTGACTACGGCGAGCGCTACATCTCCACACCGCTTTTCGAGCACATCCGGGACTGATTCATGGGTCTGCTGTCGACACTGCGTGAAGACCTGAGCAACGCGCGCGGTCATGATCCGGCTGCGCGCGGTGACGTCGAGAACGCCGTGGTCTACTCCGGCCTCCACGCAATCTGGTCCTATCGGCTGGCGCACCGGCTGTGGGCCAAGCCGGCACTGCGTGGTGCCGCACGCGTGCTGTCGCAGGTGACCCGTTGCGCCACCGGAATCGAAATCCACCCCGGTGCCACCATCGGCCGCCGGTTCTTCATCGACCACGGAATGGGCGTGGTGATCGGCGAGACCGCGGAGATCGGTGACGACGTGATGCTTTACCACGGCGTGACGCTCGGCGGGCGTTCTCTGGAACACGGCAAGCGCCATCCCACCCTGGGGAACCGGGTGGTCGTCGGGGCCGGGGCAAAAATATTGGGCCCGTTGGTGATTGGCGACGACAGTGCCATCGGCGCGAATGCCGTGGTGACGCACGACGTGCCGGCGGACTCGATTGCCACCGGTATCCCCGCCGTCGTGCGCCCGCGCACGGAAAAGCAGCGCGAACAGCTGGTGGACCCGACGACCTACGTCGACCCGGCCATGTACATCTGAGCGGGCATCGAATCCCGCTGATCCGAAGTGTCTGATCCTGCCCCGCTCGGGATTAGCGTCTGCAGGCGCGAATCCAGCGAAAGGGCATCATGTCGAACCAAATTGAACAGGGCGCTGCCCCGGCTGCTGTTGATGGTCTGCACCGCAAGCTTCGCGGGACGCTTGGCGTATGGGGCATCGTCCTCGTTGTCGTGGCCGCCGCCTCCCCGCTCGGCGTAATGGGCGGGCCGGTTCCGCTCGGCATCGCGAACGGCAACGGGATCGGTTTCCCGGCCATCTTCGTCGTCAGCACGCTGGTCATCCTGCTGTTCGCAGTCGGATTCACTGCTCTGACGCCGTATGTGCCCGACGCGGGCGCCTTCTACTCCTATATCGGCAAGGGCCTCGGCCGAGTGACCGGCTTCGGTTTCGCGTTCGTCGCGCTGATCTCATACCTGACGCTGGAAATCGCCGTCTACGGCTTGATCGGCCAAGGAGCCCAGGCCCTGTTCGCCTCCTATGGTTTTCCCAATATCCATTGGGGCATATGGGCTTTCGCCGCGTTCACAATCGTAACGGCACTGGGCCACTTCAACATCGACCTGTCTCGCAACGTTCTCGGCGTCCTCCTGATCGGCGAGGTGGCCATCGTGCTGGCGCTCGACGCCGCCGTCGTCTTCAACGGCGGCCACGAAGGCCTGTCCACAGGAGTCGTGACGCCGTCTGAAATCCTTTCCGGTGCACCGGGTATCGCGTTGTTGTTTGCGATCCTGAGCTTCATCGGATTTGAAGCCACCGCGGTGTTCCGCGACGAGGCGCGCGAGCCACTGCGCACCATCCCGAAGGCCACCTATTTGGCCGTCATCCTGATCGGGACGTTCTACACCGTCTCGACGTGGGCGCTCATCAGCGCGGTGGGCGACAGTGAGGCCGTGGAGCAGGCACAGGCAGACCCGTCAGCCCTGCTGCCCAACGCAACTGAGCAATACCTCGGCTCGGCCGGACTACACATCGTCCAGGTGCTGTTCGTCAGCAGCCTCTTCGCCTGCATCCTGTCGTTCCACAACATCGTCGCGCGTTACGTCTTCACACTGTCCAACCGCCGGGTGTTCCCGAACCGGCTCGGGCAGGCGCACGCCGCCCACGGCTCCCCGCACGTCGCCTCCGGGGTCGACGCGATAGTCGTGGCCGTGGCCATCGCCGTCGCGGTCCTGTTCGAGCTCGACCCGGTGACGCAGTTCTACACATGGCTGGCCGGCATCTCCACGGTCGGCATCACGACCCTGCTGATCGCCACCACCGTCGCCGTGCTCGCCTTCTTCATCCGCCGCAAGCGCGCCGGTGAGCTGGACGTGTCGACCTGGCGCGCGTTCGTCGCGCCGGGCCTGGGTCTGTTCGGCCTGTTGATCTCCTTCGCGCTCATCCTGCAGAACCTGCCGGGTCTGGTCGGCGACTCGACGCCGATCGCGATCGGCGTCATCGCGCTGCTGGTCGCATTCTTCGCGCTGGGAGCAGGCATCGCCGCCCGGCGACCGCACGTGACCCTGGAGTAACGCAGGCAGCCTCGGGGGTCGTAGCCTTCAGGTCATGAGCCAGCAGTATGAATCCCTCACTATCGAGGTCAAGGACCACGTCGCCCAGGTCACGCTGATCGGCCCTGGCAAAGGCAACGCGATGGGTCCGGCGTTCTGGGCCGAGATGCCGGTCGCGTTCGGCGAACTCGATGCGGACGCGGGAGTCCGGGCTATCGTGCTGACCGGATCCGGACGAAACTTCAGCTACGGGCTGGATCTGATGGCCATGGGCGACACCGTGGGCGGCGCCATGACCGGCGAAGTGTCGGCCCGGCCACGGGTGGAATTCCACGGCAAGCTCAAGCGCATGCAGCAGTCCATCACCGCGGTGGCCGACTGCCGCACCCCGACGATCGCCGCCGTTCACGGTTGGTGCATCGGTGGTGGCGTGGATCTCATCAGCGCGGTGGACATCCGGTACGCCAGCGCCGACGCGAAGTTCTCGGTGCGTGAGGTCAAACTGTCGATCGTCGCCGATGTGGGCAGCCTGGCCCGGTTGCCGTACATACTGTCCGACGGCCATCTGCGCGAATTGGCGTTGACCGGCAAGGACATTGACGCCGTGCGCGCCGAGAAGATCGGTCTGGTCAACGACGTCTACCCGGATCCCGAGGCCGCCCTGGCCGCCGCACATCAGACCGCAGCCGAAATCGCCGCGAACTCGCCACTGGTGGTGCACGGCATCAAGGACGTCCTCGACGAGCAGCGCACGGCGGATGTGGCGGCCAGCCTGCGCTACGTCGCCGCGTGGAACTCGGCTTTCCTACCGTCCAAGGACCTCAACGAGGGCATCTCGGCGATGTTCGCCAAGCGCAAGCCGGAGTTCACCGGCGAATAGCCGCTACTTGCCGGCCTTCACGGCCGGTGCCGCCTTGGGGATCGCGAGGGCGGTCGGCTCATCGGCCGGTTGTGTGGTGGTGGTGGCGCCCAGATTCATACCAGCGACGGCCGGTGAGGAGTAGGTGGGGAACTTCGTCTCGGAACCGGAATCAGCGGTGAGATTGCCGGTAACCGAGGCCGGGGCCGGGTGAGTCAGCCCGAAGAGACCGAGGACAGCGATCGCACCGCCGCCGACGATAACGCCCAGCAACCTCTTATCCAGAGCCAAGCTTTTCTGAAGCTTCTGCGGGGAGGACATGTGACCAGTACCTTTCGGGGATTTTTCGGACGACGCCACCCTGCCGGGCCAGTCGGCAAAAATGGTCCGGCAACCTTTCGGACGCCTTACATCCTTTGTATGCCCCGCGACGGAAAGATGCACGCTTCCCAAGCTGATCCACAGATTTCCTGATCCCGCTGCACAGCTGGCGGGTAGCGACAGGAACGCATGAAGCGGTGGCGGAGGGATTTGAACCCCCGGACGGTGTTAGCCGTCTCTCGCTTTCAAGGCGAGTGCATTAGGCCGCTCTGCCACGCCACCGCCGACAAGAGTAGCGGTTAGACGCGGCCGACCCTCGCCGAGTTGCCGCCGTTCTTCAACGCGGCACTGATGCGGCGGCAGTTCTCCCCCATCGCCGCCATCTGCGGACGAGACAACGGTGTCAGAAAGTTTTCGCGAACACCCGTGGCGTAGGTCAGCATCGCGTCTTCGACCACCTCACGCCCCAGGTCGGTGATGCTCGCCAAGACTCCGCGGCCGTCGTCGGGACTGGCCTCTCGACGTACCAGGCCCGCCGTCTCCAACCGACGAATCTGGCGCGTCACCCGACTCGGCAGCGACATGATCTGTTCTGCCAGATCTCCCATCCGCGCCGCGCCGGTCTCAGAGTTATCCAGAATTTCCAACAGCCGAACGTCAACCAAGCTCAACTTGTGCTTGTCGACGAGCCCCCGATTCAGCGTTCCGTACAGACGCAGTGCAGCGTCGAGGAAGTTCTGCCAAGACCTCTGCTCGGCTATGTCCAACCCCGGCATCTCACTGGCCGTACGCCCCGCAATTATCCCTCCCATTGCGCAATCGTAAGCGACACAGCGCCGTACGAAGCCCGAAACGCCTCGGGAGTAACCTAACCGCATGTTGGCCATCGTCGCTGAATCGTCCGACCGCCTGACGTGGAGCGAAGTGCCTGACGCCACACCCGGACATGGCGAAGTTCTGATCAAAGTCAGCGCCGCGGGCATCAACCGTGCCGACCTCCTACAAGCGGCCGGAAACTACCCGCCACCTGCGGGAGCCAGCAACATCCTGGGCCTCGAGGTTTCCGGTGTGATTGCGAACGTCGGCGAAGGCGTCACGGGATGGACTGTCGGACAAGACGTTTGCGCCCTATTGGCCGGAGGCGGTTACGCCGAGTATGTCGCAGTGCCCGCGGGGCAAATCATGCCCGTTCCGCTCGGGGTCTCTCTGGCCGATGCGGCCGCGCTGCCAGAGGTCGCCTGCACGGTGTGGTCGAACATCGTCATGACCGCACACCTGGCCGACGGCGAGCTGTTGCTCGTCCACGGCGGCGCCAGCGGGATCGGCACCCACGCCGTCCAGGTGGCCACCGCTCTGGGCAATCGGGTAGCGGTGACCGCGGGCTCGCGATCGAAGCTGGATCTGTGCGGTGAACTAGGCGCGGATGTCCTAATCTGTTATCGCGATGAGGATTTCGTCGCGCGCGTCAATAAGGAGACGGACGGCCGCGGGGCCGACGTCATCCTCGACATCATGGGCGCGGCGTACCTCGATCGCAATCTCGACGCGCTCGCGCCGGACGGCCGGATGACCATCATCGGCATGCAGGGCGGCATCAAAGGCGAATTCAACATCGCCAAGGCGGTCGCCAAGCGGCTACATGTGATCGGGACGTCTTTGCGCGGCCGGCCCGTTGACGGACCTAACGGCAAGGTGGCCATCGTCGACGCGGTGGTCGCATCAGTCTGGCCGATGATCTCCGACGGCCGAGTCCGTCCCATCATCGGTGCGCGGTTCCCGATCGCCGAGGCCGCCGAAGCGCACCGCGTGCTCGCCGCCGGGGAGACGTTCGGAAAGGTCCTGCTGACTGTCAGCGAATGACCCGGCCTGATTCAGCCCAGCGACGCCAGCGCCCGTACCAGTTGATCGACTTCGGCCATCGTCGAGTAATGCGCCAGCCCTACGGTCACCGCACCACCGATGTCGTTGACGCCGATCTGGTCGAGCACCCGTGAATTGGCATTGCACACGGCCAGGATTCCGTTGTCGGCCAGCCGCTGAACCACTCGCTCGGCGGGCACCCCGGTCACCGCGAAACTGACCACCGGGATATGGGATTCGGGCCGGCCGATCACCATGACCAAGGGCAGCGATCGCAGCGAGGCCATCAGGTAGTCGAACAGACCGTTGAGGTAGGACCCCGCGGATTGCATTGAGAACGCGAGTCTTTCGCGGCGACTACCCCGCGCGGCCTCATCCAGGCCGGCCAGGTATTCGATGCTGGCGACCACGCCGGCCAACAGACCGTACTGATGACTGCCGAGTTCCAGCCGTTCCGGCCCGCTGGCATAGGGGTTCATCGACACCGACCCGAAGCTGTCGATGATGGACGGGTTGCGGAACACCAGCGCGCCGATCGGTGGACCGCCCCACGCCGGCGCATTGAGCGCGACGACGTCGGCTTCGTTCTCGTTGAGGTCCATCAGCTGATAGGGCGCGGCCGCCGAGTGATCGACCACGACGAGCCCGCTGACATCGTGGACGAGTTTGGTCACAGCACTCACATCGGTGATGGTGCCCAGGGTCGAGGATGCCGACGCCATGGCCACCAATCGGGTGGGCGGCGTGATCAAACTCTCCCACTGCCATGGCGGTAGCTCACCGGTCTCGATATCAACCTCGGCCCACTTGACCTTGGCTCCGTACCGGTTGGCCGCCCGCAGCCACGGCGCGATGTTTGCCTCGTCGTCGAGCCGGCTGACGACCACCTCGTATCCGATTCCCGCCCGCGAGGACGATGCGTCGGCCAGCGACGTCAGCAGGATCGAGCGATCGGCGCCGAGCACAACCCCACTCGGGTCACCGTTGACCAAGTCCGCGACCGCCTGGCGGGCGGCGTCCAGAACGGCGACGCTGCGCCGGGCCGACGGATGCGGGCTGGCCGTATTCGGTACCGAGCCGCGGAACGCCGTGGAAACCGTGGTGGCGACCGACTCGGGGATCAACATCCCGGCCTGAGCGTCGAAACGCATCCAGCCGTCGCCCAACGCGGGATGCAGACCACGCACCCGGGCGACGTCATATGCCATGAGCCCACCTTAAAGCGTCGGTGATTGCGCTATTGAGACAGCGAGGGCGCCTGCGGTCCTCGCCGATGGGCGATAAGGGCAGGTTCACCTGGCCAGCCATACTAGTCCAGTGAGCTTCGGGTTCGGAGTCCTGATCGCGGTCTTGTTGCTGATCCTGCCGGGTGCGGTGGTGGCACTGGCCGGGCGGCTGCGCTGGTACGTCGCACTCGGCGTGGGGCCGGTGCTGACGTACGGCGTTGTGGGCCTGGCCATCATCCCGTTCGGTGCGATCGGCATCCGATGGAATGTCTGGACGGCACTGCTGGCGTTGGCCATCGTGACGGCTGCCGTGTTTGGTTTGCGCATTCTGCTCGCCCGGTATCGCGCCGCCGATCCGGCCGTCGATGAGGTTTCGCTGTGGCCCGCCCTGACGTTGGCGGCTGGGGTGATCTTGGGCGCGCTGCTCGTCGGTGTCGCGGCGTGGCGCGGGATGCCGTACTGGCAGTCCATCCCCAGTAACTGGGACTCCGTCTGGCATGCCAACACCATCCGCTGGATCCTCGACACCGGTCAGGCGTCGTCGACGCACATGGGTGAACTCCGCAACGTCGAAACCCACGCAGAGCTGTACTACCCCTCGGTGTTCCACGCGTTGGGCGCCTTGTTGGCTCAGCTGACCGGCGCCGCGCCGACCACGGCGTACACGCTGAGCTCGCTGGCGGGAGCGGTGTGGCTGTTCCCGCTCAGCGCGGGGCTGCTGACCTGGCAGCTGCTGCGCTCGCGCCGCGGCGGGCAGGACCGCAGCGACCGGGGGATCAACACGGGCACGTCGGAGTGGCGCAGCGCCGGGGCGGCAGCCACCGCCGCAGCTCTGTCGGCGTGCTTCACCGCGGTGCCCTACGTCGAATTCGACACCGCCTCGATGCCGAACATGGTTGCTTACGGCCTCGCCATACCGGCGTTCGTGCTGGTCACGTCGTCGCTGCGGAACCGTGACCGCATCCCGTTGGCGGTGATCTCGCTGGTCGGAGTGTTCTCGGTGCACATCACGGGTGGCGTGGTGGTGGTCACGTTGGTGGTGGCGTGGTGGCTGCTGGACGCACTGCTGCGACCGGTGCTGGGCCGGCTGCGCGACTTCATCACGTTGGTGATCATCGCCGTGCCGACACTGGCGGTACTGCTACCCCAGTTCCTCGGGGTGCTGCAGCAGGCCGAGGTCATCGCCGGGCACGCCTTCGTCACCCACCTGGGCCGCAAGCGGACGCTGTTCAATGCGGTCGTCCAGCACACCCGGCACCTCAACGATTATCCGATCCAGAACGCCATCATCGCGCTGGCCGGTGCCGGTTTCGTCCTGCTGCTGACCAAGCGGATCTGGTGGCCGGCGGCGGTGTGGCTGGTTCTGATGGTGGCGATCGTGCATTCCGGAGCGCCGTTCGGCGGCCCGGTCGGTGCGATCGTGGGCAAGTACAGCGACCTGTTCTACAGCGACCCGCGGCGGCTGTCGGCGGTGGTCACACTGCTGCTGATGCCGATGGCCGGGTACGCGTTGTACGCGCTGGCTTTGTTGGTCGTCGCGGGCGCTCGCCGACTGACCCGGCGGTGGGCCGCCGGTCGGGAGCCAGACCGCGGATTCTGGATCGGCGCCACCGCAGTGCTGCTGGTCGCCGTGTCCGTCGGGCTGGCCTGGCACTACTTCCCGCGGCACCGCTACCTGATGGGCGAGAAGTATGACCGCGTGATCGTCGACAACAAAGATCTCGACGCGATGGCGTACCTGGCCACCCTGCCCGGGGCACGCGACACCCTGATCGGCAACGCGAACGTCGACGGCACCGCGTGGATGTACGCGGTGGCCGGTCTGCACCCGCTGTGGACGCATTACGACTACCCCGTGCAGCAGGGGCCGGGCTACAACCGGTTCGTGTTCTGGGCCTATGCGGATGACGCCGACCACGATCCACGGATCGCCAAGGCGGTGAAGGCACTGAACATCCGCTATGTGTTGACCAGCGCGCCGGTGGTTCGCGGGTTCGTCATGCCCGACGGACTAGTGTCACTAGACAAGTCCAAGTCGTGGGCGAAGATCTACGACAACGGCGAGGCCCGCATCTACGAATGGCGCGGATCTGCGCCGCAGGACACCCAATAACCGTGGGACACGAGGGAATGCTCAGGGCATGACAGCCAACGCAGACGACGACAACATCGAGATCATCACCGGCGGCGATGACGGCGGGGACGAAGACGGACGCTCCGTGACCGACCTGGTGGAGCAGCCGGCCAAGGTGATGCGCATCGGCACCATGATCAAGCAACTGCTCGAGGAGGTGCGGGCGGCACCGCTGGACGACGCCAGCCGCAGCCGGCTGCGCGAGATCCACGCGACGTCGATCCGTGAACTCGAAGACGGCCTTGCCCCCGAGTTGCGCGACGAGCTCGAGCGGCTGGCGTTGCCCTTCACCGACGACAGCATCCCGTCGGATGCCGAGCTGCGAATCGCGCAGGCTCAGCTGGTCGGCTGGCTCGAGGGCCTGTTCCACGGAATCCAGACCGCATTGTTCGCCCAGCAGATGGCGGCCCGCGCCCAGCTGGAGCACATGCGCGGCGGCCAAGGCGCGCTGCCCCCCGGGATCGCACAGCCCGGCCCGCCCGGAGCCCCCGGTCACGGCACCGGGCAGTACCTGTAGTTACCGCGGTGTCTGCCGACGATCCCTACATCGAAACCCGCGAGGCCTGGGTTGAGTTTCCGATCTTCGATGCGAAGACACGGTCGCTGAAGAAGACATTCCTGGGCGCCGCCGGTGGCGCGATCGGGCGCAACACCGAGAATGTCGTCGTCATCGAGGCGCTGCGCGACATCACGTTGTCGCTGAAGATGGGCGACCGGGTGGGATTGGTCGGCCACAACGGCGCGGGCAAATCCACGCTGCTGCGGCTGCTGTCGGGGATATACGAGCCGACTCGCGGGTCTGCCGCTGTGCGCGGCCGGGTCGCGCCGGTGTTCGACCTCGGCGTCGGGATGGATCCGGAGATCTCCGGCTTCGAGAACATCATCATCCGGGGTCTGTTTCTGGGGCAGACCCGTAAGCAGATGATGGCCAAGGTCGACGAGATCGCGGACTTCACCGAGCTCGGCGAGTACCTGTCGATGCCGTTGCGGACGTACTCCACGGGTATGCGCGTGCGGCTGGCCATGGGCGTGGTCACCAGCATCGACCCGGAGATCCTGCTCCTCGACGAGGGCATCGGCGCGGTGGATGCGGACTTCTTGAAGAAGGCGCAATCACGGCTGCAGCGTCTGGTCGAGCGGTCCGGAATCCTGGTGTTCGCCAGCCACTCCAACGAGTTCCTGGCGCGGCTGTGCAAGACCGCCATGTGGATCGACCACGGCACCATCAAGATGTCCGGCGGCATCGAAGACGTCGTGCGGGCATACGAGGGTGAGGACGCGGCCCGGCATGTGCGAGAAGTGCTGGACGAGCACAAGTCCGATTGGTCCGATGGGGTCGCCACCCCGTGACCGACATGGTGTGCGCCGTCGTCGTCACACATCGGCGTACCGATGAGCTGGCCAAGTCCCTGGACGTACTGAGCACACAGACCCGGATGGTCGACCACCTGATCGTGGTCGACAACGATTCCGACGAACGGGTGCGTGACCTGGTCACAGCTCAGCCGGTCCCCTCCACGTATCTGGCGTCCCGCCGAAACTTAGGTGGCGCAGGCGGTTTCGCGTTGGGGATGTTGCATGCCCTGGCGCTGGGTGCCGATTGGGTGTGGCTGGCCGACGACGACGGCCGCCCCAAGGACGCCGAGGTGCTGGCGACGCTGCTGGCGTGCGCTGCGCGCCATCAGCTCGCCGAGGTGTCACCGATGGTGTGCGACCTCGACCACCCCGACCGGCTGGCCTTTCCCCTGCGCCGCGGCCTGGTGTGGCGACGGCAAGTCTCCGAACTCGGCGACGACGATCTGCTGCCCGGGATAGCGTCACTGTTCAACGGTGCGTTGTTTCGTGCTTCTACGCTGGAATCGGTTGGTGTACCGGATATTCGACTCTTCATCCGCGGTGATGAGGTAGACATGCACCGCAGATTGGTGCTGTCGGGGCTGCCGTTCGGGACGTGCCTTAAGGCTACGTATCTGCATCCGCAAGGCAGTGATGAGTTCAAGCCGATTCTCGGTGGTCGCATGCACACTCAGTATCCCGATGATCCGACCAAGCGATTCTTCACCTATCGCAACCGCGGCTACCTGCAGGCACAGCGCGGCATGCGCAAACTCGTGCCCCAAGAGTGGGTGCGATTCGGATGGTTCTTTTTGATACAACGCCGCGACGCGAGAGGTTTCGCCGAATGGATTCGATTGCGGCGCTTGGGCCGGCGGGAAAGGTTCAGTAGATGACGTTCGTAGATGCCGCCGCGCAGTCGAAGACTTTCACCCGTGCGTGGGGCGACCTGCTCGACGGTTTCCGCAAGCGTGAGCTGTGGCTGCACCTCGGTTGGCAGGACATCAAGCAGAAATACCGCCGGTCGGTGCTCGGCCCGTTCTGGATCACGATCGCGACCGGGACCACGGCCGTCGCGATGGGCGGACTGTACTCGCAGTTGTTCCATCTCAAGCTGTCCGAGCACCTGCCCTACGTGACGCTCGGGTTGATCATCTGGAACATGATCAACGCCGCGATACTCGAGGGCTCGGATGTGTTCATCGCCAATGAGGGCCTCATCAAACAGCTTCCGACGCCGCTGAGCGTGCATGTCTATCGACTGGTGTGGCGGCAGATGATTCTGTTCGGGCACAACATCGTCATCTATGTGGTGATCGCGATCATCTTCCCGAAACCGTGGTCGTGGGCGGACTTGTCGGCGATCCCGGCGCTGCTGCTGATCATGCTGAACTGTGTATGGGTGTCGTTCTGTTTCGGCATTCTGGCGACCCGCTACCGCGATATCGGGCCTCTCTTGTTCTCGATCGTGCAGCTGCTGTTTTTCATGACGCCGATCATCTGGAACGACAACACCTTGCAGCAGCAGGGTGCCGGCAAGTGGGCCAAGATCATCGAGCTCAACCCGCTGCTGCACTACCTCGACATCCTG
Organism: Mycolicibacterium sp. P1-5; assembly: GCF_008329565.1. GTDB lineage: Bacteria > Actinomycetota > Actinomycetes > Mycobacteriales > Mycobacteriaceae > Mycobacterium. The sequence continues at coordinate 148,747 of NZ_NPKT01000015.1, forward strand.
CGCGCTCCCCTGCTGGGCGCCGATCAACACTTGCGGCACTGGGCGGTCGTGATCGGGCTGACGGTACTCGGCTGGCTGATGGCGGCGTTCGCGCTGCGGCAGTACCGGGCGCGCGTGCCGTACTGGGTCTAGCGCGAGGCGTCGCGAACCACTTTTCGTCGGTGCCTGGTGGCATACTCGAATGTATGTTCGATGCTGGGGTGGTGGGTGATGCGGTGGTGGTGGAGTCCATTGTGGGTTTCGCGCGGGCCGAGGCTCAGGATGCCGCCCGGCGGGTGGCGTGGATTGGGGAGTTGGTAG